>JAGCGS010000005.1 GCA_017649485.1 Bacteroidaceae bacterium | reverse complement strand
GCCGAAGTATGGCATGTCAGACTTACTCAGGTGGCTATAGTGCCGGGGTTCCACCTCTTCCCATCCCGAACAGAGAAGTTAAGCCCGGCTACGCCGATGGTACTGCCCACAAGGTGGGAGAGTAGGTAGCCGCCGTCTTTGTTGAGAAGCGGTCTTTGGGTTTTACCTGAAGACCGCTTTTTTACATATTATTAGGCAATTAATAAATATTTTTGCTTATAAAAGCATTTTATATACAGATTATTTTGTAACTTTGCAGCTCAAACTGTTTAAGTGAAGAAATGGGCATGTTAGAGAAATATGATATCGATTTGAAAATCATGGAGGTAGATGAAAAAGTGTTCGCCTATTCTCTTGATGACAATTTCTTTACAGCATTAGAAACTCAAGATGTGACTCGTGGCCTCGTAGAAGCTCAGGTACATGTTAAGAAACTGGCAAGTTCGTTTGAGTTAGACATGTACATTAATGGACATGTCATCATACAGTGTGATAGATGTCTGGATGATATGATTCAACCTGTTGATGCAAACAATAAGTTATTTGTTAAGTTTGGTCCTGCTTATCTTGACGAAGGTGATGATTTGGTGATAGTTCCTGAGGATGAAGGAAAGGTAAATGTAGCATGGTTCCTCTATGAAATTGTTGCGTTGTCCATCCCTATTCAGCATACTCATGCTCCAGGAGAGTGTAATAAGGAAATGATGAAAATCCTGAAAGAGCATTCAGAGCAATTTGTTGAGGATGAGAATAGTGAACCTCCAGGGGAGAATGTGATAGATCCCAGGTGGAATGATTTGAAGAAATTATTAAATAACAATTAAAAATATAAGAAAATGGCACATCCTAAAAGAAGACAGTCTAAGACTAGAACTGCTAAGAGAAGAACTCATGATGTAGCAGTTGCTCCTACATTGGCAATTTGCCCAAATTGTGGCGAGTGGCATGTTTATCACACTGTATGTCCAGCATGTGGATATTACCGTGGTAAGTTGGCAGTTGAAAAAGAGGCTGCCGTTTAATCGGTGGTTCTATTATGAATTAGGCAGGTAAGCAGAATAGGTTTGCCGTAGAGCAAGCCATTTCGCTTACCTTTGTTTAGCTCAATTTATAGAACTAACTATGGAAAAAATAAATGCCGTTATCACAGGGCTTGCAGGCTATGTTCCTGATTATATCTTGACTAACGAAGAGTTGTCAAGGATGGTTGATACCAATGATGAATGGATTATGTCCCATGTTGGTATTAAGGAACGTCACATCTTAAAGGAAGAAGGATTGGGTAGTGGCTATTTGGCACGTAAGGCTTGTAGAAAACTAATAAGAGAAACAGGTGCAAATGTAGATGATATTGATATGGTGGTGGTTGCAACGACTACACCTGACTATCATTTCCCCTCAACCGCTTCCATCCTTTGTGAGAAGTTAGGTTTAAAGAACGCTTTCGCTTTTGATATGGAAGCGGCTTGCAGTGGTTTCTTGTATGCTTTAGAGATAGGCGCTAATTTTATTCGTGCAGGAAGATATAAGAAAGTGCTCATTGTGGCAGCTGAGAAGTTGTCATGTATGGTTAATTACAATGACCGTAATACCTGTCCTTTGTTTGGAGATGGAGCCGCAGCTTGCTTCTTGGAGCCAACAAACGAAGAGATTGGAGTGATAGATTCATACTTGCGTACAGATGGTCTCGGCCTGCCATCTTTGCACATGAAAGCAGGTGGCTCTGTCTGTCCTCCTTCTTATTTTACGGTTGACAACCAGATGCACTATATCTACCAAGATGGCCGTCCCGTATTCAAGCATGCTGTCACAGACATGACATTGGCTTGTAACAAGGTGATAGAGAACAATGGACTGACTAAGGACGACATTAAATGGTTTGTTCCTCATCAGGCAAACATGCGTATTATTGAGTCTGTTGCCCACATGTTACAGATATCAAAGGAAAAGGTGCTGGTCAACATAGAGCATTATGGCAATACCAGTGCAGTGTCTGTTCCTTTGTGTTTGATGGACTATGAGCATATCCTCAAGAAAGGTGATAAGCTGATTCTTACCACTTTCGGTGCAGGTTATTCTTGGGGTGCAATCTATTTGGTTTGGGGTTATGACGGTCAGGAGCGTTTAGACAAGATTAACCACACTGATAGAAATAAATAATATTAATAACATAGATGAAAAGCGCATCATATTTATACATACGATGCGCTTTTTTGTCCTGATATTGTAAAGGTTATATGCATAAAGCAGGTTTTGTGAACATTGTTGGAAATCCGAATGTGTGCAAGTCCACATTGATGAATGCCTTATTGGGAGAGCGAATCTCCATTGCTACGTTTAAGGCTCAGACAACTCGTCATCGCATCATGGGTATTTACAATACCGATGATATGCAAATCGTGTTTTCTGACACCCCTGGCGTGTTGAAACCTGCATACAAGTTGCAAGAGTCTATGTTGGAGTTCTCTAAATCTGCATTGACAGATGCCGATGTGCTTTTGTATGTAACAGATGTGATTGAAAAGGCAGAAAAAAACAACGATTTCATCGAGAGGGTGAGCGAGTTGGATGTGCCTGTCATTGTGTTGATTAACAAGATAGACTTGAGCAATCAGCAAAAGCTGGAGGAGCTTGTTGAAGCTTGGCATGCAGTCTTGCCTCAGGCTGAGATAATCCCAATTTCAGCATCCAATAAGTTTAATGTCGATGTAGTGTTGCGTAGGGTAAAGGAACTGATGCCTGATTGTCCTCCTTATTTTGAGAAAGACCAATGGACAGATAAGCCTGCCCGGTTTTTCGTATCAGAGATTCTTCGTGAGAAGATATTACTCTATTATGATAAAGAAATACCATATTCTGTAGAAGTAGTAGTGGAGCAATTCAAAGAGACTGATCAAAAGATTAGCATCCATGCAGTTATATACGTAGAGCGTGACTCTCAGAAAGGTATTATCATAGGGCATCAAGGTAAGGCACTGAAGAAAGTTTCCACCGAAGCTCGTAAGAGTCTTGAGAAATTCTTCAGGAAAACCATATATTTGGAAACCTTTGTTAAAGTAGATAAAGACTGGCGTAATTCTGATAAAGAATTGCGTAACTTTGGATACGACCAAAAAGATTGATACATAAACCCAGGCTGTGATAGCCTAATAAACTAATAGATTATGGGAAATATTGTTGCCATCGTAGGACGTCCTAATGTAGGTAAGTCCACTATTTTCAACCGCTTGACGCAAACCCGTCGAGCTATTGTTGCCGAGAAGGCAGGTACTACCCGTGACCGTCAATATGGAAAGTCGGAATGGGGAGGACGCGAGTTCTCTGTCATCGACACAGGTGGATGGGTTGTCAATTCTGAGGATGTTTTTGAAGAAGAAATTCATAAGCAAGTACTGTTGGCAGTAGATGAAGCCGATGTTATTTTGTTCGTGGTTGATGTGGCATATGGATTGAATGACTTGGATAGGGAAGTGGGCGTAATCCTTCGCAAAACCAAGAAGCCTGTTATCTTAGTTGCCAACAAGGCCGACAATAATGATCTGGCATTTGGCGCTTCCGAATTTTATAGTCTGGGACTGGGTGACCCATTTTGCATTTCTGCCCTAACAGGCAGTGGTACAGGTGATCTGCTTGATGCTGTTGTTTCCCATTTCAATAAAGACGATGAAGTGCTAGAAGACAATTTGCCTCGCATAGCCGTTGTGGGACGCCCCAATGCAGGTAAGTCATCCATTATCAATGCTTTGATAGGCGAAGACCGCAACATTGTGACAGATATTGCTGGCACTACTCGCGACTCTATCTATACCCGATATAATAAATTTGGTTTCGACTTCTATCTGGTAGATACTGCAGGCATTCGTAAGAAAACTAAGGTGACTGAGGAACTTGAGTATTATTCTGTAGTTCGTTCCATTAGAGCTATAGAAAACTCTGATGTGTGCATCCTCATGCTCGATGCCACTCGTGGTGTTGAGAGTCAGGACTTGAACATCTTCTCCTTGATACAGAAGAACTCTAAAGGATTGGTTGTGGTTGTCAATAAGTGGGATTTGGTGGAAGAGAAAAATGACAAAGTCATCAAAACCTTCACAGATGCCATCTACAACCGTTTTGCTCCTTTCATTGATTTTCCCATCATCTTTGCTTCTGCCCTGACGAAACAGCGCATATTAAAAGTTTTGGAAGAGGCACGCCAAGTCTATAAGAACAGATCAAACCGTGTGCCAACTGCTAAACTAAACGAAGAGTTGCTTCCTCTCATTGAGGCCTATCCTCCTCCAATGACTAAAGGTAAGATGCTTAAGATAAAATACATCACCCAACTGCCCAATGTGGCCGTTCCTTCTTTTGTGTTCTTTGCCAACTTGCCACAATACATCAAGGATCCTTATAAGCGATTCTTGGAGAACAAGTTGCGTGAGAGGTGGAATTTCAGGGGTACTCCTATTAATATCTTCATCAGACAAAAATGATTGAGCTTCGCGATATATACAAATCATTCGATGGCGTTGAAGTCTTGAAAGACATTAGTGCCGTTTTCGAGAATGGCAAGACCAACCTGGTTATTGGCCAAAGTGGTTCAGGCAAGACTGTCCTGATGAAATGCATCGTGGGACTTCTGACCCCTGATCGTGGTCAGTTGTTGTATGATGGTCGCGACTTTCTGGGCTTGAGCAAGAAAGAAAAGAAACTGCTTCGTCGTGAGATGGGTATGATATTTCAGAGTGCGGCTCTATTCGACTCTATGACGGTGCTTGAGAATGTAATGTTCCCTCTCAATATGTTTAGCAACGACACTTTGAGAGACCGTACACGTCGAGCCCGTTTCTGTTTGGAACGTGTCAATCTGATGAGTGAGGCGCATGACAAGTATCCTGGCGAGATCAGTGGTGGTATGCAGAAGCGTGTAGCCATTGCCAGAGCCATAGCTCTTAATCCTCAGTACTTGTTCTGCGATGAGCCCAATTCAGGTCTTGACCCAAAGACGTCATTGGTAATCGACGACTTGATTCAGAGCATCACCCATGAATACAATATGACCACCATCATCAATACCCATGATATGAATTCCGTAATGGGTATTGGCGAAAGCATCATCTTCATCTACAAAGGTAATTTGGAATGGCGAGGCACAAGCCATGAGGTCATTTCCTCTACCAACCAGAAGCTCAACGACTTCATCTTTGCTTCAGACTTATTCAAGAAAGTAAAAGAGGTGGAAGAACTTGATCAGATACTCGATCAAGCATATGCAAAATAAGATGATAGTTTGCAAATAGCAAAGTGTCAGTTGGGTTATTCCAAGAGGGAAGTTTGGTTATTTCAAACTTCCCTCTCGTTTGACTATCTATGCTCAATAGTAGAAAAAGCGACATTTAGGACAGTCTTTTTTTTGCTTGAAGGGAAAGCTGCAATTAGTTCTGGTAAAAGGGCTGTTTACTCCGAGCGGATGCCCCTTTTGCTTGAACTAAATGAGCCTTCCGCTCGGAGCTATTTCGAAGCAGCAAAATAGGGGAAATTTAGGACAGTTTTGCCAGTGTTGTCTTCAGCTTCAAGACACAGAAGTTTTTTGCAAAAAATATAGCGTTGCCTTAGCAACGCTATAATAAGGTAGTATTGGAAAACTAAGATCTTCAAATCAGCTCCATTACCACAGACATCACTCTCTGACCAATGATCTCTGCCTTTTCTGGAGAGCTTGCTTCGCTATATACTCTGATGATTGGTTCGGTATTACTGCTACGCAAGTGCACCCAAGCATCGGCAAAGTCTATCTTTACGCCATCGATATCGTTGATTTCCTCCTTCTGATACAATTCCTTTACTTTAGCCAAGATAGCTGGCACATCAGTGTCTGGCTTTAAGTCGATGCGGTTCTTTGCCATGTAATAAGATGGATAAGTGTCACGTAACTCGCTCAGCTTTTTTCCTTCATGAGCGATATGGCTCAGGAGTAAGGCGATGCCCACCAAAGCGTCTCTTCCATAATGAATGGCAGGATAAATCACGCCACCATTGCCTTCACCACCAATAACTGCACCTACCTCTTTCATCTTAGTTGTAACATTCACCTCGCCAACGGCAGAAGCGTAATACTGCATGCCATACTTGCGCGTCACATCACGTAGAGCGCGCGTTGAGCTGAGGTTAGAAACCGTATTGCCTGGTGTATGTTTTAGCACATAATCAGCCACAGTAACTAATGTATATTCTTCACCATACATCTTGCCATTTTCACAAATCATCGCCAGGCGGTCAACATCAGGATCCACCACGAAAGCCACATCATGCTGCCCCTTCTTCATCAGTTTCATGATATCCCCAAGATTCTTCTCCAATGGCTCGGGATTATGTTGGAAGTCACCAGTAGGTTCTGTGTAAAGACCTGTTACCGTCTCTACTCCTAATTGTTTCAGCAACTCTGGCAAAATCACTCCACCCACAGAGTTTACCGTATCTATAGCCACACGGAAGTTAGCTTTTCGAATGGCATCCACATCTACCAGAGGCAAAGCCAGTACAGCATCAATATGTTTCTGGTTATAAGACAAATCTTTCCGGTATGAGCCCAGCTTATCCACCTCGGCATAGTTAAAGTCTTCTGCTTCAGCAATGCGCAGTACTTCATTACCCTCATCTTTATTCAGGAATTCACCTTTTTCATTTAATAGTTTCAATGCATTCCACTGTTTTGGGTTATGTGATGCTGTTAGGATAATTCCACCACTGGCACCCTCCATTGTCACTGCCAGTTCTGTAGTAGGAGTAGTAGCCAGGTCGATGTCCACCACATCCCAACCCATACCCATCAGTGTGCCAACCACAACGTTACGCACCATAGGACCAGAGATGCGGGCATCACGACCCACAACTATCTTATTGTTCTTCACTGTACAAGTTCTACGAATCAGTGTAGCATAAGCAGAAGTAAACTTTACAATATCTAAGGGAGTAAGTCCTTTGCCAGTGCCTCCGCCAATAGTTCCACGGATGCCTGAAATAGATTTGATCAAAGTCATAATTTATCGGAATAATTGGAATTTATGAATGTCGTAATAATAAGCCTTAACAGAGCTCATCGCGGTTTCATGTCCCATCTTCGAAGGCACAATTAGTTTTACTCGAGCTCCGTCACGCACATAATTGAATGGGATCAGCCATCCCTGAGGAACTGTTTGGTTCTGATACACATAATACATCATACCAGAACTGAAGATTCCAGATGCGCTAGTTCCTGATTTCTGATAACGGAAAATGTCCACCTGAGAGATTTGTGATACATCAAAATTGCTCATTACTAAATGCTCTGCACTATCCTTCTCAAGTCTGTATTCCGCATAGCGCACCAATACCATATCATTATTGCGAATCGTGTCACCCAAGTTAGTGGATCCCTTATCAATTATCTGCATATAAACGCCACTGGTGGTCTGTACAAACTCATTCCTGGTCACATCAGTCACACATCCCGCATCCTGAAATTCTTTTTGCGTAATAACCTTGATGTTATGATCCTTAATAAAATTACTGATGGCTTTCTTCTCGTCATCTAACAACTCTGCATAAGTAACATTGTCAGAGCAAGCGTTGAAAGCTATACAGGCCAAAATCATGCCCACAAAACATATAACCAGTTTCTTCATCTTCTATCTTCAAATTATTTTCTGCAAAAATAGGTCATTTAGTCCGAATGAACGAACTTAAGGCCTGAAAGCGCATAACTTTTAACCTTATTTAGTTACTTAGGGTGCTGATTGAAGCATTCTTCAAGCTGATCTTTGTATTTTTTGAGTACCTCTTTAAACTTTTCTGTCGCCATCTCCACGCTCATGCCAGGCAGTTCACCTCCTGACGCATTTTTATGTCCCCCGCCATTAAATTCATTTGCCACCACTTGACAAGGGAACTCACCTATAGAGCGTAGCGATACCTTCACCATCTCTTTCTCTGTATCCTCTCTCAGGAAACAAGTAAAAATCACATCCTTGATTTGCAGTGGAAGATTCACAAATCCCTCGCTGTCTCCCTTGGAATATTGAAACTCCTGTTGTTGGGCTTTCGACAAGGTCAAGATAGCTGTGTGATATTCAGGTAGCACCTCCATCCCTGAAAGTACCTGTCCTTGTAACAACAATCTACTTGCAGAGAAATTATAGTTCACCTTGCGATACACCAAATCTTTATCTACATGCTTCCTCAGCAACATGCTCACTATAAAGAATATCTCTGGATTATTAGAGTTGAAGGTAAATCCACCTGTGTCAGTCATCATACCCGTATAAATACATGTCGCCACTGTGGTGTTCATACGATAGTAATATCCCAAGTCGCATAGAAATCGGTATAGCAATTCGCAGGTAGATGACTGGTCGGGATGTGAAATCGTGATGTCTGCAAAAGGTTCGGGTTCGAGATGATGGTCAATCAATATTTTCTTTGCCTTCGATTCGCGAATCTTCTCGCCCATCTCATCTATCCGATTAAGTCTGTTAAAATCCAAGCAACAAATCACATCGGCTTCAGCTATAATCTTATCTGCCGTATAGACATAACGATTATAAGGCATGATGTAGTCAGCTCCAGGCAACCACTTTAAGAATTCGGGAAAAGGATTAGGTACTATCACACAGACCTTCTTGCGTAAATATCTTAGATAGTGATACATAGCCAATGAAGATCCAATGGCATCACCATCAGGATTTGTGTGAGCCACGATGACAAACTTGTGACAAGAGTCCTGCCACTGAGTAAATTTTGCTACAAGCTTAGGGTTGATTATTTGAGTTAGCATAATGTCTTCATTATTGATTAAGGAGACAAAAATAAACAAAAAAGTTCATTATTCACAATATTATAGCCGAATAATGGTATTAATCAGGTGACAACTCACCAATAGCCACACCCCACTTAAAACACTTATGGCTCTCGGAGCTGATCTTAAATTCAAGTATCTCAAAAACAGATAAACGCAACCGTAAAAGATAATTATCTCCATAATATTTGTCCACAAATTATCTATTGAAGCCATGGGCAGTCTTGTAATTTGATTCAAAATGCCGTTAAGTAGCTCAATCAATCCTTTAACTCCCTTTGCCACCCATTCCTGTATCATTGGTAAGGGTGTTGATAGCAACAATAATGCCCCTCCATACATAATCAGTGTTATCAAAGGCAACACTAACAAGTTACTAAGCAAGAAATGTGTAGAGAAACGGTGGAAATATAGAATCACTAAAGGAGCAGTACCTATTTGAGCTGCGATGGAAACCGTCATGATGTCCTTAACTTTACTTATAACCCATAAAGAAGGTTCTGGGAACATGGCAGACAACCTGGGTTGCAAGATGACGATGGATGCAACCGCTACAAATGAGAGTTGGAAGCCTGCATCGAACAGCCACAATGGTTTGATTAGTAACATACCAAAAGCTGTCATGCCTAACACATGTAAAGATGCAGGTCGTTCTTCCCCCCATGATGCTAAAGCATGGATGCTAAACATTGTGGCAGAGCGCACAACTGAGGTGGATAATCCCGTGAAGATAGCAAAAAACCAAATTGAAACAACTATGATGCACAAAGACAGATACTTGACCCATGTCCCACGCCTCCACAAGGGCATGAACAAGAGCAATAAAAAACCATAAATTAACCCGATGTGCAAACCTGACAATGCAAGCACATGACTTACCCCTGCCACTGAATAAGTTTCACGCAGTTCATCACTCAAATCTTCCTTGAAACCAGTAGTTAAGGCGGATAGCACTGCAAATACATCGCCTTCGAACCCCAACTGCTGATACTTGAGCAACACCTGAGTACGATAATCCTGTAATTGCTGCATCCACCCTACATCATCTCCATGTCCTTGTAGCTGCCAATGACCTGATGCTACATAAGCTGTGCCTGTCACTCCCTTACGCTTCAAATACTTCACATAGTCGAAGCCATCAGTCATCGCATCGTTATTGGGTGCTTGAAGTCGGGCTTGTACCAACAGTGTATCACCACTTGTTATAGTTGCCGAGGCAGAGTCTTTAGCTACATACAACAAAAAACGGTGTGTTTGCTTTGAAGGAGAAAAAACATCCGAAGGCAATAGATATGTGCGCGGTTTCTCTTGTGGCATCTCTTTGACCACAGCCATAAAATACTCATTTTTATCAGAAAAAGAATAGTTAGTCTTTGCCAACTGCCTTGAAGTAAGTACATAACCCCATCCCATGAGGCAGATGTTCAATGCCACGCCAAACAACCACTTGTTACGCCCTCCCAACAGGTATGCAACCAACAAGCCAATCCAACTAACCAGTATTAGCATCCATAGCCAGTCTACATTAGTTAGAGGAATGAACCATCCAACCGTAATGCCAGTTGCCAATGGTAACAAAAGTCTGAGAGACGGATGCCGTTCAAAAGCAGCTGACAACATAGTGGTATTTATAAGCTTTTCAATGCTTCAATAGCAGCGATAGGATCAGCAGCAGAAAAAACCGCATTGCCAGCCACAAGAACATCTGCACCAGCCTCAATGAGCCTGGCACCCGTATTCACATTTACACCTCCGTCTATCTCAATCAGCGCATGTGAACCGCTCTCGTCAATTAAATCTCGCAATTCACGAGTCTTTTCCACCGTATGTTCAATAAACTTTTGTCCACCGAAGCCAGGGTTCACACCCATCAATTGTACCATATATACATCATTAATAATATCTTTCAACATAGACACTGGTGTAGATGGGTTCAAGGTGACTGCAGGCTCCATCCCCGCCTCACGGATTTGTTGAATCACGCGATGCAGATGTGTGCACACCTCATAATGCACATTCATGATGTATGCTCCAAGGGCTTTCAACTCAGGAATGAATTTTTCGGGTTGCACTATCATCAAGTGTACGTCAAGCGGTTTATTTGACAGCTTTACTACATGTTTCAGCACAGGGAACCCGAAGGAGATATTCGGCACAAACACACCATCCATAATATCACAGTGAATCCAGTCAGCTTCGCTCTGGTTCAGCGTGTCTATATCTTCAGCTAAGTGGGCGAAGTCTGCCGATAAAATAGAAGGAGAGATGATAGGTTTCATATATTTACTATTTAAAATAACAATCATTTGTAATTTTGAATCCACGCAGCAGTTCATCTGTCTGCAGACGTTTCTTGCCTGGCAGTTGTAGTGATTTGATGGCAACAAAGCCATCTACTACAGCTACATTTAGATATGTCTTGCCATCTGTCTGGATGCTACCAATAGGATAGGTGTGAGGCTTCACAATCTTTTCTGTCTGGAAAATCTTCACAAACAACGGTTCATCCACTCCAGACTGGTGTAACTCCGTCCAGGCAGCAGGGTAGGGTGATAAGCCTCTAACATGGTCATATATCTTCTTTACAGTCTGACTCCAATCGATGCGACAAGTATCCTTGAAAATCTTTGGAGCCGGATGAAGCTTGCCCACCACTGTCATCTTCTCCTGTGGGATAGGCTTCACTGTTCCGTCAATGATGGCATCCACTGTTTCTGTCACTAACTTACCTCCTAATATCATTAGTTTATCATGGATGATACCCACATCATCGGTATCGGCTATGGATACCTTTACCTGCTGAATCACTTCTCCTGTGTCAATCTCATGCTTTAGGAAAAAAGTTGTAATTCCAGTTTCTGTATCTCCATTCATCACAGCCCAGTTAATGGGAGCTGCTCCGCGATACTGAGGTAACAACGAGGCGTGTAAGTTAAATGTTCCCAGTCGTGGCATATTCCATACTACCTCAGGCAACATCCTGAATGCCACTACAATCTGCAAGTCAGCCTTCCATGCCCGTAAAGCTTCAACAAACTTTTCGTCTTTCAGTTTCTCAGGTTGTAGCAATGGCAAGTTATGTTCAAATGCATATTGCTTCACTGGCGAGAACTGGATTTTATGTCCCCTACCTGCAGGCTTGTCTGGCATTGTAATGACACCCACCACATTGTATCCACCCTCCACAAGGCATCGCAATGACTCCACTGCAAATTCTGGAGTTCCCATGAAAATGATTCTCAAACTCTCTTTCTTCATTCCGCAGTTAAATTAAGCAACAAACCTCTATATGAATTAAACACCTTAGATTTCGACACAAAACCAATATAAGTACCATCCTCTTCCACTACAGGTAGGTTCCAAGCATTTGTTTCATCAAATTTCCGCATCACTACCTCCATACTATCCGTTTGCAGTAACCTTCCAGGAGGCAGCGTCATCAACTTCTCTACCGTAAACCGATGGTACAACTCCTGTCGAAACATAATGTTTCGCAAATCATCCAACAGCACTATGCCCAATAACTTACCTGCGTCATCCACTACTGGGAAAATATTTCGTTTCGATGTGGCAATCACACCAATCATCTCACCCATGTCCATCTCTGGCCTAACTGTTTTGAAATCTTTCTCCACCACATTTTCCGTCTTCATCAGCGTCAGTATCGCTTTGTCTTTATGGTGTGTCAATAGCTCCCCCTTTTTCGCCAGTCGCATCGAATAGATACTATGTGGTTCAAAAACGATAATAGTCAGATATGCGCTTACCGACACAATCAGCAAAGGTAAGAACAAGTCATATCCACCTGTTAGTTCTGCTATCAGGAATACCCCTGTCAGTGGGGCGTGCATCACTCCGCTCATAATGCCTGCCATACCCATTAGAGCAAAATTCTTTTCAGGAAGGTAACCTGTAAAGTCAATACTGTTGCTATAGTGAGCAAAAACAAAGCCTGCAATACAACCCAAGAACAGTGAAGGAGCAAACACACCACCACAGCCTCCGCCTCCATTCGTGGCACTTGAAGCGAACACTTTCGTAAGCACAATCAAAATAAGGAAAAAAATCAACCAGTTGTTATGTCCATAGAACAAAGAGTTGTTCATTACAGCATTCCAATCTTCGTTGCTCGAACCGTTTAGCAAAAGAGTAATCGTGTCGTATCCTTCTCCATATAGAGGGGGAAATAAGAATATCAGCACACTCAAGATACAGCCACCCAAAAGTAGTTTCTGCCAATGCTTGTTAATCTTTCCAAATACATTCTCCGTTGCATTCATTGCCCTCGTGAAATATAATGATACCAGTCCGCAGAAAATGCCTAACAAAATTACATAAGGTATGCGGCTTAATTCGAAATGCTCATCCAAATGAAATTCAAACATCGCATTCTGACCTGTAGTCAGATACGCCACCGTGGCTGCTGTCACGGATGCTATCAACAATGGCAACAGCGAGCTCATCGTCAGGTCAATCATAATTACCTCGATGGTAAATACAACGCCAGCTATCGGTGCTTTGAAGATTCCAGCTACGGCACCTGCGGCACCACAGCCAACCAGCAACATCAATGTATTCTGCGGCATCTTGAACAGCGTGCCTAATCGTGAGCCAATAGCAGAACCTGTCAGCACAATAGGAGCCTCAGCACCTACCGAACCGCCGAAACCGATGGTAATAGAACTTGCAATTAGGCTCGACCAAGTATTGTGTTGCTTGATATGTCCTTCACGTCGAGAGATGGCATACAAAATCTTTGTCACCCCATGACTGATGTCATCCTTTACGACTTTACGGATGAATAAGCCCGTGAGGGCAATACCAATCACAGGATAAACCAAATATAGAAAATTCGCTTCTGAGCTAATAAAGCTGCCTGTTAGGATAGACTGTACCCAAGCTATGAGCATCTTGAGCAACAAGCCAGCTAAAGCGCAACCAACACCTACGAAAAAGCTCAGCATTAGCACGAACTGACGCTCTTTGATATGTTGTTGGCGCCAAAGGATAAATCGTTCCAGGCGCGTTTTTCTCATAACAGGTTCTTCCATAACACTCACATTCTGATTATTTTGATTTCACCTTTCGCACTTAGTTTTACAATGTTAGATGGCTTGGCTTTCACCTCCTCATCCCGTCGGCTCACAACGATATAATCTACTGCTTGTTTAATCTCCTCACTAATAGCGAAAAAGTTGGCAGGTGAATATTCTCCACTTACATTAGCTGAGGTAGATACAATAGGCTTGCGAAATCTTTGGCACAACTGCTTTGAGAACGCTTCGCTTGTGACGCGTATGCCTACACTGCCATCCTCTGCCAAGAGGTTAGCTGCAAAATTGCGCGCCCCTTCGTAAATAATGGTTATCGGTTTGTCTGTCATTTCTATAAGATCCCAAGCAATTTCGGGAATATCTTTTACATAGTAATTCAGTTTGGCTGCTGTATCTATCAGTACCAACATGGCTTTACTGTCAGCCCTGTGTTTAATGTCATAAACACGCTTCACTGCTTCTTCATTGGTAGCATCGCAACCGATACCCCAAATGGTGTCAGTTGGGTATAGAATTACCCCACCTCGTTCCATTACTTCGCAAGCCCGTTTGATATCTTCATTCATTTGATTCATTTTCACACTTTTTAAATAGCCCGCTCATCATCTTTTCACATTTCTTGACCATTTTCATCTGCAAATTTAGTATTTTTGTCGCGCATAAGAAAACAAAATATGAAAAATCCTAGTGATAATATCGAATACCGCCACACTTTACCCATCCAATTGCGGTTTAATGACGTTGATAGGTTTGGACATGTCAACAATGTGGTCTACTTCCAATTTTATGATTTGGGAAAGAGTGAATATTTCGCTACTGTCTGTCCTCATGTTGATTGGTCTGCAATCGGCATCGTGGCAGTGCATGTTACTGCCGATTTCCTCTCACAAATCCGAGGAACTGATGAAATAGCCGTGCAGACGGCTGTTACAGCTATTGGCACCAAGAGTTTTACCTTAGCGCAACGCGTCATCGACTTGCGTACTCAAGAGGTGAAATGCGTGGGAACATCCGTGATGGTGACTTATGATCTAAAGGCACATGAATCCATCCCTTTGCGTCAAGAATGGATAAAAGCTATTTGTGAACATGAGGGGAAAGACGTAAGAAAGGAAAAGAAATATCAACCATAAACCCTCATTTAACATAAATTACATTTATAGATGTTATTTTTTCGTTTTATTATAGTGAATTATTGAAGATAATTTTCTATCTTTACGGCTTGTTGGAAAATATGTATCTTTATTAACCCTTTCCAACGCTTTGGCTTATGATAAAAAATAAAAATAACATATATAATGACTTACAAATGGAATTATCTGCCCATTTCAACCGATCAGACAGAGGCGAGCCGTCAACTGGCTCAGGACCTGGGTATCAGCCCAATCCTGGGTAGACTGCTGGTAGAACGAGGCATCACAGATGTACCGTCTGCCAAAAAATTCTTCCGACCACAGCTGCCCGACCTGCACGATCCTTTCCTGATGAAAGACATGGATGTGGCAGTAGATCGCTTGAACAGAGCGCTGGGTAAGAAAGAACGCATCTTGGTTTACGGAGACTATGATGTGGACGGCACTACAGCTGTGTCGTTGGTTTACAAGTTTATACAGGAGTTTTACTCCAATATTGACTACTATATACCAGATCGCTACGAAGAAGGTTATGGCGTGTCTTTTAAAGGAGTGGATTATGCTGTAGAAACTGGTGTTAAACTGGTCATCGTGTTGGATTGTGGCATCAAGGCGATAGAAGAAATTGCCTATGCGAAAGAGAAAGGGATTGACTTCATCATCTGTGATCATCATGTGCCTGATGATGAGTTGCCTCCTGCGTTGGCTATTCTGAATGCCAAACGGTTGGATAATACTTATCCTTACGAACACTTAAGTGGTTGTGGCGTGGGCTTTAAGTTCATGCAAGCTTTTGCTTTAAGCAATGGTATTGAGTTTCATCGTCTTATACCATTGCTCGACCTGTGTGCAGTGAGCATTGCTTCAGACATCGTACCTATTATGGGTGAGAACCGTATCTTGGCTTATCATGGACTTAAACAAATTAATAGTAATCCGAGTATCGGACTAAAGGCTATTATTGATATTTGTGGCCTGACCGACAAAGAGATTACTATGGGTGATATTGTGTTTAAGATAGGTCCACGACTGAATGCTTCAGGCCGTATGCAAAACGGTAAGGACTCTGTTGATTTGCTTACTGAGAAGGATTTCAAGGTGGCTCTAAAAAAAGCTAATCAGATTAATGAATATAATGAGCAGCGCAAGGACCTTGATAAGCAGATGACCGAAGAAGCAAATGAAATTGTCTCGAAAGCAGAAGGCTTGAATGACAAACATGCTATTGTGCTCTATAACCCAGATTGGCATAAAGGTGTCATAGGTATAGTGGCATCTCGTCTCACCGAGGTATTCTACCGTCCTGCAGTGGTGCTGACTCGTACAAATGACCTTGCCACAGGTTCTGCTCGATCTGTTTCTGGCTTTGATGTTTATCAGGCTGTGGAATACTGCCGCGACTTACTCGAGAACTTTGGTGGACATACCTATGCTGCTGGCCTTTCTATGAAGGTGGAGAATGTACCTGAGTTCACCCGTCGTTTTGAGGAATATGTTGATAAGCATATCATGGAGGAACAGACCGTGCCAGTCATTGACATTAATGCGGAAATAGACTTCAAAGATATCACCAGCAAGTTTTGCAATGATTTGAAAAGGTTTAACCCCTTCGGGCCAGACAATCTTAAACCCGTATTCTGTACTCACAATGTTTATGATTACGGAACTAGTAAGGTGGTGGGCAAGGAACAGGAGCACATCAAACTCGAATTAGTGGATAACAAGTCTGGCAAGGTTATGAATGGCATTGCCTTCGGCCAGAGTTCACACGTACGTTTTATCAAAACCAAACGGTCGTTCGATATCTGCTATACTATCGAGGAGAATACCCACAAGAAGGGCGATGTGCAGCTACAGATAGAAGATATTCAGCCCAACTAACAATGGGTTGACAGTTTGATGGCCGATTATCTCAGCATATTGCGCCAATACTGGGGCTACGATTCTTTTCGTGGCATACAGCAAGATATCATCGAAAGCATCGGTTCAGGTAAAGACACCTTAGGTTTGATGCCTACAGGTGGCGGTAAGTCAGTTACCTTTCAGGTGCCTGCCATTGCTATGCCGGGTATGTGCCTTGTCATCAGCCCTCTTATTGCTTTGATGAAAGATCAGGTGCAACACCTACGTAATCAAGGTATTCGTGCATTAGCTATTTATGCTGGCATGACTCGTGGAGAGATTAACCAGGTGCTCGACAATGCAATTTATGGTGACTATAAATTCCTCTACATCTCCCCTGAACGTTTGGAAACTGACCTCTTCCGTGAGCGTCTTCGGCATATGCGTATCAGTATGATTACTGTAGATGAGAGCCATTGTATCTCCCAATGGGGGTACGATTTCCGTCCATCTTATCTACACATTGCCGAGATACGCGACCTCATGCCCGAGGTACCTGTGTTGGCTCTTACTGCAACCGCCACTCCTGAAGTAGTGGCAGATATCCAACGTCAGCTTCATTTTCGCCAAGAGAACGTTTTCCGTATGAGCTTCGAGCGAACCAATCTTGCCTATGTGGTTCGGCAGACCGAAGACAAACGAACAGAACTTCTTCATATCCTTAACAACGTATCAGGGAGTGCCATCATTTATGTGCGTAATCGTAGACGTACCAAGGAAGTAGCAGATATGTTGGTGCACGAAGGCTTTACCGCTACCTACTACCATGCTGGTTTGGAGCAGGTTACCCGCGACCTCCGTCAGCGTGATTGGCAGGAAAACCGTTGCCGTGTCATCGTGGCAACCAATGCCTTTGGTATGGGCATTGATAAACCCGATGTGCGTCTTGTCATACATATTGACCTTCCTGAATCAATAGAAGCTTACTTCCAGGAGGCAGGGCGTGCAGGTCGTGATGGTTTACGTGCTTATGCTGTTATTCTCTTCGAACGTCCTGATATCTCAACTTTGCGTCGTCGTCTGTCTGAATCCTTTCCTGAGAAAGACTACATTCGTGATGTTTATGAAAAACTTCAATACTACTACCAGATGGCGATGGGCGATGGTTTGGGGTGTGTCAAGGAATTCAATTTGGAAGATTTTTGCCGTAAGTTCAAGTTCTTTCCCGTACCTGCTGACAGTGCTTTGCGTATCCTTACTCAGGCTGGTTACCTATCTTATACCGATGAGCAGCGTCGTGCATCTCGTCTTATGTTTACATTGCAGCGTGACGAACTCTATCGCCTCCACCACGTAAGTGCTGATGCCGATCGTCTTATTCAGGTAACCTTACGGACATATACAGGTCTCTTTTCCGACTATGCTTATATCGACGAAGAGTTTCTTGCCTTGCGTACCTTCCTTACTCATGACCAAGTTTATCATATTTTCCGCTATCTTTCGCAACAGCACATTGTCAGTTACATTCCTAGCAAGAGTACACCTTATATAATATACGCGCGCGAGAGGGTGGAGAAAGAACGTCTTGTTATTTCTCCTGCTGCTTATGAAGATCGTAAACAACGCATGAAAAACCGCATTGATGCCATGATCAACTATGTTGAGGGGCATGTCACTTGCCGTAGCCGACTTCTTCTGCATTACTTTGGCGAAGAAAATGAACACGAATGCGGTTTGTGTGATGTTTGCAGACAAAAGATAGATTAAAATGACGTGCGTTTTTTGTTAAGCATGGCTTAATAAAAGCGGCAATAAAAAACCATTGTAAGATTTGAAGATTCAGAATAATCTTTTTATATTTGTGGCAAACTAATCTTTAAAATTATATATAAAGATGAAAAAAATATTTTTATTCTCTCTGGTTGCACTGGCTATGATGTCCTGCAACTCTCAGTCATCAACCCCAGGTCTGGTAAAAGTAACTGGTGGCATGATTCAAGGTATAGTTGAAGAAGATATGACAATTTTTAAAGGTATTCCTTTCGCTGCTCCTCCAGTAGGCGAACTACGCTGGAAAGCTCCGCAACCAGTTATACCTTGGGAAGGCGTTCGAGATGCCGATAAGTTTGGTCCTAGCCCCATGTCAAGTATGGGGATGCAACGTGATGCAAGCGAAGACTGCTTGTACCTCAATGTCTGGACTCCAGCTAAGTCATCCAAGGAGAAACTTCCCGTGATGGTTTGGATTTATGGAGGTGGTTTCTCAATGGGTACCTCGTCTTTTTATGATGGTGCACCAATTGCGCGTCAAGGTGTGGTACTTGTCACCATCAATTATCGTGTAGGAAAACTTGGCTACTTTGCTCATCCATTGTTAAGTGCTGAGAATCCTGAGCATGTGTCTGGCAACTATGGTATTTTGGATCAGATTGCTGCCCTCAGATGGGTAAAAGACAATATTGCAGGTTTTGGTGGCGACCCTTCAAAGGTGACCATCTTTGGTGAATCTGCAGGTGGAATTTCGGTAAGTATGTTGTGTGCATCGCCATTGGCAAAGGGTCTCTTCCGTGGTGCTATCTCCCAAAGCGGCAGTTCTTTTGGACCTATTAGATCGAAATCTTATCCTGGTGAGAATATGAAGTCGCTAGCCCAAGTTGAGCAGGAAGGTGTTGAATTTGCTGAGTCTTTGGGTGTAACTACAGTCGATGCGCTTCGAGCTTTAGATCCTGCAGTTTTAAGTCGTCAGACTGTCGTTACAGGCGGTGCATGGCCTTGTGTAGATGGTTATGTGATACCAGATGACCAGTACAAAATGTATGAGGCAGCTGATTATAACGACGTGGCTTTGCTTATCGGTTATAATGCTGACGAGGGTGATAGTTTCGGATTCACTGAAGACCCTATTGAACATATTGCTTCTGTCCGTGAACGATATGAAGACTTTGCTGACAAACTCTTGGCTGTTTATCCTTTAGTGAAAGGCAAAGTTGGGAAAGTAACACGTGACTTGGGAAGAGACTCTGCTTTTGGTTGGGGTACTTGGGTCTGGGGAAGACTGCAGAACCAGACAGGTAAACAACCTGTCTATATGTACTATTTTGATCAAGATCCCATGTATCCAGAGGGAGATCGGCGCTATGGTCATCGTTCACCACATGGTCAGGATGTAAACTTTGTATTTCAGAACTTGAATCCTGGTAACAATCCTACAGATCAAGCTTTGGCTTTGTATATGTTAAAATATTGGACCAACTTCGCCAAATACTGTAATCCCAATGGCGAAAATGACGATCCCGACCTACCTTTGTGGCCATTGTTTAAGAACGATAATTCAAAAGTGATGGTACTTACTGGTGAAGGTCCATATCCTGCACCAGTGGCATCTGAAGGCGCCATGTGGGTGCTTAACGATTACTTTGCCTGGAGGCGGTCACAGGAATAACATAATGATGCTATAAAAGAAAAAATGCATCTAAAAAGCTGGAAGAATTATGGGATTGTTCAAATCATTGTTTGGCGGAAAGACGGATAATTCGTCTGAGGGCAAGACCGAGAGGCAATTGCAGAATGAATTTGAGACACTGAAATATGACGGCATCAGGGCACATCGCCTGCGGCGGATGGACTATGCAAGGAAATGCTTGGAAGAGGCGGTCAAGCTGAAGGATGACTATGAGACTTACGGCTACTTGGCACAGGTGCTGGTGGAGATGGGCGAGTTAGAAGCCGCAATAGAGCCGCTGAAGCACATGGCACAGGCTGAGCCGACGATAGCACTCAACTTTATCTCGCTCGCCAACGTGTATTTCATGCTGGAGGATTACCGGCAAATGGAGGAGAACGCCCAGTTAGCCATCGACGCAGAGCCCCAGAACGCCCAGGCATATTACCTGAAGGGGAAGGCAGCCCATGCCTTGAACAAGGATGGAGAGGCGTTGACTTTGCTGACTCAGGCCGTCAGCCTGCAGGAGGACTATGCGGAGGCTCTGTTGCTTCGAGGCGAGGTGTATCTGCGTCAGGGACAGCTGGCAGAGGCTCTGCAGGATGCCGATGGGGTGATAGCCTCAGAGCGGGAGACGGAGAGCGGATGGCTGTTGCGCGGTGCCGTTCATGAGGTGATGGAGCAGGCAGGCGAGGCTGAGGCTGACTATCAGCAGGTGCTGGAGCAGGATCCGTTCAACCAGCAGGCTTACATGAGTCTGGGTAAGCTGTATGGCGAACAGAAACGCTATGCCGATGCCATCAGTCTGATGGATGATGCCATAGAGATGAGTCCTGTGTTTGCCGAGGCTTACGCCCTGCGGGCTGAGATGAAGGAGCTGACAGGCGATGCTGAGGGAGCAGCCAAGGATGCTGCGTCAGCTGCCAACCTGCAGGCTGCTGGAGAGGTGAAAACAGAGGTGATTGACCCCGCCGCAAGCATCAAGGAGATAGATATTTTGCATTTATGAAGAAATTTTTCTTATAATTTGCTTGTTTTCTAATTTTTTTGCTTACATTTGCACCCGAAAGAACGAAATGAAGATATGAAGGCATTGTTTACTTTTGCATACTACTTTTATTACTTTTACTTTAGCCATAAAGTAGAGCGGGAGTTTGTATGTGTCAAGTGACAGTGACGCTTAAGAACCAAAAATGAAGAATTAAGAAATCATATAAATCCCGCTTCACATTGTGTGGCGGGATTTTTTTATAGTTTAGACCGTATGAAGAGAGTAGCGATACAAGGTGGAATAGGCTCCTATCACGATATTGCGGCACATCATTTTTTTGATAATGAAGAGATTGAGTTGATATGCTGTGCCACGTTCGAGGATGTGTTCAAAGCCGTTAGCGAGGATAGTCATGTGCTTGGCATGCTGGCTATTGAGAATACCATTGCGGGAAGCCTGTTGTACAATAATGAGTTGCTGAGGCAAAGTGGTGTGCAGATTATCGGCGAGCATAAGTTGAGGATATCTCATAGTTTCGTGTGTTTGCCAGATGATGACTGGCAGGATATCACTGAGGTGAACTCTCACCCCATCGCATTGATGCAGTGCCGTGAGTTCTTGAAGCAACATCCGGGCTTGAAGGTGGTGGAAACTGAGGATACTGCCTTGAGTGCAGAGAATATCAAGCAGAACAACCTGCATGGGCATGCCGCCATATGCTCGAAGTATGCCGCTGAGATATATGGCATGAAGGTGTTGCAGGAAGGCATTGAGACGAACAAGCACAATTTCACCCGCTTCTTGGTGGTGGCTGACCCCTGGCAGGTAGATGCGCTGAACCGATCGAAGCCCATGACCCCCAACAAGGCGAATCTGGTTTTTACCTTGCCGCACAGGGAGGGTAGCTTGTCACAGGTACTGTCCATCCTTTCGTTCTACCAGATAAACCTTACGAAGATTCAGTCGTTGCCCATCATCGGACGCGAATGGGAATACCAATTCTATATAGATGTTGTGTATGACAACTTGCTGCGTTACAAGCAGTCGATAGCTGCCATCATGCCTTTAACTAAAGAACTAAAAATACTTGGAGAATATGAAGCAGGAAAATCAACAATCTAAGATAAGACCAGCCGATAGACTGGGCAGTGTGAGCGAGTATTACTTTTCACGCAAGTTGAAAGAAGTGGCACATATGAATGCAGAGGGCAAGGATGTGATTAGCTTAGGTATTGGTAGTCCGGATATGCCACCGTCGGCAGAGACATTGCAATGTTTGTGCGAGGCGGCTCAAGACCCTAATGGTCATGGCTATCAGCCATATGTGGGCATACCTGAGTTGCGACAGGCCTTTGCGCGCTGGTACAAGCGTTGGTATAATGTTGACCTGGATGCCAACAAGGAGATCCAGCCACTGATAGGCTCGAAGGAAGGTATCCTGCATGTGACTTTGGCTTTCGTGAATCCTGGCGATCAGGTGTTAGTGCCAAACCCTGGCTATCCAACCTACACCTCGCTGAGTAAGATATTGGGTGCCGAGGTGGTGTATTATGACCTGAAGGAGGAGAACGGTTGGATGCCAGACTTCGAGGCATTGGAGCAGATGGACATGAGTAAGGTGAAACTGATGTGGACGAACTATCCGCATATGCCGACAGGAACGAACGCTACGCCTGAACTCTACGAGAGACTGGTGAAGTTGGCGAAAGAGAAGGACATCGTTATAGTGAATGACAATCCGTATAGCTTTATCTTGAATGACCATCCGCAGAGCATATTGAGTGTGCCAGGTGCCAAGGACTGTTGCATTGAGTTCAACTCGATGAGCAAGAGCCACAACATGCCTGGATGGCGTGTGGGCATGCTGGCGTCGAATGCCGATTTTGTGCAATGGATTCTGAAGGTGAAGAGCAATATCGACAGTGGTATGTTCCGCGCTGTACAGTTAGCAGCTGCCACTGCCCTTGATGCCGAAGCCGACTGGTATGAGGGCAATAACCGCAATTATTGCAACCGCCGTGCCTTGGCAGGTGCCATCATGCACGAGCTGGGCTGTACCTACGACGAGAGGCAGGTGGGTATGTTCCTTTGGGGCAAGATACCTGATAGCTATGAAGATGTGGAGGAACTGACAGAGCGTGTGCTGCATGAAGCGCGGGTGTTCATCACGCCTGGTTTCATCTTTGGTAGTAATGGCGCAAGATTCGTTCGCATCTCTCTTTGTTGTAAAGATGATAAGTTGGCAGAAGCTTTAGAAAGAGTGAAAAAACTAAACAAATAATAATATGGAACTAGATTTACTTCCTATTGAGTTAGCGGGCGTAAAGAAGGAACGTCCCATTGTGATAGCTGGTCCGTGTAGTGCGGAAACCGAAGAGCAAGTGATGAATACTGCCCATGCGTTGGCAAACAACGGCGTGAAAATCTTCCGTGCTGGTGTGTGGAAGCCTCGCACGAAACCAGGTGGTTTTGAGGGCAATGGCGAGATAGCTTTGCCTTGGATGCAGCGAGTGAAGCAGGAAACGGGCATGTACATCACTACCGAGGTGGCCCATGCTGAGCATGTGGAACTGGCGTTGAAGTATGGCATGGATATGCTGTGGATTGGCGCGCGTACCACTGCCAGTCCGTTTGCCATGCAGGAAATTTCCGATGCTTTGAAAGGCGTGGATATCCCTGTATTGGTGAAGAACCCTGTGAATCCCGATATCGAGTTGTGGATTGGTGGCATGGAGCGACTGAACCAAGCTGGCATCAAGCGCTTGGGTGCCATCCATCGCGGATTCAGCAGTAGCGACAAAAAGATCTATCGTAACATACCTCAGTGGCATATCCCTATCGAACTGCGTCGCCGCATTCCTACCTTGCCTCTGTTCTGCGACCCAAGTCATATAGGAGGCAGACGCGAGTTGGTGGCTCCATTGTGCCAGCAAGCCATGGACTTAGGCATGGACGGACTGATTATTGAGAGCCATTGCACGCCTGACCTGGCTTGGAGTGATGCTGCCCAGCAAGTCACTCCTGATATCCTCGACTACATTCTCAATCTGTTGGTTATCCGTAAGGAAACATATTCTACAGAGAGTCTGAATGAGTTGCGTAAACAAATTGACGAATGTGACGACAACCTGATTCAGGAGTTGTCTAAGCGTATGCGTGTGGCTCGCGAAATCGGTGTGTTTAAGAAAGAACACAACATGACAGTTTTGCAGACAGGACGTTATAGCGAGATTCTCGATAAACGAGGCTCACAGGGTGCACTCTGTGGTGTCAGCCCAATGTGTGTACGCAAAATTTTTGAAGCCATTCATGAGGAGAGTGTGCGTCAGCAGTTGGAAATCTTAAACATGTAACTATGAGAATATTGATTCTTGGTGCCGGCAAGATGGGCACCTTCCTAACCGATGTGCTTAGTTTTCAGCATGAAACGGCTGTGTTCGATACCGACCCTCAGAAGCTGAGGTTCGTATATCATACCTATCGCTATACTACAGTGGATGAAATCAAGGCTTTCAACCCAGAGTTGGTGATTAACGCAGTGACCTTGAAATATACGTTCGATGCCTTTGATTTGGTGCTTCCTGCATTATCTAAAGACTGCATTATCAGCGATATTGCCTCAGTGAAGACTGGTTTGCAGGAGTACTATGAGAAGAGTGGCTTCCGTTATGTGTCCACACACCCGATGTTCGGTCCTACATTTGCCTCGCTGAGTAACCTGAGTAGCGAGAACGCCATCATCATCAAGGAGGGCGATCATTTGGGACGAATCTTTTTTAAGGACCTGTACCAGAGCCTACATTTGAATATTTTTGAATATACCTTCGATGAGCATGACGAGACAGTGGCTTACTCACTTAGTATTCCGTTTGTATCCACCTTTGTGTTTGCTGCTGTGATGAAACATCAGGATGCGCCAGGTACCACTTTCAAGAAGCATATGGCAATAGCTCGTGGGGTGATGAACGAGGATGATTACCTCTTGCAGGAAATATTGTTCAATCCTCGCACCATGCCACAGGTTGAGAATATCCGTCGTGAGCTAAAGGAACTGCTTCAAATCCTGAGCGACAAAGATGGTGAAGGGTTCAAGCACTACCTCGCCAAGATACGTGGTAATGTGTTGGGCTGAAATCAGTTATGTTAGTTCTCTTCTGATTAATTGGATGTCGGGGTTATGAAGAAAGGATTGTTGTTATTGCTCCTTTGTGTGATGGCTGGGCTTTCTGTTATGGGTCAGCAGGCCTATACGGCAGATGAAGCCCGCCGCCTGTTTGATGAAAAATACAAGATGGTATTCGGCGATGAAGGCTGTACACTTCATTATGCCGTCAATATCATTGGCATCTACAAGACCGAAGGCACCATCTGGTACAAGCAGAACAAGAGCAAGTTTATTGATGAGAAATACAACGCTTGGAATGATGGCTCTACATATACGCGCGTTGATCGAAACAAGCGCCTGGTAGATGTCTATAGCATAACTGACGAAGCCCGTGATAAGTATGCTTCCAAATTCACTTTCGAACCCGACAATTATACCTATTCCGCCCATGAGGAAAAGGGTCAGTATGTCATTACCCTGAAAGCCAAGAAAGGTGTGAAAGGTGTCAAGGAAGCCAAATGCTTTATAGATAAGGAAACTGGCTATCCAGAAAGTCTTCGTGTCAAAGTTTTCATCTTCTCCACCACCATTAAGATCTCCAATTTCTATCATGGTGACATCCCAGATGAAACTTTCGTCTTTCCAGAGCAGTTATATGCAGATTATACTTACATCGATCATCGCGAGAAGTAAGATGGATGGAAGATTATCGTAGTTGAGTTATTTGTTTATTACATTAAAGATGAAAAGATTATTATTGTTGTTAAGTTTTATGACGTTCGTGCTTACTTCATCAGCACAACAATTTTATAATGCCAGTGGAAGCTTGATGGGCAAGGTAGAGAATGGTAGAATCTATAACAGAAGTGGTAGTCTCAAGGGTAGAATTGACGGCGAGAGGTTGTATAACCAGTCGGGTAGCTTTATAGGCAGAGTTGATCGTGACCGGTTTTATAGCCAAAGCGGGAGCTTGATGGGGCGTATTGATGGCAACCGAGTTTATAATCGGAGTGGAAGCCTGTTGGGGCGTATTGAAGGCGATCGTATCTATAATGCCAGTGGATCTTTAATAGGGCGTGGAAGTAGTATTGACCATACAGTTTTGGCTTTGATCTTCTTTTTCCACTTCTGGGATTTGTAGTGAACATGTTCATCGGAAATCAATCATTGTACTATTCCCAGCACTCTATCCTGTCAGCAATCTCAGGCAGTTTGTCTTTGGTGAAAACAGGTTCTTTTATGCCTTTCCTCTTTTGGGCACGATAGTCGTCAAGAAGGCGGAAGGCATATTTGCCTAAGCAGATGATGGCCACTAAGTTGCAGGCTGCCAAGCAAGCCATGCATACATCGCCTATGTTCCATACAATGTCTAAGCTGGCAATAGCGCCAAACAACACGACTAAACCTGCTGAACATATACGATAAAAGTATAATATACTTTTCTTGGGTGTAAGGAAGCGGATGTTTGCCTCACCATAATAATAATTGCCGATGATGCTACTGAATGCGAAGAGACAAACCGCCACAGCTACAAATATAGGACCTGAAGAGCCTATCTCGCTCTGTAACGACTCTTGTGTCAAGGCGATGCCATTGAAATCGGTTGTCTGGTAAGCCCCACTGAGCAAGATGATGAAAGCTGTGCAACTGCACACCAATAAGGTGTCGGTAAAAACTCCTAACGCTTGGATCAGTCCTTGTTTTACTGGATGTGAGGTGTGGGCAGTGGCGGCTACATTAGGCGCGGAACCTTCACCTGCCTCGTTGCTGAACAGACCTCGCTTGATGCCCGTCATCATGGTAGCTCCCAAGGTGCCTCCTGCAAACTGCTCAATTCCAAAGGCTCCCTGTACAATTTGTTTCAAGATCTCTGGCAGGATGCTGATATTGAGTAAAACCACTGTAAAGGCCAACAGGAAATAGCCTACAGCCATCAGAGGTACCAGCACACTGCTCACTTTTGCAATGCGATGGATGCCTCCAAATACCACTGCCAAAGCTAAGATGGCTATGACTATACCTATCCAGAGGGGACTGAAGCCAAAGGCTTGCTGCATGGCACTGCAAATGGTGTTGCTCTGGATGGAGTTGTAGGAGAGACCGAAGGTAATGGTAATGAGTACTGCAAACAAGGCAGCCATCCACTTCAGCTTCATACCTTTTAATATATAATAGGCAGGACCTCCGATGAAGGAGTCACGATGCTTCTGTTTAAAGAGCTGTGCTAAAGTAGATTCTACGAAAGCAGATGCCGAGCCTATCAGGGCAATGACCCACATCCAAAACACTGAACCTGGCCCGCCTATGGTAATGGCGGTGGCAACACCAGCCAAGTTGCCTGTGCCTACGCGAGTGGCAACTGATACGGCAAAGGCTTGGAACGAGGAGATGTGTTTCTCTCCTTGCTTTGTTACGGCAGACTCAGTGAGCAGGCGTATCATCTCCCTAAGCATACGGAACTGTACGAAGCGTGTCTTATAAGTAAAATACAATCCACAGCCTATGAGCAGAGCCACCAAGAGGTAAGTCCAGATAACATCGCTCACAACCAAGATATTCTGGTTTAATGAGCCATTGGCAGCGAATATGTCCGTCCATGAGTTTGTCATATCGGTTGTAAAGGTAATGTTTTTATTTGAGATTTCACTTGGGATTTTGCCAGTTTATTTGTATTTTCGCATCTGATATGATTGACCAGGCTACCATAGATAAGATTATTGATGCCGCCCAGATAGTGGATGTGGTGTCTGATTTCGTCACATTGCGCAAGCGAGGGGTGAATTATGTGGGGTTGTGTCCGTTCCACGACGACCGTACACCCTCATTCTCCGTGTCCCCTTCACGCAACATTTGCAAGTGCTTTGCCTGCGGTAAGGGAGGCAACCCTGTGCACTTTATTATGGAGCATGAACAGGTTACCTATGTGGAGGCGTTGAAGTATCTTGCCAAGAAATATAACATAGAGGTGAAGGAGCGAGAGTTGAGCAAGGAGGAGCGTCAGGCGCAGAATGACCGTGAGAGTGCCTTTATTATCAATCAGTTTGCACGAGACTATTATCATGATATTTTGCTGAATAACCCTGAAGGACGGAGCGTTGGCTTGGCGTATTTCCGCTCCCGTGGCTTTCGGGATGACATCATAGAGAAGTTCCAGTTGGGTTATGCCTTACCTAAGCGTGATGCCTTCCCCAAAGCGGCAGTAGCTAAAGGATATAACGAGAAATTCCTTACCTCATACGAGACCAAGGTTAAGATAAATGACCATGATGAGATGGTGATTAAAGGTGCAGGCATCTGCTACAAGCGTGAGGATGGGCAGTTGGTGGACCGTTATGCCGGGCGCGTAATCTTTCCTTGGATCAGTTTGAGCGGTAAGGTAATAGGTTTTGGTGCCCGAGTGCTCGATTCTCGCACCAAGGGGGTGAGTCAGAAGTATGTCAATTCACTGGATTCGGAGATTTATCACAAAGAACGTGAGCTGTATGGCATCTTCCAGGCAAAGAAAGCCATTGTGAAAGAGGACTGTGTATATATGGTGGAGGGCTATACAGATGTTATATCCATGCACCAGTGTGGCTTGGAGAATGTGGTGGCCAACTCTGGAACAGCTCTCGGTAAGTACCAAATCAGTATGTTGCATCGATTTACGAACAACATTGTGTTGCTCTATGACGGTGATGAGGCTGGTATCCATGCAACCATTCGTAGTGCTGAGATGCTGTTGCAAGAGGGAATGACTGTGAAGGTATGTCTCTTGCCCGATGGTGATGACCCTGACTCTTTTGCGCGTAAGCATACAGCTCAGGAGTATCGACAGTTTATCACCGACAATGCTACCGACTATATCCGCTTCAAGACCAACTTACTGTTGCGCCAGGCTGGTGATGATCCTTTGAAACGTGGTGAGGCCATAAGAGATCTGACCAAGACCATAGCCGTTATCCCAGAAGCCATTATGCGTGATATATTTATCAAGGAGGCTGCTGATATGTTGGGCATTGAGGAAAAACGCTTAGTGGGGTATGTGGCGGATCAGCGACAGGCGAATAAGAAGGCGGAGGAAAAGAAGAATCAACCAGCAGAACAAACTCCACCCGAGAATCCACCTTTGCCATCAGAAAAAGCTCCGAAAGATATACCTCTAAGCTCAATGGTTGATGCTCAGCGGGTAACTGTTCTAAGTAAATACGAAAGGTTGTTTATGCAGTTAGTGGTTCGCTATGGTGAGCAAACCATGTGTGAGCTTACAGATGAAGAGGGGCAACTCGTGACTGTGACCGTTATTGATTTCTTGCACAACAACCTTTTACAAGATAGCATTGAATTGTCTGACCCTCTATACAGGGAGATGTTCAAGCAAGCTGTGGAGCATTTACATGACACCGGCTTTAGTGCGGAGAGATATTTCATTAACCATCCGGATGCAGCTATCAGTAGTGTGGCATTGAACCTGATTGAAAACCGTTATGAGCTCAGTAAGTATCATTTCAAGAATCAAACGATTGTTACCGACGACAAACGTCTGGAAGAATTAGCAGTAGAGATAGCCACCAGCTATAAGTATGCCATAGTCAATGAGTTGATGAAAGATGTGATGAGGCAGCTACAAGACCCAGTTGTTGCAAACGATACAGTGAAATGTGCCCAAATCATCCAGCGGTATACTGAATTGCGGGAAGTGCAAGTCGATTTGGCTAAGCGCTTGGGCGAACGAGTAGTCTTGACATTCTAAAGTCTAATATTCCGTTACACTCTACTCCTGATGAGGTTCATAAACTCCTCACGTGTCTTTGCCTGTTTGAAAGCTCCTGTAAAATCGGAGGTAGTAGTAATGGAATTTTGCTTCTCCACTCCTCGCATCTGCATACACATGTGCTTTGCCTCAATTACCACCATCACGCCCAAAGGATTAAGCGTTTCTTGGATGCATTCCTTGATTTGTGAGGTCATGCGTTCTTGGATTTGCAGACGATGAGAGAAGATATCCACCACACGGGCAATCTTACTCAGCCCAGTGATGTAGCCGTTAGGAATATATGCGACATGAGCCTTGCCGAAGAAAGGCAGAAGATGGTGTTCACAGAGCGAGTAGAAGTCAATGTCTTTTACAATCACCATTTGACTGTAGTCCTCCTTGAACTTGGCAGAGTTCAGCACCTCGTGGGGATTGATGGCATAACCTCCTGTGAGTGTCATAATAGCCTTCGCTACCCGCTCAGGTGTCTTTAGCAACCCCTCGCGATCAGCGTCTTCACCCATCAAGGTGAGCATACGATAAATATGACCTTTTAATTCTTCTAACTCTGGCGTTTCTGCCACATATTCCTTACCTAACATATTTCTTTTAATTAAGGTCGATTGTAATCTGATCTCTCACGATGGAGACTTCTTTAAACACGCCTGTCGATTTGAGTTGACGCATCATAGCATCTGCTTCCTCAATGCTCGGATAGTTGCCTACACGGCATAGCCAACGGGGAGATACGAAATAGGCATACACCTGTGCATCCTGGAAATGCTGCTTCACCCTACTTGCCATCTGCTGTGCTTCGTTGCGTGAGCGGCTGGTGTTATTGCCGGCATATACTTGCACACGATATCCCTGTCGTTTCAACTCTTTCTTTTCGCCAGCCTTGACTGTGGTACTGGTAGAACCACCCATCAGTAGAGTAGAAATTTTAGCATCTTGGTGAATGGTCACCTTGCCTTGCCCTGCCACATCTGTTTGCAGGCTCTTTACGATGTCACGCTGTGCATAGGCTGATATTGACATCGCTAATAAGCATAAAATAGCTGTCGTTATTTTTTTCATATTGTTGATAATTAGGATGAGGTTTTCCGTCGAAAGACGGAAAACCTCTCTTGTCTTATTACTTCCAAGCATCAATAATGCCCTTGAAATCAGCGCACTTCAGAGAAGCACCACCAATCAGGCCACCGTCGATGTCAGGCTTAGCGAACAGTTCAGGAGCGTTGCTTGCCTTGCAGCTACCACCATAAAGGATAGTAGTGTCGTCAGCCACTTCAGCGCCATACTTGTCTGCCACACAACTGCGGATGTATGCATGGATCTCCTCTGCCTGCTCAGCGGTAGCGGTCTTGCCAGTACCAATAGCCCAGATTGGCTCGTAAGCGATGATGATCTTGGCGAAGTCCTCTGCGCTCAAGTTGAATACAGAACCTTCCAACTCTGCCTTTACAACCTCATTCTGCTTGTTAGCCTCACGTTCTTCCAGGCTCTCACCGATACAGAAGATAACCTTAAGACCGTTAGCCAGTGCCAACAGCACCTTCTCCTTCAGAATCTCAGGAGTCTCCTTGTAGTATTCACGACGTTCTGAGTGGCCCAGGATTACATACTGTGCGCCAGTGCTCTTCACCATCTCTGCAGATACCTCACCTGTGTAGGCACCCTTAGCCTTGTCTGCACAGTTCTCTGCACCTAAACCGATAATGTCCTGGTTCAGAAACTGAGCTACAGTTGCTAAGTGAATAAACGGAGTGCAGATTACGACGCCACAGTTAGGCTTATCAGCTGTCAATGCCTCGTTCAACTCTTTAGCCAAAGCTACACCATCTTGCAGGTTCATGTTCATCTTCCAGTTACCTGCTACAATTTTCTTTCTCATACTTTTCCTTGTTTTTTTGTTATTATAACGATTAAATATTCTGTCAATCAATACAATCAATGCCAGTGGCACCATGAACCACACACAAATCCATCCTAAGGTTTTAAGGTCATTCACCTCTTTCACCTGTCCCAATGGCAGCTTTTCTAAACGGTCAGTCAACTCAAACTCATCGGGTATCTGCGAGTCGCACCACTTGTTCAGTATCACACCTTCCTTAATGAGCATCAATCCTGGATTGCTGCGTATCATGGTCTTCAGGGTGATGTCATCCATGATGCAGAAAGGATATTCAGCTCCAGTTCGGTCACGCCATTGCTCAATGGCTTCTGCCGAAGATGATGACAGGGCGTAGAAACGGTAACCGTTCTCAACGCTGTAGTCGAACAATTCGTTGATGAGGTCGATATATCCCTCTTCGGCTTCCTCTGTACGGTGCATCACCAACAGGAAAGTGTAGTTAGGGTCATCCAACACATCGTCGGTGATGTCTTCTCCCGTTTCCATTTTCTCTATCACGAAGTCGTGGATAGGTGGTTCATAACCTTTTTCCAAAACTACTGTTTCCGCACTCACAAAGGTCCATGTACTGTCAGGATAGTCATCAACCTTGAAAGTTTGCTTTACCCCTTCCTTCTCCATCACGAAGCGAGTATCAAAGACCGTTGGCTTGGCACCCTCGGGAATCTCCATACCTTGTCGAATGTTGTTGCCTATCTTGTAAGGACGGAAGTCAAACACCGGCAAGATCATCAGGCAATATCCAGCCAAGATGAGGGCGAATAACACACTATACATTGATAGTGTCCATTCCATCTTCTTTGTCAGGAACCTCACCATGTTCCAAGGTGTGAGGAACACCACTATAACACAAATCAGCAACACCACATTTTTGCCGAATGTCTGCCAATTGGTCAGTACCAGTGCATCACCGAAGCACCCACAGTCACTGATGGGGTTCGTCAGCGCCAGGTAAAGCGTCAAGGGAGTCATCACCAGCATTACCAACAGTGCCAACCTGGTAGTGGCACGTCGCTTAATGCCCAACAATAAGTGAATACCAATGCCAAACTCCAAAACAGCCAGTGCCACAGACAATGCTAAAGGTACAATGTCAGGTGTCAACTGCAACAATCCAAAGGTAGTTAGGTAATCCTGTATCTTATAGGATGTTCCCAATGGGTCAACAGCTTTCACAAAGCCTGAGAACACAAATACAATCCCCGGGATAAAGCGGCAGATGTTAACTACCGTCTTCCATGTTACGCTATTTCGCCACTTAGTCGCCAAAGTCCAGTTTAATCAGTCCGAATACGGAATAATTAATCATATCCATATAGTTAGCATCTACACCCTCCGACACCAATGTATTGCCCGCCAAGTCCTCTATTTGTTTTGTGCGGTTAATCTTCATAAGTATCAAGTCGGTGTAAGAAGTGATGCGCATGTTGCGCCAAGCTTCGTCATAGTCATGGTTCTTCGCCAGCATCAACTCCATAGCGGTCTTGGCGTATTTGTCGTACAGCTCAATGGCGTGTTCAACACTTATATCCTCATGCTCGGCATAACCTAACTCCAGTTGTATCAAAGCGATGATGCCATAGTTCACGATACCCATGAATTCCGGCTTAATTCCTTCACCTACCATTGAAACACCTTTCACCTCTAAGGTTCTGATACGATTGGCCTTGATGAATATCTGGTCGGTCACTGACGAAGGACGCATGATGCGCCAAGCGGCTCCGTAGTCGTGCAATTTCTTCACGAACAGATCGCGACATTCGGCTATCACTTGTTCAAACTGTGCTTTGGTATCTTTCATGTCTATTTTATTTATTCTGCAAAGATAGTGAAAAAGTGGGATAAAATAAAAAGGGTGCCCATAATTTCTATGAAAGCACCCTAAATTATACAAAATGAATAGTTCAAGAGCATCTCAATACCTGCCCGATTTGCAGCACCGTTTTGGTAGTGATGCCATTGAGTCTGCAGAGCTGGTTCACACTAACTCCTTGCTTGGCTGCAATTTTCGACAACGTATCTCCACTCTTTACCTTGTAGTAAATACCCTCACCACTGGTCGTTTCCAACTTAGTCGTTGAGGCTACAGAAGAGGCTCTGGTCTTGGTACGTTTTTCTGCAGGCTGTTTCTTGAACACATGAGTATAGTTGTCTGCCACAACATCTTGTTTCTCAAAATCAAACATTGAGGCAGGATCAATGGCTACACCTAAGAAACGAGTCTCGAAATGAAGATGAGAGCCCGTTGAACGACCTGTGTTGCCACCTAAGCCAATCACGTCACCTGCACGTACCAGTTGGTCTTCTTCAACCAGTTGTTTGGACAAATGGCCATATACTGTTTCAAGTCCATTGTCATGGCGAATCACTATATACTTACCATAACCCCTGCGACCCTGGTTCTTAACAATGCGTACCTTGCCATCGAATGCTGAGCGAATGGTATCACCCACATTTACTTTGATGTCCAGGCCACTGTGTGCACGGCGACGACGAGGGCGGTATCCGAAAGTATCATTGATTTTGGTACTGGGGGTAGGCATGCTGAAACCTGTCAGGTCGAAGGTATAGCTGTCTGGGAGTACGGCATCGCCGTAAGAGTTTACGAACTCATTATCCCACGATTGGTAAATATCTAAACTTGGAAACTCAGATTGCTCTGCACGGATGGCTTTTTGTAATGCCAGGGAATCTACGCTCTTCAGTTTAACGTCCACAGGCGCTTGACGTGCTATCAAGTCTTGTGCGGATATCCCTGTACAGAACATGCAAGAGGCAGAAAATATGATAGTCTTAATTAAACTAATCTTCATAAATTACTATTTTTTAGAGTCGTTTACACGACGCTATAACTCCACTAATCGCACAAAGGTAAGACTATTTCATCTTTTTGCCAAAAACTTTTAAGTAAAAAACCCCTAATTATGTTGAATAACATGTTTAGCTGATGGCAGACCAGTTGATATGAGTCTTGCGTAACACCTTGAGTTGACGCCACAAAAGATCGTATTTGGGTAACTGGCAGGTGGGATCCTCTTCCACGATGTGTTCAGCAACATCACGAGCCAATTGCAGTATCTGTCCGTCTCTGGCAAGGTCGGCAATTTTCAAGTCGAACGCCATGCCACTTTGTTGGGTACCCTCCAAATCGCCAGGGCCACGAAGCTTTAAGTCGGCCTCTGCAATCTCGAATCCATCGTTGGTGCGGACCATGATTTCTATACGTTTCCGTGTTTCCTCTGCCAGCTTGAAACCTGTCACTAAAATACAATAAGATTGGTCGGCACCTCTACCTACACGCCCCCTCAGCTGGTGGAGTTGTGACAAACCAAAACGCTCAGCGTTCTGAATCACCATCACTGAAGCGTTGGGCACATTTACACCCACTTCTATCACAGTGGTGGCAACCAAGATTTGGGCTTCGCCTCGTACGAAACGCGACATCTGCTCCTCTTTCAACGCAGGCTTCATCTGTCCGTGCACTTGGCAAACAGTTAAGTCTGGAAAGTCATCGCACACTTGTGAATAGCCCTCTACCAGGTTTTTCAAGTCTATCTTCTCGCTTTCCTTGATAAGTGGATAGACGATGTAAATCTGCCTGCCCTCATTCACCTGCTTACGTATGAATGCATTGAGCTGTTGCCTGCGATTGTCGAACTGATGCAAGGTAGCGATAGGTTTCCTTCCGGGGGGCAACTCGTCTATCACCGAAACATCCAGGTCACCATAGAGAGTCATGGCTAAAGTACGGGGGATGGGGGTGGCTGTCATTACCAAGACATGGGGAGGTTGCATGCTCTTGCTCCACAAGCGGGCTCGTTGTGCCACACCGAATCGATGTTGTTCGTCAATAACTGCCAGTCCGAGGTGCTTAAAGCTTACTCCATCCTCAATCAGTGCATGAGTGCCTATCAAGATATGCACCTCTCCGTTAGTCAGTCGTTGTAGGATATCCTCTCGTTTCTTGCCCTTGATAGAGCCGGTAAGCAGTTCCACCTGTACACCCAAACCATCCAACTGGCGACAGAGCGTTTCATAGTGCTGATTGGCGAGTATTTCAGTAGGTGCCATCAGACAAGCCTGATAGCCGTTGTCGATAGCAAGGAGCATACTCATCAGTGCTACCATGGTCTTGCCGCTACCCACATCACCTTGAAGCAGGCGGTTCATCTGTTTCCCACTGCCTAAGTCGGTGCGTATCTCACGGATTACACGTTTCTGGGCATTGGTCAACTCGAAGGGCAGGTAGTCGCGATAGAATGTGTTGAAATAAGCTCCTACGTGGGGGAAAACATAACCTTTGTATTTCCTTCGCCTATCATTGGCATAGTGTAGGATGTTCAGCTGCACATAGAATAACTCTTCAAATTTCAAACGTAGCTTTGCCTGACGCAGGGCTTCATTGTTTTGGGGGAAGTGGATGTTTTGCAAGGCTTCCGTAAGCGGCATCAGATGCTGTTGTGCGATGATTTCTGGGGTTAGTGTTTCAGGTAAAGGATCCTTCAGCAAGGGCATTACACTATGCATTATCTTTTCGATGGCATGTGAGTTGAGGAAACTGCGCTTCATCTTCTCTGTGGTGTTGTAATAGGGTTGCATACCCAAGTTGCTCAGTTGTACCTCACTGGCAGGATCCAGATCGGGGTGGGCGATATTCACGCGCCCATTGAATATACTTGGCTTGCCAAACACGATGTAGTCTTGATGTAATTTATAGCGGTTGGTTACGTATTTGACACCTTGAAACCAGATAAGGTCGATGAAACCTGTGCCATCGGTGAAGTGAGCAATGAGTCGTCTGCCACGACCTTCTCCAGCTGTCTCAAACGAAGCGATCTGTCCACGCACTTGGATGTAAGGCATGTCGCTTGTCACCTCATTGATGGAGTAAATCTTACTGCGATCTACGTATTTATAGGGGAAATAGTATAGCAGGTCACGAACTGAATGGATGTCCAGCTCTTTGGCAAGCAGGGTAGCTCGTTGAGGCCCTACGCCACTGATATATTTCACGTCCAGTTGTTCGATCATTTCAATAAGATCTCTGCAATCTTTAAGTCAAATGGAGTAGTGAGCTTGATGTTTTCGCGGTTACCCTCTGTGAGCCATATTTGCTGACCTAAAGCCTCGACCACAGAAGCATCATCGGTAAAAGCATTTGTGTAAGGCTGTGAATAGGCTTGTTTCAATAGTGAAACATTAAATACTTGCGGGGTCTGAACTAAACGATACACGTTGCGATTAACGGTAATTGACGCCTCATAGCCAACCAGTTTCCTAATGGTTTCAACCACCGGCACGACAGGTATCACAGCTCGTTTTTCCTCAGCCAACTCAAAGCAGCGTTGCAACACCTCTTGCGAGACGAAAGGGCGTACGCCGTCATGTACACCTACTACAGCGTCGGTCTCGTCGGGGATTACAGCCAAGCCATTCTTGACGGAGTGGAACCGTGTTTCTCCACCTGTCACTATCTGATGAGCGATGTCGCATCCGTACTGATGACATAGCTCTTGCCATGTACCCTGCTGGTCGGCAGGCAACACCACAATCAGTCGCATCTCGGAGTCGAAGTGATTGAATGTCTCAAGTGTATGCATCAAAACGGGTTGGGTATCGCCTATCTGTAGGAACTGCTTAGGGACTTCACCGCCCATCCGTAGGCCCTTGCCTCCTGCCACGATAATGGCATATCGTTTCATGCCTCCACCATCATTGCATCTTTCAATTCAGCTACCTTGTCAGCGCCAAACAACAGGTCAACCACGGCGAAAGAGAAAGGCAGCGAAACGCCAGGACCTTTGCCTGTGATGATAAGACCGTCACGCTGAACAGAAGCCCCCGTATAGGTAGCACCTGTCAAATAAACTTCGAAACCAGGATAGCAGGTAGCCTTTTTACTTTGCAGGATGCCCAACTTACCCAGTACCATTGGAGCAGCACAAATGGCAGCCACGGGCTTGCCCCCCTCCACCTGTCTCAACAGTGCTTTGCCCAGGAATTCACACTCGCTCAAAGACTGTGCGCCAGGCATGCCACCAGGGAGTAGCAGCAGGTCGGCATCCATCAAGTCACAGCTGTCGATGTTCTTGTCGCACAGTACAGGCACCTCATGAGCACCCATTACTATCTCGTTTGGAGTTACTGATACCATCACCACATCGGCACCCGCACGTTTCAGCACGTCAACCGATGTCAAGGCCTCGATTTCTTCAAAGCCATCAGCAAAAAACACATAAACTTTCTTCATAATCATCCTTGTTTTTTCGTTATGCTAAATCTATGCAAAGATATATAATAAAACACCGAGATGCAAGTTTTGCGGCAGGAAAGTTAGTCGATTTTTGAAGTTTCCCACGACCCATAACAGATTTTTGAATGCGTTGTCAAACTGTTGGATGTAGAAAAGCATGGAAAAAAGCAAAAGTAAACAATAGCTATTGCATTTATCCCAAAATGTTGTATATTTGTAGGAAATTTCAAGAAAGGCGAATAATGAAAAAGAATTTGATACTGATAGGGTTGGGGTTGCTGTTTGTGAACTTGGCAACCTATGCGCAGCAGGTGGTAAAAAGCTATGCCACTGATGTAACTCGTACGATGGATATGACACAGGGAAAAGCTGAATGGGGGACTGCTCAAACAGGAATACCTGTGATCAACCTCAATCCTGCCGTACGACACCAGGAGATTGATGGATTCGGGGCTGCCATCACAGGCTCCACTGCGTATAATCTTTCACTAATGTCAGCAGAGGCCAGGCATGCATTCTTACAGGAGACCTTTGCTCCTGACAAGGTGGGCTTCAGTTATGTAAGGGTAAGCATTGGCTGTTCCGACTTTTCGCTGAGTGAATATACGTTGTGCGATGAGCCAGGTATCGAGCATTTTGGGTTGACGATAGAGGAGACGAAATATGTGATTCCGGCTTTGCGGGAGATCCTTGCCATCAATCCGTCGCTAAAGATTATGGGGACACCTTGGACTTGTCCCAAGTGGATGAAAGTAAAAAGCTTGGATGAGCCTGTGCCTTACGACTCATGGACAGGTGGACAGTTGAATCCTGCTTGCTATCAGGACTACGGCCGTTATTTCGTGTTGTGGATTGAGGCTATGCAGCAGGCTGGTGTGCCTATCTATTGCGTTACTCCTCAAAATGAACCGCTGAATCGTGGTAACTCAGCTTCTCTTTTTATGGGTTGGCAAGAGCAACTGGCATTTGTGAAGCAGGCATTGGGACCTGCTCTTCGCAAAGCAGGGCTGGATGTAAAAGTTTATGCTTTTGACCATAACTACAACTATGATGATATGGCAGACCAACAGCAATATCCGTTGCATATCTATGCTGATGCAGAAGCTGCAAGATTCTTTGCTGGGGCCGCTTATCACAACTATGGTGGAAAGGCAGACGAACTGTTACGTATTTACAAGGAAGCTCCCGATAAGGAGCTAGTGTTTAGCGAGGCGAGCATCGGCACTTGGAATAATGGCAGGGATCTGGAGAAGTCGCTGTTGAGGGATGTTGAGCAACTCGGACTCGCCACCGTGAATGGCTGGTGTCGCGGTGTTGTGGTGTGGAATCTTATGCTGGACAACGACCGAGGACCGCATCGTGGAGAGGGAGCCTGTGCCACCTGTTATGGCGTGGTGGATATTGACAATACTGACTATACTACCATTACCCGTAATTCGCACTTTTATGCTATGGCTCACATGAGTGTGGTAGCCAAACCAGGGGCTTATCGCATAGAGTCGAGTGGTGATGCAGGGCAAGGTGTCATCTACGCCGCTTTCGTGAATCCCGATGGCTCCTATGGTTTGGTGGTGAGTAACCGAGGTGATGCAAGACAGGTGAATATACAAATAGCTGGCAAACCAGCCTTTGTGGCCAATTTGCCAGCTAATGGAGTTGTCTCGTACCTCATTTCTTCTTGATAGGATCGCAGGTAAGGTCGCAACCTAATTTCTTGAAGATCTTACGATCTACTTCACCCAACATGATGGTGGTGTGTACCTGACAGCCACGAAGCTTGGGCAACTGCTCCAAAGCATGGCGACACAGTTCGTCGTGCTGGGACAACACGCTGAGAGCTACCAGCACCTCATCGGTGTGAAGGCGAGGATTGTTGCCACCCAAGTATTCTATTTTTGTTTTCTGGATTGGCTCAATCATACTCTGTGGAATCAACTTCACATCGTGACTGATGCCTGCCAGATACTTAATGACATTCAATATTAATGCCGCACTGCATCCCAGCAATGTGGTTGTCTTAGCGGTGATGATGGTACCATCGTCCAGCTCCATTGCCGAAGCAGGCTGACCAGTCAGCTGCTTGCGTTCGTTGGCCGCCACCGTTGTCTTACGGTCGGCTGTGGTAATCTTCGCCTGATTAAATAACATGCGAATCTTATTTACCTCATTCTCGTTGCAAGCACCATCTGCCAACTTATTTGTAGCCGTATAGTAACGGCGAATAATTTCGTCGCGTGATGCCTGGCAACACACCTCGTCATCGCAGATGCAGAAACCAATCATGTTCACACCCATATCAGTAGGCGACTTGTAAGGATTTTCACCATAAATGCCTTCGAATAGGGCGTTGAGCACGGGATAAATTTCAATGTCACGGTTGTAGTTGATTGCAATCTTACCGTAAGCCTCCAAGTGGAAGGGGTCGATCATATTCACATCGTTAAGGTCGGCAGTAGCGGCTTCATAAGCGATGTTAATGGGGTGCTTTAGTGGCAGGTTCCACACTGGGAAGGTCTCGAACTTTGCGTAACCTGCGCGTTTACCCCGACGGTTCTCGTTGTACAACTGACTTAAGCACACAGCCATCTTGCCGCTTCCCGGACCAGGAGCAGTCACAATGACCAGCTCACGAGAAGTCTCCACATAATCATTCTTACCATAGCCTTCATCACTGGCAATCAACTTCACGTTATGTGGATAGCCCTCAATGGGATAATGTATGAAAGTCTTGATGCCCATGCGCCCCAGACGATGTCTGAACTGATCTGCCGCCATCTGGCCATTGTAATGGGTGATTACCACCGATCCCACCATAAAGTCGCGTTTCATGAACTCATCTCTCAGACGCAGTACATCTTCATCGTAGGTGATGCCTAAGTCGGCACGTATCTTATTCTTCTCAATATCTTCTGCACTGATGACGATGACAATCTCAATGCTTTCACGCAGTTGTGCAAGCATACGTAATTTACTGTCTGGTTGGAATCCTGGCAGGATGCGGGAAGCATGATGGTCGTCGAATAACTTGCCACCCAGTTCCATATATAGCTTGCCATCGAACTGGGCGATACGCTCACGGATATGCTCTGACTGTATCTTCAGATACTTATCATTATCAAAACCAATTTTCATTTCACCTATTATAAACTGTATTATTCTGTCGCTAATTCGCCATCTCACTGATAAACTTAATGCGAACCAAACGGATTTCCTCCTCTGTATAGTCCTCTCCTAACTCGTCGAATGCCACCTCCAAGTCATCGGTTTCCGACTCCTGGAAGTAATCGTAGATGTCCAACATATGGTCTTCATCCACCACCTCTCGCAAGAAATAGTCAATGTTGATTTTCGTTCCTGAATATACAATGGCTTCTACCTCATCCAGCAATTCGTCGAACTCCATACCCTTTGAACTGGCGATATCGTCGAGAGCAACCTGCCTATCTATAGCTTGGATGATGCTCACTTTGAGCTTCGACTTGTTAGCCACCGTGCGTACACGCAAGTCTTCTGGGCGTTCTATCTCGTTCTCTTCACAATGACGTTTGATGAGCTTACAGAAGTCTTCACCATAGCGTTTAGCCTTGCCAGCTCCCACACCTGGAATGTTCTGCAACTCTTCCAATGTGACAGGGTAGGTAGTAGCCATTGCTTCCAAAGATGGATCTTGGAAGATGACGTATGGTGGCAAGTTAAGTTGCTTGGACATTTTCTTGCGCAAGTCCTTAAGCATGCTGAACAATGTGGGGTCGAGCGCCAGTGACGCACCTCCATGCATTGGAGCTTCTTCCTCCGCCTCCTCGAAATCACCTTCTTCTACAATCTTGAACGATTTGGGGTGCTTTAGGAACTTCTTGCCAGCTGAGGTTACCTTGATGAGGCCGTAGTTTTCTACATCTTTGCTCAGATAACCATCAATGAGAGCCTGGCGTACCACATTGTTCCACACACGCTCATCCTCACCCATACCGGATCCGAATATCTCCAAATCCTCGTGGTGATGGTCGAGTACCTCATTTGTTTCATCACCCCTGATGATATTAACTATATAGTCTTGTTTGAAATTCTCTTTTACAGCATATACCGCATCAATCACGGTACACAATAAATCTTGAGCTTCCACTTGTTTCTTAGGATTTAAGCAGTTGTCGCAGTTGCCACAATTAGCTTCCTTGTACTCCTCGCCAAAATAGTGTAACAAGGTTTTGCGACGGCAAACCGAAGACTCGGCATAAGCAGCCGTTTCCTGCAAAAGTTGTTTACCTATCTCTTGCTCAGCCACGGGTTTGCCCTGCATGAATTTCTCTAACTTCTGTAAGTCTTTATCACTATAGAACGCGATACATTGGCCTTCGCCACCGTCACGACCTGCACGACCTGTTTCTTGGTAGTAACCTTCCAAGCTCTTAGGAATGTCATAGTGTATCACAAATCTCACATCAGGCTTGTCGATGCCCATACCAAAGGCTATGGTTGCCACGATGACATCAATCTTCTCCATCAGGAAATCGTCTTGTGTCTCAGTGCGGGTTACACTGTCCATGCCTGCATGATAAGGCTTCGCCTTGATGCCATTTGCCATCAGAATTTCTGCCAGCTCCTCCACTTTCTTTCGGCTTAGGCAGTAAATGATACCAGACTTCTCAGGGTTTGCCTTTATGTATTTGATGATGTCCTTATCCACATCATCGGTCTTGGGTCTTACTTCATAATACAGATTCGGACGATTGAATGACGATTTGAACACTTTGGCATGCATCATGCCCAAGTTCTTCTGAATATCATGTTGCACCTTGGGGGTGGCAGTAGCCGTCAAGGCGATGAGAGGAGCTTTGCCCACCTTGTTAACGATGGGGCGTATCTTTCTATACTCAGGGCGGAAATCATGTCCCCATTCTGAAATACAATGTGCCTCGTCGATGGCATAGAAAGAGATCTTAACTGATTTGAGGAACTCTACATTCTCTTCTTTGGTGAGAGATTCAGGAGCCACATAGAGCAACTTAGTCTTGCCATTCAGGATGTCATCCTTAACCTGCTCGATGGCGGTGCGATTCAGCGATGAATTGATAAAGTGGGCGATGCCATCTTCCTCGCTGTAATTGCGCATGGCATCCACCTGATTCTTCATCAGTGCGATGAGTGGAGAAATTACAATGGCCGTACCCTCCATCAACAAAGAAGGCAACTGGTAACACAGGGATTTACCGCCACCTGTTGGCATCAATACAAATGTATCGTTGCCAGCCAGCAGATTTTCTATAATCGCTTCTTGGTTTCCCTTAAAGGTATCAAAGCCGAAATATTTCTTCAGCTCCTCGGTCAAATTGTACTTCTCAACCATAGCCATAAGTTGTTTTTAGGTTAATGTTTGGGGGAGCCTTTTGGGCATGCAAACAAAGATATAAACAACTTACAATATTTCAAATGCAAAAGCCTTTTTTTTTATCTTAAAAGCAAAAAAAAGAGACTTTAGGCGAAAAAAACGCACTATTAAATGTTTTGCAAGCGAGAAATGTTGGCTTTTTCCAGTTGACTCTTGGCATACTCCATCGTCACGGTGAATGTTTTCTTCTTGGTGGAAGGCAGGTCGTACATCACATCCATCATGATTGCCTCGACAATGGAACGCAGTCCTCTTGCTCCCAATTTGAACTCAATGGCCTTATCCACCACATATTCCAACACGTCTTCCTTGAAGTCCAATTTCACCCCATCCATGGCGAACAGTTTGATGTATTGCTTCACGATAGAGTTCTTTGGCTCAGTCAGGATAGACCGCAGGGCTGTCCTGTCAAGAGGATTGAGATAGGTGAGGATAGGCATACGGCCAATGATTTCAGGAATCAAGCCAAAAGCCTTGAGGTCTTGCGGGGCGATGTATTGCATCATATTGTCTTTGTCGATCTTCGCCGTATTTTCCACAGAATGGTAACCCACCACATGGGTGTTCAGTCGCTGGGCTATCTTACGCTCGATGCCATCGAAAGCACCACCACAAATGAATAGAATGTTCTTGGTATTTACAGGAATCATTCGCTGCTCAGGATGCTTGCGACCTCCCTGAGGTGGAACATTCACGATAGAACCTTCCAACAGTTTGAGCAAACCTTGTTGCACACCCTCGCCACTAACATCACGGGTGATAGATGGGTTGTCGCCCTTGCGTGCTATTTTGTCAATCTCGTCAATAAATACAATGCCTTTTTCTGCAGCCTTCACGTCGTAGTCTGCCACCTGCAACAGACGGGTCAGGATGCTCTCGATGTCCTCACCTACATAACCAGCCTCTGTCAACACAGTCGCATCCACAATGGTAAAAGGTACACTGAGGAACTTGGCGATGGTGCGAGCCAGCAGGGTCTTTCCCGTACCAGTGGCTCCCACCATGATGATATTTGACTTCTCTATCTCCACCTCGTCATCGTCAGCCTTTTGCAGAAGACGCTTGTAGTGGTTATAGACGGCTACAGAGAGATATCGCTTTGCTTCGTCTTGACCAATCACGTATTGATCGAGGAAATCCTTGATCTCACGAGGCTTGGGGATGGACTTAAGGTTGAGGCCAAACTTCTGCTTCGATGAAGTTTCCAAAGCCTCCTGACAAATCTCGCTGGCACGTTGCACACATTCATCGCAGATATAGGCATTGATGCCCGTTATCATCAACTTAACTTCTTTATCCGTGCGACCACAGAAACTGCATTTGTTCACTGTCCTTATAGCCATTGCTTATTTCTTCTTGGTCAACACTTCATCAATCATTCCATATTCCATAGCTTCCTGAGCTGTCATCCAATAGTCGCGATCGGAGTCTGCCCATACCTTGTCGAATGGAGTGTGTGAATGTTCGGCGATGATGGTATAAAGTTCCTTCTTCAGTTTCTGGATTTCACGGGCGGTAATTTCGATGTCAGATGCCTGACCTTGAGCTCCACCCATCGGCTGATGAATCATTACGCGTGAGTGGGTTAGAGCTGAACGCTTGCCTTCGGCACCTGCCACGAGCAAAACGGCTGCCATGCTGGCTGCCATGCCTGTGCAGATAGTAGCTACAGGACTGCTAATAAACTGCATGGTGTCATAGATGCCTAAACCAGCGTACACAGATCCACCAGGGGAGTTGATATAAATGGAGATGTCCTTGCCGGAATCTACAGAGTCGAGGTAAAGCAGTTGGGCTTGTAGCGTGTTTGCCGTGTAGTCGTCTATCTGGGTGCCCAAGAAGATAATGCGATCCATCATAAGGCGTGAGAAAACATCCAACTGAGTAACATTCAGCTGACGCTCTTCCAGGATGTATGGATTCAGGTAACTGGCTTGTGATTTCATTACTTCATCAAGCACTAAACTATTCATACCCAAGTGTTGGGTGGCATACTTTCTAAAATCGTCTTTCATCATATTCATATACAAAATCTAATTTAGATGCAAAATAAAGAAAAACACATGGCATTACCAAGCGGTTACCACGTGTTTTTTTATAAAAAAGGAAGAAATATCAATGAAGTCAAGCTTCTGGTTGAATCATCTTGCCAAAATCCTCTGCAGAGATTGCTTGGTGTTCCAAGGTAACCTTCTTCTTCAGCACATCAGCCAACTTGCTATCAATAACGCGATCGGCCAGATTCTCAACGGTTTCGCGTTTCTTCAGCATTTCGCTTGCGTAGTTGGCAATCATATCGTCTGGTAAATTCAGCATACCATACTGAGCAAACTGAGCACGGGTAGCAGCCTTAGCTTCCTCCATGATATCATTCTGCTCAATTTTCAAACCTTCCTGTGATACCAGCACGTCACGGACAAGTTGCCAAGACAATACATCGATAGTCTGATTGTAGTTCTCGTCAACAAACTTATCATCCTTGTCAGGATTGTTGGTCTTCATAATGCGCTTCATCAAAGGCTCAGAGAACTCCAGCTTACCCACCTTGTCCATGATGTACTTGCGAGCATCCGTCAAGAACTTATAATCGCTATTTGACTTGAACTGGTTAGCGATGATCTCACGCACTTTCTGCTTGAACTCTTCTTCGCTCTTCACCACATCCTTGCCAAACACCTGGTCGAACAACTCCTGATTCATCTCACCTGGCATATAGCGGGTAATCTCCTCAACCTGATAACAGAAGTCTGAGGTTACTTTCACAGCTTCCTCGCGATCCATCTTCAGCAGTGAAGCCAACTCAGGAGCATTACCCTCCCAAGCCTTGTTGGGGTTGAAGGTTACGGTATCGCCAACCTTAGCACCAGCAAACTTTGCCTTTTCGTCATCTACCTTCATGTAAGATGGCATCATCACGGCACTTTCCACACGGATGCCGCCTTCCTTCACGTTGTCAGCTTCATCGAGCTCGCAAAGCAAACCCTTCAGCATATCGTTCTGAGCAGCATCGAAAGAGTCAACCTTCTCGTAAGAGCCACCACGCTGAGCGTATGAAGCCACCTGGTTGTCCACCATCTCGTCTGTAACAGTCACATCGTAATAAGGCACCTTGTCGTCTGCACTCAACGTGAAGTTGATGACAGGAGCCAATGCGATGTCGAACGGGAACTTGAACTCATCCTGAGTGTCGAAATCCAACTGTTGCTGGTTTTCGTTTGGCAATGGTTCACCCAGCATGTGCACCTTATTATCTTGGATATACTTATTGATTGCATCGCCGAGCAGCTTGTTCACCTCGTCGGCAATCACAGACTTCTCATACATTTTCTTAACCAAGCCCATTGGAACCATACCCTTGCGGAAACCAGGCATCTGGGCGTCTTTGCGAATCTTTTTCAGCTGCTTCTCTACGTTCTCCTGATAGTCAGCTTTTACCATATCAACTGTAAGCAGTGCGCTTACCTTGTCAATGTTTTGTAATGATACGTTCATTATGACAATTATTTGTTTTAGTTACTAAATTCAATTTGAGGGTGCAAAATTAGCTTTTATCTTTCAAATATCAAAGAAATCACGCCAAAATATTGGTTAGCATCAAGTCGGCAAACAATATCAGTACACTACTTGCCACCACCGCATCGGTAGATGCCTTTCCTACGCTGATGGATCCTCCCTCGACGGTATAGCCGAAAAATGAGGCCACACTGCTGATGATGAAACCAAAGCAGAATGACTTGATAAAACTACCCCATACAAACCACTCTACAAAGGCGTATTGCAAGCCATACTCCAAGTCCTCTGCTGTCATGATGCCTCCAAACCAGCATGTGCAAAAAGCTCCTATAATGCCGGCAAAGATGCTGAATACCACCATGACAGGGATGAAACTCACCAAAGCTGTTATCTTGGGTAATATCAGATAGCTGGCTGAGTTCACACCCATGATTTCCAAAGCGTCAATCTGCTGGGTAACACGCATGGTGCCTAACTCTGAGGCGATGTTGGAGCCTACTT
>JAGCGS010000002.1 GCA_017649485.1 Bacteroidaceae bacterium | reverse complement strand
GATAATCTCGGGATTGCCTACAATAGCTCGGGCGATGGCTACTCGCTGGCACTGACCACCGCTTAACTGGGTGGGCATGTGGCGCATACGATGGCTCAAACCTACACGCTCCAGAACCTGCTTCGCCAGTTCCTCGCGCTTGCTGTCAGACATCTTGCGATAGAGCAGAGGCACTTTTACGTTGTCAATCACGTTGAGCGAGTTGATCAGGTGGAAGCTCTGGAACACGAAGCCCAGCTTCTCATTACGGAAAGCTGCCAATGCCTTGTCGCTCAATTTCTCAGTAGCTGTACCATCAATCAGTACACTGCCTGATGTAGGCGCATCGAGCAAGCCCATGATATTCAATAAGGTGGATTTGCCACAACCTGAGGGTCCCATGATGCTGAGGAACTCGCCTTTATTCACTTGCAGGTTTACATTCTCCAATGCCTGCGTTTCCACTTCGTCTGTACGGTATATCTTGTTGATACCCTTTAATTCAATAATTGTCTCCATATTTATAATCTTTTTTTATTATCAATCGTCAATAGTCAATGGTCAATTGTCAATCGTCAATCGTCAATCGTCAATCGACTTATTCGTCTCTTAAAGCTTCTGTTGGCTGCACATGACTGATTTTGTGTGCTGGTATAAAGATACCAATCAGTACCACGATAGTCATAATGAGCCAGATAATACCGCTCACAATGAGGAAATGTTGTGGGAAACTGTCAATCCAGGAATCTGCTACCATAGGTGAGTCTTCACGTGCTCCTCCCCAAAGGTAATCATTCACCAGGCCCTCGCTGATACCATATTGCATATAGATGAGACAACCAATGACTACTGCGATGGTGGTGAGCACTACTCCCTCGCCCATCAGCATACTCATAATCGTCTTAGGTGTACCACCGAAGGACAGCATCACGCCTATGTCTTCCTTCCTCACCTTTGTCTGCAACCAGAACGTGCCAATCACACCCAAGCAGAGGCTAATCATGAAAAATGCCGCCAACACATATCGCATACGCATAGCATTGAGGTAAAAGCTATCTCTGTCTTCCATCACACTGCTGAACTTCATGATGCTACGAGCATAGAGGTTGCCGCTATGTAGTTGTTTGATACCATTTTGGTTGAAGTCGTCGATAAACTTATCCAGATTCACTCCCTCTTTTACCCTAACCAAGATATAAGTTTGCGCAGGAACATCTGTTCCGTTGTTGTCATCTTTACTGAATTTGTAGAAGGCTACAGGGATGGCACGATTGCCATTGTTCATCTTGAAAGACTTGAACACACCTGTTACCGTTCTGTCTTTCCAGTCAGGCACCATTGACAGATATTGGGGAGGTATAGAAAGGCGCATATCACTGCGGTTATCACCGTACAGATATCGTGCTCCGTCCTCGGAGAGTAACGTGCTGTTAGCAGGTAAAACGGCTTCTTCCAGTTGCTCTACTGTATAGCCATCGGCAGGTTGGATACCGAAAGTTTTGAAGAAATCGGTACGAGGCTTGTAATACATATTCGACACTCGCAAAAGTCTGGTCGTATCATTGGGATTCACATACGTTGAGTTTGAATTGCCCATTGAACCTGGATACGCGAAGCCTAACAACTGTGTGGAGCTCTCCACGTCGTTCAGGTTACGAGCCTGATACATGATGCGGTCGATATCCTCAAAAAGGGTAGAGTCAGCTTCAGCACTGAATTGGGAGGCTCCTTCGTAATACCTGCCCAATGAAATGCGGCACAAACGGTCGGTATCATAGCCTGTGGGCAAGTTTCTTACATATAGGCCTACAACTACAGGGTCGAAGATAACCCATGACACAATGGCTACTGCCACCAACTCGATAAAGAGCCATCCATTACGTTTGCGACGAGCCCAAATATTCTTAAATATCAAATTAAACATAATTACTTCTTTTCGTTAAGGGATGAAACAATGGGTTTACGCAGTGAGTTCCAAGCAGGAATCAGAGCAGAGAGCAAGTTGATGATGACACATACTAACAAAGCTGTAATAAATACAACAGGGGTGAACAGCATTTCGCCAGTAATCGTTATGCTTTTGTCGTAGAGGAAATCGGGGTAGTCATCAAAGAGGGTAAACACCCAGCTCTTGCCCAAGTACAAGATACTCCATGCAATGATGAGGCCCACCAGTCCGCCTGCCAATGTCAGTATCAGGTTCTCCCACATCACTTGTGATAGCAACGCGCTCTTGCTGGCACCAAACGACTTGCGGACACCCATCTCAGCCAATCTGTCTTCCATCCTGCTGCTAATCATGCCACTCAGGTTGAAGGCAGGAATCAGAAGCAACACCAAGATAATCGGCAAGAACTTCTTGAATAAAATCCAGGGTGTCAACTTATAATCATTGTCAAGGTACAAATAGTAGAACACCGTAGTGATGTGTGGACGCAAGGTCAGTGGCTTCAGTTGCCACTCATCTTTATGCTGTTGGTTCACGTTGGCAATTACTGCATCCAGTTCCGCCTGCAAGGCCTCTTTCTGCTCATTGTCCTTTACCAAGAAGAGAGCTTCAAAGAAGCCAATGTAGTCATAATAGAATGTTGCCTGATAGTTAGGATTGGCTTTGTAGGGTATATATGCATCAGCATAGCTATAGCTACCCAACTTATTACCAGCTCTTATGACACCACACACTCGGTAATCATTCATGTCCAAGCTCAGCATCTTACCAACCACGCCTTCTGTTTGATGGAATGTTTTTTGTGCCAGCTTGTCGCTAATGACTACTGTGCGCACTCCACTTTCAAAATCCGCCTCACTGAATGAAGAGCCCTCGATATAGTCAAACTCATAGATTTTGAAAAAGCCGGGGTCAGTAGAGATCAACTTCACAGAGAAGTCATTGCCTGTCAAAGGACGCACCCAATGTTCGTTTCCTTCCTGGAAGATACCAGAAACAGCCTCTGCATTCTTCAGTGGGTACATTAAGTCACGTAGAGCATTGTAGCTGAAGGCTGAATTAATATTGTTCTTGTTGTCAACAGTTTCTAATTTCAACCGAGTAATATAATAGGTATTGTTTCTGTTGTACTCAGGATACAGGGGAGCTATCTTTACATAGTATGCCACCGTCATCACAGTAGTGAAACATATTGCCAAGGCGGTACCTACCACATAGAGGGAACTGAACAATGGGTTCTGCTTCATCAGTTCCCAAGCTTGTTTTACATAGTCTTTAATCATAGTTTTTTCAAATTGATAATTGACAATTGATAATTGATAATTAAGGAATGGTTTATTTTACTTTCAGTGAGTTTTTGCCTCGATAGCTACTCATGCTACTGGTAACTACTCGGTCGCCTTCTTTCAGACCTGAAAGCACCTCTACGTATTCAAAGCTGCTATCTCCCAATCTGACTTCACGCTTTACCAATTCATCGTCTCCATTGAAAACAAACAACTCATAGTCATTAGGTCCTTGGTAATAGCTGCCCGATGCGATGCGCAACACATCATCCTTGATGGAATTCATCACATACACATCCGTCTTCAAGCCAGAGCGTAAGGCTTCGTTATTATCCTCATTTAGTTGAACGCTGAAGTTGATGACGCCATTTCTACTCAGTGGAGTAACGCTGCTCACCACACCTTCCAATCGCTTGCTACCAACTTTAACAATAGCTTTGCCACCAGGCACTACTCGGTCGCCGTAGCTATCGGCTATCTCTGCATCCACCTTGAAATGACTCAAATCACTCACAATCGCCACCTGACTGCCTTGTCCTACTTGGGCACCCACTTGTGTATTGATAAAAGTAAGGATACCTTTGCGAGGAGAGCGTATCTGTGCATCCTCCAAGGTGCGACGCATCTCGTTCATGCTCTTGGTACTGATGTTCAGCTCCAGTTCCTTCACTTTCAGGTCGGCTTCCTTCACTCGTCTTTCGTTAGCCAATTGCTGACGGAGTTGCTGCAATGCCAGGCGCTCTGTATTATAATCTAACTCGGCTTGGCGTACACGATCGGTAGTACCACTGCCCAGACTATCCAAGCGGCGTTCGTTTCTCAGGTTCACCTCCATGCTGCTTAGTTTCATTTCCTCTACCTGAACTTTCATGGCAAGGTCGCTCAGGTAAGTCTCGTTGTTCACCTTGAGCTGCTCCAGCTGCAAGGCTTTCATTCGCTGCTCGTCGCTCAACTTACCATAATCTGTTTCCGCACTCAGCAGATCCAATTTCAGGATGGGTGTACCCACATCCACACTGTCGCCACCTCTTTTATAGATTTCCATGATGCGTGTAGTGATAGGGGAGTTGATGATTTCCTCAATGGCGGGCGACACTTTGCCTGTGGCTGTCACGCTCACCTCAATAGTACCTCGGCTCACCTCGCTCACCGTCAGGTCATCTTTGCTGACACTGGTACGCATCAAGCTCATAAATATGATGCCAGCCACCAATACACATCCACCAATGATGCCTACCTTCATCAGCTTTTTCCTGCGAGCCAGGTCTTTTTCTTCTTTTGTAATTTGTCTATCCATAGTTTTAGTTAAATTTTCGTTTTGTGAGTTATGCGAACAGCTAAACTTTTGTCCATAGCTCACCATTATTACCTCAAATCCCGTGCCAAACCCATAACTCGCTGATAATGAGCGAAAGCATATAAAACCAAGTGTCCGTTTTCGGACACCTGGTTATTAATTTCGTACAATGGATTGTCCAAAGAAGAATTACTGAAGGATAAACAGAATCTTCCTTCTATTGTTCTCTGGTTTTACAGCAAAGTGAATCCAATACTTGGTGCCTCGACGTTCCATGATTAGCTCATCAAAATCCTTCTTGTTTTGGTCTGACATATCGAGTAGGATGGTTAGGTAGCGGATGGCTTGTTCTTCATCGGCACAGTGAATATCCACAGCACAACCTCTTAAGTGATTGGAGGTAGGACTGGGTTTCAAGCCCGCTTTCTCCATCGCTTCACTGACCTGTAGTGAGCGATAGCCCTGGTTAATCACAATGCCTTCCACACGATTGGAAGTTTCGTAATCATCGCATATATCAAGCACATACAACCAGTTGTAGTTGAAGCGTAGTTCCTCTAACCAGTCGTTGCAGAGGGTGATGAGGTTCTCTACTGCCTCTAAGGGAGGCTCGTTATTATCGGGAGTTTGAAAACTCGTCTTGGTTAGCTCTCCGAGCGTAAAGTGCTCGGAGAGTTTCTTAGTCTTATCCATCATTATAATAAATGTAATTTGGAATTTGGAACTTGGAATTTGGAATTCTGACATGCTCAAACCATGATTTTACCAGTCTTGCGATACTTGGATTTCAAATGTCCATTCTCCACATAATCAGCAGATTTCTCTATGAACAGTTCATTCTTCAACCTCGAGATTTTGACTTGAGCAGATGATTCAACCTTGAAATTAAAGCAGCGCATTACGTCCTCAGCAGTGAATTCGTCAGGCAAGCGCATGAAACTTTCTATCGTTTTCTTTTGACGTTGGTGGTTCATTGCTGCCTCCTTCAACTTGTTGTCGAAATACATCTCCGCCATTGCTCCGAAAAAGTGCTTCTGACAGGCATACTGGATATTGACCAAGAGTTCAACAAGTTGCCAATCAATCTCATCCGTCTCAAACTCTCCACACCAGAACTCACCATCCTGATGCAACTCATCCCAATGTCGCATCACGATGAAAGGAGTAGCGTAGTTCAAACCGTGGTAGGCACAGCGTTTCAACAACATTTCATCGGCTTTCGACTCATTGAAAGCGGCATCTTCCATACGGTGAGACGTCCAATCGTAGAGTTCATCCACCAACTTCTGCACTGACAATTCACCTTTGGTCTTATCCAACTTGAAAGCCCAATCCTTCAGACGATTGTCGCTATCATAGTCGATGAGTCTTTCGCGGGTCATCATCTCAAAGTTGGTGCTGGGCAAGGGGATGCAGGTCAAGCGAGTGGCCAAGCCAGAACCGAAATTATGCTCGTTCACCTTCTTCTTCAGGGCTATTGGAGTGCCTGTATAGACGAAGTTCCAAGTCACATAGAAGTCCTGCATGATGGAATCCACATTCGAGTATGCCTGCCCATCCTCTTCATTGTGGAAGGCTTTGAGCTCCATCGAAAGTTTGTCAATCCAAGAGCCACCTTTCTGGATAGATAAGGTGTTATCAAGTTCAGTATCGAAAGTCAGCATGTGCAGCTGCATGGGTTGGCCATCTACCTCTTCCACCGCATTCACCATGTCTTGAATGAATTGGGCATTGGATGTTCTGGCAGGATGGATACGGACCACCACCTTCGGCTTCTTGGGTTTCTCCTTGTTGGCTCCTTTCGTTTTCATCAGTTCTCGGTAGGCATTGATGGCATCCCTGCCTATCTTGTCTGCAGCGAAAACGGGAGCCATTAGGAGCTTATAAAGCCTGGTGGCAAATGACTTGCCTGATGCCGGGTCACCAATGATGATGGCAGAGCTGTTCAACCTGCGAAGCTCTTCTGGACGATGGTAAAACCTGTATGTGCATCGGGTCATCAGGGTCATCATGAATGCCCCTGCCACAAACAACGCTGCCGTGAACTGGTTCTTCTTCAAGCCCTTGCAGACATCCTTCAAGGCAGGGAAATGCTCTGATAATTCTTCAATGCGGTTACCCCAATACCAGAGTTTGCTATCGATGGCATCGTCCTCACGTTGACGGTTGACCGTTGACGATTGACTATTGACCATTGACAATTGACGATTATCGCCAATACCCAATGCATCGAGAACAGCTTTCAGTTCCTTAGTTTTGCCCTTGGGTTGGTCTTTGGTGGCAGAGGCGATGATGCTCTGCATTTCGGTTTCTTCCAAGCCCAGGTTGGGTAGTATTTCCAACAATAGCTGTTGGTTGTTGTCGCAGATGCTACGCAAGTGTACGGCCAAGCGATGCAGACCTGTATTGCGTTCACCCTCCCGTGGCACACCCCCTTGCTGCTGCCACCATTCATCAATGATGGCAGCGTAAGGAACACCCTTGAAACACTTCCCTATCGCCACTGGCTCAGCAGCCAACGGCAGGTTCTGCCCAACAGCCGGTTTAGCAGCACCACGGGTCTTAGCAGCAGGCCGAGCAGGAGCACTATGGCCATCGCGATACTGATCATTGTATTTCTCAGCGAATTTTTGATCTTCATAAGTAAATAATTCCTTGTTAATAAATAAGACATCCTCTTCTTTGCAGACGAAGCTCATGCGAGAGGCATCCTTGCAACTCTCATCTACTGTTATCCCCAACAGCTCAGCCATTTTGTGCTGATTGTCAATCAGGTTGCCCCAAAGCACATGGGCTTTGAAGACAATCTTCAAGCCCTTGCCGGAAGGGGTAACATACACCAATAAAATACGTGAACGTAAATCATTGTCAATCGTCAACCGTCCATTGTCAATTTGAGCCCAAAGCTCTTTGGGCGAATCCACATGGTCGATGTCCATCACCACCAAGCCTGTCAGTCGGGTTGCCGATTGCTTCCTCCAAGTCCCCGAAACACCCTTCTTAGAAGTAGTTTCGTCAAACATCGCCTGGAAGATAAAGGCTGGTAGCTTTCGTTTCAGGGCAGCATCGCCCGACTGACGGAAGCCGTCAATCAGGGCATTGCTCCTCTTGTCTCTCACCAGCTGATAGAACACCTGTTCATCCACTGGCTGAGTCGGATTAAAAAAGTTTTTCTGGTAACAAAACATAGTTTTCAATACTTAATTTTCATAGTTGCGAAGCAACTTCTCAATTTTCATAATCGCGAAGCGATTTCTCATAGTCGCAAAGCGACTTCTCAAAAGGACTGCAAGTCCGTCACGTAGAACAAGCTCTCGTGTCGGTCATTGTTCTCACCCCAAGTACGGTGCTTCCAATAACCCTTCACCACATAAAGCAGGTTCTGGTTGAACTCCGTGTCACGATTCTTGGAAGCCAGATCACCTTTCATCTCACCATAGAACACATCGCCACCATGCTTCATCACCAAGCCACGACTCTTGAAAAACTCAGTAGTTCCGTCCTGCTTCTGGTACTGGCGTTCTGCGTAAACGCCCACCGATACAATTTTTACAATCTTCTCCATAAGCCTGTCAGTCGTTAATGTTCAGCAAAAAAAGTTCTTCCATAGCGAATTCCAATTCACGACTCATCGCATTGGCAACCTGCACCACTCCTATGGCCTTATCCACAGAATTATAGAACTTGTAGCGTTCTGCACTCTCCTTCAGCCAGCCATGCTCCAGGCGACAGATAGTCTTGTCGCGATTACGTTTCTTCGTTGAACGCTTCCAACCTGTGAAAACCAGCTTGCCGGTTTCCTTGTCCCTTTGCAGCGATCCTGCCACATACTTGCCCGTCTCCAGGCGTTCCAGCGTTTCTGCTGAAATTTCAATGTACTTTTTCATATTGAATCGAATTTATGAGCATCCGAAAAGCGAAGTTTTAGTTTGAGCTCAATTGTATCCAGATACTTTTCTTCGCTCATCATCCGACTCGGGGTTAATCATTAGATTCCCATATATGGTGATTTCCTGAAGGACAATTCAAATGCCCTGCCGATTGCTTCCACCGACAGCTGCTCTTCCTCAGTCATATCTCCCATTTCAATCTCCTCCTGTTCCTGCATCCTCATCTCATGCACATACTTCAGATACTCGCCACGCTTAATATGACCACCACTATTGCCAGCCATCTCCATGCGATAACCCAGTTTCCAGTCCTCACACACGTGTTTCATCAGCACCCTTTTCTGTTGGAGTACGCAGATGCGCTTGCCTTCTTCCACCAATCTGAACTGGCAGCTGGCACAGCATTTTCTAATCTCAACACCATGCTTGTTGCGCACGGTTTCAATTTTTTCCTTCTTTTCCATAACTTTTGTTTTTAAGTTCGATGTTGCAAAGGTCTATAAGCTGTGGAGCTGTACAAATCTGTGAAGAAAAAAAGATATTTTTTTTGAATCTATTTTTAACGTCTTGATATACAGTGAATAAAAAAGATGGCCAGACTTCATTTTTGAAATCTGACCATCAAAATCTGTTCTCAGCTTATCTCAGCTTATTACAGCTTATCACAGCTTTTCATAGGGCGTAGAGCAAGGAAAGCTATGATATGGCAAAGAAATTGGTAATATCATAAGAAAGTGTTTAAGTCCTATCTACTTTTCCACGTTAATG
>JAGCGS010000059.1 GCA_017649485.1 Bacteroidaceae bacterium | reverse complement strand
TTATTTATAATATATATAATATATAGATATAAAATAATACCTGTACCATAGCTATCCCTGTACCATCAAATCCAAAAACCCCAATGTCCGAAGTGAGTAAGTGAGTAAGTGAGTAAGTGAATCCCCATATCCAATCAAACAAATTTATGAAAATGTTTGGTGGTTTGATAACTTATTCTTATTTTTGCATCAGAAATGAGTCCTTTGCAACTGAAAGGTTACGTTGACGTAGCTCACTCGTGTAGGTTGTACGGGGCTTATTCTGTTTTATGCCTGTTCGTTCGGATTTGTAATGCAATAAATATTTTTTTCGGATTACAAAATCCGTCCGAACGAGGAAAAAACATGGAAGAAGATCCTACTGCTGCCCTAGAAATGATTCTTGACGAAATACACAAGCATCCTTTCACTACTCGCGAACAACTTGCCAAGGTCATAGGCATCACCTTTGCCGTGAAGCTACTGGAAACAAAAATTTGAGAAAACCCCAATGAAAACATCTGCTCAATAAATCTTAACTTGGAAAACTTGTGCAAACCGAGAGTAGAGCCATACTTGCATGAACTATACCGAGGTGCCGCCAAGTTTCGCTAAAACAAAACAACGGCAATTATCCAATTTTGGGCATTTGAGGATGGCTTTGAATTTAGTATTTAGTGTGAAGGGTAAATAAATAGAAGTTAGCTAAGCTGGGGATAGGTTGGCTGTTTTCAAAGAAACGAAGAATGTAAATGATTAAGTGGATACTTTATATGGCATTTCGCCATAATATCAAAGAAATTATAGAGCGTTTTGTGATTTAGTCGGGAATAAAATCGTCATTACCACAGAATTTTATTAACTTTGCACCAAACTTTATCTTTATATACTATCATGGCAAAGTTAAATCGTATAAAAGCAGTTCTTGCAGAGCAAGAGAAAACCAGCAAGTGGTTAGCAGGACAAGTAGGCAAGTCTGCTTGTACTGTTAGCAAATGGTGCAACAATGTTGTTCAACCAGATTTGAACACCCTCGACCAGATTGCGAGAACATTAAAAGTTGACGTAAAGGACTTACTTAATTCTACAGAGAATCTGTAATGGTATTTAAATGGGGAGAAAATTGAATATCATAGATTTATTTTGTGGCTGCGGAGGACTTTCCCTTGGCTTTGAAAATGCAGGATATAATGTTCTGCTTGGTATTGACATGTGGGAAGATGCTTTAAAAACATATCGGCGTAATCATAAAAATGACAACACCCTTTGTGCAGATTTGGCTACTCTGCCCGTGGAAGAAGTGAATAAAGCGATTAATTACGAAAAGGTAGATGTTATCATTGGTGGACCTCCTTGTCAAGGTTTTTCTATTGCAGGGAAACGTATTGTTGATGATGACAGAAACAATCTTTATAAAAGTTTTGTTCGCATGGTTGCATTTTTTAAACCGAAAGCCTTTGTTTTGGAAAATGTGCCAAACATATTGTCAATAGGCGACGGTGCAGTGAGGGAAGCTATTATAAAGGATTTTTCTGAACTTGGATACAAGGTAACTTATAAGGTTCTGCTTGCTGCAGATTATGGCGTCCCTCAGAATAGAAGAAGAGCTATATTTGTTGGAATGTTAGAAGGAAAAGAATTTGCATTTCCACAACCAACAGTAAATCATCCTGTTACATCTAAAGAGGCTATTTCGGATTTACCAGAAGAAGGCATAGAAGATGGGGGAAATTATCCTTCGCCACCACTTACCGATTATCAGAGGCTTATGAGACGTGGGTGTGAAAAACTTTATAATCACGAAATAACCATTCATAACGACAGGACAAAGGAAATCATTGCAATGGTTCCCGATGGAGGAAACTATAAAGACTTACCTGTAGAATTACAAAACACAAGAAAAGTGCATATCGCATGGACGCGACTAAATAGTAAGCGCCCAAGTATTACTATAGATACGGGGCATTTTCATCATTTCCATTATGAATATAATAGAGTCCCATCAGCACGTGAAAGCGCAAGATTTCAGTCTTTCCCTGATTCATTTGTGTTTATTGGCAACAAGACCAGTAAACTGAAACAGATAGGCAATGCCGTTCCACCGCTGATGGCAGAAGTGATTGCTAATGAAATTAAGAAACAACTAAAATAATATGGGTATGTATAATCCTACAAATCAGTATCGCTGTACCATTATTCGTGGTAAGAGCCAAACAGATATGGAAGATTTGCTTCCACTGTATGCAAATATGGTTCACAAATTTTGTCCTTGTGAAGAAGATCAGTTTAAGACTTCTTGTTTCAAAACACTTTCCAAAGCTCTTTTTGGGACAGAAGCATATGATCAACTTTCTGATAGTAACAAGAAAACCGTCCAGAATCATCTTACAGAAGTCGCTGGTACCTTACTAGGATTATATTATCCATACTACGATTTTGAGACAGATAGAACTTACATTAACGAGTCTGAATCATGTAAGTATCTAATAGAAAATGATGATTATCCAACTTTCTTCAAGAACCTTTGTTTGAACTTCCAATTCCCCAATGGAGCAAAGTGGTTTCAGTTTATTGAAGAAGACATAAAAAACAAAATTCATCTGAAACCATTTTGTTATGTAGTTGACCTCTTGTATTATGCACAAAGTCAACCAGAGAAAGAGATTCTTACAAAGCAAGAGGTAGGATATTATGTTTTGAACAATCTGGATGTTTTGCAAGGGAATGTTCCTTGCAGTATAGTTTATGACCAGATTATGTCTGACCGTAAGAATAAAGTCAAAAGGGAAAAATTGTCAGGTTCGCGCGATTGGCAACATATTAAAGAGCAATTCAACTTACTTGAACTTGCTAACATTATTGAAACTGACGCAACTTATATTTGGCTCAACAAGGAAGAAACAAATGCCATCGCTTGCTTCCTCAAACACAAAGAAGATTTTATCTTCGATGCTTACAAGTATGAAATTGGCTCAACGGCAGAAAAAGCGATTTATTTGGAAGAGTGGAAAAAAGTATATGGGCAGTTTAATCAAGACCTAATTAACGTTCATACAAAGTTTCGTGGTAATGTCGTTATACTTGGTCGCGATGAACAAAAAGCTCATTCTGGAGCCACTAAATCCACTGTAGATTTGGGGGACGAAGGAGAAGCCCTGGTCTTCCGTTTAGAACAAGAACGAGTACGCAATTACCGAGAAAGGCTTGTCAATAAAGTCTTACTACTTGGTAAAACTAAAGGGCTTGGGTATGATATTTCCTCTATTGAAGCAGACGAGAATCCTTCACGTCCGGAATTTGCGCGTTATATAGAAGTGAAGGCTACAAAACGAGTTACTGAACCCTCTTTTGATAGTCCCTCATGGATGGATTCACTAAACATCACAGCAAAAGAATGGGTAGCAGCCGAACAATATGGTGATTATTACAACATTTACAGAGTTTATTTCACCAAGACAAAAACTTTCATCATACGAATACAGAATCCATTTAAAAAAGCAGAGAATGGAGAGATAGAGGTTTATCCAACAATCTATCAGATGAATTTTGATGCATCAGTAATAGAAAAAAGATATGCCCAGTAATAAATTAAAAGTAGCTTCTTTGTTTTGTGGCTGTGGTGGCTCTGACCTCGGCATGGTTGGTGGCTTTCAGTACTTGGGAAAAGTGTATGATGAACTACCTTTTGAAATAGTATATGCAGCAGATTTCGATCGCTGGGCTGTAGAGACATACAACAAGAACTTCAAGCATAAGGCAGTATGTGCTGACGTAACTGAGGTTGATTTTAATGCGACCCCAGATGTGGATGTAATGATTGGCGGATTCCCTTGCCAATCGTTTAGCACAGTTAATCCAACTAAAGACACCAATGATGCTCGTGCAAACCTCTACAAGCAGATAGTAAGATTTCTGCAAACAAAGCAGCCGAAGTACTTCATTTGCGAAAATGTGAAGGGTCTTATGACCCTTAAGGGTGGAAGCATTGTGAATAAAATAATTGGCGAATTTTGTCAATGTGGCTACAGAGTGCAGTTTAGACTACTTAAAGCTGTTGAGTTTGGCGTTCCTCAACGACGAGAACGAGTTATAATCATTGGCATCCGAAATGATTTGGTTTTCAATTATGAATTCCCAACACCTATATGCACAGAAGAAACTGCAACTCCATTAGGTGCTGTTATTGACAAACTTGACATTGAAGAGAAAAAGTATTATTTTTCGCAAAAAGCAGTTGAGGGCATGAAGAATGCCAAAAAAAACATGAAGCGAGGATTATGGCAAGATTTGTCCAAACCATGTCTTACGGTTACAGCTCATCTTGCTAAAACGAGTATCAATTCTCGTGATCCGCTTTTGTTGGTAGACCCAGCGACTGAACTATATAGAAGATTCACTCCCAGAGAGGCTGCACGAATCCAATCATTTCCAGATAACTTTATGCTGAATGATTCTGAGCCAAAATCATATAAACAGATAGGAAATGCTGTTCCACCTGTCTTCATGTGGTATGTTGCCAAACAATTAGAGAAGGCAATTGTTGACCATGGACAACTTAATGAAGATGAAATCAATGCATATATGAAGAGTCATCCTGCTGGAGCTTTCTGCCCTGTCGAAGAGAAGAAACCAGCACCAATATATAAACAATTAAACTTTCTTGAGCTCTTTGATATGTATGAGGATGGAGAAATCGTGAACAATGTTGTTCGCGAAGATCTTTGCCTTAAATATGGAAAGATGCCTCCGAAGCTGAAGACTCTAAACAGAGAAAGAAACGTACTCATTTCTCTTGTAAAGAAAGACAATGTCGAACAATATCTTCACAAAACTGCGAAGATATACTATACTGGAAAGAAATTCCCTGCTACGGTTGCACTTAACAAGTTATATTATTTTATGCCTTATTTTAAAGGTAAGGGGATAAAAGACTTGTATTTCATCAAAATAGCCAGAGTCGGAACACGAAAAGAAGGTCAACCAGACGAAGACCCCAAAGATTTTCGACTTGTATTTGAGATTGAGTATTTGTGTCAGTTGTTTGACGATTACAAGCCAATCTCATTGGAAATATGGCATACGTTTACAGATACTACAATGGGAGAATTGTTAACAGAAAAATATTAAGATATGATACCACAATTTGAAGAATTCTTATATCCATTTCTTTCATTCTTGAAAGATGGCAACCTTACAACAAAGGAGATGAGAACTAAGATGGTTGATCACTTCAACCTAACAGCAGATGATTGTGCCACTATGACTAAAGGTGGTAAAACCAACCAACTTTCTGATAGAATTGGATGGTGTAGGCAGTACTTTAGAAGGGCATTGTTCATAGAGATTCCCCAAAGGGGAACTTATGCTATAACTCAAAGAGGTAAGGACTACCTTGCTAGTCACACTTCATTATACAAAAGCGATTTGATGCAATATCCCGAATTTGCAGCTTATGCAACGAGTACAGGAATGGATACTCCCCCTTGTATTGAAGGCACACCTGAACCAGAAAAGGAATTAACCCCAACAGAATCTTTGGAAAAAGCATATAATGCCATCAACAATGATTTGGCAGAAGAATTGCTTGCTACTATTCTTGAACAATCACCGACATTCTTTGAAAACCTTGTATTAAAGTTGCTTGAGAAGATGGGCTATGGTAAGGGAGTTATAACCCAAAGAACAGGTGATGAAGGTATAGATGGTATCATCAATGAAGATAAACTTGGATTAGATATTATTCATATCCAGGCTAAAAGATATAAACCAGATAACAAGGTCGGAAGGCCATTGATGCAGGGGTTTGTCGGTGCTTTAGATGGTGCTGGTGTCAATAAGGGGGTTTTCATCACCACCTCTAGTTTCACCAAGGAAGCATTGGATTATAAATCATCAAAGAAAATTGCCAAGATAGATGGAAAGCAGTTAACCAATTTGATGATTCAATATAATGTTGGTGTAACGACTGAATATATTTATGAAGTCAAACGAATTGACAAGGATTTCTTTGAAGAATAGGCGCTAATCCTCTCATCAAAATTGAAAACAAAAGAACTAACGCCCTATGAACTATCAGGAATTACAGGAAGCGAAGCAGACTTTCAGACTTCATGCTCTGGAGAAGGAATATAAACCACTCTACAAGGCAAGAGAGGATTTTGTCAAGAAGTTCACACCAGCCAAAATTGCGTCAATGAAGATAGACGATTATGTCATTGGAAGGCAAAGTAAAACAAGTTTTTGCTATGAATTGGAACGCAAACTAGATAAACTGGGGCGCATTACAGGCCAGCCAAGTTCTAAATTTGGTATTTGGTACTCACCTCAAATTGGTGATTACAAATACGACCCTCGTTTTGGCGATAACTACAAAGATGCATTCCAGACAATTAAAACATCCATTATTGAGTTGTTGGAAGCAGGTAAACGCCACGATTATGACGACATCATCAGTAACCCTCTAAATGCTTTGGTGAAGGGCAAAATACTGTCCACCTACTATCCTGAAGATTATCTGAACATCTTCTCAAAAGACCATCTGGACTATTATTTAAAAGCCCTTGACCTTGATACTGCTGATTTGATGAAGTCAGACGTGCTCTACAAACGTGATGCACTACTTGAATTCAAAAACAAAGACAAAGACATGCGAAAGTGGAGCGTCAATATGTTTGCTGTATTCTTGTGGTCTCATTATCCTAAAGCTCCACTGAAAAGCGATGACGTGGCAGTTGTATCTGACGAAGAAGAAATAGAATTCCCTACACTCCAATCTTTCTCCTTTGTTGATTTGCAGTTGAAAAATGGAACGTCCACTCCGCACACCCAATCTCACTCCGGCAAGCCTTCTCCAGATTATGAAAAGGAAGCGAAGAAGTATAAGAAGCTTGGAGATAGAGGCGAATATGTGGTTATACAGGCAGAAGTGAGCAGACTAATGAAAGAACTCTCAATTTCAGAGTCGAAAGCAAAGAAACTTATCAAATGGGTATCTCGCGAAAGCGATGCTTTTGGCTTTGACATTCAGTCTGTGAACAAAGACAAAACCCCAAGGTATATAGAAGTGAAAGCCACCCAAAGAAAAGTGGGCGACATGGACTTTTATTACACGGAGAATGAATATGAGACTGCGAAGAAGTATGGCAATGACTATTACATCTATGTGGTCTATGAAATCCTGACACCACACCCAAAGATATGGGTAATCAAGAATCCTTTCGATGATGGTATGGGTATCAAGATGAAACCAGTGAAGTATAAAGTACAACTGAGTACTTCAATGAAATAAGATATGGCATAATATCAAAATAGGTATTAATTCACCTTTTCAATATCAACAAACAAAAACAGATAAACCCATTGACTTTCAGTGCCAATGCAGAAGGTCAGTGGGTTTAATAGATGCAGCTTTTTCCTACTGCATTTCTCTCTTATTTGTGCCCCCTGTTCGTTCGGATTTGCAATCCGAACGTATTGAATATGAGCATTTGCAATGCGATAAATTATTTTTTCGGATTAAAAATCCTTATATTCGATGCGGACGGATTACAAATCCGTCCGAACGAGTGAGTAAGTGAGTAAGTGCCGAGTGTGAGCGATTTATTTAAGTCCGTCCGAACGAGCCTCGATCCTTAAACTCCATACTGTCTGCCGCCATTTTTGCATCCCCAGCAAGTTTGTAACTTGTTAATAACTTTTTGGGGTTTCCGCGGATTATTAGATGAATTATAATTACCTTTGCGACCAATTCACCCATTAACGGATGAAGAGTTTTGAATGATTAAAAAATATAGGTTTTGCGACCTTAGGTCCAATGTGTTTTATGACGATGGTCTGGCTAAGGCCATGGTCTGTGTAAAAACCCGAAAGCCGGCATTAGCCAAAGCATTCGGTACTATTGCACCGTTTTCTCTATTTGCAGGGGTAGGTGCGATGACAGGTAGTCTGGCATACAGGCTTCTCGATTATCTTACAATCGAGAGTCTCACAGAGATGAGTGAGCCGAGAGGCATAGAATCTCCCAAACCATTAAATCTTAAACATTATCTAGGTAATCCACAGCCCACCAGCTATGAAAGACATGGGTACAACAAACAAAGTAAGGAGAAGAAAGCTGAGGATTACACAGGAGGTTGTGATCAGAGTGAAAGAAAGAATAGAAGCGGTTGGCTTGGAGAGAGCAACTTCAGATTTCGAAGGCATGGCACTGATAATGAACTCTACACCAGGCTGGGCAGAAACGGCACAGGCGGTATATGCCGTTTTCGCCGAGCAACGAAGGATGGAGGAGGAGAAGAAACAAGAGTTGGCACTGGAGGTGGCCCGGCTACAAGCCACAAGGCATATTACTATGCAGAACACCCAAAGTCAGGTGTTTACAGGCGACATACAGGAATCCACATTCAACCAGGGAGGAGGTAACGATGGAGCAGGAATTAGAACGGAAACTGGAGTTGCATAACCCTACGGTGCATCAGACCAACGAAAACTGCCAGGTGTTCACCGGTCCCATCAGTGGGTGCGTCTTTGCCATGCCTGGTGCCAACGTCAATTTGTCGGCAAAGCAGGAGGTGGAACCATCCAAGGATATTAAGAAAGACAAAGGCGGAATGCCTGAAGCGTTGGCAACCGACAAGGCTATGCTTTACTGGGAGCGATTGCAAAAGGCTGGCTTGGTGGATGAACACTGCCTGCCATTGGTTTCAAGGACAAAGGCAGCACTCATAGCCAACGAGATGGCAGAATGCCTAAATATCCCTTACAAATGGAGCTATTTTGAAGATTTATGGCAACGCAAAAACATGCGGAAAGACTATAATTGTGCACTTGACCAGATGCAGTCACTCGCTTTTCAAGATTTACTGAAAGAAATATTCGCTGACTAACAACAGGTTAACACTACCCCGTACCCCCCACGCGTACCCCCCACGTGGGGGGTTTTTCTTTTTTATTCTCCATACCTTTGCATTGTCGCAAGTGAGAAAAGCGACGGTGCTCTCTGACATGTTGCTACAGAATTTGGAATGGGATGGATTTACTTTCAAGAAAAAGCAGCAGACCTATCTCGTCTGGACTAAAAAAAGGGTCTGGACTATATTTTGAACTTGTTGGAAAAAGGAAGATGTTTTTATTTATAAATTTTGGTTTTAAATTATGGAGAATACAGTTAGAATTTTGAATCAGAGTGCATTGGCTACACGCCAGTACATTGACAAGAAGACAGGTGAGCAGAGAGTTATCAATGCTGTGACCCTGAAGATGACAGACGGTATCGACACCTTCTTGGGTGAGATCACCGGTGAGAGGGCAGTGACTTGCCCACGTTTTGACCTCTCCCGCGAATACCGGGTGCAGTGCTCGATGGTGGTGCGTGAGTGGAACTCGCAGCAAACGGGCGAAGCGATGCAGGCTACCACGATTTATGTTGATAAAATCAACGTAAAGTAAGACGATTGAGAATTTTTGAAAGGATATCAGATAAAGGAAGGGATACACGCTTCATAAAAACAGAATATGAGCGAGAAAAAGAAATGTGTGAAGAGTTTCAAGTCGAATACCAGGGTGTTCGACGATAACTCCATTGAAGTGACCCCTCAGGCAGAGGGTGCTCCTTCGCAGAAGTATGTAAAGAAGGTGGGACGTAGCAAACGCTATGAAACCACGGGTAAGAACCCACTGACTTGTGTGGAACTGAAATGCCCCGAGGAGGTGGCAGACAAGGCTGCTTTCTTCCAGCAGGAGCTGGCTAAGCTGACAAAGGACATTCAAATCCAGGAGCCACAGCTGCCTGAGCGAGAGTTCCTGCTGAACAAGGAGCATGTGAAGGTGAGCTTTGAGGCTCAGCTGGGCAGGATCTCTGCCTGGTTTACCATCGAGGCAAGGGGAATGATAGAAACAAGGAGGGAGCTGTACACTCTAACCAGTGAAATCGACAAATGTTTTGCTTTCAACAGTGCTTTACTAAGCCAACAGAAACAGTGACACGGCAACTGCTCCGTCAGTTCTTAGACTGTGAGAAGACGCGCCGTTTAACCAACGAACACCGCAGATGGAGGGAGGCAATGCCCTCCATCCAAGCGGATGTCGCACTACAGGAACAATGGGCTAACGACCCTGGCTACCAAGACTTCTGCCAGGTTCAGGAGAGAAATCGGAAGAAGTTGAAGAATGGCATGGCGAAAGGCGACATTTTCAAGGGATTGCCCCTGGGGAAGAAGTTGCAGGCCTATTGCGACCACCTGAAGAAATCGTTGCCTTTCGTTATCTTCATCGCCACTTACGCTGAGTCGGCAAGCAGTCAGTCACAACGGTTAGGCACATGGCGTAATCAGAAGTATTGCAAGCTGAATGGCTTGTGTGTCATCGACTTCGACCATGTGGAGAGTAACCCGCGTGAAGTGTGGGCTGCAGCCTATGCCAAGCTGTCTGACGAGGACAAGGCAAGAATACTGTTTGTGTTTGTAACACCTTCTGGACATGGCTTGAAAGTGGTGTTCATGGCTGATGTCAATGTGGGTAACCTCATCGATAATCAGAAAGATTTCTCAGCTAAGTTGGGTCTGAACCCCGACGAGGCTTGTAAGGACGCGAGCAGGGGGGCTTTCATGACCACCCGCGAAGATGTGATTTTTATTGACGAAGAAAAACTAATTAATTATGAGAATGAAGAATTTGGCAAGAGATATAATGCTGAGTACTGGGCTGGTCATAGTGCTCCTACTCGGCCTGCTTCTCAATCCAGTGGTGCTGCTGCACAGGCTGATGGGCAAAGCCAGCAGGTGGATGCTGAGCAAGTGGCGCTTCTGAACTATAATGGTGTGCCCTACTTGAAAATCATCGAGGCATGGCTGGATGGCAAGGATCTGCAAAACAAGCGGCATGATACGCTGGTGGAGCTGGCTTCGCACCTTCGCTACCTGATAGGCAAGAATGCCAAGGTGATTACACAGGTGGTGATGCAACTGCCCTGGGTACAGGACTTATCTGCTGAGGGCGAAGATGTGGAAGGTACGGTTAGCTCGGTAATGGGTTGGCGTTACTACGAGAGGAAACCCGAGAAACTGCAGGAGGCTTTGCAGAAAACAGGCGCAGTTGAGAATGGTCAGCCGCAGAAGGCTAATTGCCAGTTGGATGAGAGCATCTATAGTCAGTTGCCATTAGACACCTGGGCTGAGAACCTGGAGGAGCTTTCGGCTTACTTCCCCTGTATGAGGGAGCTGTTTATCAACCTGCATCCCCAGAAAAAACCTGCAGTGCTGTTCTCCAGCGGTGCCATGTTCGGCACCCTGATGACTCGTGCGTGGTATCATTTCTGGTATGAGCCTGAGATTATCAGACGATTGAATTACAGTATCTTCATCATCGGTGACCCAGGCTCGGGAAAGAATGTGATTGAGAAGTTCTACTTCAAGATTCTCGACCCTGTCATCCAGTCGGATCAAGGCTTGATTGATGCGGTGAATCGCTACAAGGAGGGACGCACGGAACGTACAACCTCAACCAAGGCTCAGAAGGGCGATGCCTTGAAAAAGCCCGTAGTGGGCATCCGTGTACATCCTGCCCGCACGGCTACGGGTGAGTTCATCCGTCACATGCTGGCTGCCAAGGAAACGGTGCAAGGCAGGGAGCTGAACCTGCACATGTTCAGCTTCGACTCTGAGTTGGATAATGTCACCAAGAATAACAAGGGTGGCGAATGGAAAGACCGTGAGGTGCTGGAGTTGAAAGCGTTCCACAATGAGCAGGACGGACAGATGTATGCCAATCAGGAGAGTGTGACAGGCATGTTCAACGTGTTCTGGAACTTTATCTACACAGGCACGCCCTATGCCCTGCACCGCAGGGTGAATCAGCGGAATTTCGGTACGGGTATGAGTACCCGACTGGCTGTGATTCCGTTGCCCGACATTGGTAATGCGGCGCGACACCAGCAGGTGGATCTCAGTGCCAATGACAAGTTGAGGGAGTGGGCTTTCCGACTGGATAAGGTAGAGGGTGAAATCCCCATCGAACCGCTGAACGATGAGACCTACGACTGGCAGTCGAACCGTTTGGAGATAGCTCAGTTCAATCAGGACAGAGCCGACCGCTCTCTACTGAAACGCATCCCCTACTATGGAATAGGTATCAGTCTGCCGTTCATCCTGATGCGCCATTGGGACGAGTGGCGGGAACACAAGACCCTGCCGATGGATGACATCGACAAACGCCTGTGCCGCCTGGTGATGGAGATACAGTACCAATGTCAGAGGTTCTTCTTTGGTGAGATGGCAGTCAATTACTACGAAGACCAGAACAAGGAATTTGTGGTGAGGCATCGAACCACACGCTATGAGACCTGCTTCAGCAAGCTGCCTGATGAATTTAAGACCCAGCAGTTTGAAGAATGCTTCGGGTGCTCACAGCAAGCTGCTTCCCGTGCCATCAACCGTTTTATCACCGATGGTGTGGTAGAGAAGGTTAAGTATGGTATATATAAGAAAAGGGTGGCTGAGTTACCTTAGCTTACTCACTTACTCACTTACTCACTTTTGACATTTGCATTTTTATGTTAGATAGAACAGAACACCTCTCCCCGCACTTTACGCTGGGAGAGCTGATTTATACAGAGTATAAGACTCCCGATGGGAATGAGCCTCCTTTGGAAGCTGTGGAGAATTTGGCTGGCATTTGCAACTTTTGGTTGGAGGAATTGCGAAGAACCTATAACAAGTTGTATGTTAAAGGTGCTAAAGAGAAGGGCATTATCATCAATCATGGATTTCGTTCAGTGCAGGTTTCTGAAAAAATGGCGAAGGCAGGATTGAAGCCTTCACCTACCTCAAACCATTTGCGGGGCTGTGCCGTGGATATCGGTTGCGATAATAAGCTGCAAGCAGATAGGTATATGCAAATCCTGGAACGTATGTCGGAAACCAACAACCGTGACTTCGATGAGTTGTTCCTGGAACGCCGCTTGAAGAAAAAAGAGGAAGGTAAGCCACCTGAGTTTGATTACTGGATTCACTTCGCGGTGAGGCCTGTGAACAACAGAAAAAAGATTAGGTATATGTTGGGATGAAAGAAGAAAATCTTTAAAACTATTGAAAGATTGCAGGGAATGATTTAACTTTGTGGCAAAACAGGATGGATATGAAGATTAAAGACTATGCTTTGATAAGGGTGATGATGGCTGTTGGATTACTGATAGCCATTAGCGGAGGTGCCAATGCCCAACAGGCCGAGAGGCGCGTGGTGGAGGAGCGTGTGAAAGCCATCTATGCCGATGTGGCGAGGGCTTATCCCGATGATTCATTTGAAATGGATGAGGAGGATAAGCCCCACATTGATTTGGATGGACAGTACTGCTCTGAGGAGTGGAAGAAGTTGGTGAATCTTGTAGTGCTGATTGATAATGCCGCACCCTATGACATAGGTTTTTTCGATGCCGATTATTGGATCATGGGGCAAGACTGGCATGGCATAGCCATTAGTAATGTGAAAGCGCAGGTTGTGGATGCCACCCACGCCAAGGTGAACCTATTGCTACACAACGCTGGCAACAAGACGCCCGTGATACTGATGATGGTTAAGGAGCAGGGGGAATGGAAGATTGACGACTTCGCTGAGGATGACGGACTGCGTAGCTGGAAAGCCAATATGCAGGAGTATATTTTAGAGGCTGGGCAAGAGAATCGGGTGATGAGGATAGAGCAGGGACTGCCTGTACTGACTATAGCCGGCAATTTATTAGCCAAGGCTGCATCGGAACAACTGACTGTTCTGAGAGCCCATGGAAGGACGGGTGAGTATCTGCCTATCGGCCAGATCAGCGGACAACAATTCCTGGACAAGGAAGCTATAGGTAATCCGTATAACTACTATTATAAGGTGGTGGATAGCAATGGCCAGGTGTTGTTATCGACATCGCTGAACGAAGCCTTGTTCGGTCCTAACGTACTGGTGTATAACGAGACCGATGATATGGCCGCCATCGGTGAGGAAGTGAATGCCATCCATGAGCAGATGTTTCATGATCAGTTCAGCGCAAATCGCTATGCAGTGCTGTTTATGCCAGGCGACTATCGGGAAGCAGGCTTGCTGAAGGTACCTTATTATATGCACATAGCAGGTCTGGGCAAGGTGCCCTATTCGGTTCAGTTGTCGAATATCCATACTCCTGCGCCACTGAGAGATGACAATGGCACCTGCACATTCTGGCGATCGGCAGAAAATCTGTCAGTAATAGGACCAGAAACCTACGAAGAGGAAGAAACGTTCAAGTGGGCAGTATCGCAAGCCGCTCCCCTGCGCCGCATCTATAGTAGCCGCACCCTCCGGACACAATGGGGTCATGGCTGGGTGAGTGGTGGATTCGCAGCCGATTGCCGTTTCGATGCCCCTGCCGGCAGTGACCACCAGCAACAATGGTACTATCGCAACTCCGTACTGGCAAAAGGGCGTGGCGAGTATAAGGAGGAGAAATACAATTATTGCTTCCAGGGTGTGGAATTAGGAGCAGAAGCCGACCTTTCGACTTATCGTGACAATTGGTCTGAAGGCGGTAATGTTACGTTTATTGAGACTACCCCTGTTGTACGCGAAAAGCCATTTTTATTCATGGGCGATGATGGTCGCTATAAAGTGTTCTGTCCGGTGCTGAAGCACGAGAGCAAAGGACTGTCATATACCCAAACATTCATGGGTGAAGGGAAGATACTGGATGTTCTGGATGATTTCTATGTAATGCAGCCTGAGGATGAGGCTAAGATGGTGAACTATTACCTGAATGAGGGTAAACACTTGTTGGTGCCTCCGGGTATGTACGTATTAGAGGAACCATTGCATGTAACGAAACCAGGTACCATTGTGCTGGGACTGGGTTATGCAACCTTGATACCTGGTGAGCATAATGGCGATACTGCCATCAAGATAGACGATATCGACGGAGTGACCATTGCCTCACTGATGTTTGATGCACATTATTCCTCACACTCTTTGCTCGTGGTGGGTGATAAACCTGCGCAAAGGCATGAAGCCAATCCTGTGTTGCTTGCCGACCTTTTCTTCCGCATCGGTGGGTTCAGGGCTGGTGAAGTATGCGTAGATGAATCGGTGGTCATCAACAGTCATGATGTGATAGGTGACCACTTCTGGATTTGGAGAGCTGACCATGGGGTGAGAGGCAGCGTAGGGTGGACAATCAACCGCGCGCCTAATGGACTGGTGGTTAATGGTGATCATGTAACTCTCTATGGACTCTTTAACGAGCATTTCCAAGAATATCAAACGCTATGGAACGGGGATTATGGACGCACGTATTTCTTTCAATGCGAGACACCTTACGATGCTCCCAATCAGCAAGCTTACTTGAGTGAGGGCGGTACACGTGACGGTTATGCCGCCTACAAAGTGGCACCACACGTGCAGCATCACTATGCCACAGCGTTCGGCATTTATGATGTGTTGGTAAACGAGATTCGTGTGGAGAGTTCGGTTGAGGTTCCAGAGGGTGCTGCAGACATCCACTTGCATCATATCTGCAACAACTCGCTATCAGATCCGCCCAATAGGGGCTTCGGCTTTGTGGTGAACAACCGGATAAAGAGTACTTACAATACTTTCCGTGATAACCGTACTTATTTAGTGGATTGGTAAACCAACCTATCTTCCGTCATGCGCTCCATATACTGTTGGATAATGGCTTTCAACTCGCGCTCCATAGATGACTCAACATTGCCAATTTGGCCTTGGAGGTTCTGCTTCATGAACCAGTCATTCTTAAAGTCGTAGAGGGCCTTTACCTGACCATCTTCTGTGAACTGCATCAAGTAGTTGCCCTTCAGATATTGGTAGATACCGTTGGTATGGTTCACAGCCCAGGTATCGGCATCGGAAGTATGTAATAAGTCGGTACCAAAAGCCACGTATGGCTCATTGTAATGCAGATAACCCAAGACTGTTGGCATGATGTCTATCTGCTGGGCAATACAATGACGCCGCTGGGGTGATATCTCTCCCGATGGGTCGAAGAAGATGATGGGTGCTCCAAAAACGCCTAAGTCAGTTTGGTATTCGGGACGAGAACTCAGGTTGGTGTGGTCTGCTGTAATAACAAATAACGTGTTCTCATACCACGGCTGTTGCTGCGCTGTATCAAAGAACTTACGCAAAGCCTCATCGACATAACGTATGCACTTGTGCAGCACATTATCGTCGCCTGGTTCATCGGTATAGATTTCCCGATATCTCTCTGGTACAGCAAATGGGTGGTGTGAGCTGGCAGTAAACACAGAGGTAATGAAAGGCTGTGGCATCTCACTCATCTGCAAGGCATAGTACTGCAGGAACTCTTCATCCCAGATTGCCCACATGCCATCGAAATCTTTGTCGCCGTTAAAACGCTTGTCTTGGTTGTATTCCGTACGACCGAAATAATCCTTGTAGCCTGTGGTCTTGGCAAAAGCTTCAAAACCCATCGAGCCGTTCTCTGCACCATGGAAGAAAGCCGAATAATAGCCCTTTTTGCCCAATTCACCGGCTAATCCGCTAACTTGGTTCAAAGAAGCAGGGGTAAGGAAAAACGGTTCGATGAAATGGGGAATACTGGAGAGAATGGACGGCATACCATCGATGCTCTTGCGACCATTGGCAAAGGTATAGTCAAAGGTGAGGGAACGAGTAACAAGTGAATCCATAAAGGGAGCATAGCCCTTATAGGATTTATCGTTCCAAATATCATTGTAGGCAGCTATAAACTCACGGCTGAAGCTCTCAAGGATCAGCACCACTACATTCTTCTGCTGCATAGGGAGTGTATTGGAGGGCAGAATAATAGGACTGTATATTTGCTCCATCTCCTCTCGGGAGAAGTATTGAGGGTCTTTGAACACATGCTTGCCGATGGTGCGTATCATGGAGAAAGGTGTGTTAAGTACCAAAGCAGCCTCGGTGGGACGGTTCACGTATTGGTTGGCATTGCTAATGGTGATAGGACGCACTGCATGAGTCGCTCCTCCTCTCATGCCAAACACTGCCAAAGGGATAAACACCAGGAAACAAATAGAGTGAATGAGGTAATATTTGATGAATTGCTTTTTAGTGGTCAATTGCAATTTGCCGTAAGGCTTAACATAAAAACAGATAAGACCGGCAATGAGCAGAATGCCTAAGACCACAAGATACCAATGGTTCATGACCTCTACCCCCAGAATGCCACTGAGATTGTCTTCATGACTGAACTCTTGAAAAACGGAAGCAGTGGTGCGGCGACCTGTGTATTGGAAATAGACAACATCTGCCAGGTTAACCACTATAGCGAGGCTATTGACAACTACAAACACCCACTTGGCAAAGGTTTGCCACCCATCCTTTTCCTTCAGGTGACAGGGCAGCAGCATGAGCAACGCAAAGAGCAGGTTGGTATAGATGATGGCGGAAGTGTCGAACATCCAGCATCCTTTGAGGACAGTGGCCCATGAAAGTGCACCTAAGCCTTCGGAGAAAGCCGACCAGTTTACCAATAAATAGGCGAAGCGGCATATTGCGTAAGCAAGGTAAACCATCAGCATGTTGCAGATGAAAGCAAATACACTCGATATTTCTGTCTTCTTTAGTTTCATAATCTGTTAATTAATGCCCTTAGCCTGTTTGTAAGCTTCAATCCGTTCAGCAAATTGAGCATCTTTCTTGTTGCCAGGAACGGGGGTAAACTCAATAACCTCGGGGATATTCAGACCATAATCCATTACGCTTGACTTGCTTATAACAACAGAGTCATAGAGTGCCTGCGTCATAGCATCATAGGCTGTAAGTATCAAGTCATCGCCAGACGTTTTTATCTTTTGGTAATACCTACTGCCAGAACCAAATTTATCGAACAAACTGCTGAACTCAATACGGTAGTTCTTGGGTGACAAGTGACTGACTGTATAGACAGGTGTTGTGGGAATCATCAGCTTTTCATCATGGTTTGTCATGCGGGCATAGGCATGCTCATGGGCTTGCAGCACCAGATCTACACCATATTCACGAATCAGGTCATCGAACATCCAACGCTGAATCAAGTTGTTATTCTTGCTACGGATGGAATAGAGCGGATGATGCAGTACTACAATCTTCCACTTGGCATCACTCGCCTCCAGCTGTTTCTTGAGCCATTGCCTTTGGGTAAACAGATAGAAAAACTCACGGTTGCTATCAAGGAGGAATAACTGCACATCATTCATCCGCATAGTATAAACTTGGTTCTCACCCACCATCGAGTTGAGGAAATAAGAATGGATGAGAGAAAATCTGCGCTCTAAACTATATATCAAGCCCTTGAGGTAATCATGATTGCCTGTAACTGTCAAGATAGGCAAGGATTGTCCGATAGAATCCAATCCATCGAAAGTTTCTTGCCAATAAGCATCCGTAGGACGTTCTGTGAGGTCACCTCCGCAAACCAAGAATTGTGCTTCAGGGTGGTGACGGAAGGCTGCTTTAAGCAATTGGTTGGCTATACCAGCAATGGTATCTTGTACATCGCCCACATAGAGAAAGGTGGTTTGGCGTAAGTCTGAGAGGCTAAAATGATGCCAATCTGAGTATCGCCCACCTGTACAGACACGATAGTTGTAAAGTTGATGAGGCTTTAGGTTGTTGAGTCGTGCCACATAGTAAGCGGCTTGACCTGCTCTCGATGCAAAGACTTCACCATCTGCTGATACTTGTAAAGTATCTTGTTCATCTGCCAGTTGTAGGAAAGAAGATTGCAAGGTTTCACCACTGACCCAGCTTACATTCCGGCTATTAGCACCATCATCACCGAAGGTCAGGAGAATGCGGTGAGGCACATTGGCTGTGGTGTAAGGTTCCTCAGGCAGATTGCCAAACCAAACGTCCCAACGTAGATAGCAGAGAATGGCAAGTCCCACAAAAAGCACAACCAATATGACGGTGATTATCTTTCTCATCAGTCTTTTTTCCTTATAATCGTCAACCCGTCACGCAGCGGCAGAATTACCTTCTCAACACGTTCATCAGCAGCCACAAAGTCGTTGAAATGCAGAATACCCTGCGTCTGCAGGTCACTTTCCCTCACCTGCTCATCAGTTACATGACCACCCCACAACGTATTATCTGCCAGAATATATCCCCCGGGATTCAAATAAGCCAGCACCAGTTCATAAAACTCCATGTACTTACGTTTATCGCCATCGATGAAAGCCATGTCAAAATCTATACCCAAAGTAGGCACCAACAGCATCGCATCACCGATAATAAACTCAATTTGGTCAGCATAAGGTGAGTTTTCGAACCAAGGACGAGTAAATTCCTCCTGCTCATCGTTAATCTCGATGGTATAAATCTTTCCCTCAGCTGGCAGACCCTCTGCCATACAAAGGGCTGAGTACCCACTATAGGTACCTATCTCCAAAACGTTCTTAGGCCGTATCATGTGAGTGAGCATCTTCAGGATACGACCCTGCAGATGTCCCGACGCCATCTGGGGATAGAGCAACTGCAAATGCGTTGCCCTATACAACTTATTCAGATACTCCCCCTCAGCATCGATATGCTGCTTTATATAACTCTCAATATCCAAAGGTCAAAGGTCAATAGTCAATAGTCAATCAATTAAAGCCTCTAATGCCAATCGGTAGGAATCAAGGCCAAAGCCCAGGATAACGCCCTTGCAGGCACAAGAAATCATAGACTTGTGGCGGAAATCTTCGCGTGCATGTACATTACTAATATGCACCTCTATCACTGGAGCCTTGATGGCACGGATAGCATCTTGTAGGGCGATGGACGTATGGGTGTAGGCACCAGCGTTGAGGATAATACCATCATAATCGAAGCCTACCTCATGCAGTTTGTCTATCAGGTCACCTTCGTGATTCGACTGATAATAAGCGATCTCTACTTGCGGATAACGCAGCTTCAACTGTTGCAGATAGTCATCAAATGACTCGCTTCCATAGATGCCAGGCTCTCGCTTCCCTAACAAATTAATGTTAGGTCCGTTGATAATTTGTATCTTCATTGCGTATTTTTTATTAACTTTGCTGCAAAGATAATGCAAGTCGAAAACAGAACAAAATAAACTTGTTTATTTTTTTATGTTGAGACGCAGCTTATCTTATTTAAAGATATATAATTTCATGAAGAAATCAGCAAAAATACCGGAGAAGATTCGTGGTAGAGCTGCCATCATTAAGGAATATACCCAATACCTGAAGCTGGAGAAAAACCTCTCACCGAATACTTATGACGCTTATCTGACCGACTTAGAGAAGCTGCTGAACTATCTCGATACAGAAGACATCGATATCTTGGATGTCAAGTTGGGTGACCTGCAACACTTCATGGCAGGTCTGCACGATATTGGCATCCATCCTCGCTCTCAAGCACGTGTACTGAGTGGCGTAAAGTCTTTTTTCAAGTTCTTGGTGATAGCCGACTATCGTACAGATGACCCTGCAGAGTTGTTGGAAGGACCTAAAATTGGATTTAAGATACCTGAAGTGCTTACTGTAGAAGAAATCGATCTTATCATCGCTTCGGTAGATATGAGCAAGGATGAGGGGCAACGCAACCGCGCCATATTGGAAACGCTCTATAGTTGTGGGTTGCGCGTAAGTGAACTCTGCAACCTCAAACTATCAGACCTTTACCTCGACGAAGGCTTTATCAAGGTGGAAGGTAAGGGCAGCAAGCAAAGACTGGTACCCATCAGCCAACGAGCCATCAACGAGATATATAGTTGGTTGGAAGACCGAATCAACGGACGCATAAAATCTGGTTATGAAGACTTTGTGTTCTTAGCACGTTGGGGGAAGAACATATCCCGCATCATGGTGTTCCACCTTATCAAGGAGTTGGCACAGAAAGCAGGCATCCAAAAAACCATCAGTCCTCATACCTTTCGTCATTCGTTTGCTACCCATCTGTTGGAGGGTGGCGCAAACCTACGAGCTATCCAAGCCATGTTGGGGCATGAGTCCATTGCCACCACAGAGATTTATACCCACATCGACAGGACTATGTTGCGTGCTGAAATCATTGAACATCATCCCCGCAATATCCGTTATCGTGAGAAAAAATAAGTTAATCAGCTATAAAATATTGCAATCTGTGTGCGTATTACACTTTTGTTGACTATCTTTGTGCAAGTGCAAATACTAAAATAAAATAATTATGAGAAGATTTTGCTTTCCAATTGTAATGATGATGCTGGCGATGTTGACTTCTTGCGCCAGCAAAATGGGTGAACTATCTCCCGAATATTTTAATGTAACACCACAGGTGTTAGAAGCTGTTGGTGGCAAGGTACCTGCCACCATCAATGGTAGATTTCCCGAAAAGTACTTCAATAAAAAAGCCATTGTGGAAGTGACTCCTGTATTGCGTTGGCAAGGAGGAGAAGCGAAAGGGCAGCCTGCTACCTTCCAAGGTGAAAAGGTGGAAGCTAACAACCAAACCATCTCTTACCAGATGGGTGGCAACTATACTCTCCGCACCTCTTTCGACTATCGTCCAGAGATGGCAAAGAGCGAGTTGTACCTGGATTTTTTGGTGCGAATAGGCAGTAAGATATTCAACATCCCTTCTGTGAAGGTGGCAGATGGTGTGATTGCCACCTCCGAGCTGTTGAACCAGACTTTGGAAAATGCTCATGTATCATTGGGTGCAGACGCTTTTCAACGCATCATCAAGGACAAGCGAGAGGAGCAGATTATGTTCTTGATTCAGCAGGCTAACATTCGCTCTAACCAGATGGGAGCAGCCAATAACTTTACTAATGAAGTAAAGAATGTGGATGGCACATCTAACCAACGTATCAGTAACATCGAGATTTCTGCCTATGCTTCTCCAGATGGTGGTGTGAACTTGAACAAAGGACTGGCAGAAAAACGCCAAGACAATACAGCTACGTTGATTGAGAAGAACTTGAAAAAGAATAACATTGACGCAGATATCGACACTCGCTATACTGCCCAAGATTGGGAAGGCTTCCAGGAGTTGGTTTCAAAGTCGAACATCCAAGACAAAGATTTGATATTGCGTGTGCTGTCAATGTATTCTGACCCAGAGCAACGTGAACGAGAAATCAAGAACATCTCATCTGTATATCGTACATTGGCAGATGAGATCCTGCCTCAGTTGCGCCGTTCTCGTCTCACCTTGAATTATGAGATTATAGGTAAGAGTGATGAGGAGATTGCTACTTTGGCTCAGAATAATGCACGATCACTGACAATTGAAGAATTGCTCTATGCCGCAACATTAACCAATAACTTCAGTGAGCAAGAAGCCATCTATACTCAGGCTACACAGTTGTACCCCAACGATTTCCGTGCTTACAACAACTTGGGTAAATTAGCTTATGAGGCAGGAGATTTGAATAAAGCAGAAACGCTGTTCAAGCGTGCAGCAACTATTCAGGATGCCCCCGAAGTGAACAATAACCTGGCATTGGTGGCATTGGCCAAGGGAGATAAGGCAACTGCTGAGCAATACTTGGGTAAGGCATCAGGTGCCAAAGAGTTGAGCGAGACGATGGGCAACCTGTATGTGGCACAAGGTCAGTATGACCGTGCCGTAAATGCTTTCGGCGATGCCAAAACTAACAGTGCTGCATTGGCTCAGATTTTAGCAAAGGATTATAACAAGGCTCGTAACACGCTCGATGCTGTGGAACGCCCAGATGCTTATACCGATTATCTGAAAGCAATTGTGGGTGCTCGTACGAATAACTTGGAGATGGTAACTACTAATTTGCGTAATGCGGTGAGCAAGGAACCTTCGCTGAAGCAGTTGGCTGTTGCTGACTTGGAGTTTAGCAAATACTTCTCCAATGCAGATTTCACCAGTATTGTAAGATAGAAAAATGAGGCTTTTTGATGGAAAACAAATGCTTGACATAAAAACTTGTCAGGCATTTGTTTTTTAGTTCGCTAAAAAAGCACTACTTTTGAAGCCGAATATTTGAAGTCCCTTATGACGAAACGCTTGTTGACATACCTGCTGATGGCACTTTTCTTCATCTCCTGTGGTGAAGAACAAGGCAATCGTGCTCGTGTGACTGGTACCATCAAGGGCTTGGGCAACGATACTATTATTATATATGGTGCTGACCAGATGTTCGACAAGGTAGATACCATCTATGTTCAGAAAGACAAATTCAAACGATTCATCCCTGTTGATACAGTAGCACAGGCTTGGATGATGTTCAAAGACGGATTAAGAGTACCTCTCTTTCTGAGCAAACGAAGTCAAATCAAGATCAAGGGCGATACGGCTTCGCTTGCAGATTTACAGATAGATGACAAGGCTGAGAATCATCTGCTGATGCAATTTAAGAAGGAGAATGATTCTTTACTTACAGTAGCTGCTATTGATACCTTCATCACCCATAACCCAACCTCACCTGTTGGTTTCTACCTGATTAACCAATATCTCTCTGAAGCTAATGAGAACGACAGAAGACTGATGAGACCATTGCTGGATAAGTTCGACGAAGATCTGAAGCGCCATCCGCAATACATCAACCTCAATTTGCAACTAACGACAGAGGTGAGGGCTGACACAGGTTTACAGGTACCTTATTTCCGCGTGAGGAACCTGCAAAACAGGTGGGTGTCACGCACTGATTTCAATAGGAAGTGGTTGTTTATCAACTTCTGGGCTTCGTGGAACGAAACCAGCAATCAACGTAACCGCACCATTTATAAGCCATTGTATGAAAAAATCAAGAAAGAAAAGTTGGAAAACATAGGCATGTTAGGCATCTCATTAGACATCGACCGTCAACAATGGAAAAAAGCGGTAGATAAAGATACTTTGGCTTGGGAACAAGTTTGCGATGCCAAAGGATGGCTTACTGAAACCGTCAACATCTTTAACTTGAGGTATCTACCTGCCAATGTGTTGATTACGCCAGAAGGTAAAATTTCGGCATATAACTTAACGAAAGAGCAACTGGAGGACAAGCTGAAAGAGCTAAAGGAACTCCAGGAGCAAGAAAAGAAAAATAAAAAGAAATAAATAAGAATCATTTAAAACATTCATAACATGCTGACTAAAGTTTTCGCTGCAGCCCTTTTAGGCATTGACGCTACGCTGATCACCATTGAAGTGAACAGTCAGAAAGGATGTGATTTTAATATGGTTGGACTCCCCGACTCAGCCGTTCGTGAGAGTCGTCAACGAGTGACAACAGCTTTCCGAGTATTGAACCTCAAGGTACCCTCTTCCGACATCTTAATCAATATGGCACCAGCCGACATCCGCAAGGAGGGCTCAGCCTACGACCTGCCACTTGCCATTGGTATCTTGGCAGCTTCTGAGTTATTGCCTTCTGACCAGATAGGCAATTACTTATTAATGGGAGAGCTCAGTTTGGATGGTACACTGATGCCCATCCGAGGTGCCTTGCCTATCGCCATCAAAGCCCGTGAACTGGGTTTCAAGGGTATGATTGTACCTCAACAGAATGCGCGTGAGTCAGCAGTGGTAAACAACCTCATTGTTTATGGTGCCGAGAACCTGAAACAGGTGGTTGATTTCTTTATGGGCGAAAAGAGCATTGAACCTACCATTGTTAATACTCGTGAGGAATTCTTCAGCCACCAGTTGGAATTTGAATCAGACTTTGCCGATGTTAAAGGGCAAGAGCATGTAAAACGTGCTATGGAGATAGCTGCTGCAGGTAGTCATAACTTGCTTCTGATAGGTAGCCCTGGCAGTGGTAAATCGATGTTGGCTAAACGCTTGCCTTCAATTTTGCCTCCATTATCGTTGGCAGAAAGTTTGGAAACCACCAAGATACATTCGGTAGCAGGCAAGTTGGGCAAGGAAAGCGGCTTAATCTATCATCGTCCCTTCCGCAATCCACACCACACCATTTCGAATGTTGCTATGACTGGAGGAGGAAGCTTTCCCCAACCAGGTGAAATCAGTCTTGCCCATAATGGTATCCTCTTTCTTGACGAATTGCCAGAATTTCGAAGAGATGTGCTGGAAGTATTGCGTCAACCTTTGGAAGACAGGCGTATCAGCATCAGTCGAGTACGTTCAAATGTAGAGTATCCAGCCAGCTTTATGTTCGTAACAGCCATGAATCCCTGTCCTTGCGGTTACTACAATCACCCTACACATCCTTGCGTCTGCTCACCTGGGCAAGTGCAGAAATACTTGAGTCGCATTTCTGGTCCTTTGATGGACAGGATAGACCTCCAAATCGAGGTGGCTCCTGTACCCTTCGATGAGCTCTCGTCAAAGCGTACTGGTGAGCCAAGCCAAGTGATTCGTGAACGAGTCATTAAAGCCCGCAAGATTCAGGAGGAGCGTTACAGGCATACACCTGGGATACACTGTAATGCACAGATGACTCCCAAACTGCTACAGCTCTATGCTCATCTTGATGACGAAGGACTTGCCTTGCTTCGTTCAGCTATGCTCCGACTGAACCTCAGCGCCCGAGCCTATGACCGCATTTTAAAGGTATCTCGCACCATAGCCGACTTAGAGGGTAGTGCCGAAATCCGTCCTTATCACATCTCTGAAGCCATCAGCTACCGCAACTTGGATAGGGAAGACTGGGCGGGATAACATTTCGTTCGAAAAAAAAGCGGGCTACTTGCTTAAAAAGCAGAAAAAACACTATCTTTGTCATCAAACTATAGATTTTGTATGACACCTTTCATAGTAATTATCACGGTAGCAGCCTACTTTGCCGTTTTATTCGGCGTATCCTACTGGGCTGGGCACAAAGCTGACAATGCTGGCTTTTTCCAAGGAGGCAAGCAATCTAAATGGTATATGGTGGCATTTGCCATGATAGGCGCCAGCATCTCTGGTGTAACCTATGTATCTGTGCCAGGTATGGTGGGAGCTTCCCAGTTTGGTTACCTGCAACTCGTCATGGGCTTTATGGCTGGCCAGTTGGTGATAGCTCTCGTGCTGACACCCCTTTTTTACCGCATGCAACTGGTGAGTGTCTATCAGTTCCTGGAGCAACGCTTGGGTATCAGCTCTTACCATACAGGAGCCTGGTTCTTCTTCATTTCCAAGATGTTGGGATCTGCTGTACGACTATACTTGGTGTGCCTCACCTTCCAATTACTCATCTTTGAGCCTTTACATCTGCCTTTCATACTGAACGTAATCACATCTATATTGATAGTGTGGCTCTATACCTACAAAGGAGGTGTGAAAAGCCTCATCTGGACAGACTCATTGAAGACGTTTTGCCTGATTGTTTCTGTGGTGTTATGTATTTGGTTCATCGCAAAGAGCTTGAATATGGATTGGGGTTCGATGATGGCAGCTATTGGTGATGACCGTCTGAGTCGTGTTTTTTTCTTCGATGATGTGAACAGTCGCCAATTTTTCTGGAAACAGTTCTTGGCTGGTGTGTTTACCCAAATCGCCATGAATGGGCTTGATCAGGACATGATGCAACGCAACCTGAGTTGCCGCAACTCGAAAGAGAGCCAGATGAACATGGTGGTGAGCATGTTGTTACAGTTTGTGGTGATATCCATCTTCCTGATGCTGGGTGCCCTGCTTTATATCTTTGTAGAACGTCAAGGCATTGTGGTAGAGAAGAGCGACACCTTATTTACTATTGTGGCAACAGGAGGCTATCTGCCTATCATCGTAGGCATCCTCTTTATCATTGGACTCACTTCATCGGCCTACTCTGCCGCTGGCTCTGCCTTGACGGCACTAACCACCTCATTTACTGTCGATATCTTAGGCATTAAAGGCAAGGCTGAGGATGAGGTAAAGCAAACCAGACAGCGAGTACACATTGGTATGGCGATAGTGATGGGCATCAGTATCGTAGTGTTTAACTTATTGAATAACACCAGTGTGATTGATGCCGTATATATCTTGGCGAGCTATACCTATGGTCCTATCTTGGGTATGTTCGCCTTTGGTATCCTCACCAAGTGGAAGGTTCGCGACAAGCTAATTCCGTTTGTAGCTATCTTGGCGCCGCTATTGTGCTTTGTGCTCGATAAGAATTCGGTAGCTTGGTTCAACGGCTATCAATTCAGCTATGAGATACTGATAATGAACGCGTTGTTTACGTTCATTGGTTTATGTTTGATAAAGAAAAAATGATGAGAAAGATTTTATTTAACGCTTCATCTTCTGCAGAGATAAAAAAGATAGCTGAGGAAGCTACAGGCAACTATACCCTACTCTACATCAAGGATACAGAAGTGGTGTGGGGCTATCTGGCAGAAGAACGCATGAGGCAGGTGATGGATAGCACAGGTGCCGCTATGGTTTATGCCGACAGGTATGTCTGCAAAGAAGGTCGCATTGAGCAATCGCCTGTTATCGATTATCAACCAGGCTCTTTACGTGACGATTTTGATTTTGGAGCTGTAGTGATGTTTCGTACTTCTGCCTTGAAAGAGGCGGTAAGTCGCATGAAAGCCAACTATCGTTATGCTGGTTTTTATGACTTGCGGTTGAAGCTCTCGCAAAAATACGAGTTTGTACACATCAATGAATATCTCTATACAGAGCAGGAACGCGACTTGCGATTGAGTGGTCAGAAACAGTTTGACTATGTGGATCCTCGCAACAGGGAGCGTCAGATTGAAATGGAACAGGCTTGTACTGAACATCTGAAAGAAATAGGTGGATATCTGCCTACTGATTTTAAGTCAGTGGATTTCAGTGCAGAAGCATTTGCTTTTGAGGCATCTGTGATTATCCCTGTAAAAAACCGAGTAAAGACCATCGCCGATGCTATTCAATCGGTGTTGCAGCAGGAAACCACTTTCCCATTCAATGTGATTGTGGTGGATAACCACTCTACAGATGGTACTACAGAGCTGATTGAAAGCCTGGCAAAGGATAAGCGAGTGATACATGTGAAGCCTGAACGCAACGACTTGGGTATTGGCGGATGTTGGAACATAGGTATCTATCATCCTATGTGTGGCAAGTTTGCAATTCAGTTGGATAGCGACGACCTCTATAGCGATGCCCATACGCTTAGCAAGATGGTGAACGCCTTCTATGAACAGCAATGTGCAATGGTGGTAGGAACCTATCGCATGACGGATTTCGACCTGAACACCTTGCCACCAGGCATCATCGACCATCGCGAATGGACACCAGAGAATGGACGGAACAATGCCTTACGCATCAACGGTTTAGGTGCTCCACGAGCTTTCTTTACGCCTGTCATCAGACAGATAGGTTTCCCTAACACAAGCTATGGTGAGGATTATGCAGTAGGATTGGCTATCAGTAGGCATTATCAGATAGGACGCGTCTATGATGTGGTGTATTTGTGCCGTCGTTGGAGTGGCAACTCCGATGCCGCCCTCAATCCTTTCCAAGTAAATGCCAACAACCTTTACAAAGACCGAATCAGAACTTGGGAATTACAGGCAAGATTGACCATTGAAGATTGAAGATTAGGCATTTGATGAAGACAGATAATGACATAAAGACTAAGACACTGAGCATAGGCGATAAGCCATGTTCCACATTTCATGTCCAATTCAATAAGGCTCGCATTCGCTCTTCTGCCGCGAAAGTAGATGCTACCAGCATCGCCAAGCGACCTTGTTTTCTATGCAAGGAGAACAGACCTCCTGAGCAGGAAAGCATCGATTGGCGAGGCAAGTACGAGTTGCTGGAGAACCCTTTCCCCATTTTCCCCCAGCATCTCACCATCCCTACTTACGAACATATACCTCAAACCATCAAAGGCAGGTTTGCCGATATGTTGGCTTTGGCAAAAGACTTGCCTGCCTACACCTTATTTTATAATGGACCGCAATGTGGAGCCTCAGCGCCTGACCACATGCACTTCCAAGCCGGATCGCGTCGATTTATGCCCATTGAGGAAGAATGGCAAGATCGTATAGGAGAACACCTGGCAGTGGTTGGCCAAGCTCGTCTTCATCTGATGTCTGCCGACCCTCGCAATACCTTATTGATGATTGCTGAGGATGAGCATGATGCGGTTTCGTTGTTTAATCTGATACTTCAAGCATTGCCCAAACCCATGGTCAATGTTTTGTGCTACTTTGAGAACCAGCAATGGTTTACCTTTATCTTCACACGCACCAAACATCGCCCTGCCTGCTATTTCGCCACAGGTGATGAGCAGATGCTTGTAAGCCCTGCTTCTGTTGACATAGGTGGGGTATTCATTACTGCCAGAGAGCAAGATTTTGAACGGATTGACAGTACCCTATTAGAGGGTATCATTCGTGAGGTTTGCTGGCAAGAACCCGAAATAGAAACTTTTAAAAACAATATACATGGTAGAACCTGAGATTCAAGTAGGATTATTGTCGAGCCATGAGATATCGTTCATACTGAATGGTATCTATCATGTGGTAACTCCCAAAGGCAACCCTGTACCAACCCAGAAAATAGTAGAAGGTGAGCAGCAAGTTTGTTGGGACAATGGTATGGTGCTATGGAAAGGTAACCATTTCAAAGAATTGCTGTTCATCCCCACCGATGCTCCAGAAAAGAATCTCTTTGAGTTGCACAATGTGATGATTGGCAAGCACTTCCATTGGCAACAACATGAGAACCAGAGTTTTCAAGGTGCCTTGCGATTCATTGTGGAAGGAGAGAACATCACCGCCATCAATCGCATCAGCACAGAGCGTTACCTCACCAGTGTTATTGCCAGTGAGATGAGTGCCACAGCTTCTTTGGAATTGCTGAAGGCTCATGCTGTTATCTCTCGAAGCTGGCTCCTGGCTCAGCTCACCTCTCAACAATTCAACGACAACCAGCCTTGTGGCTCAGTAACTGACGATGAGATTGTGAGGTGGTACAACCGTTCTGCCCATCAGCATTATGATGTGTGTGCCGACGACCATTGTCAGCGTTATCAAGGTCTTAGCAAAGTTACCTCTCCTAACGCTCAAATAGCTGTGGAACAAACTCGCGGAGAAATTCTTATCTATAATGGCGAGATCTGCGACACTCGCTTCTCCAAGTGTTGTGGAGGACAGACAGAGTTGTTCAGCACCTGTTGGGAGGATAAAAACTATCCTTACCTCACCAGCGTTGCTGATCCTTTCTGTGGTATGGCCGACCAAAACATTGTGAACCAAGTGATGGTGAACTACGATCAGCAAACCACCGATTTCTATCGTTGGACAGTAACCTATACCCAGCAGGAGTTGCATGATTTAATTCTTGCCAACACAGGTATTGACTTGGGTGATATCATCGACTTAGAGCCATTGGCTCGAGGAACAAGTGGGCGCATCTATCGACTGAAGATTGTGGGGAGCCTGCGCAGCCTGATTATCGGCAAAGAACTGGAGATTCGCAAGACTTTGTCGAAATCCCACCTGTTCAGCTCGGCATTCACGGTTGAGAAACAAGGTCAAGGCGATGTGCCCCAACAGTTTGTACTTCATGGCTCTGGTTGGGGTCATGGTGTTGGCCTCTGCCAGATTGGAGCTGCTGTAATGGGTGAGCAGGGTTATAAATATAAGGAAATACTTTTGCACTATTACAAAGGCGCAAAGGTGGAAAGAATGTACTAGCAATTAGTTTAAAGTTCAAAGTTCAAAGTTTAAAGTTTAAAGAGAAATGGGAAATAATGGTCAACAGTCAATGGTCAATGGTCAATCATCAACGGTCAATGGTCGGTCGAAAGGCTGGTCATGGATACCAACCTTGTATTTAGCAGAGGGTTTGCCCTATGTGGCAGTAATGACCATCTCAGTCATCATGTATAAAAAGTTGGGCATCTCCAATACAGACATTGCCCTTTATACCTCATGGCTCTACCTGCCTTGGGTTATCAAGCCGTTTTGGAGTCCCTTCGTAGATCTCTTCAAGACTAAACGCTGGTGGATTACCGCCATGCAATTGCTCATTGGCGCAGGCTTTGCGGGAGTAGCTTTCACCCTGCCAGTCAGTTCGTTCTTCGCCTGGTCGCTCGCCATGTTCTGGTTGGTGGCTTTCAGCTCTGCCACCCACGACATTGCCGCTGATGGGTTCTACATGCTCGCTCTGAATGAAGAAGACCAGGCTTTCTTCGTGGGCATCCGAAGCACATTCTACCGCATTGCCACCATAGCCGGACAGGGATTGTTGGTTATCCTGGCGGGCGAGTTGGAAAACCGCATGGCTATCAACATGGCTTGGAGCATCACCTTCTATGTGATGGCGGCTCTGTTCCTTGGCTTCTTCATCTACCATCGCTTCATCCTCCCTCGTCCATTGTCAGACAAAGCATCGGCTGATACCAACGCCAAGAATATCGCTCAAGAGTTTTTCGGTACCTTCATCTCATTCTTTAAGAAGGAACATGCCTGGATGGCCATCCTCTTTATGTTGCTCTATCGCCTGCCCGAGGCTCAGTTGGTGAAGATTATCAATCCTTTCCTGCTCGACCCATTGGATAAGGGAGGACTTGGCTTAACAACCTCTCAAGTAGGTGTTGTCTATGGCACCATAGGCATCATTGGGCTTACCATTGGTGGCATTGTCGGAGGAATCTGTGCCTCGAAAGGTGGCTTGAAACGCTGGTTGTGGCCTATGGCACTCAGTTTGGTGTTGCCCAACCTCGTATATGTTTTGCTCAGTTACTACCAGCCTCAAAGCATTTTCCTGGTTTCATTGGCTGTTTGTATTGAGCAGTTTGGCTATGGATTTGGCTTCACCGCCTATATGCTCTACCTGATTCAATATTCCCGCGGCTCGCAAGCCACTGCTCACTATGCCATTTGTACAGCATTCATGGCTTTGGGCATGATGTTGCCAGGCATGATAGCCGGTTGGTTGCAGGAGCAGATGGGTTATACTGGCTTCTTCATCTGGATTATGGTTTGCTGCTTCGCCACCCTGTTGGCTTGTGCTTTGGTGAAGAAGCATGTAAAGTGAGAGTTGTACCCCCCAAAAAAGTATGCCCCCCGTAAAAGAACGGGGGGCATTTACTTCAGGCAGCATCATTCTCAATCAGCTGATACCTCCTGCCACGATTCGTTTCCTGTGGCACACACCCCATTTGTCTTAGAGCCTGTCCCATCTTGATTCGGGTGGATTGGTTGTTCTTCAGCAAAGGATAAGTCCTTTGCATGTTCTCAATCACCTGATTCAGCATCAGCCACTTACCCGTTTCATGCTCTCCTGGGACACGATAGAAATAGCCAATCATGGTCTCCAAGCTTTCCTCTTTCATAAAAGGCTGATTCAATTGCTGGATGCGCTCCTCCTCCTCTTTGTTAAACCAATAAGGTGCTTGCATCTCCTTGAGCTCATACATCACTTGTGCGAAAAGCTGCTCGTAGTTGATGGGTGACTCATTGTCAATCAGCTTCTTGTCTGCCACCTTGAGGCAAAGGAACCTGCGACTTCCCGTTGGGTCGCACAGGGGATGCTCATCATTGGTGGTAGCCAGGAATGAGGCATATCGCCTGCGGTCGGCTTGGGCTTTGCCAAAGATGGGACGCCCGTTCACCTTTGCTTTTGAGAGGGTGTATTTCAGTTTGCCTTGCTGACTCTCCTTCATGTTGGCAAACTCATCAATGTTCACCAAGAGATTGTGAGTCAGCGCCATCTCCATATCAAACTTATTGGCGAAGTTGATGTGATCCAGGAAATACATCCTCAGTTCGGGAGGGAGTAAACGGAAAGCAAAGGTGGTCTTGCCACAACCTTGCCTACCTATCAGCACAGGGGTTACCTCATTGCCATGAACCTTGTCAAGACTCAGCCAATGAGCCACAGCCGAGCGGAGCCAGATACTATACCATGCAAGTTGCTCACTGGTAAGCCCGGGAATACGGTTAAACAGTTCTGCCACATGGTTTTTGTCATCCCATGCAGGCAATTGCTCCAGATAACTACGGATAGGATCGAAATCGGTCACCGCATCAGAATTGATAAACTCCTCAATGTCAGCGCGTGGGGAGTTCTTGCACAAATTCTCCATCTTGGCTTTACGCACAATGGAGTTCACCACTTCGGGTGTCACGACACGCCATTCTTCCGTTTTGTCGTCTTCGTGTTTCTTCCTGAATTCCGTCTTGCCACTGAGCACATTGTGACGGAACTCATAATTCTCGTGCAGAAAGCTTTCTATCAGATACACTGCATTCTGCACCTTTGATTGAGTTTTTACCATAAAGGTGTAAAAAGGGGTTAATGAGTAATTGTTTGCATTTCAGAAAAGCAAGGGGATGGGAGAAAGAGTAGCAGTCGATGTCACAAGCCTCCTTTTGAGCTATGCGGTTACAAAGGTAGTGAAAAATGCAATACCTTTTCCATTGTACCTGATTTATTTTCAAATTATTTTTCAACGGTTAAAAAAGCCCCTCATCATATTTAACTGAAAAGAATTTTGCAAAAACATGCCAATACTTCACTTTTGCCATATAAGCCGTTGCTAATCAAGTGGTTCGAGAGTGAAGTGTTTTGCAAACACTTCACCAACACTTCACTCTTCAGGAAGTGTTAAATTATGACTGTTTAGCACGAATACTCTGTGTTTTGATTTCTTTTTGCTATTTATATTGCCTTTTATAATGACATAACGTCAATTATTACCACCAATTTCAAGGGTTTCAAAAGTGAAGTGTTAGTGAAGTGTTTGCGAAACACTTCACTAACTTATCTATTTGTATGTCTTTACGTTAGAGAGCAAAAGTGAAGTGTCGGCATGTTTTGCGAAAATTCTTTTACATTGATTTAATTGAAAGCTAACTAATTGGTATTCAATATTATGTTGTTTAAGTAAAGACAGCAATAAGCCTAAAAATGGTAGTTTGACATTTTGAAACCAATGAAAAGGCCAACTTCTGAACTTTAAGATTTTTATTCAGGCAGAATAACCATGTTCTTTCTGATTTGTAATCAGGCAGATCTCTGCTATTGTTCTGTCTGATTTGTAACCAGGCAGAATCTCTCCTCTTGTTCTGTCAGATTTGTAATCTGACAGGAAGGAGATGGGGATTTGTAATCCCCTTTTCCACTTGTCTCAGCTCCGCTCCGAGCAGGCAACCCATCCGCTCCGAGCAAAAGGCTCATTTGCTCCGACTAATAGGTCCATTTACTTGAAGTAATAAAACCTTTTGCTTGAAGTAATCAAACCGAGTGTTTGCAACAACCAAGAAAAAAATCTGTTCAGATTTGAATTATTCCTCTAAATGCCTTATATTTGCAATGAAGAATAAGAACATCAATGATAGATCGTGAGTTACATAACCGAATAGCATACTTCAATTGCTGCATACTTGCCTTCGCTGAAAAGTTCAACCTTTCAGGAGCAGAGGCATATCGCTATTTACGTAATTTCATGGGGCTCGACTTTCTCAACGAATTTTATGATGTGGAACATACACAATCCATAGATGATGCCATAGACGACCTAATCACTGTTTGCCAAAGAAATGGAGGGAAATTAGCATGAAGCTTTATCATGGATCGAATATGGCCATAGAAACAATTGACCTCAGCAAAGGCAGGAAAGGAAAAGACTTTGGCAGAGGCTTCTATCTCAGTGCTGATCCTCAGCAAGCTCTTCGTATGGCAGAACTGACAACCTTCAGACTTTCATTTGGCATGCCAAATGTCACAACTTATGTATTTGACGAGCAGCTCCTACACTCAGACCTTTTGAAAGTTAAGCAGTTTGATTGTTATGATGAAGAATGGGCTGAGTTTATTGTAAATGAGAACTCTTTTTGTTTCTCAAAAATGGCAAGTTAATACAATATATACTATTATGACACAGGAGATAATACCAGAAAGGCAATCTATACAGTCTTGCCTTAGTAAGAAAACTTATTATGTTGATTTTTATCAGCGTGAGTACATCTGGAATAAGAATACAGTTGAGGTCTTGCTTCGTGATATCTTTTATGCTTTTGAAATCTCATATGAAGACCACAAAGATGAAGATTTGACAGAAGAAGTTTTGGAACAATATAATTGGTATTACATGAATGTGTTTATTACCAACAAAGTTAATTCAAAAGTTTATATAGTTGATGGTCAACAACGTTTGACAACTCTCACTTTAATAGCAACAAAGCTTTATCACCTAATTACTGATGATACGTTAAGGGATCTGCTTAAAGACTGCATCTTTACTAAAGATATGTTCAAGGGAAATGTCTTTTGTATAGATAACGAGAAGCGAAAAAATGTTATGGAGAGTATTCTTGATAATAAGAATTATGAGGATACTTTTAAGAACAAAACAGAGGAAACACTGATAGCTCGATTTAAGGACATTAGCCACTTTATCGATGAGAAACAAATGGATGATAATAAACTGAGAGCTTTCTGTATGTATTTCCTAAGAAAACTGGTTATGGTAGAACTATCGGTGGAGAAAGATGATACGCCAATGGTGTTTGAAGTAATCAACGATAGAGGAGAAGCGTTGAAACCATTCGAGATTTTGAAAGGTAAAATGGTAGGTCTGCTTAGCAAGAATGATACTCAGTCATTTTCCGAGAAATGGGACAAAGCGATGCTACAAGTGCAAGATATGCAAGATGCATTTTTTGGTGACTATCTGAAGTCACGATTTGTGACGTCGTCAAACACGAAGCTGGAGGCATCTTTGAGTAATCTTTATCATCGCTATATTTTTGATGTAAACGATATTGCTCAACAATTATCTTTTAGAAGGACAGATACCAATCATATTAAAAATATCAAGAATTTTATAGATAATGAATTAACCTATTATACTTCTTTGTATGCTAAGATTCGTAGTAACAAAGACGAGTATCTAAAATATGATAATGAGATAAACGATTTGTCTATGCAATACCAAAGTATACTGGCTGCATGCTCTATCGATGATCCGAAGGAAGATGAAAAGATTCATACGTTAGCAGTAGAAATGGATAGATTTTGGATGCTTTTGAATCTCAATGGCGTTTATGATAGTAATGAATTTCAAGACAAGTGCTATAGAATCACTCAGCAACTGAAAGATGTTGAATTAGAATCTTATCGTACTATCTTTGATGCTAAATTAAGAGAAACTATCCGACAAAAGAGAGGGATAGAGGGCGATGTGAATTTATTGGATTACAATAGTTTTGCTAAAAAGAACTATACCAATATGAATACAAGAATGCTACGTTATTTCTTGGCACGAATAGAAAAATATATTTCAAATGAGACATCTATTTCTATGCAGGATAATGTGATGGAAATTTCTAGAAAAACTGGTAGAATTACAGGATATCATATAGAACATATCCTTTCCCACAATGAAACTAACCGTTCTTATTTCCAGAGTGATGAAGAATTTGAAGAGAAAAGAAATCAACTTGGTGGTCTGTTGCTGTTAAGGGGTGCTGATAACATTAGTTCAGGAAATGAGGAATATGAAGATAAATTGAAAACATATAGCAATGGACTTATGTGGGGTCATTCTTTATGTGAAGATTTCTATCATTCTAACCTTAGTTTTACGAATTTTAATGACAAGTTCAAAAAGGAATATGGCGTATCTTTTAGAGCTTATAATGTTTTCGATAAAGAGGCTCTTGAAGAACGCTCTAGATTGTTATACCAGTTGGTAAAGATTATATGGGAGGTTGATTAATCTCTCTACCTGGAAATAGATAATTGTATGTAGCTGTAAATAAACGTTGTAGATATTAATCCTTCAGGCATCCTATTGGAATAACTTAAACACCATCCTTACGTTGGTAAGCATACTGCCCAACTGCCACGATAACAGCCATAAATGATGGTGCATGAATTTTATCTGTATCAATACTATTGGCTAGTTCAATCATACTTGCAGCTCCATCGTTTATATGCTCTTCCCCTCCTAATTTACTTCCAAAAGAGCATAACTACCATTACTCCTATGAAGAACGGTATCACATTCAAGACCACTGCTATATCGATAATGGAAGAGTTCGACATCTAATACTTCTGCATAAACTCGTAGGTCGCGTACTACCAAATCTTCAAAGAATAGACCAAACGATTCTAAATCATTAACCAGGTCGTTTGGACCAAGGCCTAAAACAGCAGTCCCTATACTTGGATCGACAAAAGGCGTGTATCTCTAGTTCTTATCGCTGCTTTACTACGCAAGTTAGGATTCCATGCAGCTAGATCTTCAATAACAAACAGCTTCTTCAATGCCTTGATATAATCTGCAACGGTATCTTCATCTAACGTATTAGCGTCATTGGAAAGCATATCCTTACGAATGGTAGTATAAGACACTTGCTGAGAGATATTCCTTGCATACGATCGCATCTGCAACCTTTATGGCCTGCACTTCTCTTTACTATATCCACTCGTTGTATATCAAGATAGATTAGAACACTTTTCGATGATTTGAGACGATTTTGTTCGGTGATTTGTGGAAAGCCCTACTATTATTAAGGCTAACCATTAAACTTTTTTCCATTTTATGGAAAAAGTTGTATAGTTGCAGATGTTGCATTAAAGCCTGATTCAGATAAACTCTCAACTATTCTTCCGATAGCTCTGCACAGCCCAAGCACTCATAAACAGGGCGATAGCGGCAAGGGCAAAGACCTGGTGGTAGATGCTACGAAAGTCGCCACCTCGGATGAAGACTGTGCGAATAGCATCGACAAAATAGTGCA
>JAGCGS010000058.1 GCA_017649485.1 Bacteroidaceae bacterium | reverse complement strand
TTTTTACTTACCGTTGATACATCTCCCCAAAGAAACTGTATTCTGTATTTCTGTATTTCTGTATCAAAGACACGGTGCACCAAAGGATGCGATGCTCAATAAATATTGTGTATGAACAATTAATTTTTCTGCTAAATAACACATTTTTTGAGCAATTATTTTGGTAGATAAAAAAAAAAGCGATACCTTTACAATTGAAAGTGTGAATGTGCTCATAAGCGTTCACAGGTAAACAATGAAAGCAAGGTAATGAGAACAGAAAAAAAAGATACTAAGAAAGTTAAGAACCCTGTACCCCAAGAATCAGAGCCAGGTGTATGGCAGGCAGTAAAGTCATTCTTAAAGAGCGATATCCTGCATTTCATCATCGGTTTGGCTTTGGCGTTATTTTCTGCCTTCGCCATCCTGGCGTTTGTGCAGTACTTTTTCAATGGGGCAGCAGATCAGAGTGCAATAGAGAATATAAGTGCTGACCAGTTGTCCTCAGGTGAGGAGGAAGTGCAGAATGCAACAGGTATCCGTGGTGCGCAGATGGCTGAGTTCTTTATCAGCTATTTTGGTGTGCCCACCTTACTGATTGCCCTGTTTTTCTTGGTGGCAGGATTGAAGATGATGCGCGTAGTGAAGGTGAGGCTGTGGAAATGGTTCATTGGTTGCAGCTTGCTGACGATATGGCTCTCAGTGTTCCTGGGCTTCATGTTCAAGAGTTTTTACCAGGATTCATTCTTCTATTTTGGCGGCATACATGGATATAATGTGAGCGAGTGGCTGGAGCAGCAGGTGGGTGTACCAGGCTTGCTGATGATATTGTTCTTCACTGCCGTCTGCTTGTTGGTGTATTTCAGTACGCAAACCGTAATATGGATTCGAAAGGCGTTCTCATTGAGCTACTTGAAACGCAAGAAGAAAGAACAGCCAGAAGATGATACAGATGTGACTGACAACCCACAGGAAGGCAAGGAGCAGGATGGGGAAAAGACGGAGGAAGAGGACACTGCTTTCGAAGATCCCAAGGCGAATGTTATTGACTTAGGGGAACCTGACGATACATTCAAGGTGGTGACTCCTGAGGATGGTGACCTGATGGAAGGCAAGGATAAAGACACAGATGATGGTGACAATGAGGATGACGATGAAGAGTTAGACCCTAAGTTCCAAGTGGAAGTGCCTAAAGATGAGGAAGTGGTGGAGTTGGAACCCTATAACCCGAGATTGGACTTGTCGCACTATAAATTCCCGACTCTCGACCTGATGAAGCATTTCGACAATGACGGTCCGAGCGTGGATATGGATGAGCAGCAGGAGAATAAGAAACGTATTGAGGATGTGCTGCATAGTTTCGGCATTGATATCAGAACCATCACGGCTACGGTGGGACCTACTATTACACTTTATGAGATTACCTTGGTGGAGGGCATCCGCATTGCCAAGATTCGAAATCTGGAAGATGATATCGCCCTGCAGTTGAAGGCGTTGGGCATCCGAATCATAGCGCCTATACCAGGTAAGGGTACCATTGGCATTGAGGTGCCAAACAATAAACCTCGCATAGTGTCTGGCCAGAGTGTGATTGGCAGCAAGGCGTTCCAAGAGAGCAAGGCCGACCTGCCGATGGTGCTGGGTAAGACCATCAGCAACGAGCCGTTTGTGATTGACTTGGCGAAGATGCCTCACTTGCTGGTGGCAGGCGCTACAGGTCAGGGTAAGTCGGTGGGCTTGAATGCCATGATCACCTCTTTACTCTATAAGAAGCATCCTGCCGAGCTGAAGTTGGTGCTGGTGGATCCCAAGAAACTGGAGTTTGGCATCTATTCAGAATTAGAGTATCACTTCCTGGCAGAGTTACCAGACGCTACTGAGCCTGTCGTTACTGATGTAAAGAAGGTGGTTCGCACACTCAACTCGCTCTGTGTGGAAATGGATGCCCGTTATGAACTGATGAAAGATGCTCATGTGCGAACAATCAAGGAATACAATGAGAAGTTCATTAACCGCGTGCTGAATCCCAATAAGGGACATCGCTTCTTGCCTTATATAGTTGTGGTGATTGATGAGTTTGGCGACTTGATCATGACTGCAGGCAGGGAAGTGGAATTGCCTATTGCGCGTATTGCCCAGTTGGCAAGAGCCTGCGGCATTCACATGATCATAGCTACCCAGCGACCAACTACCAATATCATTACAGGTAACATCAAGGCGAACTTCCCGGCTCGAGTGGCATTCCGTGTTACCTCTATGATAGATTCACGCACCATCCTTGACCGTCCAGGTGCCAATCAGCTGATTGGTAAGGGTGATATGCTTTTCCTCTCCGGTAATGACCCTGTTCGTATGCAGTGTGCGTTTATCGACACGCCGGAAGTGGATAACATTGTGAAATTTATCGCTAAGCAGCAGAGCTATACCGTACCTTTCTATCTGCCTGAGGTGGCGGAGGATTCAGATGCAGAGGGTGGTGGTGCCGAAGTGGATATGGACAAGCTCGACTCCCTGTTTGAAGATGCGGCTCGTTTATTGGTGATTCATCAGAACGGTTCAACCTCGTTGATACAGCGTAAGTTCTCTATTGGCTATAATCGTGCGGGCAGGTTGATGGATCAATTGGAGAAGGCAGGCATTGTGGGTCCTGCACAGGGCAGTAAGCCTCGCGATGTGCTTTGTGCGGATGAGATGGCGCTGGAGGATAAACTTATGGCGATTAGAGGTTGACTATTGACTATTGACCATTGACGATTGACAATTGATGATTGAATTAAAGATTTAGAATGTTGAAAAGGTTATTATTTATAGGGCTATTGCTAATTGTCAATTGTCAATTATCAATTGTCAATTGCCAAACTCCAGAGGAGCTGTTGAAGGAGGTTGCTCAACGCGCTTTCGCTGAGGGTTATGTTGATATCGACTTCACCGTATATATGGGTGACGGAGATACTGAAGGCAGTATCTTGGTGCAAGGGGATAAATTCGTGCTGGAGGCCGCTGGCATGAAGACTTGGTTTGATGGAAAGACACAATGGACATACGTGGAGGCGAACGAGGAGGTGAGTGTGTCGGAACCATCGGCTGAGGAGCTGCAAACCTTGAATCCATACGCTTGGATGTCGCTCTATGAGCAAGGCTATGAGCTCAAGTTTGGAGAGACAGCTGTGCCTGGCGTGCGCAAGGTGATCATGACAACCACCATCCCCCGTGAAGAGATGCAGAGCATCGTGCTGATGATTCATGAAACAGAGCTTTACCCCATACGCATCAGTATGGCAAGCAGAGGAGGACGAGATGTGACGGTGATTGATGTTGTTCACTTTGATGTGATGAAGCAGCCCCTGCCTGAATCGGCTTTTGTGTTTGATAAGAAAGAATACCCAGGGGTAGAAATAATAGACCTAAGATAGAGTATAAACCAAGATCTTTGAGATTGAACTTTAATTGTCAATTGTCAATCGTCAATTGTCAATTGTCAATCGTCAATTGTCAATAGTCAATCGTCAATGGTCAATGGTCAATAAATAAAATGTTATGCAAACAGAAAAAGTTAGATTGCTGATTATTGGCTCAGGACCTGCGGGTTACACGGCTGCCATCTATGCCTCACGTGCCAACCTTAACCCTGTGCTGTATGCAGGCTTGCAACCTGGTGGCCAACTCACCACCACAACGGAAGTTGAGAACTTCCCAGGCTATCCACAGGGAGTTGACGGCAACCAACTGATGGAAGACCTGCGCCAGCAAGCAGAACGATTCGGTGCCGATTTGCGTCAAGGTGTGGCTACACAGGCCGATTTAAGTGAGCGTCCTTTTAAAATCACCATCGATGGCTCAAAGGTAATTGAGGCTGAAACATTGATTATCGCTACGGGTGCTGCTGCCAAATACTTGGGTTTGGAAGATGAGAAGAAGTATGCGGGTATGGGTGTAAGTGCCTGTGCCACTTGCGACGGATTCTTCTATCGCAAAAAGACTGTAGCTGTGGTTGGTGGAGGCGATACCGCTTGCGAGGAAGCTACCTACCTGGCAGGCTTGGCCGCAAAAGTCTATCTGATAGTTCGCAAGCCATTCCTCCGTGCCTCTAAAATCATGCAAGAAAGGGTGATGAACCACCCGAAGATTGAGGTGTTATTTGAGCACAATGCTGAAGGTCTCTATGGCGATAATGGCGTTGAGGGTGTGCATCTGGTACATCGTAGGGGAGAAGCCGATGAGCGTCATTACGACCTGCCTATCGATGGATTCTTCCTCGCTATCGGTCATAAGCCCAGCTCTGACATCTTCAAGGATTATGTGCAGACAGATGAGGCTGGCTATATCGTGACAGAAGGTAACAGTCCTCGTACCAATGTGCCTGGTGTATTTGCCGCTGGTGATGTGGCAGACCCTCATTACCGTCAAGCCATCACAGCAGCAGGAAGTGGCTGCAAGGCGGCTATTGAAGCAGAAAGGTTCTTATTAAACAATACGTCAAATGGCTAAGATAAACTTGTCAGATATCAACATATCAGAAATGATTTCTGAGCTATGGGATCTGCTCACCGCTTCTCAGCGTGAGCTTCTGGCCGACAGTTTCAAGCTGCAGACCTATAAGAAAAATGAGATTGTGCACAATGAAGATGAGTCACCCGAATACCTTTACTGTCTGCTCAAAGGCAAGGTGAAGGTTTTCCGCGAAGGAGTGGGAGGCAGAAGCCAGATAGTGCGAATGATCAAACCTGTTGGCTATTTCGGTTTTCGTGCCTTCTTTGCCCAAGAGCAATATGTCAATGCAGCAGCAGCGGTTGAGCCTTCTGTCGTGTGTCTCATCCCTTTGTATATCATCGATAAATTGGTGAAGGAGAACATCAATTTGGCTTATTTCTTCGTTTGTCACTTGTCCAAATCGTTGGGCGTGGCGGATAGGCGAACGGTGAATCTCACTCAAAAGCATATCCGTGGGCGCTTGGCAGAGTCTTTGCTTTTCCTGAGGGAAAGCTATGGATTGGAGGAGGATAACTCTACCTTGAGTATTTATCTGTCGCGAGAGGATTTGGCAAATCTGTCAAATATGACAACTTCAAATGCCATCCGCACTCTCTCTCAGTTTGCTTCAGAGAAATTGATTGCCATCGATGGACGCAAAATCAAACTGATTGATGAGGAACGTTTGAAGAAGATATCGAAGATAGGATAGAAAATAGATTTCCCTCGTCGAAACCGACGAGGGAAATTCTTACTTGGTAAACAACAACTCACGATACTTGGGTAATGGCCAGATCTCATCATCAATCTCCATTTCCAATTTATCGATATGTTCGCGAATCACCTCTAAATACGGCTTCACATCCTGTTCGTAAGCAAACGCACGATCCTGGTAATTCTCCATGTGGTTAGCTTTCTTGCGGGCTTCCGTCATCTCCCTTACCAATCGCTTAATCTCCGTCACCCGATAAGAGATGTCACGAATCAAGCTCTTGCGGTCGGCACTCAACCTTTCATATTCATCATTGTCAAACACTTCACGCAAACCACGCAAGTTTTCCAAGAGGCGGTTCTGATAAGTTACCGCAGTAGGCACAATGTGGTTAATTGCCAAATCACCCAATACACGGCTCTCAATCTGCACCTTCTTCGTGAACTTCTCCAGCTCTACCTCCACACGGCTTGCTAACTCTGTAGCGTTGAAGATATGCTCGCCGATCAAGACAGCTTTAGACTGCTCACTCTCATACTGTATCAAGGCCTGAGGCACACTGTTGATATTGCTCAAACCCCTTCGAGCCGCTTCTTGTTTCCATTCCTCAGAATAACCGTCTCCCTCGAAACGAATGGGGGCAGACTCTACGATAGCATCCTTCAGGGCGTGGAACAGAGCCTCTGTTTTGCTCATGCCATCCTCCAGCAGTTTGTCTATATTCGCCTTAAACTCCTGTAGTTGGTTAGCCATAGCCGCATTGATGGCAATCATTGCTCCAGCACAGTTGGCTGATGAACCTACCGCGCGGAACTCAAATCGATTGCCCGTAAAGGCAAAAGGCGAAGTACGGTTACGGTCGGTGGTATCCAACAGGATTTCAGGAATACGGTCGATGCCCAGCTTCAGTGTCAAGTTAGCTGCCTGATCACTCTTACTGCTATAATCCTGCTTCATAAATTCGTCCAACACAGATGTGAGCTGCTTGCCTAAGAAGATTGACAAGATAGCAGGAGGAGCCTCATTGGCACCCAGACGATAACTATTTGTGGCACTCATGATGGAAGCTCTCAGTAAGTTCTGATTCTTATAAACCATCATCAGCACATTCACTAAGAATGTGAGGAACAGCATATTCCCCTGTGGATTCTTACCTGGGGCAAATAGGTTGATGCCTGTATTGGTGCAAAGCGACCAGTTATTGTGTTTGCCTGAACCGTTAACAGAGCTGAATGGCTTCTCGTGGAGCAAAACAGCAAACTTATGTTTCTCGGCAATGCGTTTCATCAAGTCCATCACCAACTGATTGTGGTCATTGGCAAGATTGACATTCTCGAAGATAGGAGCCAATTCAAACTGGTTGGGAGCTACCTCGTTGTGACGCGTTTTCAGAGGGATGCCCAGTTTGTAGCACTCAATCTCCAATTCCTTCATGAAAGCAGTCACGCGGGCAGGGATAGATCCGAAATAGTGGTCATCCAACTGCTGGTCTTTAGCGGAAGAGTGTCCCATCAGTGTTCGACCAGTCAGACAAAGGTCGGGGCGGGCATCATACAAAGCTCGGTCCACCAAGAAATACTCCTGCTCCCAACCCAGGTTAGCATACACACGTTCCACTTTCTCATCGAATAACTTGCAAACTGCAGTAGCCGCTTTGTCAACGGCATTCAGCGCTTTCAGTAAAGGAGTTTTATAATCTAAAGCCTCGCCTGTGTAAGAGATAAAGATGGTAGGGATACAAAGGGTATCGTCCACCACAAAAGCAGGAGAGGAAACATCCCAAGCCGTATATCCGCGAGCCTCGAAAGTGTTGCGGATGCCTCCGCTGGGGAAAGAAGAAGCGTCTGGCTCCTGCTGAATCAGCAACTTACCGGAGAAACGCTCAATCACATCACCGTCTTCGCCAAAATCGATAAAACCGTCGTGCTTTTCTGCCGTACCGTCTGTCAGAGGCTGGAACCAGTGGGTATAGTGCGTCACATTCAGCTGTTTCGCCCAGCTCTTCATGCCGTTGGCAATCAGGTCGGCTGTCTCTATGCTGATGGGTTTGCCTTTCTCAATAGCGTCCTTCACAGCCTGATAAGCCTCTTTGGGCAGGTACTCCTGCATCTTCTGCTGGTTGAATACATGAATACCATAGTAATCTGTGAGCTTGTCAGAGGGAAGATTCACTTTCACTGGTCGCCTGTTGGCCAGTTCCTGTAGGGCAAAAAATCTCATTTTTGACATATCGTTTTATCTTTTAACGGTAATTTGCCACAAAAGTACAAATTTAATTTATACTTTTGTCATTTAGATTATGAAAAATGAGCACAAAATAGGATTCTTGGCTTGGTTGATGTTGTTGATAGCCTGCTTGCCATTGGTAGCTGAGGCTCGTTCCATGCGGCATCGCCCCATTGATGTGCTGGCAGACAGTTTGATTCATCTGACGGTGGATCATGCAGCCGACAGTGTGGGACTGGTCAGGGAGTATAATGCTCAGCTTTACATCAAGGGTCAGGTGTATGTGCGTAAGAAGAACATATTCTATCACCAGATACCTGGTATGTTTCATGTTAGCCGAAAAGGACAACGCAGATTCTTTATCGAAACACTCAATCAGGTACATTTCACCTCACCAGATATCTATGACCAGCGAACAGAGGGTGTACTGGGTACCACCAACAGCTTCTTCGAGGGTGACGGACGCTTGTCGGACTATTTCCACATCACGCCCTATAACCACATGTTGCTGCAAGACAAGCTGATATCACCCCTTTCACCCAAAGGTGATAAATATTATATTTATACGCTCGACTCAGTGTACCACGTTGGGGGTGTGCAACATTATAAAGTGGGCTATAAACCACGGGTGGTGAGCTATCAGCTGGTGGAGGGCTATGTGATTATCACCAATGGAGCCTGGAGTATCAGGGAGATGTATTTCGAGGGACGCAATGAGATGTTGCGTTTCAAGAACAAGGTGACTATGGGCTGGATAGACACCGAGACAGAGATGTTGCCTATGAAATATGATTTGGAGGTATATTTCCATTTTATGGGAAACCGTATTGATGCCGACTATTCAGCTTTGGTAACTTACTCGGACATCAGTAATGAAGCGCCGCATCAGAACCTGAGGGACTTGCGACAGCAGCAGGAGATGAAGTATGACCTCTCGCGCTACTATAGTTTGCAGGCCGATGATACCGCACCAATTAGAGATCTCGAGTATTTCAGGCAACGGCGCCCCATACCTCTTTCGATTGACGAGATAGACCTCTACACGGAATATATAAACAGGGAACTGGAGAATCAGAAGGACAGTGCAACCCGAGCCAAAAAGCAGAAAAAGTCCCAATTCTGGGATTATGTGGGTGATGCTTTGGTGAGCCGAAGCCGTTTCTTCGTAAAGGATGTGGGCAATTTCCGTATCTCTCCTCTCTTCAATCCACAGTTGCTGGGATATAGTCATCGTAACGGCATCTCCTACAAGATGGATTTGCGATATACCCGTAGGATGGTGAATGATAAAGTACTGGAAATCACTCCTCGCTTGGGTTATAACTTCAAGCATCGGGATTTTTACTGGCTTGTGAGGGGCTATTTTGACTATTGGCCTGAAAAGCGCGCCTCCTGGCATTTTGAGGTGGGTAATGGCGACAAGGTTTATAACAACGAGGTGTTGAAAGACATTGAGTCAATTACTGGTGAGAAAGTGGATCTCTCAGAGGTGAACCTGGAGTTTTTTAACCATACCTACATCAAATTGTCGCATAGCTGGGAAATATTCAACGGTTTTGCCCTCGACTTAGGTTTGAACCTACACCGCAGGGCGGCTACAGGCAACAGGAATGAACAATACAACCGCATCTACAACAGCTTTGCCCCCATGATGAGGATATCGTTCACCCCTGGGCAGTATTACTATATGGATGGCAAGCGTAAGGTGAACCTTCATTCTTCATACCCTACTATCATCTTTGAATGGGAGAAAGGCATTGATGGTGTATTGAAAAATTCCACCTTGTACGACCGCTTTGAGATGGATATCCAAGACGACCTGCCTTTAGGTTTGCAACGCACGTTATATCTGCGATTAGGAGCTGGTACTTTTGCCTATAAGGATCATCTGTATTTCATTGACTTCGAACGATTCCGCCGACAAAACCTGCCTATCGGATGGAGCGATGATATCGGAGGGGTGTTCCACCTGCTGCATCCCGACATCTACAACTCCTCTCGTCAGTATCTAAGGTTGCATGCCACTTATCAGGCTCCCTTCCTGTTGATACCTCACATGGCGAAGTATCTGAAATATGTGATGAATGAGCGCATTTACTTCAACACCTTGTTCCTGCCTCACCAGAAACCTTTCTATGAGGTGGGCTATGGTATTGGTACGCATCTGTTCGACTTTGGCTTTTTCATGTCGTTCGCCTCACAGAAGAAGCGACAGTTCGGCTTTAAGGTAACTTTGGAAATATTTAATAAATGATGATATGAGAAAATTAGTTTTATGCCTATTGGGGGTAGGACTCCTGACTGCCTGTTATTCAGGTCAAGTTTATGAACAGGAGGAGAATTCCTACACGCAGTTTGTTAATCCGTTTATCGGGTCGGGTGGACACGGACATGTGTTCGTGGGCGCTAATGTGCCGTTTGGCTTTGTGCAATTGGGACCTTCGCAAGTAACACAGGGGTGGGACTGGTGCTCTGGCTATCATTATTCAGACTCTGTGCTTGTGGGGTTTACGCATCTGCACCTCAGCGGTACGGGGGTGGGTGACCTGGGCGATATAGCATTCCTGCCATTGGCAGATAAGAGTCAGCGCACCGATCAGTTCAGTCATAATGAAGAGATAGCTGAGCCGGGTTATTACAGTGTCCATACCCAAGAGGCGGACGTACAAGTGGAGTTAACTGCCACAACTCGTACAGGCTTTCATCGTTATTTCTATCCTCAAAGTAGCGAACAGCTGTTGCTCGTGAACCTGGACTATGGCACGGGTGGGGATGTGGTGCGTGAAACATCCTTGCGTCAGCAAGGCGACCGGAGCATTGAAGGCTATCGTTTCTCCAAAGGTTGGGCTGTAAACCAGCGAGTTTATTTCGTAGCTCAGTTCAATAAGCCTATCCGTAGCTTAGAGCAAGGGGACAATAACTGCAGTGTGTTGTCTTTTGAGTCGGGTAGCGAACCTCTGATGGTAAAGGTAGGACTTTCTGCCGTGAGTGAGGCGAATGCACGTTTAAATTTGCAGACCGAGAATCCTGGCTGGGATTTCGATGAGGTATGCCTACAGGCAAACGAACAGTGGGAGAAGCAGTTGAGTAAGATTCAGATTGAGACTGGTGACGAAGTAGCGAGAAACATCTTCTACACTTCGCTCTATCATACCATGATTGCTCCCTCTGTGTTCAACGATGTGAACGGCGACTATCGCGGCTCTGACGATAAGGTTTATGAAAAGGCAGATTTCACGAACTATACTACATTCTCTTTGTGGGACACCTATCGTGCAGCTCATCCGCTCTCAACGCTCATCCATCCGGACAAACAGCGTGACTTTGCGCTGACCTTCCTGAAGATTTGCGAACAGCAGGGTAGGTTGCCAGTTTGGCACCTGATGGCTAACGAGACCGATTGTATGGTGGGCAATCCTGCTCTTCCTGTGTTGGCTGACATTGTGTTGAAAGGTTTCGATGTAGATGGCAAGGCTGCGTTGGAAGCTATGAAGCAGACAGCTATGGTGGATAGCCGCTCCATCGGTTTGCTGAAGAAATACGGATATATCCCTTGGGATAAGGAACCTACCAACGAAACGGTAGCCAAGGCGATGGAATATGCTTTGGCAGATGATGCGTTGGCTCGTGCAGCGAAGAAGTTGGGCGATGAGGAGGCATACGCATATTTCTATGAACGGGGACAATCCTATAAAAAATACTTTGATCCGCAGACGGGTTTTGTGAGGGCTGTAGATGTGAACGGAAAGTTCAGAGAGCCATTCGACCCCATCAAGGTGATTCATCGTGCCGATGACTATACCGAGGGAAATGCTTGGCAATATACTTGGTTGGTGCCTCACGATGTGAAGGGACTCGTTTCCCTCTTTGGCAGTGAGGAGGCATTCGTCACCAAGCTCGACTCTCTCTTCGTGGTGGAAGGCGACTTGGGTGAAGAGGCTTCCCCGGATATCAGCGGTTTGATTGGACAGTATGCGCATGGGAATGAGCCGAGTCACCATACTATTTATATGTATAATTACGTTGGACAACCTTGGAAGACAGCTATGCGTCTGCGTGAGGTGATGATTACCCTCTATAAGGCAGACCCTGACGGTCTTTGTGGCAATGAGGATGTGGGTCAGATGTCGGCTTGGTACATCCTTTCATCTTTAGGCTTCTATCAGGTGGAGCCTGCAGGTGGCAGATATGTGTTTGGCTCTCCTTTGTTCAATGCTGCTGATGTGAAGTTGGGTGATAAGACCTTGCATATCATTGCCCACAACAATAGTAGCGAGAATATGTTCATCCAGTCCGTCCGTTGGAATGGTATGCCGTATGATAAGTCATATATCGACTTTGCAGACTTGCAGCAAGGTGGCACCTTGGAGTTTGAGATGGGAGCTTATCCATCCGATACCTTCGGTGTGGCTCCTGAGTCAAGGCCGTAAGCATGTCGCTGGTAGTCAATTAGTATAGCAATGGGGCTTGCCCCATTGTGAATGCATCATGTGATAGTAAAGACAAGGGGGCAGAGCCCCCTTGCTAAACTAATTAATTACCAGTTGTATGGGGCATGAGCCGATATACATCTGACTATGACAAAGACAAGGGGGCAAGCCCCCTTGCTATCTTTTATCTAACATTGTCGGATTCGGGTTCTTCGGAATTTTCTGCCTGTTGCTCAACCTCTTCGACAACAGGCTTTTCAACAGGTTCTTCAAGAGTCTCCTCAATAGGCTGCTCTTCGATGGGTTCCTCTGCAGTGGGTTCCTCAACACCAGCATTGAAGTAATCCTCCAGTTCCTGCTCGGCAGAGTTATTCTCGTTCACTAAATCACGGATAATCTTACCATGCTCCATCAGGGCGATGCGCGAGCAGATATCCACTGTGTGGTTCAGGTTATGCGACGAAATGATAACCGTAGCGTTATGCTCCTCATGGTACTTCTTCAGTAACTGCTTGATGATGGATTGTGAAGTAGGGTCCAGAAAGTTGAAAGGTTCATCCAGGATCAGCAACTGAGGATGATGCAGCATGGCACTGATGATGCCAATCTTCTGTTTGTTGCCAGCAGAGTAGTTGCGGATGTACTTCTGTTGCCCAATCACCTCGCCATTCATGAAATGCTCGAAAGGTTTCACTCGCTCATCCACCTCCTGCTTGTTCAGTCCGTACATCTTACCGATGAAATAGAAATACTCTTCAGGTGTAAGGTAGTCTATCAGGAAACCGTCGTCGATAAACTCACCCGTGATTTTCTTCCAGTCCTCACTTTTGCTCACGTCGATGCCGTCAATCGTTACATTCCCATTGTCGGCTTGCAAGAGATCGAGTGTCAGACGGAAAAGGGTAGTCTTGCCGGCACCGTTGTTACCCACCAGTCCCAGCATATCACCCTGGTTGATGACATAGCTGTCGATATCCACAGCCCTCTTCTCACCAAATTGCTTCAATAGATTATTTATTGTTATCATAATGTTTCAAGTTTCAAGTTACAAGTTTCAAGTTACAAGTTCAATCGTCAATGGTCAATGGTCAATCTTCACTTTTCGGAGCAGCGAGGGCAGAGCGATGCTTGCATCAGCTATGCCGAGTCGCGACGAAATAGGACGCAGTCAATCTTCAATCGAATATCATTTCTGCCTTGAGTCCCTAAATCCTTCCATATTAATATACCTACGTTTCATGAATCGTCTATACACATTCATAATCCATAGGTTAGAGGTGACGATGAAACCGATGCCAGTCAGCATCACAATCATAGCCATCCATGTTTCACCAAACGCACCTTTCAAAGCCAAACCTATCAGCACAGGAACACCCATAGCCACCAGCGATATGATGTTCTGCTTGCCTGAGCCGGCATAGTTGCGGTTGGTCATCTTCTCGTTCATCGGTATCGTACGGTTATTATACACTGCCAATTGGAAGTAGCAACAGAACACAGCACCACTGGTAAACAGCATCCAAGCTAAACAGGTTAGGAAAGACACTTTGCCTGTAAATACAGCTGGTAGCATAAACAGCAGCGGGATAAGCATCGCCACTGAGTATAAGTAATACTTGGCTCTCAACAAAGTATAGATACTCTCTTTGCGACTCATCAGTCCGTCAATATAATTACCCTCAAAGCTCATCAGCATACTCAGGAACATTGTTCCGAATATCACAAAATTGTAGATAACCAAGAAATCCTGGAATGTTCCTTCATAAACATCGGAGAAGCTTATCAGCAGCGAGAAGACAATCACTAATACAGAGATGGATATCAGTTGTTGGCGACTCACCTTGTTGCGGGTCAGCATCTTCAATTCCAAACGCATATACTCGCCAATCTCCCCAAATCTGTCGAAGAACTTATACTCACTCACATGCTTCACCTGTGTATCTGCCACCTTGTTCATTTCGTTGTACATCAGCCTGCTAATCAGCCAACGGTTGATGAAGAAAAGCACAGCTATCAGAGCCAGCAGACCGATAAACGTCAGGACATTGCCCCTTATCATACCCTCACCCAAGTTCAGGTTGAACTCATAAATGGGACTCTTATCCAAAAACGCCAAACCTATGATGGCACCCCAGAACAGCACTGGCAATAAAAACCACCAGATTTTCTCTCCTAACAGCATCTTGCAAAGTTGATACCAATAGTTATTCGCCACAGCTAATAGCCAGATGCCGAAACAATAGGTAATCACGCCCCACAGACCGTAGAACTTCATCACGGTCAATATGGCAAAAGGCACGAAGAAGAACAACCAAAAGAGGTTATAGCTGTTCAGCGCAGACCTTACCAGCAGCACATCGATAACCCTGTTTCGCTTGATGGGTAGCAAGATATATGGCTTTAACTCCTGTGTAGGGAGTTTCTGGAAACCAAATCGCATCAAAAAGTCGATAGCAAAGAAGATAAACAACCCTTTGTTGACAATGTGGTAAGGCTCCACTGCCTCTCCATCCAGCATGAAAGCAAACATCACACCAAACAAGATGAGGTAGCAAACATAGAAGGCAGCTGCCAGATAGACAAAGAACTGTGTTATCTGGCTCTGCTCATAAAACGGGCTGCGCTTACTGCTCAGCTTGTCGTGTCGCCGTAATTCAAGAAACAAATTCATGAATATTAAAGTTTCAATGGTCAATGTTCAATGTTCAATGTTCACATTTTGGAGCAGCGAGAGCAGAAACGATGCTTGCATCGGTTATGCCGAGTCGCGACAAAATAGGAGCGAAGCTCAATGGTCAATGGTACTCAACACCACGGTCACTTTATTCCCCTGCTTAATAAGATCTGAAGCAAAAGCCTTCACATCATCTGCCGTCACACCATTCACCATGTCAATATAACCAGCATTGAAGTCAGTACCCGTATAATAGAACTCATCCAGCGAGCTAATCCAGTACGAATTTTCCTTCTGGTTGTCATTATAATTCTTCAGCATATAGTCGCGAATCTTCTGCATCTGCTCTGGTGTAGGACCTTCAGCCGCCATCTTCTGCACCAGTTCATCAATCAGCGCATTCAGCTTATCCTTCTTCGTTGGATCTGTCTGATATACAATCTGCAACATTGCCTCCTCATGCGGATATTTATTCAGCGATCCGTAAGAGCTAACACCGTAAGTACCGCCCTCTTTCTCGCGTACCTCCTCAGTAAACACGATATCAAGAGCCTGTGTCAGATAGTCCATCACCACATTATGCTTCAAGTTGTATGCCGTTTTACCTGTATAAATCATCACCGTAGTTGCCATCGGTGTCTGCAACTCCTTTGCATATTCATTTACACGCACGCCAGGTAATACATCCATCTTTCTGTCAATGGCAGCCTCTTGCCGTTGCTTGTTAGGAAGCGCACCCAGATACTGGGCAATCAGAGGTTTCGTAGCTTCGATGTCAATATTACCCACGAAGAAGAATGTAAAGTCGCTGGCATCTGCATAGCGGTCTGCAAACATCTCTAAGCCACGTTGATAATTAATTTGGTCAACCATCTCAGGCTGCATCAGTACAAGGCGTGGATGGTGTCCGTATAACATCACACTCAGTGTATCGTTCAGGGTAGAGAGCGGATTAGCCTTTGCATTCTCCAACTGTGCTTTCATGCGAGTCTTATAAGAATCGAAAGCATCATTATCCATGCGGGGAGCCTGGAATCTCAGGTAAACCAGCTGCAGCATGGTCTCGAAATCCTTAGGCGAACTGTTGCCACCCAAGGTTTCACGCTGAGAAGTGACAGAGGCGCTTACAGAAACCTTCTTACCAGCCAATTGCTTGGTAAGGTCGGTCTGACTGAAGTTACCCAGACCACCGATGGTGCCCAAGTCGTTCAGTACCTCCATCTCTAATTTATCCTTGTCCTCAAACTGGGTGGTACCGCCAGGACTCACTGCCCTCATCCTGATCTCATCCTCCTTGAAGTCGGTTCGCTTGATATATACCTGCACGCCGTTGTTCAGGGTCAGCTTCGTTGTGCCGAAGGCACCTGTCTCTTCCTTAACAATCTTGCCACCCAGAGGTATATCGCTTACCAAAGGCTCGTCAGACACATTATCTACGTATGCCTCCACTTGCAGCTGACTCATGCCATTCAGCATCTCCAATACCTGTTCCTTGCTGGGGCATATATCCACAGCGTTATCAGGTACGGCTATGAATACCACACGGTTGTTGTCAGGAATCAGTTGCTGTTGCACAAGGGCATTGATAGCTTCTACAGGGATATTGGGAGCAATCTGGTTGAAGATGTTATATTCATTCTCAATACCTGGTATAGGTTCATTGTTGAGGAAATGCTGCACATATTCGTTCACGAAGCTGGCGTTCTGGGTATTGTTGCGCTCCTTGTAAGCCGACTCCAGCATTTGCAGGTAGTTGGCACGGGCACGATCATACTCCGAAGCCGTGAAGCCGAAGCGTTTCATGCGCTCAATCTCTGTCAGCGCTGCCTGCAAGCCCGTTTCAATGCCGTCGGCCTTCGTCATTACCGTCACATTGAAAGCCTGCTTTGTCTTGCTCAGGAAGTAGTCGCCATATTCTGCACTGGCACCATTGAAAGGAGGGTTAGCCTGCTGTGTCATCTCATCGAAGCGCTCGTTCAGCATGTTGCTTATCATGCCCAGCATATAATACTGCATCATGTACATCATGCTTTGCTTCTCTTCAGCCGTGATAGCATCGTGCTTGAAGTAAATCTGCACATTGGGGGTACTTACCTCTTTGTCGTTGCCTATATATATAATAGGTGCATCGTTGTCGGCAACAGGATAATAAACACGCTCGGGCTTACCTGTTGCCTTGGGAATCTCGCTGAAGAGTTTCTTCACCTTGCCTTCCATCTCATCCACATCGATGTCGCCCACAATAATGACTCCCTGCAAATCAGGATGATACCACAGGTTGTAGTAGTCACGCAAATCCTGATAAGGGAAATTGTTCACCACGTCGATGTTGCCGATAGGCATACAGTCGGCATACTTAGACCCAGGATACATAGTCGCTTGCGCATCGGTATAAACGCGCAGGAGTCCGCTGTTACGGCTGCGCCATTCCTCACGGATTACTCCACGCTCCTTGTCAATCTCCTCGTCCTCCAGCAGCACATAGTTGCTCCAGTCATGCAGGATCAGCAGACAAGAGTCCAGCACTGCCGCATTATCGGTAGGAATGTTACTGATGTTATATACGGTTTCGTCCACACTGGTATAGGCGTTCAGGTCGTAGCCGAACTTGATGGCATGAGCCTCACACCAATCTATGATGCCCTTACCCTGCTCGTTGCCAGGGAAATTCTTTGTACCGTTGAACGCCATGTGTTCTAAGAAGTGAGCCAAGCCTCTCTGACGAGGCTCCTCCTGTATGGAGCCCACCTTCTGTGCGATGTAGAATTCCGCGCGCTTCTCTGGTTTCTCGTTATGACGGATGTAATAAGTCAATCCATTATCCAAATGACCGATGCGAACTTGCGGGTCAATAGGTATTGGTGGCAATTGCATCTGGCCATTGACCATTGACCATTGACCATTGACCATGAACATGATCAATATCAATGTGAATCTAAACAGAAATTTTCTCATATTTTAATCGGTTATTGCTTTTCTAATTCTCACCAGCCTTGTCAGCAAATCTTCCAGCAGGTCGAGCTTCAGCATATTGGCGCCATCACTCTTTGCCACTGAGGGGTCTTCGTGTGTCTCGATGAAGAGGCCGTCAGCTCCTGCGGCGATACCTGCTTTGGCAATGGTACTGATCAGCTGTGGCATACCACCTGTCACACCACTCGTCTGGTTGGGTTGCTGTAAGGAATGGGTGCAGTCGAGCACCACAGGGAAACCGAATGCCTGCATCTGTGGGATGCCTCTGAAATCCACCACCAAATCTTGGTAGCCGAAAGTGGTACCTCGCTCTGTCAGCATCACGTTAGGATTACCTGCCTCCACTACCTTTTGTGCAGCAAACTGCATAGCCTGGGGTGAGAGAAACTGACCTTTCTTGATGTTCACCGTCTTACCCGTCTGCGCAGCTGCTACCAATAGGGTGGTCTGCCTGCAAAGAAAGGCGGGAATCTGCAAGATGTCCACATACTCTGCAGCCATCGCTGCCTCTTGCTCCGTATGGATATCCGTCACCACAGGAATATTGAATGTTTCCTTAACTTTGCGTAAAATCTTTAAAGCCTTCTCATCGCCGATACCTGTAAATGAGTCCAGCCTACTTCTGTTGGCTTTGCGGTAGCTACCCTTGAAAGCATAGGGTATCTGCAGCTTCTCTGTGATACCCACTATCTTTTCCGCTATCCGCATGGCCATCTCTTCGCCCTCAATCACACAAGGGCCAGCCAGCAGGAAGAAGTTGGACCATTGACCATTGACCATTGACGATTGACCATTAACCGTTGACCATTGACGATTGACGATTGACGGTTGACCATTGAGCTTCGCTCCTATTTTGTCGCGACTCGGCATAACCGATGCAAGCATCGTTTCTGCTCTCGCTGCTCCAAAATGTGACGGTTGATCATTGACCATTGAATTTAGATTATTATTCATGATTCATTAATGAAATGATTTGTTCTACTTTTGTTTCCATCGGCAGGGTTGCCTCAATCCAATGGATATTCACCCCTCTGCGTTCCATCCCTCTGAACCACGTCATTTGTCTCTTCGCAAACTGATGAATGGCAATCTCCAGCTGACTGAACATCTCATCATAACTCAGTTGCCCTGTGGCATACATCGTGAGATACTTATACTCCAAACCGTAATATATCAAATTCTCAGCTGGGATACCCTCTGCCAACAGATTCCTTACCTCATCCACCATACCCTCTTCCAATCGCTGCTTCAAACGCCTCGTAATCTTCTCCCTACGCAGCTCTCGGTCTATGCTCACACCAATCACCAACGAATGAAACTCGGGGAAGGAGGTCTCTTCCCTTTGTCCGAACTCCGCTATCTCTATGGCTCGTATGGCACGTTTGGCAGTATCTGTGTCGGTGTTGTTGTGCAGGGTCTTATAAGATTTGAGTATCTCAGTCAGCTCTTCTAACGACTTCCCCTCCAACCTCTGACGCAGTTCTTTGTTCTCCGGCACATCTGCCATCCTGTAGCCTCGCAACACTGACTCGATATACAATCCTGACCCTCCGCATACTATCGGCAACATGCCCCGACTCGTGATATCCTCATACACCTTCAGAAAATCCTGCTGATACTGAAAGACATTATACTTGGTACCAGGCTCGGCAATGTCTATCAGGTGATAGGGGATATGCCGCCCGTCCACCTCATAGTCCACCAAGTCTTTGCCAGTACCTAAGTCCATGCGTCGATACACCTGGCGAGAGTCGGCAGAGATAACCTCAGTGCCCAACCTGTCAGCCAAATGAGCAGCCAAAGCGGTCTTTCCCGTTGCTGTAGGGCCCAATATTGCTATCAAGTCGTAATTTTTCATCGTGCAAAGATACGAATTATCTCCTTTATCCTTATATTTGCACCATTAATATTTAAACAAATACCATTTTTTACAATGAAAATTTACAAAAGCTGTTTACTGGTGGTTGCTTTGCTGGCAACCTTCCCTCTGTGCCTCATGGCACAAGACGAAACCTTGCCGGAGTACGATGCAGCCCGCGCGTGGACTCCCGACAAGAATGAGCAGAAAACCTTCTCGCTCAGTATTCATCCCAATTATTTCAAAGGCTCTACGCGTTTCTGGTACAACTTCAAGACCAGCGAAGGTGAGAACTGGTATGTGGTAGATCCTGCCACCCGAACCAAACGCGTGCTGTTCAGTGCCGAAGATTTGGCAGCACAGATCTCAGAGCAGAGTGAGCAGAAATATACTGCTCAGCAACTTCCCGTGCAGGGCATGAAACTGAAAGACGACAATGTTACTTTCGAGTTTACCGTCGATAGTGTGAAATATGAATACCAGTATGCGCAACAGAAACTCACCAACCTGGGCAAGGAGAAGAGAGAACGCCCTGCCATGAAGTTTGGCAATGTGAGTCCAGACAAGCAGTGGGTGGTGTATGCCAAGGAGTATAACCTCTTTATGATGAGCAATGCCGACTATGAGCGAATCCAGAAGAACCCCAAGGACAGCACAATTACCGAGATTCAACTTTCTAAAAATGGTATAAAGGACTTTGGCTTTACCATGGAACGCAAGACGGTGAGCGACGGTAGCGACCCCAAGGTAGATACTTCACGCCGCCAGATGGCAAATGGCTACTGGAGTCCTGATTCCAAGTATTTCATCAGCACCATCAGTGACCAGCGTAAGATTAAGAACCTCTGGGTTATCAACGTCATGTCAGAGCCTCGCCCCACACTGGAGACTTATAAATACCAGATGCCGGGCGAAGAGGGTGCAGTGCCTCACATGTATGTGTTCGACATCGCCAACCGCTCTCAGAAAGAGATTAATATCGGCGACTGGGTAGAACCGTCTGTGCGAGTGGTTACAGGCAAGCAGGGTAGTGCCTACAGCTTCGACCCCGATGAGGTGCGTACTTGGGAGAATCACCCTGAATGGACCTACGTCCTGCGTATGAGCCGTGACTTTAAGAAGGTGGATATCTGTACCTATACTTTCGGACAGGATGCCCTCGTGCCAATCCTCGAAGAGCGTATGCCACAGTCTTACCTCGACACCCGCAACCTTATCTCCATCGACAAGGGTAACCGCTTTATCTGGTGGAGTGAGCGCGACGGATGGGGTCACCTCTATCTCTACGACAAGTCGGGCAAGCTTATCAACCGCATCACCAAGGGTGCTTGGCATGTGGAGGAAATCAAGGGCGTGGATGAGGCTAAGAAAGTGATTTACTTCAGTGCCAATGGCAGGGAGCCAGGCGATTCCACTCCATATTACGAACATTTGTATAAGGTGAACTTCGACGGCACAGGCTTGCAGCTGCTCACCCCGGGCAACTATTTCCATACCTCATTCATGGACGAGCAGCATGCCTATATCGTTGACAACTACTCTCGTGTGGATACCAAGCCAGCCATCGACCTGCTCGACAATATGGGCCGTAAGATTATGACTTTGGAGGAGGCTGATTTCAGCCAGCTCTTTGCAGCTGGTTATAAGTTCCCTGAGCTTTTCAAGGTAAAGGCAGCCGATGGCGTTACCGACCTGTATGGCGTGATGTACAAGCCTTTCGACTTCGACAGCACAATGGTTTATCCTGTGGTGGATTATGTTTATCCAGGACCGCAAACCGAAGGCCCGTATTGGCGTTACAACCGCGTGTCACCTCGTACCGACCGCCTGGCACAGGCAGGTTTCATCGTCATCAGTGTGGGACAGCGAGGAGGTCACCCCAGTCGCTCGAAGTGGTACCACGACTTCGGCTATCAGAACCTGCGCGACTATCCGTTGGCTGACCACAAGGCAGCCATCGAGCAGCTCTGTGCACAGAACAAGTGGATGGACATCACCAAGGTAGGTGTCACAGGCCATAGTGGTGGCGGCTTCATGAGTACGGCAGCTATCCTGACCTATCCCGACTTCTTCAAGGTGGCAGTGTCATGCAGCGGCAACCACGACAACAATGTGTATAACCGCAGCTGGAGTGAGAAATATCATGGTGTGACTGAGCGTATCGACGAGAACGGCAAGGTGCACTTCGATATCCATATCCCTGCCAACCAGGAACTGGCAAGTCGCCTGAAAGGTCATCTGTTGCTTATGACGGGCGACATCGACGACAATGTGCATCCTGCTGGCACCATCCGCATGGTCAATGCCCTCATCAAGGCTGGCAAGCGTTTCGATATGCTCATCCTGCCTGAGAAACGTCACCAGTACGAAGGCTTCAACGAATACTTCTACTGGAAAATGGTGGATTACTTTAGCGAACACCTGAAGGGCAAGAGCGAGAAGAGCATCGACATCAAGGACCTCAAGTTAGGCAACTGGTGGAGAGGTGCCCAGGAGGACATCTAAACTTAGTTTGTTTGTCCGAATGGTCACGCCCCGAAGGGGCAGAAGCAATCAGACTCGTTCGTTTGTCCGAATGGATACGCCCCGAAGGGGCAGAAGCAAACAGCCCAGGGCAACGCCCTGGGTATAATGTTATCACAATCCAATTCGCCCTGTCAGGGCAAAAGAATTATATTATTAATCGTCTATTGCTTTTGCCCCTGCAGGGCGTACTTTTTATGAACTACTTACCCAGGGCGTTGCCCTGGGCTATGTGCTTGATGCCCCTTCGGGGCGTTCTTCCCGCCGTTCTCCACCGTTCGTTTGGATTTAGATAAATCGCTCCCGCTCGGCATAGTCCAACCCGTTCGTTCGGATTTGCAATCCGAACGTAATGAATATGAGCATTTGTAATGCGGAAAGACATATTATCGGATTACAAATCCTTATAATCAATGCGGACGGATTGCAAATCCGTCCGAACGAAGCTGCTCTCCCTGTTCGTTTGGATTTAGATAAATCCAAACGTAATGTAAGTATCCGGTGAAACACACATGATATAGGTGTTACTATCTATCTGTACTTTGTAGAATGCTTACGTTGAAACGAACTAACATTATACACCTAATACGATAGCCGGGTCAATATTCAATTGCTTACTAATCTCCCTTCCAATCTTCAAAGAAGGTTCACTCTTACCATTCATTATTTCACTGACACGGGCATTGCTGAGTCCAAGCATCTCTGCCAATTTTGATTGGTTAATCCCCATTTCGTAAAGTCGAAGTTTGATAATATCAACCAATGATGGTTTACCGATGGGATAATGGATATCTTCATATTCCTCCACCATATCTGAAATCATGTCAAGTTCCAGATAGTTCTTGTCATCCGTTGGCGTGTCGTCATTCACCAATGGAAGCAGTTCGTCAATTCTCTTCAATGCTGCTCTATAAGCAGCTTCGCTTTTAATCTGTGCCATATCTTAGATGTTTTGAATGTCCTTAATCTCGTCATATTCTTTATGGGTTCCCACAAACCTAATATAAACTGTTTTCGGTGTAAATTGAATTACAACTACCAGCCTATAGTCATTGCGCTTTATGTTAAACACATAGTGTTGATTACCAACAGCATCAACACTATTAAAAGTCTGTTTGATGTCAGCGAAGCAAGTCCACTCAGACTTCTTCGTCTTTTCATACCATTCCTCAAGTGCCGATTTCGATTGAGGCACCTTAGTGTAGTAATCAACCAATGTACTCTTTGAAATTATTCTCATCATGCAATCAATTATCGTGCAAATATAGCTACTTTTTTAAGAAATACAAAAACTATTTCAGAAAAACTAAAACGCAGCATCCATTGTAGCTGTTGTTACTATTATATACAGGTACAACTTACATGTAGTAATCTCGCTGCCCTTACATTAGTATATTGCAAGGCATCAACATACTAATGCCTGTTCGTTCGGATTTAGATAAATCGCTCCCGCTCGGCATAGTCCAAGCAAGCTTGCCTGTTCGTTCGGATTTGTAATCCGAACGTAATGAATATTAGCATTTGTAATGCGGAAAATAATATTATCGGATTTCAAATCCTTATAATCAATGCGGACGGATTACAAATCCGTCCGAACGAGGCTGCTCTCTCTGTTCGTTCGGATTACAAATCCGCCAGAACGGGGGATGTCACCCCCGTAGCAATACTTCAATTACTCAGATCGGTATGCTTATAGGGAAATGGGAGTAAGGATTGCTTGCAGTGACGGATCATTGGGCAAGGAGATATGGCAACCAGGTGTTGTAGCTATGGCTGTTGGTGGTGGAAACGTTACGTGTTAATCATCCGAATGCTTGCTATCACTCGTCGCAATATCTCCTATGGGGGGATAGGAGATATTCCGTTCAGTCATAGCAGATACTGCGACGACCCATAGCAAAGCCTCCGTCAAGTGATGGCAGGCATTTCTTTGATTTGCGGTATATAAATCATCGGATAAATAGCCTGCCAAGCCATGGTAGCAACACAATGATTGTATTTCATAAAATATGAAACGTAAAAATGTGTAATTCATCGAATGCTTACTATTGTCGGATTGCAAATCCTTAAAATTAATGCGGACGGATTGCAAATCCGTCCGAACGGGAGTGAGCGATTTATCTAAATCCGTCCGAACGGGTAGGGTATAAATAATCAGCCCCGTTCGTTTGTCCGAACGGGACTTATTGTATTGATTGACCACTGGCAGGTATTTCTCTCGCTCTTCTCTCGGACTTCTCTCGCTCTAATACTCAAAGGGTAAGGTTAGGGGGATGGAAATAGCGTTTTATTTCTTTTCTTCTACTTGCTGTCGCAGTTCATTGATTCTGTCATTCAGCTCAATAATATAGATTTCTGGATCCTTGTGGGCGAAATAATGGGTACCATTGCTATTTTTGAAGCGATAGTTGATACCAATAGCCAGCTGCCATGCAGAATAATTCACATTAAACTGCGTGCGTGAGGAATAGTGGTCTAAGTTGAAGTTAATGGCTGGTTGCAAATAAAACTCTAATGCAGCAATTTTGTCAAAGTGAAATACAAATTCGAATCCCAACTTGGCAATCAAGTCATTATTGTTGTCTGTATCCAAACCAACGATATGGTTCATACCAGGACCAAAGATGAATTTTGTTTCGAATATGCGTTGCTTGCCTTTAAATCCACCCAGCAAATTCACTAAGCTGACAGAGCCAAGCAAGTCTATATTATATGCCTTCACGATCTGCTCACTATAGCCAAATTTGTTGTCACCGAAGAAGAGCGTGCCTTCAACCATTAATCCAAAATAAGGGTTGAAGTCACGTCCTATTCGCAATGCCGCATGAGAATTGAGGTTTGTCAGGAAATCATTATTCGTCACCTTCGAATTGATGCCGCCATGAACACCCACATACCAGTTGTCAGACCACACTGAAGGATACATGTAATCTTGTTCCTGAGCAGTTGCGGCTATGGCCGTCAAAACAAATGCCCATATCAGCAAGAACTTTTTCATTATCAGTCTCAGTCTCAAGGTTGAGTTGTTTCCAGATAACTTTGCCAATCTTCGAAGTACAACGGCAGATCTTCGTTTGTGCCATTCAGAATGGCATTCACAAGGTCTGATATCTTGATAGTTTCAGAAATACGTTTGTCACTATTGTAACCCACGAAGCGCAGGTACATATCTTCTGTCAAGTCGATTCCCATTCTACCAGTCAGCTGCGATCTTGCCCTGTCAGCATCCAAAACAAACTGATCTCCAATACCATCAGCCGTCATACGTAACCAGCTGGCACGATACCAGCCATCAGGTATCACAACCACATATACATCTTCCTGCTTATCGAATGTCACCTTGTTGTCCGCTTCTTCATTCTGGTAATCCTTCAAGGTAATATACACACTCGGTTCTTCATATACCCAATCGAGTACCTCATAATCATCTCCTGGAGTACCTCCGCCAAGACGTGCATCACGCTCATCACGCTGCACCAGTATGGGGGCAAAGGTGTTGGCTGGTATAGTCAACAAGTGGCGCATCCTGTGTGTTACAGTAGGAGTTATAATCTGTGTGCCATCATCATTCTCAATCCATACCTCAATGTCGTTCGAGCTGAACGAAGTTGTTTGATAGTAGAAAGCATGTACCTGTCCTCTGTCGGCTGCAGGGATTGTGATTGTTTGAGTAGGCATTTCTACACCGCCTTCCGTCACATGTACCTTGATGGTTACAGGTTCTGTGCCATTCGTAGTCTTATACAAGATGGTGTCAACCTGCTGAGTTCCTAACTGCTCAGTGGTAAGCACCCTGCTTGCATATTCTTCGTCAAACACGGGTGCTGAGTTGGAGAACTGGTCTTTCGCTTTCCTGAAATACGTGCCTTGTGCATATACCCATGTTTCACTTACACTGGCATTTGTCTTGAAATAGAGTGGTACTACTTTAAAGATCGCACCATCAATGGTCTTGGTCTCAGTAATGGCATTATACTCTTCCCAAGTCAAAATCTTTTCGTATTGGAATGATTTTTCATTCTTTCCTTCAATAATTGACGGAGCCGTACGCACTGCCAACACTTGTTCTGTATGATTGGCATCTGGATAGATGGATTTCGAGTCTGGCTCTATGTAGAATGTCAATGGGAACAAACGCTCATTTACTGTAGGCACCAACATTTTCACGGTTAGTGTAGATCCATTGCCTCCCTCTACGGAAAGCGGACAGTCTAAATATAACGGATATTCCTGACGCAACACCAATGTCAAGTCTCGACTCAATACATCATCAATCGTGTAATGTTGCTCGGTATCGGAAGCTCCTTCATAAGCTCTTGCCACTTCTTGATCCACATAGAGGCGCAAATTGACAGTCTTTGGCTCTACGCCTGGATTCTTCAGATTCAACTTTACCTTAAACCAGTCGTCAATAGCAGAACCGGCTTCAATGGTTGGCTCAGAAGCGAACATGTCTTCCGTATCGCCCGTGGCATATACCCTGATGAAGTTGCTGGTACTATAGTTGGCTGTTCTTTGAGATCTGAAAACCCCATAAGGACCCTGATACTTGAACCAGATTTCTAAGTTCTCACCTCCCTCTGTAAAACAGAAATAAGAGTCACTTACAAAGAGCTGTTGCGCTTCATCCGTCATGTTAGTAATTGCTTCCGTCGTAATAGATGCCGAGAGGTTATTGCTGGCAGGATGATTGTATGCTTCCAAAGGAGTTGCATAGCCATTTACTGACACCTTTTGAATCTCCATACTATAGTTGATGTTGCGCAGAATGTTATAATATTCTGAGCCATACTTGCCTTTCATGACAAAATCAACTTTATAATAAGAGGAAGCGTTGTTTTGGTATCTACCTTTTACAATCATGAATGTTTGGCCTTTGGTAGTACCTTCACCATTCGGCGTTTCATAAAGATACTTGGCCGTTGTTGTGAAAGCTGTTGCAGGTAGGTTATCCACATTAGTGTTGACGTAAGTCATGCCCGAAGCCAAGAAGCCTTTATAATTAGCTGCCAATAGCTCATCATACGAATATGCTTTTCTTGGTTCTTGCTTAAAGAAAGTCTGGAATCCACCAATGTTATCGTTATAAGGTACTACGCTGCCACGATCCGGTATGTTGCAGAGGTAAAATCCTTCGAAAGTGAAATTTGTGGCTGTGTTTGTTACAGTAACCTTGGCGAAATTCCTAACCAATGGCACACGCTCGAAAAGGGTTTCTTCATCTATCTTTGCCACACTCAAACGATGCCAATAAGTATCAGCATTTCCCGTTACATAGAGCGCAGTCATCATAGACACTTCAGAACCGAAAGATTCAGCCAAAGCAGCAGACCCACTATAATTGGCAATGAAGTGGATGTGCATTGGAGCTTTAGATGGCTTGAGTGATACGTCAAATTTAGTTTCTCTGTCACCATACGTAGTGTTTGCCTGGTCAGTCTTACCGGTAACAGGTATTGCCTGCCTGCCCTCTACGAAAATGCCTTGCTCATCGTAGATAAACAGCCAAAGATCAAGGCTGTTGCGATAGGCATCAGTCATTTGGTCTCCATTATCGCCATCTCCCATCGCCTTGGTGACAGCTTTCTCGCCTACATTATCTGGTACGGCGACGCTGAAGCGTATATTCACCCTACCATCTTCAGTTACCTCATTCTTCTTTACTGAAGTTGGTTCATCAAACGTCTCATTGCTGCATGCTGTAGCAAGCGTTGCTGCAAGAACTAATAATATGTATCTATATAGTCTCACCATGGGTTATTCCAATTTGGCATTAATTCTTCATTAGTCTTATTATCGCCTTTTATCGCACTCTGAGCTGCTGTGCCCGTGGCATGTTCCTCACCCCAGTACCAGATGTCATAAACACAGCGGACAGCTGTGATTTGTGTATCATTACTTAAATAAGGTTTAGCATTTGCATCACCACTTACCTTCCCGTTTGCGCACCAGTATCCTTCCAAATCATTACTGCCAAGGTTAAACAGAGAAGGTATTACTCCATCTGCAGACAATGTCATGATATATGCAACTTCGCCAAATGTGGGGACCCTCCATCTGCCTGCCGGATATCCGTCTTCCTGATAAGAAGCACAACGTTTCTCAGCCGTAGCTTTATCAAAGTAATGAGCACTAGATACTACACCATAAGATGATGCTATCAAGAACTGAGGACTAACCATATTAGTTGTTTCATCGATACCTAATGTTGGATGATAAAGGGTAAGCTTACTTAAATTTGTTAAATTATTTACCTGGGGATTTCGAGGATCACCAATCGAATAGTTCGTATGACTACTTCCTACCAAAGATGAAGTCGTGATAATATAATTGTTAGGATTGTTATTAGTTCCAGTTCCATTTACTCCTTGTGGATCATTTATGGTTCCCAAACTATTCGCTCCATTATTGTTGTTAACATGTCCCCTGTCATCGTAAGCAACATGAACAATATTTGGGTACCAATAGTTTCCTGCATTATATTGATACGCAGAGTTATAATTGTATCCATTAACAAACACATTTCCAGAAGATCTATTGCCAGTTATATAAATTGCTGGGCGCTGAATGAATACAATATCTTCAGAAAGACCTGCTGTATTAGTTACATGGACAGTGATTTCAAATTCTGAAAACATATATTCTTTCAGCTCATGTGTTAAAGTAACTACACCATTATCTGTTGATGCTGAAAAATCTGAAAGTCTATTATAGTATGTACTCCCACTATATGTCAACTGTTGAGATGGATGGCTGGAGTTTAATGTTATGGTTTCTGGATTTACTCCTGCATAGTTAATATATTTTACTTGTGTTACTGTAGCTGTAGCTGGATGTGAACTTGCATATTCCACACTGCCAGATTCCTCATTGTTAAGTGTCCATTCATTGAAAAGCACAGAGAGGTATTTCAACTCTCGCAAGTTTATTCTAACAGGGCTATCACTACCCGACCAGTCGAGTGCAATAAAAGTACTATGTAACGTAATATCTTCCAATTCCTCCAAAGTATTGCCAATGGCAGACACTGTTGCTTCCATGCGGTAATACACATTACGGTTCGTGTAGCTATTCTCAGTAGTCACAGGTATTTGGTAGAAAGTGTTTACGATGGGGTGATAATTAGGATCCACCTCATCTGCCTCCACTCTTTGCCACCTTACCATCAAAGAATAATAGGGTTTGTGCCTCAAGTCGTTGGTCCAGTTTGATTGATAGGTATAGAAAGGTACCTCCATCTCATAGTGATAGATAGGATTGTTATCCTCATCTGTACCCACCTGTACCTGATTCATCTTACGCATGGAAGTTGCGTAATTATTGCTTGAAGGCAAGAAATGGAAATAGTCATCATTGGTTAACGTAATCTTATCGTCATTCCTCAAGTTGTCAGGGTTAATCTGTCCACGTTTAACGCCATTGTATAAGCCTACGTAAACCTGATCGGTTAAAGGAGTCCAATGATGACCAGTACGCTCATCATAGACAGGTGACAAGATATCGGTGATTACTAAATCCATCTTGCTGGCTGCACGGTTGAGGTTAATGTCTCCTGTCAATACATATACATCATTCTGCGCCCTCAAAGTCAAAGCGTTGTTACCGTCCATCACGAAGTTGCTTTGCACCGCATTATTATGGAAAGTGTGCGTTGCAGCTGGTAATTCTATGGCTTGTAATTCATAAATAGTGTGATCACCGCTCATATAGCTGCTGATACTTGCTGGAGCGTTTGCTATCACGTATGCGTAGCACTGTGCACCCACCACCACGTTGTTCTCACCTAACAGGGCTTTCAGCTCCGAGATGGTCAGAGGTTGCATCGGAATCGTGTATGTGCTGTTTGCATCGATGTTATTGATGGTGATATGTTTCAAAGAAGGACTGGTTGGGAAGTTACCACCCTCCATCTTATACAGGTAAATATCAAGCTTGTTAATACGGTTTTCGTTAAGCGCTGTCACACCCACAGAAGTCGTATAGATGGTGGCGCGGGTATCGGCATCTTGCTTCACCGTGCTCACACCAATACTCAGACGTGGCGAATTGTCAGGCAGCCCGGGAGCTTCTGGCTGTTCATCGCTCGTGCAACTGACAAAAGCCATCATTGCCAGCAGCATCCAAACCATATTATATATCAGTGTCTTTTTCATCAGTCTCTGTTTTTAGTTAATCGGTTGCGAGATGATAATATTCCAACGCACTGCAGCTTCTGTCACCTCATACGTACGTTCCTCAAAAGCGTCGCGTGCCACGATGTGCAGTCTTGCTCTGTTACGCTGTGTAGGATTTGCGTTCGTAGCGTGAATCTTCATGGTGACACGTGTACCGATGGCACCTGACATGAAAGTGGTACCGTTGGCAAACACAAGGGCATCCACCGGACCTTCAATGGTTTCCAGTGTAGCATACCATGAACCGTTTACAGGCGTTGCCAGTTGGAAGGTCAGTTCTGTATCTACACCTGGTAACATGGTGACGATGCTGTGCTGGTATGTTGGAGGGGTAGTGGTATTGTCATACACATCCTCTTTGTTAGCGTATGTATTGTCTGTCAACTCAATTTCCTGGGTAGCACTCACCTCATCCAAGAAATCTACGGTTTCAATATAATGCGACCAACGTTGTACAAGCACACGCAACTGCAATTGTCCGTTCACGAAGTAGCCGACGATGGTCCATGTATGATTGCGGAAGAAATAGGATGGGGCGTAGGTTTCATCATCCATTGAAAAATTCAATGTCTTTGTTGTCGCCACTCCATTCACTTTCATCTTGTATTGGATGCTTCCGGCAAGCTTCTTGTCGGTTTCTCGCAGGTAGGTGCGTCCGAACTCTGTAACTTGCCCTTCTGTAATGGCATTATTGATTGCAGCTTCCCACGATTGTGGTGTCTGTTCTGAGTTGGTGGGTGGCCAAGCCAACGACAGTGGATCTGGATGCCAATTGATTTCTTCAGTAGTCAGACCTCCATAACTGATGGCTGCACTTTCGTACCCACCAGAGATGGTGGCAGCAGTCACATGGTTGCTTGCATCTATTGCGGTGGTGAAGAGATTCTCTTCACTGGCTATCAAGTTGCCATTCAAGGTGACGCCCACAATTTCTGGAGCCTCATCTTCCATAAACTTGGAACGAGTGAATACGAAACGAACTTTTGATACGGCACGTACCACACTGATACTCGCACCCTGTCTCACTGTAAAGATTTTACCTTGTCGGGAGATTGGTGCATTGTAATCCACTCCCGACATGGGAAGACCGTTTGTTGGGTCGGAAACAGGAGAACTTACGCCAAATTGGTTACCACTGAGCTTGTAGCCATTCAGATCGTTGTATGCGGTGGTCTTCTTGAAGAAGTTAGCATTCAGACTTGCCCCATTGATGACCACAAACACATCGGCGTTTGTATGGGCATTAGCAAATGCTAATATCTCGTCGTTAGATGAGACATTTTCAATGCCAAAGGAGAATTTCTGCGTACCAGTAGCAATAATATTTTCTTCTTCATCATAGGCAAGAAGAGAATGATCATCATGGTCGAACACCCAAATCTGGAGTGTCTTGATCTCGTTCTCGATGGCTATCGGACTGACGAATGGTTCTTCAGCACGTGTGCCGGCACGTTCTTCAGGGAAAAAGAGGTAGATGTCAATCTGTGCCAAGTCTTTTTTCTTGTTGTTGCCATGTATGCGTGCATCATTGATGTCGGCAAACTCATCGCCGATATCCTTGCAACCTGCCACCATCACTACAAGCAGCACTGCTAACCATCCTATGTAATTCTTTATCTTCAACTTCTTATATTTTTATCACAATATTCATTATTCAAAGAGGAAGCTCTTCGGTGTAGCCTGCTCCCAGTTCATCTCAATCTTGAGCGACACCGTCATCATGGCATTTGTCAAGTCCGGGACTATATTGTAGGCATCCTTAAAGCTCTTCACTGTGGCTTTAACCGTTGTTACATGGTCAGACACAAAGACGGCATTACTATCTGTTCCATCTTCTCTTTTAGGTTTGGTGCCTGTAGCTGATGAAGAAGAAGGGTCAATTTCACCCACAAGGTAGAACTTGGCACCATTTGGAATACGACAATGTTCTTCGCCTTCCCTGATTTGGGTGCCACGCATTTCTTCGCCGCTATTGTTTTGGAACTCTAAGATAATGTTCACTTTTTCTATATCATCAGCATTAGTTGCATCCACAGATGGCAATACCAACGTATGATTGGTTCCCATCTCAGCATTTTGTCTGATAAAAATGCCATCAGTTACATTCTTGTCGTAAACCATGAACATTTCCGATGAGTTAGGCTGGAAGTTAAAGCCTACGGGATGCTGCTTGGCAACAATTACACCTGTCAATGGGAATTTCTCATTGGTATCATTATTGGGTATTTCAAAGGAATTATTAGCCCCATCCACAATGCTCGAACTACCTCCCATTACTGTCAGGTCCATACGTCCTACGGCATAGTTCATGGGTTTTTCTACCAATAAGGCAGTCATACCTTTGCGAACCTTGTTTTGCGTAAAGTGGCGATCTGCTAATACTGCATCCCAACTGGTTGAGGTGCTAAGCAGGTTCTTCATATAATTATCGTCAACTTCCAAATATTCTGTAGTCTTGATAGGACTGTTGGCATAGTACCACAACTCTGGTGGGTACACCATGCTGGTGTAGTGGGCTGGAACAACTATTACATCCAAATCATCACCCGTTACTAAAGAGAATTCACCACCAAAGAGTTCATTAGGTACGAACTTAATATAGCAGATATCAGGCAGATTGTTGGAGCTTGGAAAGTCTTTAATAGTGGAAGTGCTATTATAAGTGACTGTAGCATTCTCACCATTTCCAGAAATGTTCATCTGCTGTCCAATTTTATCGCGAATCACTCCAACTAAATTGTTGTAGATAGCATAGTTATACCTTGCGTATTGGCTATGTCCATTAGCGGTATATTCACCGCTTTGCGAATTGTTATTAGAATATGCATTGTTAGCTGGTAATGTCTTGATAAAACTATTCATTGCAGTTAATACAACATTAGCTGAACAAGCAATCCCATCAAATTCTTGTTTGAATTTATTATATGCAGTTGACAAACCATTCGGTAAATATAGGTAAGATGTTCGATTTCCATTTGTATTTGTTTGAGTCCCTTCACCAGTTCCATCCCAATACAACCTACTACTGGTTACGTTTATTGTAGATTGTTGATTACCATTATTACTTACTCCTACAACTTGAGTGTAGGTTACATACGAATTCAGTATAGAATTCAGATAGTTAATGATATCAGTTGCCTCTGTAGGGAACGAAGTTTCCTCGCAAGTCTGTTGCGGCGTAAATTTGATAGCTGCCGCTGTGGTGAGTTCTGTACCCTCACCTTCATCAACACCTTCTGACACTAAGGCACCATATTTAAAGAGATCGATAGTTCCTGTCGTCGGTTTTTTCCTGCGTCCATAAACCAGGAATGATTGAGTGCCATTGGGTACATCAATATATTTATAGAGGCGAGACTGCGTTTGAGAGAATGTCCACTCGCCATTTAAGAAACCATTGTCAGCACTGCCATCTGAGATAAAGCCACCACCTGTTGATGCACTACCGCCATCACCGTCGATGTCGCTATAGTATAAAGCCTTGGCAACTCTGGTATCTGCAAGTCCCACAGGTGCATAGTCATTCCTTCTTACATCGAAAGGAATCATGTGCAAGAACTCTATACCACGGAATTTTTCATCTTGCTGTGTGTCTTCATAAGACATACGGGTATTTGCACCCATATGGCCTACTGAGAAGCCAAATGGCACAGCACTAATGGTAGTCTGTTCGCTGCCTTTTGTTACCCTCTCCTCAACAAAATCATTATCAGAAGAGCATGCCCCAAGCATGAATGCCAGCAGCGTTGAAAGCAGTATGTAAGTATATTTAGTTCGCACGTTGATTCTTAAAATACAGGATTAAATTGTGCTCCAGGTTTCCAGTCAATAGTGATGCTCACACCCACCACAGCTTCGCTGTCGGTATGTACACCACCTTGTCCATCCAGATACCCCTTGATGATTTTCAGCTCGCCAGCCAGCAAAGGCTCCTTCACCCAAATGTCAGATCTGGTAACACTGCCACCTGGGAGGGTTACCAAAGCCACATATCTCCAGATTGATATGCCTTCAAGTGGGTCACTTTCCTGAACAATCACATCATTACGAGTTGATGCGCTACCTACATGCAACCAACTGTAAGGGTTTTTGGATGGGAAGTTTACATTGCAGAATACCAATTCTTTGGTATTACCTGAGACACTTAACATATCCGACTTCACCATAGGTGATTTGGCTGGATAGACAAACGCACTGTCGGCAATCTGGAAATCAGTAGCGAAACCAGTAGCAAATGCGCGCATATTACTTATCTTCACGCTGGTAGAATCAACCACCAGTGCAGAAGAACAGTTAGCCATATACAGGTTCACATCGAATGTCTGGCTTTGGTTAGCCACCAAATGCATAGGTAAACGACCAGTAAATAAACCCGTGTTATGGCTGTCAATGGTGTCTTTCTTTACTTGATTCAAAGCCAAAGTATGGTTACGCTCAACTCCTACGGAAGCTACCAACGGATTATCCTCGATATTCGCCATGGAAGCATGCATATAATCACGTACTGGCAGGTGCATCTTATAAGCGCGTTCTCTGGCATCCATGATATGGCTTTCGTGATAGAGTCGGGAGGAGTCTCCTTCCGTGTTGTAGAAAGACAGGTCAATGTCGTGCGCATACTCGGCGAAGATGTCCTTCAAGTACTCGCGAATGGCATCTGCCACCTCCTTATCGACAGTGCTTAGCTCAGCTTCCACTTCATTAGTTTTCACATTTGTGATCACATTGATTTGGAAATTAGCTTCCAGTTCAGGCTCGGGACCTGGTCCTGGAGTTACTTCGCAGTCAGAGAGGTCGTCGTCAATCTGGCCGCAAGCCGTAAATGCCAGCATGGCAACCAGAAATAGTCCTATCTTTCTAAAAGGTATCATTCTGCAAAAAGTTATTGTTTAATCAGGTTTATTTTTCTCCCTCACGAGGAAAACATGCTTTCCTCGTGAGGGATGAAAAGATAAGATTAGTTAGTGCCAAGGTCAACAGTGAAGCTCAGGCCAGTCAGCCAAGCGATATCAACTGACAAACCAAATGACAGCTGACCACTACGCAAGTCAGGTACAGTCACGTATGCGTTCTGCAAAGAAGTACCTGTCAATGTGAATGTAGCTGAAGTCATGTAATCTTTAACGAATACATGGTCAACAGGAGCAGTAAAGCTTGTAAATGCACTCAAATCCAGCACACCTACCAGATAGAACGTACCACCTTCGCGAACCAGGTTGTCACGACCATAGAAGCTTGGACCGTGATTCTTGAACTCTAGTGCTACGCGTACATTGTCTTGTACACCACCTGAATTGTAGTTGTCAAGCACCATGGTATAGGTAGGAGTTGCAGTTGTTGGAAGGGTGAAATCACCAGGAGATGAAGCACTTGCCCATGCTGTACCATTCATTACTGGGTCGTAAATTACTTCATTAAAAGTAGTGGTAGTAGGCAGGAATTCCCAGTTAGCCGCAGCTGGCTGACCACCAACGAGCACACCTACGAGTTCCAGGTCGGCAGGATCAACAGTTTTATCTACTGTATCATCGGTAAGAGCCGCTGAGTTATCCCAGAAATTGGTTGTACCCGATTCCAAAGCAACTTTTGTCTCTAACAGAGCTGTACCATAGGTTATATTGTCTTGCAGGGCAGCTGCGCGTGTGCTTGCAGTAACTTTTGAGTCAGTAGCTGACCAATCACCTGTCCATTGACCATCAGTAATCCAGTTAGTAACACCATCTGGGAAATCAGCAGCTGCTTTTTCTGTATTAGCTGTTCTCAAACCACTGTTTGCATAATACATCAACTCTGCAGGGAACTTATAGGTTGACAAAGTTGCTGCACCACCATTGTTAGTAATAGAGTTACCAGTTGCCAAAGGTGAGAATAATCCACTACCATCGCTTTGTAAAGCAAAAGTCATCAGAGCGGTACCGTAAGGCAAGCCGAACGATGTTGGATAATTTGCTAAAGAAATGCTTGAATAACCAGTAGGCAATGTTGATGTTACATTTGCAGCATCATATCGATTGGTACCAGTACCAGCAGTAAAATATGTATCCATTAAAGCAACAATGTTATCTGCAATAGCATATGCTATGTCGTCAGTAGTAGGAGGTGTAGATGGTGTAGGTTTATTTTGCAGATAAGGAGTATATACCTTATAGAAATCATTAAACATACCTACGATAGCCTCGGTTGAACCTGCACGTAATTCTGTATAAGTAACAGGAGGTGTAGTGGTTGTAGTAGTGGTTCTAAGCGTAGTCAGCTCTAAGTAAGCCTTACCCAGCATTCTCTCCAACTCAGATAATGTATGTGAAGGAGTAGTTGTTGTGTTACCATCTATTTCTTTACTGTATTCATCAGCAATCGCTTTCCATGTGGTTGGGGTTGCGGCTCCATCAGTAGCATTAATAATTTCTGTCATAACTGCTGCCAAAGCTTTACCTACATTGGTTGCGTCAGTTAAGTAACTACCAGTAACGATATCACTCAATCCAAAAGTGAAAGAATTAGCAACGTCACCTGCAGTAGTAAAAGTAATCTTTCCATTTTGTTGATCGTTTGCTACTACATCCTTATGAGTAACAGGAGGAGTTGCAGTAAGATCTTCTATTACTACTGGTTTAGGAGCAACACCGTAGAACAGCATGGCATCCGTGCCAACTGGCAATGCCAAGTCTAAAATCTTGTGTGAAGAGGTGTTGTCACCCTTAATCTCAGATGGAGTCAACAGGGTAGCATAGTCAATGCGCTTGGTGGCAGCAGCAGCTGCCTCAGTTGAACTTACCACGCTATTTCCAGTGGCATAGGTCAACATAATGGCATTATCCAGACCACGGAAGACTGGAGTTGCTTGATTCTGAGCGATAACATCAGTCTGGCGGGTATCAGCCTTCTTGCCAGCACTTACGTTAATCACAAAAGAAGTGGCTACTTCTTGCGTCTCTTTGTTAAATTGAGGATTTGAACTTCCTGGATCATCCTTGTCAGAGCAAGAAGAGATCCCAATCATGCCCACGAGAGCAAAGGCTCCCAGGAACAAACTTTTGAAAAAAAACTTCTTCATAATTACTTGTTATTAAATTGTTATTAATTCCTTTATTTATATTATCTCAAAATTGCTTTGTTTAGTCTTGCAACTGCCTTAAGTTAGCGGCTGCATCAGCATCGCCCATAGCGGCACGTCTTTGCCAAATACGCATTGCCTCTTGCTCATTGCCCGTCATATATAGGGCAACAGCCAATACATTCTGTGCACGCTCGTCACTCTTAACACTTTGCAATGTATTCAATGCCTGCTGCCACTGCTCTTGCTTCAGCAACTCAGCTGCCTCGTTAATAACCTTGGCGTTGTTGTCTGGCACATAGTCCCAATAGATGCGTACATAGCCGGCATTACGCTCGTCTGGGAACAGATGCTGGCGTATGTAGTTGTATGCTTTAGAGCTACGGAGGAGCTGCTGGCGACGATTCAGGTCTGGTGTCTCGTCTATCAGCTTCAGCACCTGTTCCTTGCCATCGAAGCTGGCATCATTCACTTGGTCGCGGAACTCGGTCCATGCGGCACCACCATTGGCAAGCTCGAACATATTATCAGGCACGCTTATCTTTTGCTGTACATAACGCTTCAATGCTTCGGCACGATTGCCAGCCAAGCGACGGTTCAATGTTTCGTTACCCTCTACAGAAGCAAGACCAATAATCTGGATGCACTTCACGCTGCTGGTGGTATCGTTCATAATCTGATAGGTGATGTCGATGATGCGATCCAAACGGTTCGCATTGTCTTCGAAGTCATAAATCAGCTCGCTCTTGTTCACTGGGAAGTTCACATAGATGTGGCGACCTTCCTTGCGGAGGATGCGGGTGGTATCGTAAGGGCGATAATTAGACACATGCTCCAGGATAGGATTGTTTCTTTCCAATTGTCCAGCCACACCCGTGTCGTCAGCCACAGGGTTGAACACTGGCTTGAAAGGATTGCGATAGTCGTAAGTGAACGGGTCGGTGTAAGCAAGACCGATGGTCTCAACTTGGCAACAACCCTCCTTCTCTGTCATAACCAGCAGTCTCAGGGGACCTTCCTTTACCCAAGGATGGCTGCTCAGAGAAATCTCTGAAGCTTGTGCAAAGCTGGCAGGCATCTCAGCCGCCTTGATGTATTCAGGCTCCGCACCCTTGTGGTTCAGCACATAGTCGCGATGCAGCTTGCGTGCATTTGTAGCACCACGTATAATAACCGGCTCCAACGCCAGAGTGTCGTTCTGTCCGCACAGGAAAGGAGTAACCACGGTGGCATATTCGCTTGCTGGCTGTTGCAATGGCAGTTCATAAGACAACAAGAACGCATCCTTCTGACTTTGGGTCTGAATGATACGCTGAGCATGCAGGCTTCCAGCCAACAACATCAACAATCCTATGGTCGCAATCTTCTTCATTTTATATTATATATAATGTTGATACCCACTTTTGGTGCTAAGAACGCCTTGTTGCTTTCACCATAATATTCGCCGCAATGGGCACAGTCATATTCCTTGTATTTAGCCGAGCCTATATCCACGCCAGCTTCTGCCTCGATGCTCCATCGCGGACTCAAGATCCATGAATGACCACCGAAGATACCACCTGCAAAGGCATCGCCTTGCTTACGACGGTTCTTTACTGAAGGATACAAACCCAATAAATTAACTTTGCTAACGTTGAAATGAGAATAGAACGCGTTGGCACCCAAGAACCAGCCGCTGAATACATCGCAGAACCAGTATCTTACTTCGGGTGAGATGAGCAGGTGACGCAACTTACGCTCGGTAGTGTCCTTGAATGGCCAAGGCTGGTAGCCCACGTTCAGGCCAGCAGTCCATTTTTTGTCCAAGCGTACTTCAATGCCTAAGTTAGGGGTGAGGGTCGCGTCGTAGAGGAAGTTGTTTTTCAAGACCACTGTTTGCGAGAAACAACAAAGGCTGACACCACAGAGCATCAACGCCAACATCAAGGTCTTTATCCTACCACTCAACATTCTTTCTATGAGGTTAAGAGTTGCCATTTATTCCTACTTATCTAATAATTCTAATACTTCAGCCTGAAAGACAGACAGTTATACAAATACCTACCTATTAAACCTAAATTAACTATGATATACAGGATGCAAATAAATACATAAATTATGAAACGTGCAAATAATTAGATGATTTTTTTATATATAATTTTTAATTTTTCTTTGCAAGGATTGGTAAGATGCTCATTAACAAAACGTTTAAAAGATAAGATAATTGCAGATGAAACAATTTAAGCTATAGTACCTTATTGTTAAAGCAGTCTTTTTATCCGTCCTAAGTAGTCAAAATGAGGTCCTTCACTAATAATATCTAATTGATAGCCGTGCGTGGTGGCTACTTCGCTGACAGTGTCGGCATCGATGTAGCTCCAGTTGAAAGGTTCGCCTTGAGTATCTTTGTATTGCAACTGATAAACGAGGTTGCCATAATACTCGTCGGTATCGGGTAACTCGATGATGCCGTCCTCGTCTTCAAAGAGGTAGCAGAGGTCTGATGAGTCGAAAAGGAGTTGGCCACCAGGGGCAAGGATGCGGTCCAAGAGGTGGAAGAGCACGGGCAGGTTCTCCGCCTTGCCTACGATGCCGATACCGTTCATTAATAATAATATGGTGTCATACTGGTTTGACAGGGTGAAGAAGTCTTGTTGCAAGACCTTCTGTACCCCACGATGACGCATGGTCTCGACCGATAGGGGAGAGATATCGATGGCAGTAACATCGATGCCCCAGTCCTGCAGCACTAAAGAGTGGCAACCGGCTCCCGCTCCCACATCGAGCGTCTTGCCTCGTGCTTGCCTCAATGCCTCCTGCTCTAAGGCAGGCATGTCGTCGAAACAACGGAACAAGGTTTCTACAGGCATCTCGTCCTCATCGAACATGGGTGAGAATACTCGTACGGGTGTCTTGTCGCCCGTTTGCCAATACTCGTTGATGGCTCTACCCATCGGGTCTTTGCTATGTTCCATAACTAAGGGTGGTTTATTTCGCTTGACAAAGGTAATAACATTTTCATTTATTCTTACTATCTTTGCAGACAAATTAAGCTAATTGACAATGAGCATACGAGAAAAGATAAACGATATGATAGGGACGAAGAGCAACAACCTTTACTCCCGCATATACGACTGGCTGATGCTGGTGATGATAGGCATCGGCATCTTCCCTCTGATGTTCCGTGAAACGAACACCACTTATTTCCTGATGGACTGGGTATCGTGCATCTGCTTCGTGATAGACTATCTGCTGCGATGGATGACGGCTGATCTGCGTACGAAGCGAAAGCCATTGGCGGCATTCCTTATTTATCCCTTCACGCCGATGGCTATCGTTGACCTGCTGTCTATCTTGCCAACATTCAATGTGCTTGGTTCTACATTCAAGGTGGCGAGGGTTACCCGACTGCTGAAGATTATGCGAGTGCTGAAGGTAGTCAGGTATTTCGAGCCGTTGGAGATTATCTTGGCGGTGATCCGCCGTCAGAGCAAGATACTCTGCACCGTGCTCTCATTGGCGGTGTTCTATGTGTTTGTCACGGCACTGATTATGTTCAATGCAGAGTTGGAGGTTAACCCTGAGACGGGTGAGCTTGTGTTCAATAATTTCTTCGAGGCATTCTATTGGTCGGCTTGTACGCTGACTACTGTAGGCTATGGCGATTTCTATCCCGTTTCCGAGACAGGACGTGTCATCAGTATCATCTCCGCCATTGTGGGCATTGCCATCATTGCCCTGCCGTCGGGTATCATGACGGCAGGCTATATGGATGAGCTTAATCAGCGTCGTCAGCAGAAGGAGGCTGGGCACCAGGCGCAGGACGCTGCATCAGACGTTTGAACGAGGTGGGATAGGGGGTCTCGAACTGCATCTTCTCACCAGTGATGGGGTGGGTAAAGCAGAGCTTGAAAGCATGGAGCCCCAGGCGCTTCAACGGATTCTCGTCGTCTTCCTTGCCATAACGACCGTCGCCCACCACGGGATGTCCCAAATCTGCCATGTGTACGCGAATCTGATTCTTACGACCTGTTTCTAATCGCAGTTCCATCATGGAATAGCCATTGGCACGCTTGATGGTGTCGTAGTGTGTGATGGCAATCTGTCCGCCGTTATCCACAGGGCTTGATGCCACATAGAGCTTCTTGTCGGTGAGCCACGAACGGACGGTGCCATAATCCTGTTCCATGCCGCCATGCACGATGGCTACATAGCGTCGGTCTGTCACAATCTGCTGCCAGTTGTCGCGAAGCGTATGCTGTGTCTTCTCGTCTTTGGCAAACATCATCAGTCCCGAGGTGTCGCGATCCAGGCGATGCACAATGTACACCTGACTGCGTTTGTTGCTGCGACGCAAGTATTCGGTGAGTATGGTGGCGGCTGTGCGTTCCTTCTCCCGTTCGGTCTTGACAGACAGCAGTCCAGGCTCTTTTTCCACCACAAGTAGGTAAGCATCCTCATAAACTATCTTCAGCAGGCGGTTGCGGAACTCATGTCCGGCTTTCTCGCGCTTGATCTGCACCTTCATGCCAGGCTTCAGCGGATAGTTGTATTGCGTGGTGATACGTTGATCCACATAAACGATGCGTTTGCTGAGCAAAGACTTCAGCTTGGTGCGACTTGCCTGTGGCATACGGGCTGCCAGGAACTCCATGAGTCCCATAGGTTCACGCACGTTGTAATCAGTATATTGGTTCTTAGCCCGAGCTACTTTCTTTTCTTTCATAATAATCTTCAATCTTCAATTTTCAATTTTCAATCTTCAATCCTCAATCTTCAATAGTACCACATTTTCCACATGGTGGGTTTGCGGAAACATATCCACCGGTTGTACCGCCTCCACCTTATATTTAACATCCAACAGTTGCAGGTCGCGAGCCTGTGTGGCAGGGTTGCAACTCACATACACGATGCGTTGCGGCTCGGCATTCAAGATAACATTCACCACATCGGGGTGCATGCCGGCACGAGGCGGGTCGGTGATGATAACATCTGGCCTGCCATGCTCAGCTATGAAATCGGCGGTGAGGATATCCTTCATGTCGCCGGCAAAGAACAGTGTATTGTCAATGCCGTTGATGGCAGCATTGACCTTTGCATCTTCAATAGCCTCCGGCACATATTCGATGCCGATAACCTGTCGAGCCTGGCGGGACACGAAGTTGGCGATGGTGCCTGTACCTGTGTAAAGGTCGTACACCAGTTCGTTGCCCGTCAGGTTGGCAAAGCTACGCGCCACCTTATATAATATATAAGCCTGCTCGGAGTTGGTCTGGTAAAAGCTTTTGGGACCAATCTTGAACTTCAGACCCTCCATCTCCTCGAAGATATGGTCACGTCCCTTGAAGGTAAAGGTTTCGAGGTCGCCTATGGAATCGTTCACCTTATTATTTATCACATATTGCAGTGAAGTAATCTGTGGGAACTGGTCGGCTACGAACTGGAGCAGCTGGTTGAATTGCTCCATCTCAACACTGTTGTCGATGCGAGCCACCACAATCAGCATCAGCTCGCCTGTGGAAGAGGTGCGAACAATGAGATTACGCAGCATGCCCTCATGCGAACGCAGGTCGCTAAAGGTAAAGCCGTGTTGCAAAGCATAGTCGCGGATGGTGTTGCGTATCTGGTTCGATATGTCTGCCTGTAGCCAGCATCGCTCGATGGGCAGTACCTTGTCGAAAGCTCCCGGAATGTGGAACCCCACCACATTACGTTCATACTCCACAGCTTGCGATACCTCCTCGCGTGTGAGCCATCGCTTGTTGCTGAAGGTGAACTCCAGCTTGTTGCGGTATTCCTTCGTCTTGGCAGAGCCGATGATAGGACTGATGGGGGGCAGAGCCACCTTGCCTATGCGGGTGAGGTTATCCACCACCTGCTTCTGTTTGTACTTCAGCTGCTCCTCATAGGGCAGGATCTGCCATACACATCCTCCGCAGATGCCATAGTGCTGGCAGAAAGGCACTGCCCTTACATCGGAGTACTTGTGGAACTTCACAGCCTCTGCCTCGGCATAGTGATGCTTCTTGCGGCGTACCTGCAGGTCCACCACATCACCAGGCACCACGTATGGCACAAACACCACCAGGTCGTTGACCCTGGCGATTGCCTTGCCTTCGGCAGCCACATCGGTTATCGTTACCTGCTCCAACAATGGGAGCTCTTTCTTTTTCCTTGCCACGATAGTAGATTTATTATGAGGGTGCGAAGTTACGAAATCTTTTTCATTTTACCTAATAAACTTGCATCAGGATGGCTGCCACTATCCAGAAGATGACGTAAATCACGCCCAGCAACTGAGCCACCCAACTGCCCCAATATTCGTTCTTCTCGTAAAATGCCAGACTTTCCCAGTGGCGTGACAGCCACACGATCTTACGTCCATTGCGTCCCATGATAACCATGGTGATGAGTCTGATGAGGACGGCACGGAACACAGCCTCGCTTGTTTGTCCTACCATAGCGAATCCGGCTAAGGTAGCAACGATGGCAAAGAACGCCACCACCCTGTATTTGATTTGCTGACATATCAGGTAGAACTCAGGCAGCCAGAAGGCACTCCAGCTCCAGCGTTGCACACTGTCGGGGATGTTGCTGTCTTTCCACAGCTTCACTACCTGTGACAACTTGTTATGGCGGGCATAGAGGTAGCTCTTGTTGGCATCGAACAGCTCCGCATGGTCTTGCAGGAATGATTCACGGAAGCGTTCGTAGTCTTCCTTGGTGGTAAGGTAGATAATTCGGAAGGTGTAGTCGGGCTTGTAGTAAAAAGCTACGTGGCACTTCCTGTCCTCCAATAGGGGAAACTCAAGCCCGAACCGGTGTTTCAGCATCGTGCGGAACTTGGCATATTCCTGGAGGTCGTCTGCCCAGAACACAGACTTCTGCAAGTATAGTTTCTTGTAGCACTGCTCGAATTCCCAAAGGTAATTGTCGGAGGTGTTGATGCGGTGCAGTATCAGCTTGGAGCGTTTCATCATCTCGATCACGATCTCCTGCCAATCGTCATCCACATAGATGCGTTTGGCACCTGTAGGGGGCATGAACTCGTCGGGTTTGCCGATGGCATATACAGCGAACCAGTCGCTCAGCGCCTTTGTCATGCGCTGCTTCAGTTTCTTGTCCTTACGCTCGTCGTTGAAGCTGCGCAGGTATAAGGTGAAGTATTCTAAGTATTGCAGGTGACTCTTGGTGTAGAAAGGCTTGCGCCCCACTAACCACGACATGATGTGGAAGTAGGGCACTATCATCAGGAAGGAACCCGAGGCAGGCAGGATATACTTGTAAAAGACGGATTCACCAGGCTGCAATGGCTGAAAGAGGAACGTAGTTGCCGTACTGACGGTGGCACCTATCGTCAGTAACAACAATATCCAATCAGCTATCCTCCTGGACATGATGACCACCCGATAGCTTTTGGCATAATAGATGATCAGCCTCAGAGGTAATGTCAGGAAGAAGAATACGATGAATACATAGAGGGCAGCAGCTGGCAATGAATACATCTTGTTTCAGCTTGTGTGCAGAGTCTATGCGGTAAAATCTTCTCTCTCCAGTTTCTTGCCGCAGTGTTCGCAGAATACCTGATGCTTGAAAATCACGCCGCCACAATGACTGCAATGGTTGGCATGCTCCAGGCTTCGTATGCGGGCAATCATCTCTTTGTAGAGTGGGGTCTCTTCTGCTTTTACGATGTCATAGCCGAGCTTCTTGAGCAGTTTGATGGTACGCCAAGCGGTGGCACGGTCGTACTCCTTCTCTTTCTCTGACAGGTCGTTGTATGGCACCATGTCAGGTGTTTCTTTCTTGATGTCATCACGACGTGGACCGTAAGTCCATCCTTCACGCATACGATTCTCAGCCCATACCTCATGGGTGTTTTCGGCAATGGCCTCACGCAATTCCTGCAAATCTTCGCTGATGACCACATCACTCAGGTCAATAGGATTAGGAATGTACTTTTCCATAGTATTAAATTGTTAATGATAAAACTTGGCGTAAAGATAGTAAAAAAATGAGTATTCAATACATTTTTCTTTACTTTTTGAACTCAATATTCTAAGTTTTTCTTGGAAGATATGATATTAATTCCCATCTTTGCATCGGAAAGGTGCGAAAAATGTAGTAGCGGTACACAAAACGACACTTTATGAAAGAAATATGCGGATAGAAAGAGATATTATCAATGCGTTTAAGCAATGGAAAGACGCCCCGAACAGAAAGCCTATCCTGTTGGAAGGAGCACGTCAGATAGGGAAGACATGGGCGATGGAAACCTTCGGAAGCGAAGGGTTTGACTATTGCGTGAAATTTGACTTTGACCGACAGCCGGAGTTGAAATCAGTATTCCAGATGACTAAATCGCCTGAGCGAATAGTAAAGGAACTGACGCTATATTGCGATAATCCCATCATTGCAGGCAGGACGCTGATGATTTTCGATGAGATTCAAGAATGCGAAGAGGCTTTGAATAGTCTGAAGTATTTCTACGAAGAAGCTCCGCAGTATCACATCATCGCTGCAGGTTCAATGTTGGGCGTGGCGGTCAAGAAACGTAAGATGACGGTACCTGTGGGCAAGGTAAAGGTGATGAAGATGTTTCCCATCACGTTCAAAGAGTTTCTTCGTGCAAGTGACTCACAGACGTATGAGTATATAGAATCGCTGGGAGAAATACGCCATCTGCCGGAAATAATCCTGAACAAGCTACGCACAGAATACAGGCGCTATCAAGTTTGCGGGGGGATGCCAGAGGCTGTGGTGGCGTTGCTTGACAATCAGGGAGTCGGTGTCGTGGAGTCAACGCTACAGGATATCCTTGACCTCTATGAATTGGATTTTGCAAAGTATGCAGAGTCTCGTGAGATTCCACGTTTACATGCCATCTGGCACTCGCTGCCTGCACAATTGTCGAAAGAGAACAGGAAATTCATTTATAAGGTCATTAAGAGTGGTGCCCGATCAAAGGACTACGAAGATGCACTGATGTGGCTGGAGGATGCAGGCATGATATACCGGATATTCAATATCAGCAAGCCAGGTATGCCGCTTGCGGGTTATCAGGAGACGGATGCCTTCAAGGTCTATGCCTGCGACTGTGGTCTGTTGCGCCGGTTGGCACATCTGCCGGCAACGGTGATAGTTGACCCTATAGCCAACTATACAGAATTCAAAGGTGCCATGGCTGAAAATGCCGTGCTCCAGTCGGTGATGCCTCTGATTGACGACCAGACGCCTTGCTACTGGACTTCTGACAGGAAGGCCGAGGTAGAGTTTGTGATACAATGGGGTGAGCAGATAGTACCGGTGGAGGTAAAGGCTGAAGAGAACATTAGCGGCAACAGCCTGTCGGAGTACAACAAAAAATATTCTCCCCGATACCGCATCAGATTCTCGATGCAGAATCTGCAATTCAATGGCGGACTGCTAAGCTGCCCCTCCCCACTTGCGTCATGGCTTGATAGGTTATTTGGATTAGTTGATGGATGCAAGAGGGATTAACTTAAATCTGATGCGCCAGATGCCCGTGTCGGGATTCCAATCATGGCTTAGTAGCTTGAATGTGCCTATCTCGCTGGTGTTTGCTACATGAAGTCCGATGCAGAGGCACTCGTCGTAGTCGCCAACCTTAACCACTCGCACTGTCTCTGAAGCATCATCGGGCAGACGCTCCATGTCGAAACGTCCCTGTGCTTCTGCTTGCGAGATATATACAGTAGTAACAGGCAAGTTCTGGTGTATTACCTCGTTCACCGTCTTTTCCAGCAACTCCACCTGTTCAGGCGTAGGGCAAGCTGCCAACTTATAGTCCAGTTTACTCTTCTTCCGCTCGATGTGTGCCTCCACAGAACGTCCACAGCCAAAGAGGTTCATCATGGTACGGTTGATGATGTGCTCTGTAGTGTGCATAGGAGGGTACTCAGTCTTATTGTGCTGATTCAATGTCAGTTCTTGTTCCATAATACAATAGCCACTATCCAATCATTATTATTATCTGGCTGCTAATATACAAAAATAATCCGACATAATAGACGTAGCTTACAAAAACTTTTAAGGGGCATACCCAAATGGGCACACCCCTTATACTCTTGCTGTCAGCAGTCTCTTGTTTGGGTCAAGGGAACAGCTGGGCTAACTTTTCGCCTAAATCATCGCCTCTCAGGTCTTGTGCTATAACCACTCCCTCAGCGTTGATGATAAATGTTGTGGGAATCATCGTCACACCATACTGGGCGGCAATATTTGCCTGGTCGCGGAAGGTAGGCCATTTCATGCCTTCTTTCTGCACATATTCGTCCATAGTAGGTTTGCTACGGTCTTCTGAGATACCGATGATCTCGAATCCCTTGCCGGCGTATTTGGCATATTGCTCTTTCACATTAGGCATCTCCTTGCGGCATGGCACACACCATGTTGCCCAGAAATCAATCATGATGTATTTCTTCCCCTTGCAGAAGTCTGCCAGGGTCTTTTCATTTCCGTCTTTATCCTTTATGGTGAAAGAGGGAACCTTGTCGCCCACCTTAGGCATGGCAGCCGTTTGCTGTGCATGGGTCAGGAGCGTACAGCAAAACAGAGCAATAATGGCTAATAAAAACTTCTTCATGTGATTAAATTCTCTTTCAAAAAGTGTTTATCTGTTTGCCAACAAAGAGTTGATCATCTCTTCCAACTTGCCCAGGTCATCTGATGGCTCGAAACGAGCAACCACCTCTCCCTGCTGATTAACCAGGAACTTTGTGAAATTCCACTTGATATCTGACTTGTTCTTGAAGTCAGGGTCTCTACGTGCCATCATCTGCTCCATCCTTTGACCGGTTTCATTCTGCTCAAAACCCTTGAAGCCCTGCTTCTCCTTCAGGAATGCAAACAAAGGAGACTGATTCTCACCGTTCACGTCAATCTTGTCGAACTGTGGGAACTGTGTGTTATAATTAAGTGTACAAAACTCATGAATCTCCTCATTAGTACCTGGAGCCTGTTCGCCAAACTGGTTGCAAGGGAAATCCAAGATGGTAAAGCCGTTGGCCTGATACTTCTCATACAATGCTTCCAGTTCCTTGTATTGTGGGGTAAAACCGCACTTAGTAGCCGTGTTAACAATCAACAAAACCTTACCAGAATAGTCTTTCATAGAGACATTCTCACCTTCTAAATCCTTCACACTGAAATCGTAAAGACTGTTTTGTGCAGACAGTGTCATTGCGACGAATGACATCAGAACAAATAATACTTTTTTCATACTGAATAACTTTTATGATTTATAATTTTTGCTTCGCGGTGCAAAATTATTACTAATCGGTAACGTGGCAAAAAATAAATTCTTAATAGTTATTAAAATCATCATTTATGATGATTATAGTCTGATGCCTAATCCTGCCAGGATGGTGTCGGGCTTGCAGCTGAAAACGGCGTTCATCTCGCCTGCCATGCTGAAGCCGCAGTGCTGACAGATGCCACTGTCCAGGTTGTCGATGCACTGTGGGGAGCGGCGTCCGTCGCAATAGATGAAATTGCAAATCCAACAGCGACGGGTAAAGTTGAGTGTAAGCATATTCTTCAAGCCGGAGACGCTGTTCATGATGCGATAGCCTCGGCGTTTATAGGCAATGAGTTGCTTGATGACCTCCTCCCGCTGCTGTTTATTCAAGGCGAGATGCTCCGTTCCTTGGAATGGTGTGTGGAAGTTGAAAGCTATCTGCCGGATTTGGCTTTGTTGTTGTAAGAACTCCAGTACAGCCGGCAGCTCTTGATAGTTTTGGCTGTTCACCACCATATATAATGATGCGCCCCTTAGATTCTCCAAGTAAGAGCAGTCTTTGATGCCCATGATGCTTACCCATAACACATCGACATCAACATTCAACTGTTCCCACGCGGCATAGTCGGCAGCTGGAATCATGGTGGAGGTGCTATAGAAGCCCTTGTCTTTGGCCAGTGTGAAGATATCGTTTACCTTGTGTTCGCCATCCTGCCAATGTAACAGATGCACCCCCTCGAGGTCCAGCATCCTGGCATCTAAGGCATAGCACTCATCCAAGTCTTTTTCGATGTTGGTAAAAGGTTTGGCATATAACTCCCCTTGCCGTGTGCAAACCGTGCAGTGGCGACAAGTGCTGTCGCAGCCATTGGTGACGAAAACCACACTCTGCAAGGGTTTCCGTCGGCCCGTGAACCTGGCTCTGATGAACCACCAAGCCAGGTAAGTCAACTGCGACAGTGCGTTCATGGATGGTGTTTACCAGAGTGCGATGGTGAGCAGCAAGCCCAATAGTGTGAAGTTTCTCGGACTCTCATAATAAATTACGTTCAAAGCATTGCCTTCCCTGATGCGGTTCAGTTTCAACCATGAGCCGATATGAAGGATGAGGTAAGGCACAGCCGAATAAAGCAGTCCTATCCAAGAGATGCAGCCATCGATGAAGAGTAAAACCACCATAGCTACGCAAACAATACCTGCCAACAGGTAGAACCAGCGACCGAAAGGCTCGCCCAAGATACCCACACTGGTGTATTTGCCAGCTTCGTAATCTTCGTCACGGTCACGATAGTTGTTCACAATCAGCAGAGTGTCGATGGAGCAACCTGCCACGATGGAAGCCCAGACAGCATCCCATGTCACAGTATAGGTGAGCACATAGAAAGTGCCGCAAACGGGAATCAAGCCAAAGCACAGCAATACCGCCAAGTCACCCAAGCCACGATAGGCGAATGTGGTGCTATAAAGGAAGGTGCAAGCCACCACGACGGCTCCCATCAGCACAATTTCCCAGCCTCCCCATAGCAGATGATCCCACACCATATATAGAATGCCCAGTCCTACCAAGCAGCCCAATGTCAGGCAAACGGCGATGGTGGTATATGCCACCTTCTTGGTGATGAGTCCGTTGGCATAGATGCGGTCAATTCGGTCGGGGTCACTCTTATCCAATCCACGTTTGAAATCCACCACATCGTTGATGAGGTTGGCGGCGATGTGCATCAGCCAGGCAAACAGCCAGCACATGATGGCGATTGTCCACGAAAATTGTTCCGGCATAAAACCATGTGCCAGTCCGGCACCTAACAATACGGTCATTAACGATGCTCCCAAACTGGTGGGTCTGATGCCCAAGAACCATGCCTTAAAAGAATTGACGGCAATTTTCTCTTCCATAATGATAGTTTCGCTTTTATTGGTTACTTTGATAATATCCCATTTTCTTACATTCCCTAAACAGGCAGAAGGTAAAGATGATTTCAATGCCCATCATCATGGCTGCCAATACCCATGGGGCATAAAACAGACCGACAATCAGGGCTGCAAAAGGGACGATGATGGAGAAGACCAGGTAGCTCTTCGATTGATACAACCAACTGAATGGCATGAGGTGAGCCCCGAAAATCATGGCATAGACCATCAACATCTTTGAGGGAACGGCAGCATACACCCACATAGCTATCAGAATATACAGCATCTGGTTGACGGAGAACAGGATGCCAGCTTTTGACAGTGGGTTACCCTTGCCTTCGAAGTCGATATGCAGCATCTTCGACAGCATCCAAGCTAAAGGGAATAACACGGCAGAGCAGCAGAAAGTAAAAAGGTTTTTCGCCTCTATGGTCATGTCAGTAAGATGGATGCATAGAATCAATGCCCAGATCAATATGGAAGACATGATGAAATGCAGCCCTTTTTGCTGCCTGCGTGAACAGTCTTTAATCAGTTCGTCTAAACCACTCATAATTAAGATTCGTATTATTTTTGTGCAAAGATAAATATATTTTTTGATAATTAGCCCATCTTTCCCTTGATTAACACATTTATGTTTTACAACATTTTGTCGTATAATTATGGTATAAATATTTGTGGAAGTCGTTTAAATGCCCTATCTTTAAACGCGAAAGATAACACTTAACCTTATACTGCGATGAAAAGTGCCGACAACAACAATTCCGAGAAAAACCTAGGCATCCTTTTGACGTCCTTAGGCGTGATAGCGGTGGTGACTTATGTGGTGGTTCCTGATCATCCATTATGGCTGATGGTGGGCAGCATTCTCTTTTGCCTCGCTGGAGTTCGCAGAATCGGTAAAGGTTATGCTGACTTAACAAATTGATGGAAGCGGGCTTCATGCATCCCGTACAAAAATGCAATGAGAGAGAAATAGTTACTCCTGGCAGAGATAAGTGATTCTGCCAGGAGTTTCTTAGTTAGTCTTCTTGGTAATGGATGGCTTCCATGAAGCGTTTGATCACTTCCGGCTTGCCAGTGTGCTTGCCCTTGTCTTCGCTGATCTTGCAAGTGTCGTTGTAGAAATCCCACCTCTCAGTAATCTTTGCTGCCACTAACTTGATGACAATATTCATAGGCTCCACCCCCTCAAAATCGTTTGTGAAGTGGGTGCCGATGCCGAAGGATGGTTGGCAGAGTTTCTGGGCATACTGCTGGATCTCGATGGCGCGGTCGGTATCAAGTGCGTTGCTGAAGATAATCTGCTTCGTGCGGGGATCTATGCCCAGCGACTCATATTTCTTCACGATCTTGTGCAGTTGTTCAAAATTGTCGCCACTGTCCACACGCAATCCCTTGAAAAGGTTAGCGAAATCCTCGCTGAAGTTATGGTCGAAAATGTCCCAGCCAAAACTATCGTAGAGATAAGTACCCAACGCACCACGGAAGGTATTACGCCACTTGTTCATGGCAATGTGGTTAGCCATCTGCGGACCATACATGCCACCGATGGCGCAAACGAACTCGTGTGCCATTGTACCCACAGGCACCAAGTCGTATTTCATAGCCAGATACACATTGCTGGTTCCCACGAACTTGCCTTTCCATTTGCGTGAATTATAGCAGTCTTTCATGGCCTTGATCACCGTTTCCTCTGCTTCGAACGATGCCCTGCGACGGGTACCAAAATCGCTGAAGACACAGCCAGCCTTCAACAACCTCTCTGCTTTGTGATAGGTTTTATCATAGTAAGCTTGGTAATCCAGCTTATCGGCTTGCCCTGTCATGATGTAGAACAATTCAGAAATGATGGCAAGCACCTTCACCTCCAAGAGGATGGTCTCTGCCCAGCTCCCCTCGAACTGGATGTGCAGCAACCCCTTGTCGTCTTGCCAAGCTTTCACCCACTGGCGTTTGAAGCGGTAGCCTTTCAGGTATGTAAAGAACCAATCTGGCATGTAGTAGCATCTGTGACGCAGAAAGCTGATTTCCTCGTCGGTGATGGTCACACCCTCTAACAGGGCAACCTGGCGGTTCAGCTCGTCGGCAAAGCCCTGAGGATAAACGGTATTGTTGCGATCTACAAACTCATATTTCACCTGAGCGCGGGGGAAGTTGTCAATCACCGCACAGCACATCGACAGCTTGTAGAGGTCGTCATCTGTAAAATAATTGATAATCTGTTTCATAGTATAGAAAAAAGGTCAATAGCTTATTCTTATTCTTTCTGTCTTCAAGAATTGGCTCAAAGCCGTACCACCGTCGATTGAGGCACAGTAAGGCAGCAGCACATTGAACATGTTTTTGCCATAGATCTGGATGCCATCCTTCAACGTGTCTAAAACGCAATAGTCACCTGCGATTCCGCAGATGTCAATCTGGTTGATATCTTTCAACTTCATAATCAATTTCAGATGACCTGCTGAGGTTTGGTTCTTGAAAATGGAATACTCCTCTGTCTTGGCATTTGTACCTTTCATCAATACTTTTGAGGGTCCTTTTGTGTTGAATAGTGGTTCTATCAAGTTAGGATAGATGGCAGCTCCGATGCTGTTCTGTACACAGTGAAGTGGCCACGGACCCCCTTGCTTTTCAAAAGAGCAGTGGTTATACGGATGCCAGTCGGTAGAGATAGCCTTGTAGGTGTACATGCCATCAAATTGGCGTATGTAGTCTGCTAAGGCATCCATCGCTTGGCTTGCTCCATTCACGGCTAAGGAACCGCTTATAAAGTCGATTTGCGGATCCACTATCAGTAAAAGCTTGTTCATATCTGCAATATTTTAGTACTTTCGGGGTGTAAAGATACAAATTTGTTTATAGAAAGATAAAAAAATACCTAAATATTTTGCTGGTTTAAGAAAACACCCTATATTTGCACTCACAAAGTGGCGGTAATGCCAATTCGTTCTTTGGGGTTGTTTGGTTTTGACAGCGAGTAGAAAAGGTAAGTAAGCATGCAGTGCCTCGTTGGTTTGCACTTTAATCTGAGCTTTCAACAATTATCTGGCAACACTAATTATGCTTTCGCTGCTTGATCGAAGTATAGTAGATCGGCTTAATCTCGGCACCAGGTGCTGAGACGAGACGTCACTCAGAAGCTCTTGCTCCGAAGCAGTCTGATAAAGTGGCGCAGCAATATCGGGGATAGTCCTTGCAGGCCCTGATGCAGGGATGAAGATTTAGGGGATAAGGTTGCGGTTGATGGCTTTGGTTCTGCCGTAGCACGAAAATGAAGTCAAAGATAAGCATGTAGAAAGCTTATGGTTTCCTTGTTTGGACGAGGGTTCGACTCCCTCCAGCTCCACAAACCCCATCATTGGGGCGTATTGTTTGAATGAATTAGTGGGTCCCTTGCCTGAGAAGGTAAGGGACTTTTTTTTGCCCTTTTCTCAAACAAATTGCCTTCAGATGTTGAAAAATGAGAATTGTTTTATATCTTTGCAGAATTAGAATCTATAATTGTCTCGTATCATGAAGAAGATAGATGCAAATAAACTGAGTATGCCCATCGACGGAACATATAGCTATGGCGGCTATTATGACATGCCAGAGGATAAACCGGTGCGTGAGATGCTGATTAATGAAGGTTGGCTTTTCGCACCCACCGAATTGGCTGGTGCCGAGATGATGGATTATGATGACTCCAGCTGGAAACCTGTGGACTTGCCACACGATTTCACTCTGATTCCTTTGCCTGGAGGAGACACCGATGATCAAATAGGTCCGTTCAGCAAGCAATCACCCGGACGAAATGCCACAGGCCATGTTATGGGAGGCACGGGTTGGTATCGCAAGATTATCAAGACAGACAAGAGTTTCGAGGGGAAGCTGGTGAAACTGAACTTCGACGGCACATATAATGAAACTAAGGTATGGGTAAATGGTATCATGGTAGGCAACCATGTAAATGGATATGTGCCTTATTATTATGACATCACCAATGCCTTGAAACCCGTTGGCGAGGAGAATATCATTGCCGTACGTTGCCGCAACAATGGCAGAAATGCTCACTGGTACTCAGGTGCAGGTATCTACCGTGATGTGAAACTGGAAATGTTCGACCCCATCCATGTGGATCCTTGGGGCGCGTGTGTCACATTGTCTTATATGGATGCTTATGAGACCAAGGTCAATGTGGAGGCGAGAGTGGTGAACGAGACAAATGAGGATGAGACTGTTACCGTACAAGTGGTGCTTCGTTCTAAGAAGGGTCGCAACGTGGGTAATGCGCACCAGGATATTGAAGTGAGGGCGAACTCCTGGGTGAGAGTCATCCAGATGATGCATGTGAGCCGCGCGGTGATCTGGTCGCTGGAGAACCCATATCTCTATACAGCGGAAATCACAATCAGGAAAGGAGACAAGGTAATCGACGAATACAAGCAGAAGTTTGGTGTTCGCAAGATAGAGGTATCGGCAGATAAGGGTTTCCGTCTGAATGGTGAATTGGTTTACTTGAAGGGCGGATGCGTTCATCATGACAATGGCTTTTTGGGTGCTGCTGCGTTCAAACGGGCAGAATACCGCAAAGTGGAGCTGCTCAAGGAGGCTGGCTACAATGCTGTTCGCACAACGCATAACCCTCCGTCATCTTACTTCCTCGATGCCTGCGACGAGTTAGGTATGCTGGTGATTGAGGAATTTACCGATGTTTGGGAGGTACATAAGACACCGCAGGACTATGCCACTTATTTCAAAGAGACGTGGGAACCAGACCTGACGAATATGATTAAGCGTGACAGAAACCATCCTTCAGTCATTATGTGGAGCATCGGTAATGAAATTCCCAATGTGTCTGATGACGAGGCGTTGCGCATACAGGGCAATTTGATAAAACGCGTGAAGGAGCTCGATCCTACACGTTTCGTCACACAAGTGGT
>JAGCGS010000057.1 GCA_017649485.1 Bacteroidaceae bacterium | reverse complement strand
TACATCCCACAATGCCTCGCCGAGGCCTACAACATAACGTTTCATGCTTTTACTGAATTAAGTTGCTTGAAATATGTGAATAAATAAATGACACCGATAGCCATAATGATCACGGCACCAGCCTGTCCGATAGCATCGCTGGCAAAGCCCATCAACAGCGGGAATATGGTTCCACCAAAAAGTCCCATAATCATCAGACCACTAACCTCGTTCTGCTTTTCGGGCATAGAGGTAAGAGCTTTAGCGAAGCAGATGGAGAAAATATTAGAGTTGCCATAACCCACCAATGCAATGGCAGTATAGAGCATCCACTTCTCTGTGCCCACAAAGAGTCCGCACATAGAGAGTGCCATCATCACCACGCTAATGATAAAGAAGGTACGTGTAGGCAGAACGCGCAGGAAGAACGAGCCTGTTAAGCAACCGATGGTACGGAAGATGAAGTACAGGCTGGTAGCAAAGGCTGCATCGTTCAGTGTCATGCCAAGGCGCTCCATCAAAATCTTTGGGGCTGTGGTGTTAGTACCTACGTCGATACCAACATGGCACATAATACCAAAGAACGACAACAAAACAATAGGAGTACCCAACAGCTTAAAGCACTCGGCAAAAGTAGAAGGTTTACCCTCGATTTTAGGTTCATCAATTGGCGTAACAGCCAAAAGTGCTGTAGCGAGGAAACCTACAAACATATAGATTGTGAAGAGGATACGCCAGTCGTAGCCGAAAGATGGTATAACCTGTGTAGCACCCCACATGGCCAGATAAGGAGCCAAGAACGAAGCGATGGCTTTGATAAACTGCCCGAATGTAAGTGTGGATGCAAGATTTCCACCTCCCATCACTGTTGATACCAGTGGGTTCAACGAGGTCTGCATCAGGGCATTGCCGATACCTAACAACGAGAACGAAATGAGCATGATGGTGAAATTATTGCCAAACATGGGTATCATCAGCGACAGCACTGTTACCAAGAGTGAGAGAAGAACAGTCTTTTTACGTCCAATCTTGTTCATCAGCATACCTGTAGGAACGCTGAAAATCAGGAACCAGAAGAACACCAGTGAAGGAAAGATGTTGGCTGTCGAGTCATTGAGCGCCAAGTCTTCTTTCACATAGTTTGAAGCAATGCCCACCAGATCTACAAAGCCCATGCAGAAAAAGCAGAGCATTACAGGAATCAGGGCTAATTTGTTAACTTTACTCATAGATTTATTTGACTTTTTTACTATTTCACAATCTCATAAATAGTAGCCTTTCCGCCTTTTACCTTTAACATAGTATAAGGTATAGAAGGGAATACCAGATTAGTCATAGCCATCTTGCCATCGGCAGCAAAAGCTTCAATACTACAGCGGTCGATGAATATACGTAACTGTTTCATGGCACCATGCGTTGGTGCTGTTGTTACTGTTGCAAAAGCCTCGCTGAAACTGCAATCACCACTCTTTGTGCGATCCATAGAGAATGTTTGTTTTTGAGCATCATAGAACATTGTAACCTCCTCGCCATTCGTATTGCTCAGCGTGAGTTCCATAGAACCCTTTATATCTATAACAAGTTCACAAACATCTGACAGTTTCTTCACTTTCTTTCCACGCAAAGCCTGCATCTCCTTAGAAGGAATAACGCCGCAATATGTTTCTTCGCCATCGGCAAACAGGTCCAAATCACGAGGAATACTGTTGGAACTACGGAACTGATGAGTGGGCACCTGGTTTGCATACTGCCAGTTTGACATCCAAGCAATAACCACATGGCGATTCTCAGGAGCATTACTAAACGAAACTGTTGCATAGTGGTCTTTACCATAGTCCATCCACTTGGTGACCTCGGGTTTCGACTCACAAGTAAACTTATGGCCATCGAACTGGCCTACAAAGTATTGTGTTGCGTTTCCGCCAAAAGGTCCTCCTGGGTTAATGTTGCACACCAACATCCACTTCTGCTGACCAGTACCACGAACTGGCAGCTGCATCATATCGGGGCATTCCCAAACGCCACCATGGTTGCCATATTCACGACCAAAGCTGCTTTCAAAGGTCCACTCCTTCAGGTTGGGCGAAGAATAGAACTGCATCTCCTGACCGGCAGCAAGAACCACAATCCACTTCTGAGTTGGTTCATGCCAGAAGATCTTTGGGTCGCGGAAATCTGGAATATCGCTGGTTATCACAGGGTTCTTCTCATATTTAGTAAAAGTACGGCCTCCATCAGTAGAATATGCCATTGACTGTGTCTGAGCCTCTGCAGCAGAGGTATAGTAAGCGATAATGGCATTCTTACCGAAGCCAGCAGAATTACGAGTATCAACCACGCAAGAACCGCTGAATATAGTACCTATGGCATCTGCCTCTATCGCATTTGGCAGTGCCTCCCAATGAACCAGGTCTTTTGATACAGAATGGCCCCAAGTCATATTCTCCCACAGCGATCCAAAGGGATTATATTGGAAGTACAAGTGCCACTCGCCATCCTTATAGAACATACCATTAGGATCATTCATCCAGCCATATACTGGAGAATGATGATACTCTGGACGGAATCGTTCAACGTTTGAGGTATCGAATGTATTGCTGAATTTCATTTCCTTCCAGCATGCAAACTCTTTAAGAACACCCTTTGTACGACGATCGCCATGGAAAATAATATCAAGTGTCTGCCCGTCTTTAATTTCTAATGGCACATAATAATCTACATGATCTACCGACAAGCGGACATTGGGTCGGCGATAAGACTGATTGTCTTTGCCTATCACCCTGACACTGGCATTCTCTGCCCTTTCTTCTACAGGCAGTAATACATACTTGTAGTTTGTGTCGATACTAACCATCACATGGTTATCACCGAGTACCCTGGGTTGTACCTGAGCCTGCGCCGAGGTCGCCATCAGTACTGCAGCTACGATCGTTGTCATTACCTTTTTCATAAAGTTATTCATTTTATTGTTTCAGATTTTTGCCACAAAAGTACATCAAAGACATGACACATACAATAAATAATGTTTCATTTACTAATAAAAATCGTTCATTGCAACAAAAATACATGCAATGAACGATTTTTAATTCGACTAATAGTGGAACGATGAGTGCTATATCATATCTATCAGAAACCATAGCTTCGCCAAGATCCTCGCTCAGTTCTGCCAACAACTTAGCATCTTTATAATTGGTTACAGCCTGAACAATGACAGCAGCACGTTTGCGTGGGTTACCGCTCTTAAAGATGCCGCTATCCCCCCCGCAGTACCATCAAGAAAGGTAAAGCGAAGGTTACTATTAAGAGCGATCTGCCTACGGCAACGCTGTCGATTTAGTAAATACTTTTAGTATATAGAAGCGTAACTTCTGGGCATCAGAAGTTACGCTTCTATATACTAAAAGTCTTTACTAAATCGACAGCGTCGCCGTGGGCAGATTGCTCTTTATTGTAACCTTCGCTTTGCCTTT
>JAGCGS010000056.1 GCA_017649485.1 Bacteroidaceae bacterium | reverse complement strand
GAGTAGCAACACAGTCATAATAAGTACGATGCGGGTATTAAGACTATATTGATGATATACCTGTCCTCCATCCCAACGACGATGACGTATCAGGGTCCAGAATTTTTGCAAAGAGCGAACAAGGATATCCTTGAAATTCACCAAGATGGGGAAGCCTATACCTCCTAAAATAACCAATACCGCCAAATAGAGGAAGAAGGGAGCATGGTTGCCGAATACCAAAGGATTGGCCAATCCATCTGGTAAAGTACTGAAACCGGCATTGCAAAAGGCAGAAACCGCATGGAATACCGAAAATTTGATCTCCTCTGTCAAGTCATAGCCCAAGGTACCATGAATGTCAGTCCAGATGGCAAAGGCTCCTACCGATTCGATGACCACAGTAAAACCCAAAATATATAATAAGGTAGTGAGCAAAGAATTGAGGGAGTTGCTGCTTACCATATCGCGCACCAGCATCCTATTATATATACTGGTATTACCCATGAAGAACAGGGTGAAGAAGCTGGTGAAAGTCATCACACCCAAGCCACCGATCTGGAATAGCAGCATCAGCACCAACATGCCGGCAGGCGTGAAAGTTTGGGTTATATCAATGGGACTCATACCTGTAACGCATACAGCACTGGTAGAGAGGAAAAGGGAGTCAAGCCACGAAATGCCATTGTAAGTGCAACGGGGCAAAAGCAACAAACCTGTACCTATGAGTATGATAAACAAAAAACTCAATGCCAGAATAAGCGATGGGTTGGCTCTACGTCCCAAAAGTAGTGAGAAACCATTGGCGAGATTGACCAAAGCTATCACCATGCATACCACCACCCTATAAGTCTCGCTTTTCATTAATAGCCAAAATTGCAGTACTGGTCCTTCTGCTGGCTGATGGAAGAATACGGGTATGAGAGTGAGTAAGAAGAAAATGGCCAATATCCAGGCAAATGAGCTCATCTCTTGACGTGTATTGTCAAAACGAAGCAACAAACGGCATAAAAGATCGACCAAGAATACTATCCATACGCCTCGATAAATTTGCTCGAGTGTTTGCATTTCAGTAGCAGAAATAACAAAGCCATGCTCATAAATAACCGCTAAGAACAATATAACAGATGCAGCAAAGGTGAGCAAACGTATAATACCCAAGAGCACCTTGATATAAGGATAGATCCATCGGTTACGATAAAGCAGAAACTTGTTATCCGATAATTTCATGGTCAATCTACGCATTATTAGCGAGCAAACTTAATCAAAACTAAAAAAAAAAACAAAAAAACAGAGCAAAAAGCATTCAACTTAAAAAAATTGACTACTTTTGTGGCTGTTTAACATTAAAATGATACAAAAATGAGTAACAAAACTAAAAGATTTATCCTCCCAGAGGAAGAGATACCACATTACTGGTACAACATTCAGGCAGACATGGTGAACAAACCCCAGCCTCCTATCCACCCTGCTACCAAACAACCTTTGAAAGCAGAAGACCTCTATCCTATTTTCCCTGAAGAGTGCTGTCGTCAGGAAATGAACCAGACAGATCAATGGATTGAAATACCTGAAGAAGTGCGCGACATGTACAAGTATTATCGCAGTACTCCTTTGGTTCGCGCTTACGGTTTGGAAAAAGCTTTGGGTACCCCTGCACATATTTATTTTAAGAATGAGAGTGTAAGCCCTATGGGTTCTCACAAGCTGAATTCAGCTCTGCCACAAGCTTACTATGCAAAGCAAGAAGGCACAACAAATATCACCACAGAGACAGGTGCTGGTCAGTGGGGTGCTGCTTTGTCTTACGCAGCCCGCTTGTTCGGTTTAGAGGCTGCCGTTTATCAGGTAAAAATCAGCTACGAGCAGAAACCCTATCGCCGCAGCATTATGCAGACTTATGGTGCTCAGGTAACCCCTTCACCTTCTATGTCCACCCGTGCCGGTAAGGATATCTTGACACGCGACCCGTTCCATCAAGGTTCATTGGGTACTGCCATCTCTGAGGCTATCGAGCTGGCTACCACCACACCTAAGTGTAAATATACTTTGGGCTCTGTGCTGAATCATGTGGGTCTGCATCAGACAATTATTGGCCTGGAGGCAGAGAAGCAGATGGAAATGGCAGGTGAATATCCTGACGTGGTGATTGCTTGCTTTGGTGGCGGTTCTAACTTCAGCGGTTTAGCATTCCCATTTATGCGCCACACACTTGTGGATGGCAAGCAGACACGCTATATTGCTGCTGAGCCAGACTCTTGCCCCAAGCTGACACGAGGTAAGTTTGAATACGACTTTGGCGACGAGGCAGGCTACACCCCATTGCTGCCTATGTACACCTTGGGTCACAACTTCCGTCCTGCCAACATCCATGCGGGCGGTTTGCGCTATCATGGTGCTGGTGTCATTATATCACAGTTGCTGAAAGATGGTTATATGGAGGCTATGGATATTCCTCAGTTGGAAACCTTCGAAGCAGGTACTCTGTTTGCTCGTGCTGAGGGCATCATCCCTGCTCCCGAGTCAAGCCACGCTATTGCCGCTACCATCCGCGAGGCAAAGAAGTGCATCGAGACGGGCGAGGAGAAAGTTATTCTGTTCAACCTTTCAGGTCACGGATTAATTGACATGGCTGCCTACGACCAGTACATCGCTGGTAACCTACAGAACTACCGTGTGTCTGAAGATGATTTGAACAAGTCTATTGCCGATGCGGACGCTCTTAATAAGTAACTTATTGGTTAGACAAATTATTAAAACAAAGAAAGCTGGTGGTTAATCCATCAGCTTTCTTGTATGCATAATCACATAAATGATAACTGGTGCACCAACCACTGGTGTCACAGCATTGAGTGGTATGATGCCATTCTCACCAGGTAACACACAAATCAGATTACAAAGCAAAGCAATGACGCTACCTGTCAGAATGGTAACGGGCAAAAGGGACTTGTGATTTTCGGTTCCCAAAATAAGTCTCGCCACATGGGGAACTGCCAGTCCGATGAAAGCAATGGGACCACAGAAAGCTGTAGTGATGGCTGTGAGCAAGCCCGTGATAACCAGCAGATAGTTGCGCACTCGCCAGGTATTCACACCCAAATTCTCTGCATAATTCTCACCTAACAGAAATGCGTTCAAAGGCTTAATCAACAATATAGAGCAGAGCAGACCCAATAGAACAACACTAGCAAAGGCAGGCATTTGCTGCATAGATACACCTCCGAAATTACCCAATCCCCAAATCAAATAAGACTGTACTCCTTCTTCTGTGGCAAAGAAATTCAATAAAGAAATAGCTGATGAAGCGATGTATCCCACCATGATGCCTGTAATCAGGAGCATCACACTACTGCGTATCAAAGTCGAGAAGAACAAGATAAGTGCCATAATGGCCATAGCCCCGGTAAATGCGCCCACAAATATGGACAAAAAGCCAGAGATGCTGAATGTTGCGGTAGTAATACTGCCGCCAAAGGCCAGCATGACCAAGGCTACACCCAAGCTGGCTCCTGCATCAATACCTAAGATAGAAGGTCCTGCCAGCGGATTCTTCAGGACTGTCTGCAGCATCAGACCACACACAGCCAATGACCCTCCACAGAGCATAGCAGTCAGTGCCTGAGGAAGTCGGCTTTGCCAGATAATGAAATGCCAACTGGGCTTTGCAGCTTCCTCACCGATGAGTATGCGAAACACATCTCCTGCCGGTATGGAAACAGACCCAACCAGCAGATTAGCCATAAACAGCAACAGGATAATCACTGCCAGGAACAAGCCATATTTAAAGCCTTTATTCACTTATCTTTTCAAAATATCTCAATCCACCTAAATCTATCTCAGGGTGACAAATCTGTATATAGTCGCGCAACAGCCAGTTGGGATGAAAGGGTGTTTCCTCATAAAACAGATTGGATGCTGTGTTACAACCATAGACATTACGCTGCCTGAACGCTTTCAGTTCAGCATTCCCATGAAAATCAGCAGCCAGCTGCCTATAAGTCATAGGCATAGGTTGGTTATAGCGTATTGCCCAAATATCAGCTTCACCTCCCTTGTCAAATACTGTCTCAAAAGACAAAGCTAACGATCCGCTATGGGTATCCCCAGCAAAGGGATATGAAGCGTTGGCATCTGCCCAAAGCCTGCCCTGAGTACTCTGACCACCAGGCACATACCACACTGAGCCTATTTTCATGTCAATGATGACAGATGGCTGACTTACAGCCTGGGAGGCCAGTTGCTTCAGTTCCTGATAATTCTTACTGACCTCATCGAAAAGGCTATCAGCCTCATCACCCTTGCCAAACAACCTGCCATAAAATTTCATCCACTCGGCCCGTCCAAGGGCTGAGGTCTCCATATAGTCGGCACACTCAACAATAGGCACACCCAATTCCTCCACCCTGCCATAGCCACCACTGTTTTCAAAAGGAGAGAGCATGATAGCGTCTGGTTCCAGATCGATGATACGCTCCAGATCAGGACTCATAGCATCGCCACAATCTATGATACTGCCTCGCTGCACAGCATCTATAATATAAGGTATGTGGATGTATTGAAAGTCGCACACCCCACCTATCTGGTTCTGAGCTCCGAGCTCGTGCACCAGCCCGCTATGCACAGAGGTGTAGATCACAGCCTTACTGACTGGAGTACGTACCAGGGTACCCTTAGGCAATCCTTCTGGCAAGTCGGCATCCTTTGGCACCAGCACATACTCATGTAGGTTCCTCCCTTTCTTCCAAGGATCACGAATGCTTGCCACACTGTAGCCGTCGTAGTCAACAATGGTCAGCAGCTCAGCATAATCCAAGGTCAGGGTATCTCCGGTTGGAGACACCCCACCCTGTCTGTTTCCTTGGCAGGCGGATAGAAGTGCTATCGCCAGCAATGCTATATGTGTGTTGAGTATCTGCCTCATTTATCTCAGCACCAGCATAAAGCAAGGGCCAACCCCTACATCATACTTCTTCACCAAGTTGCCATTCAAGTCATACTGGTTCACATAGCCATCAGTATCGTAAGATGCGTAGCCACCTACCTTATTATATGATGACACAAACAGCTGACTGCCCTCGGCATCAAAAGCGATACCTGCAGGAGCATCCACAACTTTCTCACCCAGGAAAGCACTGTTCTTCACACTCATATCTTTCAGGTCATATTGTGTGTAGGCATCCACTGTGTACCAATTACTGCCATCATCAGTGACCCACACAGAACTGATAGTATAGAGCATGTCATCACTCACAGCCAACCATGCAGCTTCCACACCTAAGTCAGTAGCAGTGTCATCGGCAGCAACCAAATAAATAGTAGATGGCATAGTGTAATAGTCGCCATTACACAAGACATATACATTGGTACCATCGGTAGCGATGCGGGCAGGATTCACACCAACAGCGATCTTCTTTACTTCAGTAAATGATGCTAAGTCTATCTTCGATACACTCTTGCCATTAGAATATCCATTCTCATAGTTCAGACCATCAGAGTTTACCACATAGAGGAAACCGTTTACAATTACCATCTCCTCTGGGTTAGGACCCACATCCACAGTCTTATCTATCTCGTTGGTAGCAGGATTGATGCGTATTACACTGCCGCTGTAAAGCGATGCATATACATAGTTGTCATCAGCCACCACGAAACGGGGTCCATCAGCAGATGAAGGTATGGCAATCTGCTTCACACTCTCCAGCGTCAGTTTGTTCATCACTTCGATGGTCTTTGAGCCATAAACAGCAATATACAATAAATCACGGAACACAGCACCATTCTGAACTGTACCACCTAAACTACGGCTATTCTTTGCGGCAAACAGGCCGTTGCTCACCTCTTTCTTTGAGAAGTTGATAAATGACAGAGAGCCATCAATGCTCTTTCCCTGGTTACCACCATTAAAGATATACAGTCCCTGTTTGTCGGCAGGTACGGAATAATCAGGCTCTGGTTCTGGCTCAGGAGCAGGTGTCGGTGTTGGTTCTGGTTCAGGAACAATTGTAGGAACATCATCATTACTGCAGGCAGTCAGCACAAAAGGCACTGCCACAATCATCACTAAAAGCTTTAAGAAATCTCTTTTCTTCATAAACATACTAAATTTTATATTGTTAAACTAATAGTAAACTTAAACGAGCGACCAGGCATGGGGTAGCTATTCACTATGCTATATTGCTTATTGCCCAGGTTGATGCCATCAAGGCGCGCGGCCATTTCGAAACCCCGCAACTTGAAAATATGATAAAGGGCTACTCCCCACTCACCATAGCCAGCCAAGCGGTTATCGGGTTTATGATCTTCCACCGTATATCTGGCACCCGACAAGGTGGTATGCAACGCTACGTTCACCCATGGGTTCTCCCAAGCTAAGGATGCCGAACCAGAGTTCTTGGGTGTATAGACTATCTGGTTTCTGTAATATGGAGAGGTGGGGTCTGACAGGTTGGAAGCCAACTGCAAGGTATAGGAGGCGTTGAACAGCAATTGATGCCTTTCAGCCAACCTGAATGTGGCATCCACATTCATATCCAACCCCCAGATATCCACCCTGCCCACGTTTGTCATGGTCCAGAAGAACATATTGAACGGCACTGCCACTATCTTGTTCTTCACTTTGTTATAATACCCATCGGCAGTAATGTTCAGAGAAGTCAGCCAACTATCTGCAGCCTGCCTGCCATAAGTCACCCCCAGGTTGAACTGCCTTGCTATTTCAGGATTCAGGTTCCGGCTGCTAAACCTGGCGAAGTAGTTCTCGCTGAAAGTAGCCATACGGAATATGTCCTTATAGGCGGCACGCAAGTAAAGGTCGTATTCTGCGAACGGCTTGAATGACAGCGACACCGAAGGCGAAAGTCTGTTGGCACTTTTCGAGCCCATGCCGTTCTTGGCACCATTGTCATAGACGGATGCCAACAAGCGTGCTGTCAGCAGCCAATGGGCATCCTGATACTTAGCTGTAAGCGTTTGCAGCAGAGTGTTACGATATGGTCTGGCCCCCAATGTGGTATTACTATTCAGATTATTATATGCATAATCTGCAGCATATGCCAGCGCCCAATGACTGGAGGGTGTGAACATCAACGTGCCCGACCCATAATACTCACGTTGGTAGTAATAATTGCTCAACAGTCCTCCTGGATACTGGTTGCCAATATCTGTATATCTGGTGTATGCCCAGTTGAACTTGCCGTTGAGCTGCAAGTGCCACTTACTGCCCAGTAATGTCTGATAGTGCAGCTGGGTAAAGAAGTTGCGGTCAGTCTCTTTCTCGCGGTTCTCGTTGTTATACAGGATAACGGGACCAGGCAACTGGCGGAATGAGTTATAATAATACACTTTAGCTTGCAGTAATCCGCTTTTTGATGTATGTGCATAAATATTCGCTTCACCACGGTAAGTCTCAATAAAATTGTTGTTGCGTTTCTCGGTAGTGACATACTTGCCATTCACCAGACGAAAGGGATAGCGATTGTCTGCACGCAGATAGTCACCATAAGCCGAGATACTTACCTTTTCACTTAGTTGTTGGTCGTAGCGCAGATAGGGGTTCAGCAAACCAAAGGAACCGGTCTTCACCTCTGTCTTCAGGCGATAGGGATGATCGGTAAAGTCAGGTACCTCAGTCTGCAATCGCAATACTGATGCCGATGCCACAGTACGTGCAGGAAGGAATATATCATCATTGTCGCCTATTGTAAGAGATAATGAACGTATATTGTCGAGAGAGAAACGCGAAAGGTCGATTTGTCCGCTCTGCGCATCGGTAATGGTGATGCCATCATAGGCCACAGCCGTATGCTGTGAACCCAAGCTCCTGACAGAGATGGTCTTTACGCCCCCTGCACCACCATAGTCCCTGATGTTCACACCCGAGAAACGGCGCAGTGCATCACTTAAGTCTGTCACTCCTTGATAAAGCAATTGCTTTTGTGTAACAAGTTGTGTGGGAGCTGTACTGATGACATTCCGGCTACGCCCCGTTGTGCTGACAGTCACCTCATCTATCACATGTACCTTGCCTGTGATGGTGTCGGTCACCTGCTGCTGCGCATACGATACCATAGACATGGTCAGCAAGTAAGCCAGCAGTGCACCGAACAACAATCTACCTTGAAGTGAAAACTTTCTAAACATATAAAGCACAGCAGATTTACGCACGTCCTCGAATGCGTTTATCCATAATATTGCTTTGCAGGTCTTCTGACTTATCCCATGCACATTGCCTTCCCACCCTGACGGGCAGTGGCAGAGATTCATGCGCACATAGCGGAACTCACAGCAGCGGGACTGTCCGGGATTTTCACCCGGTTCCCTTTTACCCTCCACCTCCTGAATTGAGATAGAAGGACAAAGCCTGTGCAAAGGTAGTGAAAGGATCAAACATAACCAAATAAGACCGGTAATTTGTTTTGTTAAAGGACTTTTATTGCTAAACACAGATATCGGCTCAACGCATGCCAGACCTGACTTTCAGGCGTGGGAAAGCCAGGCATCACTCGACCCAGTATTTTCTATCACCCGTCGCAATATCTGCCATAGGGGTATAGGAGACATTACGACGACACATGGGAGATATTGCGACGACCCGTAGCAAAGCCTCCGTCGGGTGACGGGAGGCATTTCTTTCAGAAGAAACGTGTTTTTGTCAATCTTTTTCCTGCAACAGGCCACTGCGGTAGGCCACGAGCAGTTTCTGAAGGTCGTCTATCTGCTCGCGAATCTCTCTACCTTTGTCGGTATCCTTTACCATCATGCGGCGCCGGGTATAATCCACGAGGAAAATGGTTGACTTGATGTCAAGACCTTCTTTGATGGCTTTCTCGCGGCTCTCGAACGGTTCGTGCTGCACCAGCTGGAAGCCGTGACTATGGTACACCAACGTATAGCCTGCTATGCCGGTTTTAGGTTGGTAAGCCTTCGAGAAACCGCCATCAATCACCAGCAACTTACCGTCAGCCTTCACTGGTTTTTCTCCCTTAATCGTTCTGACAGGCACATGACCGTTGATGATATGAGAGTGCGAGCCTGGTTCTATGCCAAACTCTCTGAGGATGTTATCGCACACCTCAGCTTTGTCACGAAGTTCGTAGTAATGTCCCTTTTCTTCCTTGTGGGTTTCCTTATCAGCCACGAAGATACGCTCGAATGTTGCCATCTTGCTCTTGTCAAAAGTAGGCGTATCTGCACCACACCACAAATACCACGCATAATCCATCGCATTGCGTTTGCGCTCTTTGTCATGATATTCATAATAAGCGGCACGCAGCATACGGTCGGCCTTTTGCAAGAGGCTCTTTCCCCAATACTCCTTCTGTCCGATACGCACATGTTTGAAAGAACCATCGGCATTCAAAGGAATAGAGGCATGAAACAGCAAGTTGCTGTTGCTCACCAGAAACATGCTGCCGTTGGAGAATAGGCAGTGCATGTGTTTGCGCAGTTTCTCGCTATTCATGAACGAGGCATAAATCTTGTCCATGATGTCACGCTCCTCATCATTTAACTGATATGGGTTGGTTGGATCAACAGTAGGCAAGAAGCAATCGAGCATCTCATAGTCCTGATCGTTTATCCTAACGGTGCCTTTCTGGAAGTTAATCTTATCCAGTAGTAAACGATCTTCCATTTGATACTCAGGATGTCGATGAATTATTTCTGCCTCCAACTTGAATTGAATGATGGTGATAGCTTTGTGCATCTGAGCCATCAGGCGTTGGGTTTTCTCATCTGGTTGGTTGTCACTAAACTCGCTGAGTAACGGCATGAAGCGGGTGCAAGGGTCATCCTTGTAGGTGTCCATAGCAAAGGTGGCCAAAGGCAGGAGATTGATGCCATATCCGTCTTCCAAAGTGGTAAGGTTGGCATAACGCATGCACATACGGATAACGTTGGCGATACAGGCCATGTTGCCAGATGCCGCTCCCATCCAGAGTACATCGTGATTACCCCATTGAATGTCAAAATTATGGTAGTCGCAAAGAGTGTCCATGATGATATGGGCACCTGTACCCCTGTCAAAGATATCGCCCACAATGTGAAGTGAGTCGATGCAGAGCCGTTGAATAAGGTTACACATCGCCACGATAAAAGCATCGGCACTGTGGGTAGATATGATAGTTCTGATAATCCCATCGAGATATGCCTCCTTATTGGGGTCAACGCTCGACTCGTGCAGCAGTTCTTGAATAATATACTCAAAGTTCTTGGGCAAAGCTTTGCGTACTTTTGAGCGCGTATATTTCGACGATACATTCTGACACACCCTCACCAGCCGGTTTAATGTGATGCGATACCAATCGTCAATATCGGACTCCTGCTTCTTTATCAATCTCAGCTTCTCTTCAGGATAATAAATCAGCGTACACAAATCCTTCTTCTCCTGGTCACGCAGTGAATGGGCGAAAATCTCGTCCACCTTACGCTTCACGGTGCCCGAAGCATTCTTCAGTACATGCTGAAACGCCTCATATTCACCATGCACATCACTCAGGAAATGTTCTGTTCCCTTGGGTAGGTTCAAGATTGCCTCCAAGTTGATAATTTCGGAACTGGCAGCGGCTATGGTAGGAAAGCTACGGGCCAGCAGCTGCAGGTAATGCACATCATCCACCAAGTCTTCGGGTGTCAGGTTGTCAATCATATCATAGTCAATTATTGTATGTTTGCAAAACTACAAAAAAAAACAAAGAAATACTACTGACTGACAAAAAAAGTGAGAGAGGGAGGAGCTTTTCAAGCTTTTGCTTGATAATGCCCCTCCCACATCTTTATTAATTACTACTCAAATCATAAGTGCTGGTAATAGACTCAGGCCAAGCCACGTCAGCGATGGTGACGGTCCAAGTACCGTCACTCTGAAAAAAAGTGCCGTTATAATATGTATTATAGGCGGGTTTCATCTGAACACTACTGAAAGTATGTGTCTTGATAACCTGGTTCGATGCATCATATGCCGTAGCTTTAACAGAAACTGTAGCGTTGCTTGAAGGCAGGAATGTGTAAATACCACAATGGATAATTGCATTGTCAGCCTTATTACTCTGGTCGAAAACACTTACTTGTGTACCAGATCCTACACCCAGTCCTGTAACGGCATTGAAAGTCATACTACCACCCGTCAATTCCAAGGAAAAGGATTTCACTTCTGTCGGTTTTGGCTCTGTCTGAAACTCGAAACGTGCAACGGCTCGGTTCAGGCTCACGTTTACTGTACCTGATGTCAAATCACTTTTTTGCAGCGTTCCATAATAATAGAAGGTGTCGTTCACTTTATCACCTGTAGGATAAATGTTCGTTGGATCTTCTATCTCCATTTCTACTTTAGAAGCAATGACCACCAGACTATAAGTATCTGCCACCACTTTACCAGAAACGGTTCCAAAGTTGTCATCTTCAAAGGTCTGAGAAAACTCATACGATTTAGTCTCACCTTTAAAAAGCGCCACTTTTAGATAAGAAGCATTCCCATCCAATGAGGCTCGTGTATTGGCACTCACGCCCATCTGCTCCAGCTTAATGTCAAAATCCACCATGCGGAAAGTAACTTCCACCAGTTCACCCTTATCTGCATCTTTCACCAATTCAGCTGTCAGTCCATTACTATCTGGTTCATTACTACCAATCTGATTCTCGCAAGAAGCAAGCACTAATGCACAGCACATAGCCATGCTAAATATAAAAATCTTCATTTTTTTAAATTTTAAATTAGAATCCTGCATCATATCAAATTGGGCCACGGCTTATCCTTTTGCGGAAGCACAGGTCACTAAATTAGCAGGTCATTGAAAAGATGCAGCCTCCACTGGCTGCTTAAGCGGTAAAGAACTTCCGCAAAGGAGTGTTTTGATAATCCAATATACATAGCCCTCATTGTTTATGATGAATAATTCTGGCACAAAGATAGGAAATGTTACTCATACAACAAACAAATCAGCGAAAAATTTGCAAGATTGGAAAAAACAAATTACATTTGCATCCGCAAATCGGGGGAATAGCCTTAATCTTCTCCCATTTGCAAAGAGTTTCGGGGTGTAGCTCAGTCCGGTTAGAGTATACGTCTGGGGGGCGTGGGGTCGCTAGTTCGAATCTAGTCACCCCGACACAAAAGAAGAAGCTAATAATCAACAAGATTAGAGGCTTCTTTTTTGTGTTTTAAAAGATAATATTGTGGACGTAGGAAAGTATTAAGATTTAGACAGATGAAGTATTTAAAATATTTGATGTTGACAATAATCATAGGCATAACCCTATGCCTTGCTTTGATGCTGGGTTGCGATTTCCTTGTAACCCAACATGCTAAAGGCAAAATATATGATGATGTTGAGACCATCCCCTATCGCGAGGTAGGCTTGTTGCTGGGCACCACACCCCAAACAAGAATAGGAGGTTATATAAACAGGTTTTTTGTATTTAGGATTAATGCTGCAGAGAAGCTTTTCAAGGCTGGGAAAGTGAGTAAGATACTGATTAGTGGCGATGAAGATAGCTTGGATGGGGTTAACGAAGTAGTAAGCATGAGAGATTCTTTGATAGTCAGAGGAGTGCCAGCTGAAGCCATTCTCTTAGATGGCAAAGGTTTCAGGACAATAGTTTCTGTAGAGAGAGCAAACAAGGTGTTTGGACTGAATACTTTTACCATTATCACTCAGCAGTTTCACAACGAAAGAGCTATATACCAAGCTGACCATCTTGGTTTGGGTTTGGAAGATATCATCGCTTACAATGCAGAATCCCCAAGGTCGGCTATGGCTCTATTGATTTATGCTCGAGAGTATTTAGCCAGAGTTAAAATGTTCTGTGATTTGGTAACATTAAACATAAATATGCTATAACATAGAGAAACTAAATCAAATGCTTAAAAAATCACATATAATTTGCACAAATCAATAATTCTTTATAGCTTTGCAGTGTAATTGTT
>JAGCGS010000055.1 GCA_017649485.1 Bacteroidaceae bacterium | reverse complement strand
CGTCCGCTCACAGCCTACCGACTTACGCACCCATTCAGTCACAACAGGTCGGTTGTCGATGCCTCTGGCGAAGTCATAGAAAACCCTTCCCATCTTGCCAAACTCTCGCGTAAGCAAAGCTAAAGGTACAGCGCGAAGCTGTTTGCCACAAAAATTTATTACGAAAGAAGCGAGAATTAATGAAGGATATGTTTTGTGGCGCCATATATTATTGCTAACTTTGCGGTAGATAAAAAGCAAATGAAATGTCTTTTACACCAGAAAACATGTTTTTCATTGGCGCAGTACTAATCTTCGCCAGTATAGTCATCAGCAAATGGGGCTATCGCTTTGGCATACCCACTTTGTTACTGTTCCTTTTCACAGGTATGATTTTTGGCAGCGATGGCTTGGGACTTGAATTCAACAGCCACGAAGATGCCCAGCTGATTGGCATGCTCTCGCTCTCCATCATCTTGTTTTCTGGTGGCATGGACACTAAATTCCAGGATATCCGTCCTGTTGTGGGACAAGGGCTGGTATTGTCAACGCTGGGCGTGATGCTCACCACAGGCATTACCGGCTTGCTTATCTATTACCTTTCTGAATGGACCCGTCTTGACATTGGCCTGACATTGCCCATGTCTATGCTGCTGGCAGCTACGGTATCGAGTACCGACTCGGCATCAGTATTCAACCTGCTTCGTTCTCAAGGCATAGGCCTGAAACACAACCTGCGCCCCATACTTGAACTGGAAAGCGGCTCAAACGACCCGATGGCCTATGTGTTGACCATCTCGCTGGTGCAGATGATTGTGGCAGCAGGCGAGTTTTCAGGTCTGGAACTGGCCACAAAGATTGTGGGGCAGTTGGCGGTGGGCGGACTGCTTGGCTATCTCAGCGGACTTTCGTTAGTGTGGATAGTCAACCATATCAATCTGCCCAACGCATCGCTCTATCCAGTACTGGTACTCAGCAGCATCCTCATCATCTTCACCTTTACCGACATGCTGGAAGGCAATGGCTATCTGGCCGTTTATGTGGCTGGCTTGGTGGTAGGCAATAATAAACTATCGTATCGGCGTGAGACCAACACTTTCTTTCAAGGTATCACCTGGCTGTTACAGATTGTGATGTTCCTCACACTCGGTTTGCTGGCCGACCCCAGCGACATGCTTGACGTATTGCTTGTGGCTGTTGCCATTGGTCTGTTCATGATGTTCGTAGCCCGTCCATTGGCAGTGTTCCTTTGTCTGCAGCCCTTTAAGATTCCTGCTAAAGCCAAGCTATTCTTGTCATGGGTAGGTTTGCGCGGTGCAGTGCCCATTATTTTCGCCACCTATCCAGTCATAGCAGGTATTGAAGATGCCCATTTCCTCTTCAATGTGGTATTCGTCATCACCCTTCTTTCCCTTTCATTGCAAGGTACCACCATCTCATCTTGTGCCCGATGGCTCGGATTGGCCACCCCCGCCCCCAAGGAAGGCAATGAGTTTGGAGTGGAGCTGCCAGACGAACTGGGTTCACGTCTTTCTGAGATGGTGCTTGGTGATGCCGACTTAGCCAATGGCAATCACCTATCTGACATGCACTTCCCCGAGGGTACGCTGGTCATGATGATCAAACGAGGAAACAGCATCATCGTGCCCAACGGCAGACTTGAACTTCAGAAAGGTGATATCTTGCTTACCATTGCCCAGCAAAGCTGAAGTGCTTCCTGTCTCTCCAGTTTCTTACTATATTACACCCACAGCATGCTTGTTATGTAAATTTGGTAAAAACAACCGCAAAATTGATAAATACCTGTTTATGCCGAAATCGTACCTTTGCAGAGAATAAAAACTAAACAAATCTATCAATATGAGAAGAATCATCTTTGCATTGACACTCGCGACTTGTGCACTATGTTCGCAGGCACAAGACTGGCCTCAGTTTATGGGACCGGACAGAAATGGTATTTCACAAGAGAAAGGTATTTTGAAGACTTGGCCTGCCGAAGGGCCCAAGGTCTTATGGTCAACTGACTTAGGTATTGGTTTTGGTGGACCTGTGATTAAGGCAGGTAAGATTTATCTGTTAGACAGGGATGATGAGAAGGGTGACACCATGCGCTGCTACGACTTGCAGACAGGTAAGGAATTGTGGAATTTTGGCTACGAAGCTCCGGGTTCTGTGATGTTCCCTGGCTCGCGCACTGTACCGGTGGTGGATGATAAACATGTATATAGCTGTGGCCCTTATGGCGATTTATACTGCATCGACATCAACACCCATCAACCTGTATGGCACAAGAATGTGTGGAAGGATTATGGGGGCGACCAGATTCCTCAATGGGCCATCTCTCAGTGTCCGTTGCTCTATGGCGATCTGCTGATTATCGCTTCTCAGGCACCTGGAGCTGGTGTGGTTGCCTATGACAAGAATACAGGTGCTGAAAAATGGAAAACCGTATCATTAGGTCCTACAGGCTATGTCAGTCCTACCCTTGTCAAGATAGATGGAACCGACCATGTAGTGATGGTCACTGCTTCTGAATCTGGTGGCTTCCCTGGCTCACAAAAGGAGGCTAAGATGGGTAGTGTGGTTGGTATGGAGCCTCTTACAGGCAAGATTCTTTGGCGCTACGACAATTGGGAATGTCATATCCCAGTGGCTTGTGCTACCGATGCCGGCAACAACAAGATGCTGATTGTGGGCGGATATGAGCGCGGAGCAACAATGCTGCAAGTAAACAAAGGGGCTAATGGGGCTTATGAAGCGAAGGAGCTGTTTACTACTACCAACTTCGGTGACCAGACAAAGCCTGCTGTATTCTATAATGGCTACTTCTATGCACAGTATCGCACCAACAGCAAACGCGACGGAATGGTTTGCATGGATATGGAGGGTAACATTAAATGGAAGACTCGCCGTTCGCCCGACTTCAATCGTGGTAGTATCATCATTGTGGACGGCATGATGCTGGCCACCGATGGCGCAAAATCTTTATACCTCATCGAGCCTGATCCAAACGAGTATAAGCAAATAGCCAAAGCCGAACTGCTTATTGAGAAACAAGACGACAGTGGTGACAGCTTTATGGCAAGCTTCGGCATCCAGAACTGGGCTCCTATGGCATTGTCGGGAGGAAAACTGTTGCTTCGTGACCAGACTCACATGATTTGCGTGAATATCAAGTAACACACAAACAAGAACAACACTATAATTCGAGGTCGTGTCAAAAGTAACAGACACGACCTCTCTTTTTTTGCAAACTGCTATGATAAACCAAAAAAAACTTATTACCTTTGCTACTAAAGAAATAGTGTGCCGCTTCTCGGGACTGCAGATTAGGAACTTAAAAACTCAAAAGATATGGAAAAGCAGAAAGACAAAAGAGTGCTGCATATAGCACTCGACGACGATGTAAAGAAGGTAAGCATCACTGGCAAGGACGGTGATGAGAAGGTAGTGATGCGTCAGGAGCTGAGCGAGGATGAACTGGACAATGTGACAGGTGGTTATGATATAAAAACCATAAAACGTTGTGATCCTGTGACATAGTAACCCCTTTCGTTCGGATTTGCAATGCGGAAAAATATTCCCGTTCGTTCGGATGTAGATAAATCATCATTTTCAGAAAGCAATTCTTGTAGCAAACTCCAAGGTGAAAGGACGGATGTCGGTACCCGATCATAACCAACTATTTGGTAGTTAAAAAGCGTAACTGATTTTTTGGTAAATTCTTCAGCAGATTATGCAACAGCGGTCATGTGAAATAGCATTAACTTTGCAGTTGTAAATTAATAATTAGAATTTATGGGAAAGACATTAATTGCGTACTACTCTCGTCGCGGAGAGAACTATGTAAACGGAAGCCTTAAGAATTTGAAGTTGGGTAATACTGAAGTTGTGGCTGGTAAAATCAAGGCTTTGCTGCCTGATGCCGATGTGTTCCAGATTGACACTACCTACGAGTATTCCAAGGACTATATGACCTGCATCGAAGAGGCAAAGAAGGAACTGCGTGAACAGGCTCGTCCAGAGCTAAAGAATCCTTTGGCAAGTATTGACGAGTATGACACTATTATACTGGGCTATCCCAACTGGTGGGGCACTATGCCAATGGTGTGCTACACCTTCTTAGAGTCATACGACTTTACAGGCAAGACCATCATTCCTTTCTGCACCAACGAAGGCAGCGGCATGGGGTCAAGTGTACGTTTCATCAAGAAGCTTTGTCCTGGTGCCAACGTAACCGAAGGCACTCCCATTCATGGTGCTGAGGCACCCAATGCCGACCGTGAGGCGCAGGAGATAGCCGACTTGGCAAAAAACTGAAACTGAATAAAGGTGAATAGCTTACCTTTGAAAGACCATTGACGATTGACCTTGTTTTGTTTGTTCGGATTTAGATAAATCGCTCACGCGATTTTGCAATCCGAACGTATTGAGTATAAGCATTTGTAATGCGATAAAAAGAAACAAGGGGGCAAGCCCCCTTGTTATCTCAGATATACAGCGGCCCATGTCCCATACACGAGGTCGTTCCCATAGCAGTCAATGCTGCTGTCAGTATCGAGATAGCAAACTGAATCACCATCTTCCAGGTCTCCTTGTTCTTCATAGTCTTAGCTTAGGTTTTAAAAGGTTAATTTACAATTGACAATTTACCATCCTCGCTCGTTCGGATTTGCAATCCGAACGTATTGAATATGAGCATTTGTAATGCGGAATAATATGTTTTCGGATTAAAAATCCTGATATTCAGTTCAGTCGGATTGCAAATCCGACTGAACAATGGGGTCAACGGTCACCTCGTTCGGGCGCAAGATATTGTTTATCTTGAAGTAGGGATTAGAATATGGATAGCAAGGGGGGCACTGCCCCCTTGTTGTTACCATTACATGATGCATTCACAATGGGGCAAGCCCCATTGCTATATCCTCTGTTCGTTCATTCCTGATTCCCCGATGTCCGTTCGAACGGGGAGACAATGGGGCAAGCCCCATTGCTACTTTTTTTTGCCGTGCCGTCTGCAAAGATAGCACGGCTATTTTTTTTGCTTTATTTGTTTCCATTATTTGGCAAAAAGTCATTATCTTTGCCAATGTATGGAACCGATGCAACATATTATTATTGATGATACGCTGGCAAGGATTAGTGATGAGAAACTTTCCGGCTACCTGACCCATGCCTACTGCTACGAGGGTTTTTGCACGTTTGAACGCAATGGCAAAAGCTTTCGTTTTGAAGCAGGCGATTGCATGATCGTGCCAAGACGGGGAGACCTGGTGGAGAAGGTGGAGGAGAGTGATGACTTCAAGGTGAGTGTCATCTATGTGACGCAAGAGTTTATTGAGCTATCCACTCCACAGAGCAATTATGGCATGAGGGGACATCTGGCTTTGTTTGAGAATCCCATCATGAAGCTGACGCCTCAGCAACAAGAGATTTGCCGTAGGAATTTTGAGGCTGTGAAAAGACGCTTGGAACAAACATCCCACCGTTTTCGTCATGATGCCCTGATGAACGCGGTGGAATGTATGATTATAGATTTCTTTGATTTTCATGCCGAATTGTATGGTGTTGACAAGATTAGCTCCCAGCAGCATCAGCTGATGGAACAGTTTGTAGAGATGCTGGAAAATGGCGACTACCGCGAGAACCGAGAAATAAGCTACTATGCCGACAGGCTTTGTGTTACCCCAAAATATCTGTCGGAAGTATCGAAGAAGGTGAGCGGACTACCGGCAGCTTTCTGGATTACTCGCTATACATCACTGGAAATAAGTCGCCTGCTTCGTGACCGCAACCTCTCGCTGACTGAGATAAGCGATATGTTCGGCTTTACCTCACTCTCCCACTTCAGCCGCTATGTCATGAATAATTTGGGGGTTAAACCTTCTGAGCTTAGGGAGTAAACGATTACTACTGACAAACAAATGTATATATGGACAAGAAGTTTTATTTCGCAGGGTCAATACGTGGAGGACGAGTGGATGCCGCCCTTTATCGTAGGATAATCGACTATTTACAACAATTTGGCAAGGTGCTGACCGAGCATGTGGGTAGTACAAACCTAAACTTAAAAGAACAAGGACGAAGCAAGGATGCCATGATCTACGACCAGGATACGGCTTGGCTGAGGGAATGTGACGTAGTGGTGGCGGAATGTACTTGTCCTTCGTTGGGTGTGGGGTATGAGTTGGCTTTCGCAGAGAAACTTGGTAAGCCTTGTCATATCTTCTACGATAAGACAAAGACACAGCTTTCCGCTATGTTGACAGGTAACCCTTATTTCCATATCCATCCTTATGAGACGGAGGAAGAGGTGTTTGAAATATTATTGAAGATTGAAGATTGAAAATTGAAAATTGAAGATTGAAGATTGAAAATTGAAGATTGAAGATTGAAAATTGAAGATTGAAGATTGGATAAATCGCTCACGCTCGGCATACCCAAGCAAGCTTGGCTCTGCGCTCGCTTACTCGCGATTTTGAAGATTGAAGAATGAGTTTCGCTATGATTCTAACATTCTTTCTAAGTAATCAGCTGCTTTAGATGCTCCGTTTTCTTGCTTCAGATATGCAGATGCTTTGCTAAGATTCTCTTTCAAGCGATCATTGTCGAGCTCTCTCAGCATATTCCCGATGTCTTCTGCCCGATAATGCCCTATCTTGATTGAACCAGCCAAACAACCTATTAGCCCATAACGCTTAGCCCAAAAAGGTTGATCGGCAGAAATAGGTAATGTGATTAATGGTACACCACACAAAAGAGCCGAGGAACCTGTACCAATACCTCCATGACAAACAACCCCTTTGACAAATGGGAATAGCGAGAGGAATGGCGATTCTTTCACAAAAAGCACTTCTGAAAGCATTTCTTCTTTATGATTATCATTGAGAAATACCTCTTTTCTACCAATGCAGATTGCCCTATTACCTGTTTGCTTCAATGCTAAAACAAACTGACGGAAAAAAGCATCAGCATCTGGTAAATCGACACTTCCAAATGAAACAACTATAGGCTTTGTTCCCTTTTGCAGAAAGTCAATAACCGCAGGAGACAGCTCTCCTGGCTGCTCCAAAAAGCAGAAACCTGACAGGTAAGCCCTGCTATTCCAGTCGCTCACATCTGGGAACAGCAAATCACTGAAAGGATATAATATACGATTCAACTTGCCATCAGCACCAGCTTTAGCATAGAGTCCAGCCTTACGAGGAGGAAGATTTAAGGACTGTTGCCTGAAATCGTTTACCTCATGTATATACGATTGCTCAGCCCAATCATTGATCTTGTAAGATAGCTTATTGAAAAAACTGCCTAAAGAGCGGGTTGTTATGCCCAAATTAGGGAACTCCTTGACAGGCGACAAGATAGGTACAGCAGGCATAACCACACAAGGGATATTCAAATGGATGGCCATATCCACAGCACCAAATACTTTGGGATGGTATATGATGATATCGGCATCTTTGGCTGCTTCGTAACACTGGTCGAGCGTTTTTCTGAAACGTGGTAGGATGTATTCCTTCATGACTTTTCGTGCCAAATTGAAATGCCTCACTGGAGCATGAAAAATCTTCCGTCCCACATCTGAATCCGCAAGGCTCATCAAATCAAGTGAAGTCTCCACAAAGCGAATGCCTTTGGAAGAAACCATCTTTTCAAAAGAAGCTCCTGTGCAGAGCGTAACCTGATGACCCCTTTGCAGTAATTGCAGGGCGACAGCCAACATAGGCTGTACATCACCCCTACTCCCCAAAACCATGAAACAAAAATGTGCCATAATTCAATAATTAGTAGCAATTGCTATAAACATAGCGTTCATCTTCACTTATTACAGTCGTAAGCGATGCAGGCGGATTGACCAACACCTGTTTCATATCTTTGCTGATACCCTCACCGCTCAGTTTCAGCACAGCCTCTTTCTGTGTCCACAGCTTGATAAACTCAATGTCGGGACGTTCAGCCTGCTGGATGCGAGCAACTTCCTCTTCATTCATGGTATAATCCACCAGCGTTTGTTTGAAGGGACGAATCGACTCGATATCGATACCCACAGGATGATCGGCAATGATGCAGATGGCCGCCTCACGGCAATGACTGAGGTTGAAATGTATCTCAGGATGTCCCACGATAAAAGGCTTGCCCTGCTCACCATATTCAAACTCAGGCTTCTCGGTAATGCCATATTCCTTTTGCAAACCCTCGCACAGCAAGAGGTAGGCAGCTGCACAGGTGCGCTGCCCAAACTCATGCTTGAATCGCAGGGCTTGCTCACGACGCTGGTCTGACAACTCAGCCAACGCCGCCTGCAAGTCGAAATCAAATATATTATCGTTAAGGTATATCATCTTATATTACCCACCCTATGTGCATCCCCTCTATATCAGAAGGGGAGTTAATTGTTTATTTCAGTACCACAGTGTTCAGGGTATTCGGAGCCATAGTAACCACCTGATTTACTCCATTCAGCTGCAGCGTAATAATCTGCTCGGCATCTGACTGGTTGCCCACAAGTACCACCACACTGCCGTCAGGATTGACAAACGACAACGCATCATCGTAAGTACCAGCTATCTCTGCCACCTTAGCCCCAGGCATCACATAGTGACTGGCATGCTTCAATATATAAAACTCGGGTGTATAGCGGAAAGTCTTGGCGTCCTTATCCACCGTCACCAGACTGTTCTGGCTCCATCCCCAGCGGCTCACACCACCTTCCAGCAACGAGGTGTTCCAGTAGAAATAAGCCTGAACACCATACATGAAGTAGTGCTTCATCAACTCCCATGAGTGCATAGCTCCCGCCCAATCGTTCTTGCCATTACCACACTCCTGCTCCGTCTGGTAGCAAGCCAACTCAGGATATTCCTGGTGCAAGGTAGGCAGCGCATCCTTGCCTGCCCACTGGAATCCCATACCCTTGATATATTTGCGGGCTGCAGGGTTGTTCAATATGGTGTGACTCAATTCCAGGTTTGCCCGTTCAATCGTTCCGTAGAACACCTCAACACCACGTTTCTCCATCTCGGGACCTAAGTAGTTGCCAATGAAGTTAGCCAAGCTTTCAGGCTTCCAAACACAAGCCGGGAACAGCTGGTCGGAATTAAACTCGTTCTGTGGCATCACAGTCTTAAAATCAACGCCCTCAGCACGATAGGCATCTATAAACTTACCAAAGTAGCGAGCATAGGCATCGAGGTAACGCGGATCTTGTATGAAAGCATCCTCGCCCTCACGAACCACTTTGTCAATGGCCAATCCGTTATCTACACTCATCATGCCTGTGATGCCCGAATTGCCACCCATGCGATGACGCACACTATCGGGCAACTGAGCCAATCGCTGCTCCATAGCCTTTACCATAGCCGCGGTAGAATTGCAAGCATAATGATGGTTTACCTTCATCCATTGCGGTGGACTCCAAGGCGATGCAAACAGCTTGATGTTGGCATTGATAGCCAAAGCCGACTTGACGAAAGGCAACAGAGTCTGCCTGTCGTGATCAATGCTGAAATCCTTCAGGTCAAAATCATCATCAGTCTCGTCGTAGCTATAGAAATCCAGACTGAAATCGTTGGCACCCAGAGGCATTCGACCCATCGTGAGATTAGCGCCCTTGCCAGGCTCAAACAATTCGTGCAAGATGCCATTAATCTCTTGCTGAGTCAACACATTCAGCGAAGTCCAACCCAGTTCGTTGAAACAAGTGCCGAAGCCCTCAACAGTCTGACGGGTCTTCTGGGTATCAATCACAATCACTGGTGATGGCACCTCATCGCTTGTGACATTTAACTTGTTTATCTGCCAAGGATGCTCATAGCTGGTACTTACCCACTCTACCACTTGAGGCGTTTGCTGGCAAGCAGTCATCACGCCCGCCAAAGCTAATAATGCAACTGTAAATCTCTTCATTATCAATTAATTTTAATTGTTATCACACGAGAATAAGCCAACGGCATAGCCCTGTAGGCAGGGAAAATGGCACGAGCCGTACAACCCACACCACTGGTGGCGTAATCCAAATTGAGCGTCACACCGTCTTGCTTCTGCAACTGGTACTGATAAACAGCTTTGGTAAGGTTTTCCGTACTGTAATTCGACACACTGAAGTTGAAAAGCTCGTTCATGCTCACCTCAACACCCCTGCCCTGTGCATCAGCAAGTTTGATATGGCGGGTATCAGTACGCAAACCATGATCTTGTGGTATAAGGTAAGGCTCATACATGCCATCCACTGTGTTGTGGTACTGCCCCACTGCATAGCCTGTCTTTCGGTCAGGATAGTTTTCCTCTGGTCCCCTGCCGTAGTAATCCACCTGTTGCATAGCATTGTCGAGTGTCAATGTCAAACCGACGCGAGGCAACCAAAGAGGCATTTTTCCTTGTGGCGTCAACTCATGCTTCAGTGTCAGGCTTCCGTCCCGATGGATTACAAACAGGTAGTTTTCCTCATATCCGTTGTATTGGGCACCAAAGATGTAGCTGTCCTGGCGACTGGTAGCCACAGAGCCAAACTGCGTGAAATTCCTTACCTTCACATACGCTTTGCCATCAACAGCCTCTGCTTCAATTTGCAAAGGCACATAAGTAAGATGATCAAGTCCAGCCTCATAATAGATTGCGGCCAACTGCATGCCATACACAGAGCCAAACATATCCCTCGACATAGCCCTCCATGAGTTCCATTGGTCTTGTTCATTGGCTATAGGCGCTCGCCACACATTCAGTTTCAACGGCGATTTCAACAGTTCCTTGCCGTTTTTGATAATAGAACAAAGCTGACCTTCGGCATTGAAACGGTAGGAGAAATCCTTGCCAGTAACTGTAATACCTTCTTTATTTTGGTCAACAGACACAGCCTGACCTCCAGCCTCAGACGTAGCCAGTTCGTTGCGCAAAACAGTGTTCAGGGGCAGCTGATCCCAACTTACCTCAAATCCTTTCTTGGCCCACAACTCATCTTGCTTCAGCCGCGAACTGATGCGCAGGAAATATTCCTTATTCTTATCGATGTTGCCCAATTGATAAGGCACCCTTACCACTTCCTTCTGCAAAGGAGCAGTATTCAGATTCAGTGTGCCGGAAGCTATCACTTTGCCCTCACATTCTATCTGCCAGCTGTTGTCGTAATGAGAAGCTGGCAGGAAATGATTGCGGTTCCACACCTCTACCTGTCCACTCTGCACATCCAGCAAGGTGAAGCTCAACGGCTGCACAGACTTCTTCATCTGCCACATCTCAGGCTGTGGTGTCCTGTCTGGCCATATACTGCCGTATGTTCTGGCACCAATGCCATAGCTGAAGAATGTACCTTCATTGGTTTCTCCTTCGAAATCAAGCCACAGCACCGACTTGTCAGCCGTTAGTTCTACTGGTTGCAATGCTTTGTCAAACACACCCACTTTGTCAATCTGGGCATCACAGATATACACATCAGTCTCCTGTCCGTGAGCCTCCTCGTTGCGTCCAATGTTCAAAGGCATAGGCAGGTTGCGAATATTGCCCTTAGCCTCAACATTAGCTATCTCCTTGCCATCAATCAACAGTCGCATCTGAGCGCCATCATATACTGCATACAACTGGTGCCAGTTGTTCTCCCAGTCACTTGGCAACTTGCCTGTTGCCTTATAGAGTTTGTCGGTATAGATATAGAAGGAGATGTCCTCTTTGCCTTCCTGTTGTATGCCCAGCTGCTTACTGCCTTTGGTGATGAACGACCCACAGCTGCTGATGAGTTTACGAGGATATACCTGCATGGTGATGGTAAGCTGATCGCCACTTATCTCCACATTATCACTGCGATACACCTCCACCCACTGGTCGTGTCCATTCAGGTCGAGCACAGTTCCGTTCTTGCCTTTCACCAATGTTGCATTACCCATCAGATGGGCAGGAGTCTGATATGGTGAACTGTCTTTCACCAGCCTTGTCTGCTCCGTCAAACCAGGACTGACAAAGTCCCATATAGCGCCACCCATAGTACGGGTATGACTGTATATCACCCTCCAGAAATCATCCAAGCCACCACCAGCGTTTCCAGCTACTGACAAGTATTCATCCATAAACGAAGGGCGTGAATCACCATCGCCATGAAGCCCCACTTGCAGGTCAAGCTCTTCGGGTGATGGATAGCGAGGACCAATAATCTCCTCTGCTGGGTGACTGTATGCATTTCCTCCGTACATCCAATAACGAGTAGGATCGTATTTCTTACCCTCCTTGATTACCTCCCCAATCAGGTGTCCTTCGCCACTTTCATTTCCTGCGCTCCAGAACAGCACACAAGCATGATTACGGTCGCGCAACACCAAACGCCTTACTCGTTCCTGATACATACCCAGATACTGGTCATCACTGGAAATCTGCTCAGTAGCATGCGCCTCGTCGCCTGTCTCGTCGATGATGAACAATCCATACTCATCAGCCAGTTCCAAGTATTTGTTGACAGGAGGATAATGAGATGTTCGCACAGCATTGAAGTTAAACTGCTTCAGTATCTCGAAATCCTTGCGTATCACCTCTTCCGTCATAGCATGTCCCATCTCGGGATGCTGCATGTGGCTATTCTGCGCGTTCACCTTCAACGGCACCCCATTCAGGAAAAACGTATCGCCTATGATCTTCGTTTCCTTAAATCCTATGCGCGTCTTCACCTCGTCAATCACTTGTCCGTTTTTCATCAGTTGCAGTGTCAAGCCATATAGGTTAGGTGTCTCGGAAGTCCATTTCTTGGGGTTGTTCACATGTTGGGAAAGAGATGCTTCTGCCACCTTTCCTGCAATAAGAGAGCTTGTATTTCCCTTCAGCTCCGCCACTTTGGTTCCACCAGCATCAGTCAACAAAGCATTGACCTGATAAGCTTCATCAGTTTCACCATAGTTCTTGACAAAGGCATTGATTTTCAGTTCAGCATCACGATACTGGTCATCGAGGTCGGTAATTACCTGCCAATCCATCAAGCGGGTCTTAGGAGTAGCAAATACCCACACATCATCAAAGATGCCTGCCAGTCGCCAATAATCTTGCCCTTCCAAGTAATAGCCATCACTGTATTTAGTCACCAGAACGGCAATGCTGTTCTTCCCTTTCTTCAGATAGGGAGTTATATCGTATTCAGAAGGTTCCTGTGCCCCTTCATTATAGCCCACTTCCTGACCGTTCACCCACACGAAAGAAGCCGAAGCCACTTTCTCAAAGCGCAGGAACACCTCACGCCCTTCCCAGTTGGCAGGCAGGTTAAAAGTTGTACGATAGGCTCCTGTAGGATTATATTCACGAGGCACATAAGGCGGATTTGCCTTAAACGGAGCATGCACATTACGGAATAGTTTATCGCCGTAACCCTGCATCTCCCAGTTCGAAGGCACAGCTATCTGGTCCCATTTGCTGTCGTTGAAGTTGGTTTGATAAAAGTTTTGTGGAATGCCTTCTGGAACATCCGCAAAGAAAAACTTCCATTGGCCATTCAGCGAGAGGTTGCTTTTGGGAATGAAATAAGCATGCCCCTCTTCCTGTCCCTGTTCAAAAACTTGTGTGTTTTCCAAATAGTCATACAAACGGTTCATAAAACCTTGCTGAGCATAAGTTTGCGAAACAAGGCAAATGGTCAGCAGTAAAACGAAATAAGGTCTTCTCATGTCTTCGAAGCATTAAATAAACTATACTTCCGCAAAGATACATCTTTTTTCAAAAAAAAGCTATTGTGAATGAGTTTTAGATGGGTTATTATTGCGGTAATGAAAAAAGTTACTACTTTTGCAGAAATATGCATTAAATAATTATCATGATTAACCGTTTATTTTTGATTGGGGCTTCGCTGTTGGTAGCAGCTTGTGGCCCAAGGCCAATGGCCGAAGTTGAGAAAGTAGAAATACATACCGAAGTAGGTGATTTTGGCATGTTGGTAAATACTATTGAAATCACGGTATCCAACCCACGTTCCATCAAAGGTTTGACAGCTGCCGATTTTGATTTGGTAAACAATGTGCCCGGTGGATTCATGAATCCCGCCACAGGGAAGGTGTATGAGGAATACGAGGATGACGGCATTGTGGTGAGTACCCAGAACAATGTGCTGCGCATCGAAGCCACCCCTTTCAGTAAAGCTGGTAGAAGGGAAGATTTCAGAAACATCATTCCTTGGGAACTGCATTGCACCATCGATTCGGCTCTGAATGTAAAGCCCGACCAAGTGGCGGCTGAGCATATTGACGTGCTGGACGACTGCATCAAAGGCAGCTTTACATTTGCCGGGCTGACTCGCGAGTATATGCTGCACCTTCCCAAAGATAAGGATGGGAATGTTATTCCCAATGTACCACTTATGGTATGGCAGATCGGCGGTGGTGAATATGACAAAGACCTGATGACTGTAGCCACAGCCAATCGCTGTTTGGTATCATTGGCCAAGGAAGGCATTCCTTGTGCTGCTCTGGTATTTGCATTAGCCAATCCCAACTACACTTATAGCGCATCGCTCTATCCTGAGAAGATTGAGTTGATTGACCGCAACAATGCCCTTCAAATGGCGTTTATCGACCAACTGATAGCTGAGGGTAAAGTGGATGGCAGCAAGCTGTTCTGTGCTGGTGCATCGTCGGGTGGTGGCTGCACCATGCGATTCATGATGCAGTTTGCCGACAGGTTCAAGGCTGCTATCCCCTGCTGCGCTATGGACCCAATAGTCCCTATCCATAAAGTGGATGAGAAGTATCCCGGACAGTATGCCGACGATGTGGAAAAGGTGTGGAAAGGAAAGTGTGTATATAAGTGGAATGGCACAGATATGCAGCTGAGTACCATGAATATAGAAGCTTTTGTTAATCTACCGATGTATTTCGCTCATGCCGAGAGTGACCAGACATGTAAGGTGGCGAGCACCTATGCCTATACGGAAGCTCGCAAGCGTTTGGGTGCCAAGAACGACCAGATGATTATCTATTCTGACGAAGACTTGGCGAAGTGGAATGTTCCAGCCATGTTGTCACACTTCAGCTGGGTACCCCTGTTGCAGGACTACTCCGAGGGAAAGCCGATGAATTGGCTCGTAAAACAACTGTAAACATTTTATAAATAATGAAACTTAATAGTCAAAGGGTAAGAGGATTAGCCCCTGAGAACGACCCACTGAAAATAGGTATGGGTTGGAGCGTTGCCGACCTCGACAAGCCTCAGATATTGGTAGAGAGCACATTCGGCGACTCCCATCCCGGCAGTGCCCACCTCGACCAGTTTGTGGGTGAGGCAGTGAAGGGTATCTCCGAAGCTGGTGGCAAAGCGGCCAGATACTTTGTGACCGATATTTGCGACGGTATTGCACAGGGGCACGACGGCATCAACTATTCGTTAGTGAGTCGCGACATGATAGCCAACATGATAGAGATTCATGGCAACTCTACAGGCTTCGACGGAGGTGTTTTCATCGCATCGTGCGACAAGTCGGTTCCTGCCTGCCTGATGGGACTCTGCCGACTCAATATGCCCAGCATCATGATAACAGGAGGTGTGATGGATGCAGGACCCAACCTGCTTACCCTCGAGCAGATAGGTGCCTATTCAGCTATGTGCCAGCGAGGTGAGATCAGCGAGGAGCAACTGTTGTTCTATAAGCATCATGCTTGTCCTTCTTGTGGGGCCTGCTCATTCATGGGCACTGCCAGCACGATGCAGATCATGGCGGAAGCATTGGGCTTGATGTTGCCTGGTTCGGCACTGATGCCTGCAACCTCAGACGACTTGAAAGTAATGGCCCGCAAAGCAGGAAAGCAAGTGCTGGAACTGGTAAAGAAAGGACTGAAAGTCAGTGATATCGTTACGAAAGAGGCTTTCGAGAATGCCATCATGGTACATGCAGCTATCAGTGGCTCTACCAACTCGCTGTTGCACATTCCTGCTATCGCCCACGAATTGGGAATAGAGATTGACAGTGACACCTTCGACCGTATGCACCGAGGTGCCCACTACCTGCTGGATATCCGTCCCGCTGGTCGTTGGCCAGCACAGTTCTTCTACTATGCAGGAGGCGTTCCAGCTGTGATGGAAGAGATCAAGTCGATGCTGCACTTGGATGCTATGACGGTGACGGGCAAGACCTTAGGCGAGAACTTAGAAGAGCTGAAAGCCAATGGTTTCTATGAGCATTGCGAACAGTATCTCGCCAAATGGAACTTGCAACGCACGGATGTGATTCGTCGCTTCGACCACGCTATAGGTGTTGACGGAACGGTGGCCATCCTGAAAGGCAACCTCGCTCCTGAAGGGTCGGTGGTAAAGCATTCGGCTGTGCCTAAGGAGATGTTCCAAGCTGTGCTGAAAGCTCGTCCTTTCGACTGTGAGGAAGATGCCATAGCTGCCGTATTGTCGCATCAGATCAAGCCCGGCGATGCGGTGATTATCCGCTATGAAGGTCCAAAGGGCTCTGGTATGCCTGAGATGTTCTATACTACCGAAGCCATCTCCTCCGACGCTGAATTGGGTAAATCCATCGCACTGATCACTGACGGGCGCTTCTCTGGTGCCTCTAAAGGACCAGCCATCGGACATGTTTCTCCCGAGGCAGCCGATGGTGGATCCATTGCCTTGATTGAGGAAGGCGATTTGATTAAGATTGATATACCTGCCCGCCTGTTGGAAGTGGTGGGCATTGACGGTGTAGAAATGCCTGTTGATGAGGTAAACAAGGTGCTGGCCGAGCGCAAAGCTGCGTGGAAGCCCAAGGAACCGAAGTATAAGAGTGGTGTGCTGAAGTTGTTCTCAGAAAAGGCTGTCTCACCCATGAAAGGAGGATATATATGTTAGAACCAACAAGATTAATAATAGCAGCTCTGATAGGTTTGGTGATTTTGCTGGTGCTTATCATCAAGTTCAAGGTGCAGGCAATGATTGCCATATTGATAGGTGCTGTTGCCATCGGACTGATGGCAGGAATGCCTTATAGCGAGATAGTGGGTTCGGTGAATCAAGGTATAGGCGAGACACTGAAAGGTATTGCCCTGCTGGTGGGCTTAGGCTCTATGTTCGGTGCTATCCTGGAAGCCTCGGGAGGTGCACAGACACTTGCAGTTACGATGGTGCGCAAGTTTGGCGACCGGAAAGCAGCCTGGGCGTTGGGTATCACGGGATTGGTCATCGCTATGCCTGTATTCTTCGATGCAGGCCTTATTATCCTCATCCCCCTGGCATTCTCATTGGCGAAGCGCACCAAGCGTTCCACACTCTACTATGCTATTCCTCTGTTGGCAGGCCTTGCTGTAGGTCATGCCTTCATCCCCCCTACTCCTGGTCCTGTCTTGGTGGCAACCATGCTGAACGTCGAACTGGGTTGGGTTATCATGGTGGGCATCTGTTGCGGTATCGTATCCATGATTGTGGCAGGACCCATCTGGGGTAGCATAGCTGGCAAGAAGTTTCACATTCCTGTACCCGAGCATGTAGCCAACCAGCCGGATATTGATGAGAGCAAGCTGCCCTCTTTCTGGACCATCGTGGGCATCGTGCTCATCCCGTTGGTTCTTATCATCCTCAACTCGGTGGCCAAGGTAGTGCCAGCCATGAGTGGTGTGCAACCCATCTTGGCCTTCCTGGGCGAACCGTTTGTGGCGCTCACCATAGCAGTTGTGGTGGCGATGATCATACTGGGATATGGTCACGACTATACTAAACAAGAACTCGAACGAGTAATGACTAAAAGTCTGGAACCTACAGGATTAATATTACTCGTAACAGCCTCAGGTGGTGTGCTGAGATACATCTTGCAGAACTCAGGACTGGGACAAGTGATTGGCGATGCTGTATCTTCCGCATCACTGCCTATTGTGGTGGTAGCTTTCGTAGTAGCAGCGTTGGTACGCATCTCTGTAGGTTCAGCAACCGTAGCTATGACGATGGCTGCCGGCATCATTGCCGCTATGCCTGAGGTAAGCAACCTCTCACCCATCTATCTGGCCTGCACCACAGCAGCCATAGCAGGAGGCTCGACAGTCTGCTCCCATTTCAACGATTCAGGCTTCTGGTTAGTCAAGTCGTTAGTTGGCATGGACGAGACCACCACCCTCAAGACTTGGACGGTGATGGAGACGCTGGTGGGTACCACCGGATTTATCGTGGCACTGATTATCTCATTGTTTGTATAAGGAGGCTCAGTTACCTTTGCTTTTTTGAGAAAAGCTCCAACTTTGCCTCCATATCGGCAAACATCATACGGGTATCAATCCTGTCATATACCCGGATGCGTCGCCCATTATGGTTATAGCGATAGCTCCCATCCTCAGCTATTGTTGGAGCTGTGACGTACTGATAATGCGACGAAGCAGGATCTGTTTCGAAATTACTCATCAGAGCCGTCATCAGCACCAACGGACTATCGCCTAAGATATAGGTCTCTCCCATCGAGAAGCCACGGCTCTTACCCATATTCATGATGCCTGCCAACGATTGATACAGGTATTCCCCTACTTTTCCATAAGGTCTTACCTTCAATTCCAGCTCTGCCATACTGTACATACACTGACGATACACATCACGGGGAATTTGCCAAATACGTATATCGCTTTGATTAAATACCGTACAAGCTGCAGCTATACTCAAGTTCAGGTTGTATTCCGGCATAGAATAGCCTGGTGGCACAATTGCCCCTGTTTCGCTATATTCCTGTCCGCCAATCCAAATAAGTATGATATTCTTACCTATCTCTGGATTCATCAGCCAGGCAGAAGCTATATCAGTTAGTGGACCACCTACGCATACATACAGCGGATTCTGGGGTGTTGCCTTCAGTGCTTCTTCCACTATCAGCTTCGCACCATCCGACACTATCGGTTGCTGGGGATCTGTCATACCTACTGCCGCACCGCCCACAACTTTAAACTTACCCTTCATCCCCATCACATCCAACAGTTCATTCACCTTATTTACCGATTTCTCGGCATCGTCAGCTCCCTCAATCTGCGAAAAGCCACCTCGTCCATTGAGGTGAGCCCCTACAATTCCTTTGATATCGCAAGATGAAGACAAAACATGGTGTACCAACTGGAACAAACCGTCTGGGTCGCCACAGAAATCGTTGTCAATGATTACACTATACCGTTTGCCAGCCTCAAAGGGTGAAGCATCGCTCTGTGCCCTCAATGAGCTGTCCCACCCCAAGCAAGCCACAACGCAAACCAACATTAAAAACCTTCTCATCATTACCATATTGTTTTATTATCTTGCCACAAAGATAAGCATTATTTATAATAAACCATCAAATCGCTTATTGCTTTTGGGCAAATTTATACAGCTTGAGAGTAAAAAAAAATGAAAAACGTTTGCTTCCCGCCTCTTTATTTGTAACTTTGCATTAGCTAAAACCAAAGAACGATATGGACTGCAAGATGACAACAACTGGTGCGAACTGCGTACCCCCCCCTGCACAGGCATTTACGCACATATAGCTCCACACTTCCCCCTCCGCTTCCTCACCACGCTGATGGCCATGATGCTCACCGCCACGATGGCATGGGCTGACGGCATAGACTACATTGACGCTACAGGAACAAGTAAAAACACCGCCACAGACGGCATCAACGGCAATGACACGCCCACCGTGCTTACCACCGCGCTCACCGATGCGAATAACAACATTCTTCTTGACGGCTGGTACGTGGTGACGACCGACCAAACGTTCAGCTATTACCTTAAAATCATTGGCGATGCTCATCTGATTCTGGCCGACGGCGTAACCCTAACGACTGATAATTTCGAAGTGAGATCGGGTTATAGCCTGACCATCTACGGCCAGACAGAGGGAACAGGCAGTCTGATATCGACTTCAACTCGAAATAATTATGCAGGCATCGGCGGCATTGCTGGTTCAGCTGCCTGCGGCAACGTCACCATCAATGGCGGCAACGTCACGGCCAATGGCGGAGAGGCTGCTGCCGGCATCGGTGGCGGCAATCAAGGCAATAGCGGCACCATCGTCATTAACGGCGGCACCGTCACTGCCAATGGCGACACTGGTGGTGCTGCCATCGGCAGTGGCCAAAGCGCTAAGTGCGAAAGCATCACCATCAATGGCGGCACCGTCACTGCCACGACAGGTGGCGGCGTAGGCATCGGCGGCTACAATGCTGGCGGCACCATCACCATCCAGGGCGGTCAGGTGACAGCCAGCGCTACAGGTTGGTTTGGCGTCGGCATCGGCTGCAATTCAGATCAAGGAGCCACCATCACCCTCGGCTTGACGAACACCAGCGACTATATCAAAGCTACTGGCGGTATGTTTGGCAATTATTACAGGGGTACGGTGACGATAGCCACAGGCCTGACGCTCTACGACGGCACGACGAGCCATACCGGTGTAGTCGAAGACGCATCATGGATTGGAACTCTGCGCCCCTATGAATACTACATCGTTTCCTTCGACCCGAACGATGGCACCTATGATTGGAAAGAACAAGAGGTAACCGCCGGTCAGACGGCTACCGAGCCGACCGACCCGACCCGTGATGGCTACGAATTCAGCGGGTGGTACACCGAGGAGGACGTACAATGGAATTTTGCCAACGCTGTGACCTCCGCCATAACGCTGAAGGCGAAGTGGACCTTTAAGTCAATAGCCGTCAACAGAGCATCCTTGAATAACGTGACCAAGTACTGGGGTACATTCTATAGTCCGGATGAAGCTTATCAGTTGTCAGCAGGGGCACAAGCTTTCTACATTAAGAAGGACAGTGACAACACGCTGTACCTCCTGAGTGATGGCGATGTGATACCTGCCCGCTGTGCGGTGATCATCATGAGCGATACCGAGAACGTGGGACTCACTAAGCTTGACGGCACCTCATTGACTAATCCAACAGATAACAAGTTGGAGGGAACAGCTGAAGCAACGGCAGTATCATCGCTTAACCTGAAAGAAGGTGAGAAGGTGTATGTGATGAGCAAGGTCGGAGATGTATTAGGATTCTACGAGTACTCTGGCACAAGCCTTCCGGCGAATAAGGCATACTACAAGGAATGAGCATTCATGGCACCAAGCAAGGGGGCTCATCCCCCCTTGCTATGTCCTTTAGTCAGAGACCTGTCATCTATACAAACGCCGCTTTTTGCAGGTAGCGTGCACTCTCCTCTACCCTTTCAAACTGGTGCCCACTGCGGAAGTTCTCATCTTCCACAAAGAAATCCGTCATACCGTTCTGATGAAACTGGCGGAAGATGTTCTCATGGTTAATCATGCCTGAGGCACCTAAAGCCTCCATATCCTTCACATGCATCAGCTGAAAGCGTTTGGGATATTGCTGCAGGTAACGCACGGGGTCATTGCCACCCAGAATAGCGGCTAAGCCGTCCAGCTCGAAGCACACCAGTCCGGCATCAGTATCATTCAGCAGGATATCGAATATCTGCTGTGCACCGTCAGGATATCTGCCGGTTAATGAATACACACTCTCTTTGCCCCCAGGTGTTACGCGCATAGCCACATTCACCTCGTTATGGAATGCAAACAACATACCAGCATCCTGCACAATCCGTCCTACCTCATTGAATATCTCTGCCACCAGCTGCACATCCTCCACACTTCTGCAAGTAGGCACAGCAGCCTGCACCAGATAAGTGATACCTAACAAGGCATGATGTTCAGCAGTTGACTTCCAGAAATCCAGTACCTCGCTTTTATTATCTCGCGTATATTCCGTCTGGGGAGTCCTCACATGCGAACTGGTAATCTCCAAACCTGCATCTTGCGCCATCTTGCGATAGTCAACCAGTGAGATAGGATCGTGAAACAAGGCTATGGTGCCATTGTTATATCCTGCCAATTCAAGGGTATCATACCCCATCTCCTTCAGCCTTCGTAAACCAGCAGGGATATCCTTCGCCAGTTCCAAACACACACCAAAAACCTGCAAACCAAAGCGCTTATGTCGGGGAGTATTGGCAGCATCCTCCCCACCCTTGCAACTCATGGTTGCCAATGCACCGAAACCCAGCAACGATGCACTCGAAAGAAATGATCTCCTATTCATCAAACAATAATATTTAACCTTCGTAGTCAAGAGTTATATGTCACAACTGAACAAAACATCAGCATGCAACAATTATTTAGTGCAAATCTCGTGAAAAAAACTGGGAAAAGCAATAATAGAAGCAATAATATAACAGCTACACCCCTCATTGCGTCTCTTATAAAGCAGGAGATTCTTATAATAGGGATACTGAGAAAAAAACTTCAACAAATGACTATATTTTACGAAACAACTCGTATATTTGCAGAGGAAAACGAAGCAAATAATAAGTTGAAAAAGGTATGAATACAGAAAAGATGAACATCTTCGACCTGCTGAAGAATCTGTGGCCCTTCGTGAAGCCCTACAGATGGCTGATAATAGCTACCGTGACGCTGACCTTCGTAGGGTCTCTCATGGCGCAGGTCAATGCAGTGGTACTCGACAAGACAGTGGACGCCATCAATGCCTTGATACAGAACATTAACTTTGAATGGAGCAAGGCGGCAGAGATTCTGATTATCATCAGTGCCGTGCTGCTGGGCAAGGAAGTGGTGTCGGCATTTATCACCTTCTTCCAACGTTACTTCGGCCAGAAGCTGCGTATCTTGGTGAGCCGAGACCTGTCGCTACAGGTAATCGACAAAATCTTGACCTTCCGCATGGCTTTCTTCTCGGCAGAAGACAATGACACGGGCAAGCTGCAATCGCGCATTGACCGTGGCGTGATGAGTCTGAGCAATACAGTGAACAACTTCTTTATTGACATTCTGCCACTGTTCACCAGTGCGATACTGGCTTTGGGCCTGATGTTTGCCGCTAACTTCTACGTGGGACTGGTGGCACTCTGCATCGTTCCAATATATTTCTACATCACCTACAGGCAGGCTAAACGCATGAAGGGCGGACGAAGGAGCATCTTCAGCAGTCACCAGGCTGTGAGTCAGGGCATCTTGAACATCATTGAGAGCATGAGTGTCATCAAATCATTCAACCGTGAACTGATTGAGGCTGACAAGCAAGCTGCGGTGCAACAGGCGATGACGGACCAGCAGATGAGTACTCGTCGCTGGAGCTACTTGTATGACGGTCTGAAAAGCTTCTTCGAGCAGATTGGTACGGTATTGATTATCATACTCACTGCATATCTGGTACTGATAGATTATCCGGGGATGTCTATCGGTAAGATCATGTATCATGTGATGCTGTTCAGCAACGTGAGTGCTCCTATACGTCAACTGCATCGCATCTATGACGACATGAACGATGCGCTGATCTACGCCGAGGGATTCTTCGGTATCTTGCACGCTAATAACGAGGTGGAGGAATCGGGTAAGTATCACCCGGATATGGTAAACGGTGATTTCGAGATGAGTCATGTGGACTTTACCTACGGCAACGGCACGAAGGCGTTGTTTGACGTGAGTCTGAAGATTCCGCGGGGCAAGATTACGGCACTGGTGGGTTTGAGCGGTGCGGGTAAGACGACTATAGTGAACCTGCTTGACAAGTTCTACAATCCCGATAGCGGAAGCATCAAACTGGATGGCGTGGAGCTGAAGGATTGGGATACGCAATGGCTGCGTGAGCACGTGGGACTGGTGTTGCAGAAGAACCATATATTCAATGGCTCTATAGAAGAGAACATCAAATATGGCAACCCTAACGCCACTCACGAAGAGGTGGTGAAAGCTGCCAAGCAGGCTTACATCTACGACCAGATTATGCAGTTGCCTCACCAGTTTGAGTCGCAGGCTCTGCAACTAAGTGGCGGACAACAGCAACGCATAGCCATTGCCCGTATGTTCATCAAGAATCCTCCTATCATCTTCCTGGACGAGCCGACAGCCAGTCTGGATGCTGTGGCTACGGAACAGATCAAGGCCAGCATTGATGCCATCAAGGCGGGGCGTACGGTGATTATCATCAGTCATAATATTGGACAGATTATTGATGCCGACCAGATCTATGTACTCCAGAAAGGTCATGTGGTGCAGAGCGGATTGCCTGACGAGGTATATCACCAGGGTGGTCTGTACAAGGAGATTGTGGATGCGAGTGCCCGTAGCATGAATGTGGATAAGATAGCAAGTACTATAAGTTAATAAATACTATGAAAAGAAGCATGTTTTTATTCGGTCTGTCATTACTCATGGCAGCATGTGGCTCAACTCCTGACGCCGTTAATCCGGTGCTGAATATCGAGGGAGGTCAGATTCAGGGTGTGCAACTCGAAACATCTGATGTGATTGTTTATCGTGGTGTGCCTTTTGCAGCTCCTCCAGTGGGCGACTTGCGTTGGAAACGTCCTCAGCCGGTAGTTGCCTGGCAGGGGGTGAAGGTGGCCGACACTTTCAGCGACGGAGCCATGCAACGCATCCGCAATCCGCAAGACGGACAGTATGGCACCGAGTTTCATTTCCGTTCTGACGATCCTAACTATTCTGAGGACTGTCTGTACCTGAACATCTGGGCACCGGCCAACGCTCCTGGTCATACTGACAAGAAGTTGCCTGTGGCTATGTGGGTACATGGTGGCGGATATGGTGGCGGCTGGGGCTTCGAGATGCAGATGGACGGCGAGGCTTGGGCTCAGCGCGATGTTATATTGGTTACCATCAACTATCGATTGGGTGCCTTTGGTTTTCTGAGCTATCCTGAGTTGTCGGCCGAAGATCCTGACGGGGTATCAGGCAATTATGGCTTGCTCGACCAGATAGCTGCCCTACAATGGATAAAAGACAACATTGCCCAGTTTGGTGGCGATCCCGACAATATTATGGTTTTCGGTCAGAGTGCCGGTGGTGCCAGCATCCGCAATCTGTGTGTTTCTCCCCTCAGTCGTGGTCTCATAGCCAAAGCGCTGGTACAGAGTGGTGGTGGACTGGGTGACTTCATCCCCGTCAATGCCAAACCGCAATCGGAATACGACGAGGCAGGCAAGGCTGCATTGGACAAGCTGGGCTATCATTCGCTGGCAGAGCTGCGTGCTTTGTCCGCCGACAGCTTATACAAAGCTACAGCCTTTTTGGGATGGGGCGGTGGTTTATCATTTGCGCCTCATATTGACGGAGTGATTCTGCCCGAGAGCTTCGAGCAGGCTACCTATGACAAGACTTTGGCTGATGTCCCCTATCTGTTGGGCTATACCGGAGATGATATGGCCGATTTGAGTGAGGCCATCCTTAACTTCGCCAAGGTGCGTGAGGATTTGTCTGACAAGCCCACCTATTGCTACCTTTTCGACAGGAAGTTGCCCGACGATGGACGTGAATGCCTGAAGGGGTCCTTCCATAGCAGTGAGCTATGGTATGTGTTCCACACCCTAAGTCGTAGCTGGCGCCCCTTCACTGAAGGCGACTATGACTTGTCGAACCGAATGGTAGATGCCTGGACTAACTTTGCCAAGTACAGTAACCCTAACGGCAAGACTGGTGATGCCTGGGCTAAAGCTACTAAGGCTAACCCATATATCCACAAGTTGGTGGTAGAATAATATGCGTGCTTGATTATATATACTAACTTTTATATGAAGCGATGAAGTTATATATACTAACTTTCATATATAGAAATTACATTTAGTTGACTATTAAATGTAAGTATATAGTAAAAGTCGCCTACGCGAGGTTCATTGATTCATACCATTGGGAGATTGCAGCAAATAGGCATAGGTTTTACCTGTCCTAAGCATAGGTTAACGACCTGTAAACATATAGTTTAGCCATCAAAAGCCATATAGTTATGAGAGCCATGAACAAACAAATCTGGTTGAAAGTGAATAATAAGGCGAAAACTGCAACAAGAGCCTGCTTAGATACGGGCTTTCGTTTTAAAACCTTTTTTTTCGTTTTTAACAGCTTTTGCTTGCAATATTGAATTAAAACGCTTATCTTTGCTTCTCATTTAAAATCTGATATTTGTTTGAGATATGTTACGTAAAATTAGACTAACGCTGGCCATCATCTTCTATGTGTGTATCACCCTGATGTTCCTTGATTTTACAGGTGTGACTCATGCATGGTTCTCCTGGATGGCGAAACTACAGTTCCTGCCTGCTGTTCTGGCACTCAACGCAGGAGTGATTATTTTGCTCATCGCCCTTACACTTATTTTCGGGCGAATCTACTGTTCGGTAATCTGTCCAATGGGTGTGTTCCAAGACATCATTGCTTGGTTCGGCAAGAAGGCTCGTCCCAAAAAGGAGAGCAAGATTCCTTACACCTATTCTAAGGCTATGAGCGCACTGAGATACACAGTGTTAGGTGTATTCGTAATGGCTATCATTGCCGGTGTAGGCTCATTTGTGGCTTTATTAGCCCCATATAGTTCATACGGACGTATTGCCAGCAACATCTTCCAGCCTATCTACCGACTGGGCAACAACGTGCTGGCTTCCATTGCCGAGAAATATGAAAGCTATGCCATCTACGATGTGGATGTTTGGGTGAAGTCAATGCCTACCCTCATCATTGCTGTCGTTACGCTGGTTATCATCTTCATACTGGCTTGGCGCAACGGCAGAACTTATTGCAATACCATCTGCCCTGTAGGTACAGTATTGGGATTCGTTTCTCGTTTCTCTTTCTTCCACATTACATTCGATGCCGAGAAATGTAAGAATTGCAGCATGTGCTCTCGCAACTGCAAGGCTTCTTGCATAGACTATAAGACACACACCGTTGACTATAGTCGCTGCGTTACCTGTGGCAACTGCTTGGAGAAATGTAAGTTCGGTGCACTGAGCTATAAGTTTGCCACACCTTCTATGGCAACTGCATTCCCAAAGCCAGTAGTGGTAGAGAAGCCTGCTGCAAAGGCAGAAGCTAAGAAAGAAGTTTCAGACCCAGGTTTGCGTACTTTCCTTACCACCATAGCTGTAGGTGCCGCTGCTGCCGCTAAGGCTCAGATTATTCCTGAAGCAACCGACAAGAAGGTAGATGGTGGTTTGGCTGAGATAGCAGACAAGGTGAAACCTAACCGTGCCACAAAGATTGTGCCTCCTGGTGCTGTTAGTCTGAAGAATATGGCAAACCATTGTACTGGTTGCCAGCTTTGCGTTTCAGCTTGTCCTAATGGTGTGTTGCGTCCCAGCACTGACCTGATGACTTTGATGCAGCCCGAGTCAAGCTTTGAGGTTGGTTATTGCCGTCCTGAGTGTGTACGCTGCTCTGAGGTTTGTCCTGCTGGAGCAATTAAATTGATTGATGTGGCAGAGAAATCATCCATCCAAGTAGGTCATGCTGTTTGGACTCGTGAACTCTGTATTCCTATCCGTGATGGTCAGGAGTGTGGCAACTGCTCACGCCACTGTCCAACCAGTGCTATCCAGATGGTTCTGAGTGATCCTAACGACCCGAAGTCGCTGAAGATTCCAGTGGTAAATGAGGAGCTTTGCATCGGTTGCGGTGCTTGCGAAAACCTCTGTCCTTCTCGTCCTATCAGTGCCATCCATGTGGAAGGTCACGAAGTGCATAGGGTTATTTAATTATTGACCATTGACCATTGACCATTGATCATTAACCATTGACCATTGACCATTAACCATTGACCATTGAAAATTGACCATTATGGATAAAAAGAATAATATAAGTCGCAGGGGCTTTCTGAAAGTCATGGGAGCAGGTGCTACTGTTGCAGCTGGAGCTGCTGTGGCAAGCTGTGCACCCAAGAAGAATGCAGAGTTTGACCCTGCTGGTCACCATACTACGGAAGTGCCCGTAGGCACTATGACCTACCGCACTAACCCCACAACAGGCGACAAGGTTTCACTCTTAGGCTATGGCTGTATGCGTTGGCCTACCCTTTCAAGACCAGATGCAAATGGCAACATCATCGATCAGGAACGAGTGAATGAACTGATTGACTATGCTATGGCGCATGGTGTCAATTATTACGATACTGCCCCAGTATATGTGCAGGGACAGTCAGAACGTGCCACCGGCATCGCTTTGAAGCGTCATCCCCGTGAAAGCTTCTATGTAGCCACCAAGTTGTCCAATCAGCGTTATGCTGAACGAGGCTTGACTCCACAGGAGATGGAGAGAGTATCGAAAGAAATGTACTACAACTCATTCAAAGAGTTGCAGATAGATTATATCGACTACTACCTGCTCCACTCTATCGGTGGTGGCAACGGTATTCCTCTGCTGAAAGAACGATTCTTCGATTGCGGCGTGCTCGACTTTTTGGTAAAAGAAAAAGAAGCCGGCAGAATCCGTAACCTCGGCTGGTCGTTCCACGGCGACGTAGCTGTGTTCGACTACATGCTGCAGTTGCACGACGAAGGCAAGTACCATTGGGACTTCGTACAGATCCAGATGAACTACCTTGACTGGACTCATGCCAAGGAGACCAATCCACGCAATGTGAATGCAGAATATCTGTATGGTGAACTCGCCAAGCGCAACATTCCAAGTGTCATCATGGAGCCATTGTTGGGAGGCCGTTTGTCAAACGTGCCCGTCCATGTGGTAGCCCGTCTGAAGCAGCAAGAGCCAGAAAACAGTGTGGCATCATGGGCATTCCGCTTCTGCGGCACCTATCCTATGGTGATGAGCATCCTGAGCGGTATGACCTATATGGAGCACCTGCAGGACAATATCCGCAGTCTGGCACCAGTAGTACCATTGTCAGAAGCCGACCTGGCTTATCTGGAAGACACAGCCAGTCTGATTGTCACCTACCCCACCATTCCGTGCAATAACTGCCAGTATTGCATGCCTTGTCCTTACGGACTGGACATCCCTGGTGTCCTGATGCACTACAACAAATGCGTGAACGAAGGCAACATACCAGAGAGCATGCAGGATCCCAACTACAGGAAAGCCCGTCAGGCCTTCCTTGTGGGCTACGACCGTGCAGTGCCCAAGCTTCGTCAGGCCAGCCATTGCACCAGTTGCAACCAGTGCTCGCCCGAATGTCCTCAGCGCATCGACATACCGCGCCAGATGCAGCGCATCGACGAATATGTGGAGAAACTGAAGCAAGGAACATTATAATTATATTTTTGTGTAAATAATCTAAAGGGAAAGTCAAATGCTTTCCCTTTTTCTTTTTTAATTAGGAAAAAACACTTAACTTCGCATCTTGATAATATGAATCAAACCATTTAACAGAATGTACAGTTTTACATGCGACTACTCAGAGGGAGCACATCCCAACATCCTGAAAAAGCTTCAGGAAGAGAACTATGTGCAACATCCTGGCTACGGCGAGGATCAAGTGACAAGCGAGGCTATTGAGTTAATTCGCCAACAGATAGGCAACCCGAAGGCAAGTATCTACTTCGTGATTGGTGGAACACAGGCTAATATGGCTGTTATCTCCGCCCTGCTGCGTTCGCCAGAAGCAGTTATCTGCGTGGATGGTGGACATATCTTTGCTCACGAGACAGGTGCCATCGAGGCAACAGGACATCGTGTCATCACCGTACCAGGCATTCAAGGCAAGCTGACGCCAGCAGCTATTCAAAAAGCCTTAGACGACTACTTCATGCGTCCGCACATGGTGAAACCAGCAATGGTGTATGTGTCAAATGCTACTGAGGTTGGTACCATTTATAAGAAAGCTGAGCTACAGGCCATCAGCGAGTTTTGTCGTGCTCACAAGTTGTTGCTTTACCTCGATGGAGCACGTTTGGGCAGTGCATTGACATCAGATGAGAATGACCTCACACTTCATGACCTGACAGAGTTGACGGATGTGTTCTATATTGGTGGCACCAAGAATGGCGCTTTGTTTGGCGAAGCCATCGTCTTCAATGACCCAGAGTTATATCCCGACTTCGACTATGTTCGCAAGGAACGTGGTGCCTTGTTAGCCAAAGGCTGGGTCTTGGGTGTTCAGTTTGGGGAACTTTTCAAAGACGACCTCTATTTCAAGATAGCCCGTCAAGCCAATGTATTAGCTAAGAAGCTATCAACGGCTTTGAAAGAGGCTGGGTTTGAGTTCCTGGCTGATTCTCCGACCAATCAGGTATTCCCCATCGTCACAAAAGCAGAAAAGGCTATCTTGGCGAAGAAATACATCTTTGAAGATTGGCAACCCATAGATGAACAGCATACTGCCATTCGCTTCGTCACCTCATGGGCCACAGAAGAGAAGGATGTCGATGAACTGATTAAAGACTGTAGAAGATTGAAGATTGAAGATTGACCATTGAACATTGACCATTGAACATTGACCATTGAACATTGAACATTGACTGCGTCCTATTTCGTGACGACTCGGCCATTCAAGCGAGTTTGATGGCTCTCGCTACTCCGAAATGTGACTATTGAACATGCGGATACATTTCAATTTTCAATCTTCAATCTTCAATAAAAATAAAATACCATGGAACAAAAGTTTATTTTAGCAGTAGATCAGGGCACCAGTAGCTCACGCGCCATCATTTTCAACAAACATGGCGAGAGCTGTGCCGTTGCCCAGAAGGAGTTTACACAGTATTTCCCCAAATCGGGATGGGTGGAACATAATCCACATGAAATCTGGTCATCAGAGGCATCTGTCATCAGTGAGGCGATGGCTAAGATGGGCATCAAAGGCGAAGACATCGCTGCCATAGGTATCACCAACCAGCGTGAGACCACCATCGTGTGGGATGTGGAGACCGAGGAGCCTATCTACAATGCCATCGTGTGGCAAGACCGCCGTACGGCTGAGTATTGCGACGAACTGAAGGCACAAGGCGTAACAGACATGATCCACGAGAAGACAGGTCTGATTATCGATGCCTATTTCAGTGCGACAAAAATCAAGTGGATACTCGACAATGTGAGTGGAGCCAGAGCGCGTGCCCAGCAGGGCAAGTTGCGTTTCGGAACCGTTGACTCATGGTTGGTATGGCGACTTACTAAGGGTGCATTGCACATCACGGATGCCACCAACGCTTCCCGCACCATGCTGTTTAATATCCACACCCTGCAATGGGATGAGGAACTGCTGAAACTCTTCGACATACCATTGTCAATGATGCCTAAGGTGAAGTCTTGCAGCGAGGTGTATGGCTACACACAATCTGCCATCTTCAACCAGCAAGTACCTATCGGAGGCATAGCTGGCGACCAGCAAGCAGCTCTGTTCGGTCAGCTCTGCACTGAGCCAGGCAGTGTGAAGAACACTTACGGCACAGGCTGCTTCCTGCTGATGAACAGTGGCGAGAAGCCTATTATGTCGAAGAATAACCTACTTACCACCATCGCCCTCAAGCGAGGCGACAAAGTGACTTATGCTTTAGAAGGCAGTATCTTTGTGGGTGGTTCAGTGGTACAATGGTTGCGCGACGGTTTGGGTATTATCAAGTCTTCTGGCGAGATTGAAGCTTTGGCGGCTACCGTACCTGACACAGGAGGTGTGTATTTCGTGCCTGCTTTAACAGGTATGGGTGCACCCTATTGGGACCAGTATGCTCGAGGCAGCATCACAGGCATCAGTCGAGGTACCACAGCAGCCCACATCGCTCGTGCTGCTTTGGAAGGCATCGCTTTCCAAACACTTGATATCGTGCAGGCAATGCAAAGAGATGCAGAACTACCTTTGGCAGAACTGAAGGTGGATGGCGGTGCTTCTCGCAACAACCTGATGATGCAATTCCAAGCTGATATCCTGAACACCAAGGTGATTCGACCAAGAAATCCTGAAACCACTGCATTAGGTGCCACTTATCTGGCAGGCTTGGCAGTGGGCTATTGGAAGAGTATCGAGGAAATTCGCGACCAATGGCAGATTGACTCCATGTTCATGCCTACTGACGACCGTCAACAAGTGGAAGAGAAAGTGAAGGGTTGGCGTGAGGCGATACAGAGGACATTGACCTTTAACCATTGAAGATTAGATAAATCGCTCACGCTCGACATTCCTTGAGCAAGCTCAGGACTGTTCTCGCTTAATCGCGATTTTGAAGATTGAAGATTGAAGATTGAAGATTGAAGATTGAAGATTAAGCATTGAGCTTCGCTCCTATTCTGTCGCGACTCGGCATAGCTGATGCAAGCATCGCTCTGCTCTCGCTGCTCCAGAAAGTGAAGATTGAACAATAAATATTGAATATGTAGCTTTAAAACTAATACTATGATAGAGAAAATGATTTTTGAGTTCTTAGGAACCATGATACTGATTCTGATGGGTGATGGCGTTTGCGCCAACGTCAGTTTGGAAAAATCAAAAGCAAAAGGTGCCGGCTGGGTAGTTGTAACCTTTGCCTGGGGTCTCGCTGTAATGTGTGGTGTATTTGTGGCTGGTCCTTATACTGGTGCCCACCTCAACCCTGCAGTTTCCATTGGTTTGGCTTTAGCAGGCACTTTTAGTTGGGATTTGGTATTACCTTATATCGTGGCACAGATGTTGGGCGGTTTCGTGGGTGCTGTTTTGGTGTATCTATTCTTCAAAGACCACTACGATGCTACTCCTGATGGTGATACCAAGTTGGGTACTTTCTGCACCATCCCTGCCATCCGCAACAAGCCTCGTAACTTGTTAAGCGAAACCATTGGCACCTTTGTGCTGATTTTCTGCATCCTCGCTATGAGTGTTCCTGGCAATACGCCTGAAATGGGAATGGGTAGCCTTGGCGCTTTCCCTGTAGCTTTCCTGATTGTTGCTATCGGCATGTCATTAGGAGGTACCACAGGTTATGCCATCAATCCTGCTCGCGACCTGGCCCCTCGCTTCGCTCACTTCATCTTGCCTATCAAGAACAAGCGTGACAGCGACTGGGATTATGCTTGGGTACCTGTGGTTGGTCCTATCATCGGTTGTGCCATCGCTGCTGGCATCTATCTGCTGGCTTATTGATTTACAGAAACAATCATATATGACATCAGCACCCGCAGAATCTGTGGGTGCTGATATTTTAATCGTTGGCATAATTTCATGTTTTACATTTCATATTTTATGAAATGCAAAACAGGTAATCATTGTGCTGCTATCATGATTTGGCAAACTATTTATCCGATGGATTTTATACCACTAATCAAAGAAATGCCTGCCATCACTTGACGGAGGCTTTGCTATGGGTCGTCGCAGTATCTGCTATGAGTGAACGGAATATCTCCTATACCCCCATAGGAGATATTGCGACGAGGGATAGCAAGCTTCCGGATGATTAACAGGTAACGTTCCTGCCTCCAATAGCCTTAGTTCCAACACCTGGTAGCCATATCTCCTCGCCCAATAATCCATCACTGAAAGCAATCCTTACTCCCATTTCCCTATAAGCATACCGATCTGAGTAATTGAAGTATAACATCCTCCCGTTCTGGGGTAAATAGTGAAGTCACTACAACAATGGGGCAAGCCCCATTGCTACGCTAACGAATCCGACCGAGCGAGCAAGTTGTTATTCAGGTATTGCCAGGATCCGGTTTGCATAGTATTTCCATCCACCCGTTCTGGCGGATTTGTAATCCGACAGGAATGAGTAGTCGGATTTATAATCCGACATGGGGATTGCAAATCCCCAACCCCTTAGTCGTGGATTACAAATCCCCTCCAACTTCTGGCTGGCAACTCATCAGTCGGGGATTGCAAATCCCCTCCAACAACAGGCTGGCAACTCATCAAGCGGCACCTGGCAAGGCATCAGCCGCCGATAAGCGACCCTTCAACTGACGGTAAGCGACCCTTCATCCCGAAGCCCAAAAAGGATAGCAAGGGGGCTTGCCCCCTTGTGAGGTCAGTGGTGAAGTAACTACAACAATGGGGCAAGCCCCATTGCTACGCTAACGAATCCGACCGAGCGAGCAAGTTGTTATTCAGGTATTGCCTTGATTTTGAAAGCATACTCTTTCCATCCATCAGCTGCCTTATAGGCATTTACAGATGTGGCTGGGACATAAAAAGTGCTAGCCACTCCTAAAAAACTAGAAACACCTATTACCGGAGGATTTGAAGCCAAGCACTTGAAACTGGTTAGGCTACCGCAACCAAGAAAAGCTTCGGTGTCAATTGATGTCACACCCTTAGGTATCACAATATTAGTCAGGCTGCTGCAAAACATAAAAGTGCCTTCACTAATAGATGTAACACCTTCTGGTATCTCAATACTGGTCAGGCTGCTGCAATGAAAAAATGCTTGCATACCGATTGATGTAACACCCTCAGATAGCACGGCACTAGTTAGGTTCTTGCATTCGTAAAAAGCACTTTCACCGATTGATGTCACACTCTTGGGTATCTCAATACTGGTCAGGCTACCGCAACCAAGAAAAGCTCTATCACCTATTGATGTTACACCCTCGTGTATCTCGATACTGGTCAGGTTACTGCAATCACGGAAAGTACCTAATCCAATTGCTGTCACACCCTCAGGTATCTCAATACTGGTCAGTTTGCTGCAATTATAAAAAGCTCTATCACCTATTGATGCCACACTTTCAGGGATCACAATGTTCTCCAGGTTGCTGCAACCAGAAAAAGCACTTTCACCAATTGATGTAACACCCTTAGGAATCACTATGCTGGTCAGTCCGCTGCAAGCAGCAAAAGCACCACCTCCAATAGATGTCACACCTTTTGGTATCTTAATGCTGGTCAGGCTACTGCAATTATAAAAAGCATAATAACCAATTGATGTTACACCCTCGGGTATCTCAATACTGGTCAGGCTGCTGCAACTACTAAAAGCCCATTCATCAATTGATGTCACACCATCGGGTATCACAATGTTAGTCAGGTTGCTGCAAGAAGAAAAAGTATGATCTCCAATTAATGTCACACCCTCTGGAATTACTATGCTAGTCAGGCTGCTGCAACCAGAAAAAGCAGAAGCACCAATTGATGCCACTTTTTCTGGTATCACGATGCCGGTTAGGCTGCGGCAAGCAGCAAAAGCACCACTTCCAATAGATGTCACACCTTCTGGTATCTCAACGCTAATAAGGTTTTTACAATCTTGGTATTTGCAACTTATTGTGTATCAGTGATTTTTAGTTAAAACGGTAGAAAAGTGAACACGAAGATTCTATGGATAGAGAAAAAGATGAAGATTTAACGTATTTAACTTTTTATAACGTGCATAAGTGTATTGAATAGTATCTATTATAAGATAAGATGGTTTTACGACGTAGTCATAGATTCAAAATAAAAAAAAAGAATGATGCAGCTATATTATGACAAGGATAATATGGAGATAATTCACTTAGATGGTAAAATCAATCATTTGCGATAAAAAAGTGTGAAAATATTGCAAAAAAATGGAGTTTATTAATTTTGTTTTATAGAAAATGACTAACTTTGCAAACCGAACTTAATAAAATCGTGTGATTCTTATTAAATATAATTTATATGAGTATTAGTAAAGATGTCATCAAGCAGTGTCTGATTAGCAAGCAACACGAGGTGGATGAGGCGGTGATCGTGACCCGTCCCGTAGAATTCGAAGAGAACGGCAACTATGTGATAGTTGGCGTGAGACATGCGGGTAAATCGTACCTATTGTATCAGCGTTTTCGTCAACTTCAGGCAGCAGGAAAGGGATG
>JAGCGS010000054.1 GCA_017649485.1 Bacteroidaceae bacterium | reverse complement strand
TCAGACAATTAGAGCACTGTCCTTCGTAGGCCACAAGGATATTGTCGTAACTGCTTAAACCCACAATAATACAGTTGTTTGCTCCAAGTGCATAAGTCAGGCGTGATTCACGGTCTGTATTCAAACGTATGTCTTCTACTGCACCATCAAAGTTTCGTGTAGTTTTCAAATGTCGCACCCCTTGCTCCATGCTCGTTTCTATCTTCATAAACTGCCCGGGGGTTGTGAGCATAGCCGTTAACTGACAAGGTAAGGGATGCAGCGTGGAATCAAACACAAAACGGCATTCGTATTCACGATATATATTCTCGTCACCTACACAAGCCATCAACAGGCAACAGAGCAGGAAAGAGAGCCAACGTTTCATGCCAACAGTTTCTTTTCAGCCTCTGTCATGCGCTCAAAATGGAATCCATCAAGCGTCAGCTGCATCAAAGCTTCAATCTTGTCGTTGCACAGATTGCCTATACTACCCTCGTGGGTGTGATGAATATCATGACTGGCCTTGAAAGTGCCGGCTTCGATATCAAGACCCACCTTTTTATAGGCATCGCGGAACGGCATACCATCAGCAGCTAAGCGATTCACCTCCTCGACTGAGAACATCGGATCATACATAGGATTGTCGAGGATGTGCTCATTTACTTCTATCTTATTAATAATGTAGGCACACATCTGCAGACAATCCTTCAATTCGCCGAAAGCAGGCAAGAACACCTCCTTGATAATTTGCAGGTCACGGAAATATCCAACAGGCAGATTATTCATCATCAAGGTAATCTGCTGAGGTAGCGACTGCAGTTTATTAGACTTGGCACGGATAAGTTCGAACACATCCGGGTTTTTCTTGTGAGGCATGATACTCGAGCCTGTTGTACACTCCTTCGGCAGTTTTACAAACGAGAAATTCTGCGAGTTAAACAAGCAGGCATCGAAAGCCATCTTAGCAATGGTACCAGCGATAGTAGCGATAGCAAAACCTACATTACGCTCCATCTTGCCACGACCCATCTGAGCATAAACCACATTATAATCCATAGAATCAAACCCTAACAGATTGGTAGTCATGGTACGATTCAGGGGGAATGAGCTACCATAACCAGCTGCACTTCCTAATGGATTGCGATTGGTCATCTTGTAAGCAGCCTGCAGGAACAGCATGTCATCAGCAAGACTCTCGGCATAAGCGCCAAACCAGAGTCCGAAGCTGGAGGGCATAGCAATCTGCAAATGGGTATATCCTGGCATCAGTACATCCTTATACTGATTACTCTTCTGAATCAACTCATCAAAAAGAATCTTCACCTCTTCGGCTATCTCCATCAACTCGTGGCGGGTAAACAGTTTCAAATCCACCAGCACCTGATCGTTACGCGAACGACCAGAATGAATCTTCTTACCGATATCTCCCAGCTTGCGTGTCAGCAGCATCTCGACCTGCGAATGCACATCTTCCACATCATCCTCAATGACGAACTCACCTCGTTCGCAAAGCTGATAGATATTCTTCAACTCAGCCAAAAGCAGGGTTAACTCATCCTTCTCAAGCAAACCAATACTTTCCAACATGGTGATATGGGCCATTGAACCAAGTACATCATACTTGGCCAGATAGAGATCCATTTCGCGATCACGACCTACGGTAAAACGCTCAATCTCCTTGTTGATCTCAAAATTCTTCTCCCAGAGTTTCATCTCATTTATCGATTATCAATTACTCATAGCGCACAAGCGACAAGGCTTCTGCAATCTTCTCCACACCTTCCTGGAGAGGCTTTTCTACCATTCCTTTGATAAAAGGATTAAGCTCTGCCTTTACAGTCACCTTCATTTTTGAAGAGTTCTCATCCACAGGCAGTACCTGCACCCAGACATTAAAAGGAACAGGACTCTGCACCGTCTCGAACTTCACACACTTTGGCTCTTCACGATCGCAAATACGGAGTTTCAGTTCGCCTACGGGAGCCACATTAATGCTCACGGTATCCTGATCGAAACTGAAATCCTGAACCTTATCCTGAGGCACACGATCACGAACTTTCTCCAGATTTGTCAAATCGCTGATATTATTGTAAACAGCCTGCTGAGAGTAGGGAACATGCTTCACACTACTTTCAAACTTACTTTCTCCTCCGAATAATCCCATTTTAATATTGAGTTTTAAATTGTGAGATTTAATCCTGCTTCCAGGTATCAGGACTCTTACGCCATTCTGCCAGAACAGCCTTATCCTCTTCCTTAATGTAGCCAGTCTTGGCGGCCTCTTCGATGACAGCCTCGTAGTTACTCAGCGTAATCAGTTTTACACCAGCATCAGCAAAAGCCTTTTCAGCAACAGGGAATCCGTAAGTGAATGAAGCAACCATACCAATCACTTCAACACCATAGTCACGAAGTGCCTGAACAGCTTTCAAGCTGCTACCACCAGTAGAAATCAGATCTTCCACCACAACAACTTTGGCACCTTTCTTAATCTCACCTTCAACCTGGTTACCCATACCATGATCTTTTGGCTTAGGACGAACATAGCTGTAAGGCAAACCTAATTCGTCAGCAACCAAAGCACCCTGTGCAATTGCACCAGTAGCTACACCCGCTACAGCCTCAGCCTCAGGAAAGTTCTCCTGAATGGCATGACATAATTCCAATTTTACGAAAGAACGCAAACGGGGGAACGATAATGTCTTACGATTATCTGTGTAAATAGGCGACTTCCAGCCAGAAGCCCAAGTAAATGGGTCATTTGGTTGTAACTTGATGGCCTCAATCTCCATCAGTTTCTGAGCAAATTGATTCTTGATTTCCATAACGTTATTCTGTATTTTGGGTGCAAAGATACGAATAAGCGAGCGAATAACCAAACAATTACCTATCTTTTTGTAAAGCCAAGTGACAAAACACTTATCTTAACATGGGCTTCTTGGGCCAAATGCTTGGCACATGCCATGACGGTAGAACCTGTGGTAACCACATCATCAATAAGCAGCACATGTTTTACATCTGCTGGCAAGCGATGAAACTGAAAAGCTTTCTCTACATTCTCGGTTCGCGCCCATCGTCCTTTTTTTGTCTGACTAGCAGCAAAAAGCACTCGTTTCACCGCAGCTGAGTAGATAGGGATACCTGTCTCCTCACTGACACCCTTGGCTATTTCCTCACTCTGATTATAGCCACGCTGGCGATAACGCTTCTTAGTCAACGGGATAGGCACTATTCCATCGATTTCATCGAAGAAACCTGCACTTTTAATCTCCATAGCCATCATACGTCCCATCGCAGAGCCTACCTCAGGATGATCCTTATATTTAAGCTGATAGATAATATTTGCTGTTTCCGCATGAGACTCATAATAAAAGAAAGCTGCAGCTCGCTCAATAGGAATCAGGTGCCAAAAGGCCTTGGCCATCACATTGTCGTAGGGATGGAGCCAAAACTCTGTTCGAGGCAGATGGAAATAACACTTATTGCAAATCACCTCTTCTGTTGGGGCCAAGCGCTTGCCGCACATCACACACACACGAGGCGATATCAAATCAAGCAGTCTGCGCCAGAAACTAATCGGTTTCATCGTCGAAATCCATATCCTCTTCAACGTCCAGACACTGACGAATAACCCCATAGTCGAAGCCACGGCTTAAAGCAAAGCGCACCAATTTCTGATTTAATTCATAATCACTATTGGCTTTCACACTCTTACGCTTCTGCTTCAACAATGGCACAAGCACATCCAGATACTCTTTATCGTCGATTTCATCGAGCACACGTTGCTGGATATCGTCGTCAATGCGCTTCATCCAAAGAGCCTGTTGAACCTTGCGCCTGCCCCATTTATTGTAACGCACTTTATCTTTAACAAAAGCCCGGGCAAATCGTTCGTTATCAATATAGCGCTCCTTAACGAGCCGACTAACAACATTGTCCTGCGCCTGAGGAGTCATTCCCCATCGTTTCATCTTGTCGCGCATCTCCTGTTCACAATGTTCTGCCTGCGCACATAAAGCAGCCAACTGCAGATAAACTTCCTGCTCTGTCTTTTCCTTTGTCATGGTTTGATTGCTTTTATAAAACGTATTTTATCAAACTGATCATTCACTTTCGTCACATCAATAAAGCCGAGCGTCAATAATTGCTCCACGATAGAATCAGCATAAATGGGATTAATCTCAAAGTAAAGCTTTCCTTTTGGTCTCAAGGCCTTAGCTGCATAATTCATAATGTGCCGGTAGAACAGCAGCGGATCGTCATCTGATACAAACAAAGCTATATCCGGCTCATATTTCAGCACATTATTCTCCATTTCACCGGCTTCTTTCCTACAAATATAAGGCGGATTACTAACAATCACATCCCACATCTCGGGAGAAGAGGGCATGTCTAAAGCATCCTGATGCACAAACTCCACCTCTGCTCCTAATGCCTTAGCATTGCTACATGCTATAGCAAGCGCTTCATCAGAAACATCCCATGCGGTCACCTTGGCATCTGCAATATCAAGCGACAAGGTAATAGCTATGCAGCCACTACCAGTACCAACATCCAATATATCATGCCCACCATCTTCCACGATGAAACGGCATAATTCTGCCGTTTCCGGTCGAGGGATAAGAACGCCAGGAGCCACATGGAACTGGCGCCCACAGAATTCTGCCACCCCCAAAACATACTGTACTGGTTCGGCTTCTTCAAGTCTTTGCATGATTTTTTCGAGTTCTGCTTGGTCATTTGATGATAATTGTGTAACTTTGCCACAATAAATATCGGCAGTCGATAAGCCAAAACGCACATCGAGCACCAAGCGGACAATGGCTTTCGCCTCACCAGCATCATAAATCCTGCTCAGTCTTTGACAGAGTTGTTCGTAATTCATGCTGCAAAAGTAAGTAAAATAATTGAGAATAGACAAGATAAGAATTAATAATTATATGAGTATCGACGAAAAATTCATGCAACGCTGCATCCAGTTGGCCAAGAACGGACAGCAAAACGCCAAGCCCAACCCTATGGTAGGCGCAGTGATAGTGTATCAAGACCAGATTATCGGCGAGGGGTATCATGTACGTTGCGGTTTGGCCCATGCTGAGGTAAACGCTTTTGCCTCAGTACGAGCCGAGGATGAAGTTCTGCTACCTCAGTCAACCATCTATGTCTCGTTAGAGCCCTGTTCACACTA
>JAGCGS010000053.1 GCA_017649485.1 Bacteroidaceae bacterium | reverse complement strand
TATAATATTAATATAAGGTTATTCTTCTTGTGCGGTTAGGTGAAAAATGAATTTTTGCAAATGTTAGATGTTAGATGTTAGATGTTAGATTTCTGTGTCTTTCCCTGTATAGTGTTTGTCTTTTGATAAACTTGCTCCAGGCAAAAAGCACGTTTAATTGAAGTAAAAAGCACTTCCGCTTGGAGTAACAGAATTGAGGGGTTACTGCACCGTAATAAAAATAGGTAGGATATATTTGCAGGTATGACAAATAATGAGTAAGTTTGCAACCGAAAATTGGTGTTCACGGTTCAAACTGTCAGTTATGAAAGTGATAATTTTACAACATGACATCAAATGGGCATGTCCTGCGGACAATCACCAGCACTTAGAGACTCTGCTGCTACAACAGCCCGGAGCCGACCTTTACGTGCTGGCGGAGATGTTCTCAACGGGATTTGCCACAGAACCGGAGGGCATTGCCGAGAAAGACGGTGCCTCACTGACTTGGATGAAGCGGATGGCCAAGCAGTTAGATGCAGCCATTGCTGGTAGCGTGGCAACAGAGGAGAACGGCAAGTTCTACAACCGCTTTTACTTTGTGGAGCCTGACGGACAGGTTACCTGCTACGACAAGCGCCACCTTTTCACTTACAGCGGAGAGGACAAGCGATACACGAGTGGCGACAAGCGTGTGGTGGTGAATTATGGGGGAGTGAGGTTCTTGCTTGAGGTGTGCTACGATTTACGTTTTCCTGTATGGAGTCGTAACATTGCCGACTATGATGCTGTGATTTACGTGGCAAACTGGCCATCTTCACGCATTGAAGCGTGGAAGGCATTATTAAGAGCCAGGGCTATTGAAAATCAAATATTTGTGATTGGCGTAAATCGTGTTGGAAATGATCCGAAATGCGAGTATCAGGGCGGCTCTGCCATCATCGACCCTTATGGAAAAACGCTGGCAGCACCCCAGGATTTCGAAGAAATGGCAGCTTCAGCAGAAATTGATTTGAATGCCCTCAACGCCTTTCGTGAGAAATTCCCCGTATTGAACGACGCAGAAAAGTTTATGATTATTATATAAAATGGAAAAGAAATTACTATTAGGTGACGAGGCGATTGCCTTGGGAGCATTGCATGCCGGATTGAGTGGTGTGTATGCCTATCCAGGCACCCCATCCACCGAGATTACAGAGTTTATACAAGGCTCTCCCTTGGCGAAAGAACGCGGCATTCACAGCCGCTGGAGTACGAATGAGAAGACGGCTATGGAGGCTGCTTTGGGCATGTCCTTCATGGGCAAACGCGCCTTGGTGTGCATGAAACACGTTGGCATGAACGTATGTGCCGACCCATTTGTGAACAGCGGTATGACGGGCGTGAACGGCGGCGTAATCGTGCTGGTGGCAGACGACCCTTCCATGCACTCCTCGCAGGACGAGCAGGATTCGCGCTTCTACGGCAAGTTCGCCATGATTCCCACATTCGAGCCCTCAAACCAGCAGGAGGCTTACGACATGATGGAGGCTGCTTTCGAGTATTCCGAGCAGCAGAAATTGCCTGTGCTGATGCGCGTTACTACCCGTATGGCGCACAGCCGCGCAGTGGTGAAGGTGAAGAGCGAGGCTCGCCAGGAGAACGAGCTTAACTACAATGCTATTGCAGCCAACTGGGTGCTGCTGCCCGCCAACGCCCGCAAGCGCAATGACGCGGTGACCGCCCAGCAAGCCCAATTGGAGGAAGATGCTGTCAACTCCACCTTTAATATTTACAGTGAGGGGCAGGACAAGTCGCTCGGCATCATCGCCAGCGGCATTGGCTTTAACTATGTCAACGAGTGCTTCCCCAAGGGCATCCCCTATCCTGTGCTGAAGATTTCACAATATCCGTTGCCCAAGAAGCTGGTGCGCCGCCTGCTGGACGAGTGCGAGAAGGTGCTTATCGTTGAGGAGGGTCAGCCCTTCATCGAGGATATTGTCCGCGGAGTAAGCGAGAGCCAAAACATCATGGGTAAGCTTGACGGAACCCTGCCACGAACGGGTGAGCTGAATCCTGACATTGTGAAGAAAGCGTTCGGGATGGAAAGCGATCAGTGCTTTGCCCCCTGTGAGGATGTTACTCCTCGCCCACCTGCACTCTGTATGGGTTGTGGGCACCGCGATGTCTATACAGCCTTGAACGAGGTGCTGCGTGAATATGAGAATCCGCGTGTCTTCGGCGATATAGGCTGCTACACACTGGGCTTCCTGCCACCGTTCCGTGCCATCCATTCATGTGTCGATATGGGAGCTTCCATTACGATGGCGAAGGGTGCTGCCGATGCCGGTCAGTGGCCTGCTGTTGCCATCATTGGCGACTCTACCTTCACCCATAGCGGTATGACAGGTCTGCTTGATGCCATCAACGAGAATGCCAATATCACTGTGATTATCAGCGACAATCTCACCACAGGCATGACAGGCGGGCAGGATTCTGCAGGTACCAACAAGTTCGAAGCCATCTGTCGTGGTTTAGGTTTGAGCGACGAACACCTGAAGGTGGTTGTTCCCCTGCCGAAGAACATGCCTGAAATTACACAGATCATCCGTGACGAGATTAACTACAAGGGCACCAGCGTGATTATCCCTCGCCGTGAGTGCATGCAGACCTTACAACGTCATTTGAAACAAAAGAAAGCAGCAAAATGAAAACAGATATTATCCTTTGCGGCGTAGGAGGACAAGGCATCCTCTCCATCGCCACCATCATTGGCGAAGCCGCCATGAATGAGAACCTATACATCAAGCAGGCTGAGGTGCACGGCATGAGCCAGCGCGGCGGCGATGTGCAGTCTAACCTGCGCATCTCGAGCGATCCCATCGCCAGCGATCTGATTCCACGGGGCGGAGCCGATGTTATCATCTCTATGGAACCCATGGAAGCCCTGCGATATCTGCCTTTCCTGTCAAAGGAAGGCTGGATTATCACCAGCAGTACGCCATTCAAGAACATTCCTAACTATCCTGATATGGATGTGATTAACGCCGATCTCGCCAAGTTGCCGAAGGTGATTACCCTCGACATTGAGCAGATGGCCAAGGACAATGGCGTTCCACGCTCGGCTAACGTTATCCTGCTGGGTGCTGCCCAGAAGGCCCTCGGCATTGAGTACGAGAAACTGGAAGATGCCATCCGTCGCGTTTTTGGACGCAAGGGTGAAGCCATTGTGGAAGCAAATATCAAAGCTTTGGCGTTGGGAAGGGAGGCACAGAAATGAGACCTACTCCTATAAAGAAAGAGATTGTTGACGGACTGATTGCCCAGATGGGTATTCAGGACTTTGCCAAAGCCACCATCCGCGAAGTGAAGCAGGTTGCTGCCACCGCAGAGAAAGAGAGTGGTGTGGAGTATATTAAGATGGAGATGGGCATACCCGGATTGCCTGCAGCCAAAGTGGGTGTAGAAGCTCAGATTAAAGCACTTCAGGACGGCATAGCCCATTCCTATCCCGATATTCAGGGCTACCCAGAGCTCAAGAAGCAGGCTTCGCGTTTCGTCAAGGCATTTATTAACGTTGATATTGCTCCCGAGGGCTGCGTTCCCGTAACTGGAAGTATGCAGGGAACATTCGCCTCATTCCTCACCTGCTCACAGGCTTCAAAGGAAAAGGACACAGTGTTGTTCATCGACCCAGGTTTCCCCGTGCAAAAGATGCAATTGCAGGTACAGGGTGTTCCATACGAGACATTCGATGTGTATGATTTCCGTGGTGATAAATTAGGCGCGAAATTAGAGTCATACCTGTCAACAGGGAGAATCTGTGCCATTGTCTATTCAAACCCCAACAACCCTTCATGGGTGTGTCTGACGGAGCAGGAACTTGAGACTATCGGTAAACTTGCCACGAAGTATGACTGTATCATCATGGAGGATCTGGCCTACTTCGCTATGGACTTCCGCGAGGATCTCTCCGTACCTTTTGAGCCTCCATACCAGCCGTCTGTAGCCCGCTATACGGACAACTATATGCTGCTCATCAGCGGCTCAAAAGCTTTCAGTTATGCAGGCGAGCGTATCGGTGTGGTATGCATCAGCGACAAGCTGTTCCACCGCCACTTTGACGACCTGGCGGCACGCTATGAGGGACTTCCCTTCGGATTGGTATTCTCTACCCGAATGCTCTATGCCCTGTCGTCAGGCACAAGCCATTCGGCACAGTATGCTTTGGCTGCTATGTTCCGCGCTGCCTGCGACGGTGAGTATAACTTCCGCAGTGAGGTGAAAGTATATGGTGACCGCGCCCGCAAGCTGAAGGAAATCTTCTGCAAGCACGGCTTCCACATCGTTTACGACAAAGACCTCGACAAGCCTGTGGCAGATGGATTCTATTTCACTATCGGCTATAAGGGCATGACGAGTGGTCAGCTGACTCGTGAACTGATGTACTATGGTGTGTCGGCTATCTGTTTGATTACCACAGGCTCACATCAGGAGGGCTTGCGTGTGTGCACCTCATTTATTGAGGATCACCAGTACCAGCAGCTCGATGAGCGCATGGCTATCTTCGAGGAAAATAATCAATAAGTAACTAAGGAAGAGTGAGGTGCTCACTCTTCCTTTACCACCAGAATACGGGCATCAACCGCTATGACGTCGTTATCATCGGCTAGCAATGGGTTGATGTCTATTTCTTTTATCTCTGTCGCGAAGCGTAGGAGGGTACTCAAGCGCACGATTATCTCTGCATACTTGCGCTCGTTAATGCCCTTCTTGCCTCGTGTTCCTTTCAGTATCTTATAAGCACGAAGGGAATGAATCATGGAGTAAGCCTCTCCGTAGCTCAAGGGGGCAAGGCCTGACGAAACATCACGCAGCACCTCGACGAAGATGCCGCCCAAACCACAGAGTACCACATGACCAAAGCGTTCCTCATATTTGGCACCGATAAAGAGCTCAGTGCCCTTAATCATCTTCTGCACCATCACGGCAGTAGCCTCGGGAATCTGCATCATACGGTCGAACTCAGCAGACAGCACTCCCTTTGAGCGGATGTTCAGTGTAACACCACCCACATCACTCTTGTGCACAGGTCCCACAACCTTTGCCACCACTGGATAACCCACCCGCTCGGCAAACTCTGCCAGTTCATCCTTAGAGGTAGAAACAAGCTCAGGAACAAGCGGAATACCGGCGCAGGAAAGAATGTCTCGCACCAACATAGGCGACACATAGCCACTCTCATGGATGCTGCTGATCAGCTTGTGCAGACGAGGTATGTCAGTGCCATATAGCTCTACCTCAGAGCGTGCCGGCTCGGGGGTTCTCATAATCTGTGTCAATGCGGTAGCCAAGGTCACCTCATCGCTGAAGTTTACATGGCCACGCTTCAGGAACTCCTGTACTTCGGGACCTGCAGTACTAACACTGGGCAGAATGGGGAATATGGGTTTCTTACATTCCTGAATCTTCTGGTGTAACACATCATAAACTTCAAAAATCTTCACCAGTCCTGGAGTACCGAAGATGACCATGATGGCATCGATATCCTCCATCCGCTCGCAGCAGTCGATGGCGATACCCAGGTGTTCAGCTGTTCCTGTAGCCAGAATATCTATAGGATTGGCCACACTGCTACCTGGCAACAGCTTTGATTTCAGTTCATCAGCCACAGGACCTGTAAGAGGCGGCACTTGCATACCTCCCTTAGAAAGGGCATCAGTAAGCATGACACCAGGTCCGCCAGCATGGGTGACAATGGCAAAGTTTTTGCCCGTGAAACGAGGCAACGTGAAAATACAACCCACAGTGGTCAGCTCTTCACGACCGAAGCAGCGCACAATGCCTGCCTTACGAAACAGTGCCTCAACGGCGGAGTCGCTCGAGGCAATGGCTCCTGTATGACTGCTGGCAGCACGACTGCCATTCTCTGACGAACCAGCCTTGATAGCAGCTATACGGCAACCTTTACGGATGAGCGATGTGGCGTGATACAGCAACTTGTCTGGGTTGCTGATATTCTCGATATAGAGTAGTTTTATTAATGAATCACGCTCAGGATCAAAATGTTCGTCCATATACTCCAGCACCGTCTCGATGCCAATCTGCTTGCCGTTGCCCACTGACCAAACACTGTTGAATGGTAAACCTTTGGTAACAGCACTCTCCAGGATGAAGACTGCTGTAGCTCCGCTACCCGAAATAAAATCAACACCTTTGGGATTGAGGTGAGGAATAGGCTTGGTGAACACAGAGTGATGAAAGCGTGTGAGCAGACCAATGCAGTTGGGACCGATCAGCGCACAACCATACTTCTCGCAAGTGTCTAAAATACGCTGCTCCAGCAGAGCTCCCTCATGGGTCTCCTCGCTAAAGCCCGCCGATATAATAATGAACGCGCGAACTTGCTTCTCTGAGGCCAGATAATCCACATAATCGGGACAATACTTGGCAGCTACCACGAGAATGGCCAAATCGGTGGGCGGCAGTTCCTCCACATTGTGGAAAGTTTTGATACCTTGCACCTCATCCTCTTTGGGGTTGAGGATGTGCAGTGTGCCTTCATAGCCGCCGTCCAATAGATTGCGTACAACTGCGCCACCAGGCTTATGTTTATTGTTGGAGCCGCCGATGATGACGATGCTCTCTGGCTGTAATAGCTGTTTGTTAATCATTTCAAATTCTAAATATTATAGTATAATGATGCAAAAATAATACATTTTGATGTCAATTGTAATTCTTTCGTCCACTTTTTTTTGCAGTCAGAGGAAAAAAGTGTACTTTTGCCTCGAAAGGAAACTTTTAATTAACCGTAATGACAAAAAAATGATTTGGAATCCGAACAAAGAATGTATGAGTCGCGATGAGATGAGCGCACTCCAAGGCAAAAGACTGCACAAGATTGTGAAATATGTTTACCACAATGTGCCGTTCTATCGTAACAAACTCCAGGAAATGGACATCACACCTGATGATATCCGCTCCATTGAGGACATTACAAAACTGCCGTTTACCACAAAGAAAGATCTGAGAGACAACTATCCTTTTGGCTTACAGGCTGCCCCTCAAAGTGAAATTATCCGTATCCACGCCTCTTCTGGTACTACTGGCAACCCCACGATCGTGGGTTATACCCGCAAGGATATTGGTGTATGGAGCGAGTGTATGGCACGCTGCCTCACGGCTTATGGCGTGACTCGCGATGACATTTTTTCTGTAGCTTATGGCTACGGACTATTTACAGGCGGCTTGGGCGCACACAACGGTGTGGAGATGGTGGGTGCATCAGTAGTTCCCGCTTCAACAGGTAACACCGAAAAACACGCTAAGCTGATTCGTGACTTAGGCATCACAGGCATCGCTTGTACGCCTTCCTACGCCCTCTATCTGGCTGAGACAATGGACAAGATAGGTATTACGAAGGACCAAATAAAACTGCGTGTAGGAGCCTTTGGTGCAGAGCCCTGGACAGAAAAGATGCGCGAAGAGATTGAGGAGCGTCTGGGCTTGAAGGGTTTCAATATTTACGGACTGAGTGAAGTTATGGGACCAAGCGTAAGCTATGAGTGTCAGGCTCAGCATGGTTCACATATCAACGAAGACCACTTCTATCCTGAAATCATCAACCCAGTTACCCTGGAGCCTCTGCCTGCAGGGCAGCAAGGCGAGTTGGTGTTCACCACATTGACAAAAGAGGGTATGCCTGTTCTCCGCTATCGCACACGCGACCTTTGCTCATTGTTGCCTGGCCAGTGCGAATGTGGACGTACAAGCGTACGCATGTCGGCTATCCACGGACGCAGCGACGATATGCTGATCATCCGAGGCATCAACGTATTCCCATCACAGGTTGAGAGTGTGGTACTGAGCATGAAGGAGTTCGCTCCTCGCTATATGCTGGTTGTTGACAGAGTGAACAACCTCGACACCTTGCAGGTTCAGGTAGAACTGCGCCAGGAGTATTTCACCTCAACATTCGATACACCAGCTGCTATCGATGAACTGGAGAAGCGGTTGGCAAGCAAGCTGAAGAGCGTGCTGAGTATTGCCGCTAAGGTGAAGCTGAAAGCACCTAACACCATCGAGCGCAGCCAAGGCAAGAGTGCACATGTTATAGATAACAGAAATATTAAATAATATGATTTACAGTGACTATTTCAATCCAGAAGTAGAGACGATGTCTGAGGAAGGACTGAAAGCTCTACAGTTGGAACGCCTGCAACAAACGGTGAGACATTGCATGAACTCACCTTTCTATCAGCAGAAATTCCAGGAATTGGGCGTCTCACCAGAGGATATCAAGAGTTTAGACGACCTGCAAAAACTACCATTTACCTCGAAAGAGGATTTACGTGAAAACTATCCTTTTGGACTGGCTTGCGTGCCTTTGAAAGAATGTGTGCGTCTGCACTCTTCAAGTGGTACCACAGGCAACCCTACAGTAGTTCTCCACACGCAGAAAGACCTTGACGAATGGGCAAATGCTGTGGCTCGCTGTCTGTGGATGGTGGGAAGCCGTCCGGAAGATGTGTTCCAAAATTCAGCAGGCTATGGTATGTTTACTGCAGGTTTGGGTTTCCAGTATGGAGCAGAAAAAGTGGGTATGCTTACTGTACCAGCTGCTGCTGGCAACACCATACGCCAGATCAAGTTTATCAAAGACTTTGGCACCTCAGTTCTGCACGCTATCCCCAGTTATGCCTCTCGCATCTATGAGGTGATGAAAGAGGAAAGTGTTGATCCTCGTAAGGACACAAAACTGAGGGTACTATGCATTGGAGCAGAGCCTCACAGTGAGGAGCAACGCCAACGCATCGAGCAGAATCTGGGTGTGAAAGCTTATAATTCGTATGGTATCTCTGAAATGATGGGTCCTGGCGTGGCCTTTGAATGTCCGGAGCAGAACGGCTTGCACATCTGGGAGGATTATTTCATTGTGGAAATCATTGATCCTGTTACCCTGAAGCCATTGCCTGACGGAGAATTGGGCGAATTAGTGCTCACCACTATTAATCGCGAAGCTATGCCTTTGTTGCGCTATCGCACCAGAGACTTGACGCGCATCCTGCCTGGCAAATGTTCATGTGGCAGAAACCACAAGCGTCTAGCTCGTCTGCAAGGCAGAAGCGACGACATGATGATCCTGAAGGGTGTGAACATCTTCCCGATTCAGATTGAGAAGATTCTGTTGGGCTTCAAGGAGCTCAGTACCGACTATCTTATCACATTAGAGACAGTTGACAGCAATGACATCATGACCATTGAGGTGGAACTGAACCAGATGTTCACCGACGATTACAACCGCCTCAAGTCATTGGAGCGCGAGATTACCCGTCAGCTCAAGGATGAAATCCTCATCACTCCCAAACTGAAACTGGTGCCTAAGGGCAGCTTGAAGGTATCCGACGAGAAGAAGGCAGTGAGAGTAATAGATTTACGTAAATTATTCTAAAACCATACCATTATGACAATCAAACAACTATCCATTTTCTTAGAGAACAAGTCAGGCACACTGGTAAAGGTGCTCGACCTTTTTAAGCATTCGCAGATTCAGCTCATCGCTATGACGATTGCTGATACTGCAGAATATGGCATCTGCCGCATTATCTGCAGCGAGCCCACACATGCGTGGGAAGTTTTGAAGGAAGCTGGTGTAGCTGTGGCACTGACCGATGTGTTTGCCATCGAGCTGGACAATGAGCCGGGCCGTGGTGCCGATGCTATCAAGGTATTCAGTGATGCAGGCATCAGCATTGCTTACCTCTACTCATTCCTCGTGGCTGGCAAGGGCATTCTGGTGTTCCGCACCGACAACAACGAGCAGGCTCGTGAGGTGATTATCCTCAACAACCTGAAGTTTGTGACAGAAGGTGTGTTGGCTACTTGGGCATAAGTTTGTAAACTTTAATAATCTGTATTATGAAAAAGACACTATTTTCTTTAGCTATCTGGGCATGTGGCTCAATGGCTTTTGCCCAGCAGGCATTAGGACCAGGCACAGGCATTGTATCGCCGGAGATTAATCCTGACAACACAGTAACTTTCAGGTATGTAAATCCAAAGGCTGTAGATGTAAAGGTAACTGGCGACATGCTGACAGAACGCTTTGCCGACATGAAGGAGGTAGATGGTGTGTGGACATACACGACTGCTCCATTGGAAGGCGAGCTTTATTCTTACGCTTTTCAGGTGGATGGCAAACGCACACTCGACCCGTCTAACGTGTTTATGAATAGAGATGTGGCTACTTGGTCAAACATCTTTACCATATCCACGAAGCCAGGCGACAAAGGTCATTATTACATCAACAACAATGTACCTCATGGTACAATAACCCGTATCTGGTACGATAGCGACCACGCCAAGATGGATCGTCGTCTGACCGTTTATCTGCCTCATGGCTATGAGACCAGCAAGGAGAAATATCCTGTCATGTATCTGCTGCATGGCTCTGGTGGCGATGAGAACGCTTGGTCAGACTTAGGTCGCACAGCTCAAATTATGGATAACCTGATTGCTGAGGGTAAAGTTGTGCCAATGATTGTAGTAATGCCTAATGGTGTAGTAAGAAATCCTTCTGCTCCTGAAGTAAATGAAATCAATATGTTCCAGCCTACAATGACAAACAGCCGCGACCAGGACACCACTCCAATGGAAGATGAGTTCCCTATCATTAAGAAGTTTGTGGAGAATACTTTCCGTGTTAAGACTGGTCAGTATAACACTGCTGTAGCCGGTTTGTCAATGGGTGGTCGCCATTCATTCGCGATTTCTCGTCGCTATCCAGGCACCATCGGTTATGTGGGTATGTTCTCTGGTGCAGGTAGTGGTCCTGAAAACGAGGCTCAGCTGAAGGCGCTCTTTGCCGCTAAACCTAAGCTCTATTGGATTGGCGTTGGCTCTGCCGACGGAGTGAAAGTATCAGCCTCTGCACTTCGCGACTACTGCCAGGAGAAGGGCTATCCATGTGAATATTACGAGTCAGATGGTGGCCATATCTGGAGAAACTGGCGCGTTTATCTCACAATCTTCGCTCAAAAACTATTTAAGTAAATCAATCAATTAAGGGGGTAATGGCATAAGTCTTTGCCCCCTTTTTCACGAAATCAAATTTGGATCATGAAAAAATCTATGCTTCTTATGGCAGGCCTCTTGGCTACTTCCCTTTGCCAGGCTCAAGGCCTCCAACTGAACGACCTCGATTATTTCGAACGGCAGGGAGTAAATGTATTGGTATTCAGCAATAGTTTTAATGGTGGGTTCAATGACGAGAAGGACTCTGGCATTGAAATCATCCAACATGGCGTGAGAACAGCACAAGGTGGTGCCATTCGTCTGAACAATACCCCAGAGCAATGGGACTTGGTACCCACACTCATTGACCGCAAAGTAAACAAAGCCAACAACAGCATCGAGATATCCATGCGCTACGAAGACTATGACTTCGATAGCCGTGTGTTGGTGACAGGCAAGGGTAACGCTGTAGAAATCAGCGTATATCTCGACAAGCCTGTGCCACAGGCCATCGCCGGTGAGGCTGGCTTCAACCTCGAGTTCCTGCCCTCGCAATATTGGCTCAAGACCTTCATGATGGACGGACGCCTGAACCGTTTCCCACGCTATGCTGCCAGTGAAACCATCACCCGTCCTAATAGCGAGAAAGCCCGTCAGTTCAAGGGTTTCAAGACCTACGACGATCGTGGCACCGACCGCTTTATCGACCCTCTGCCATTAGAGAAAGGGCACACATTGCTGATGGCGATGGACGACCCAGAACGTATGGTGAAGGTAAGCAGCGATGATGCCGAATTACAGCTCTACGACGGACGCATCCTGGCACAAAACGGATGGTTTGTTTTGCGAAGCATCCTGCCTGCCGGCAAGACCGGCAAGGTGATGACATGGACGGTAGAGCCTCATGCCATACCGGGATGGATTCGTGAACCCAACATCGGTTTCTCACAAGTAGGCTATGTACCCGAGCAACCTAAAGTAGCTGTAATAGAACTGGATAAGAAAGACACCGTAAAACCTACTCCTTCGCTCTTCCGCATCAACAATGACGGTTCTACAACAGAAGTGTTTAAGGGCAACACCCAAGCTTGGGGGAATTATTTTAAATATAATTATGTGAAGTTCGACTTTTCAACTGTGCGCGAACCTGGCATCTATTACATCCAGTATGGTGACCTCAAGACCAACAACTTCCTTATCGACCAGCATGTTTATGACAAGATGACTGATGCCACCACCGATGTGTGGATTCCTATTCACATGAACCACATGACGGTAAACGAGGGTTATCGCATCTGGCACGGTGAGCCGTTCAAGGAAGGCTATCTGCAGGCTCCGCCCAGCGACCATTTCGACATGCACCGCCAGGGTGAGACCACCGACACCAAGTACAAGCCCTACGAACTGATTCCAGGTTTGAATGTAGGTGGCTATTTCGATGCAGGCGACTTCGATATCGAGACAGGTGCCAACATTGGCGTAGTGGAGAACTTGGTACGAGCATGGGAACTGTTCAAGTCACAGCGAGACGAGACATTCGTCAGCGAGCAGCAGCGTTATGTAGATTTACACCGTCCTGATGGCATACCAGATATCTTGCAGTATATCGAGCATGGTACACTTAACCTCGTGGCACAGGCTGAGCAGATTGGCCACATGGCCACCACCTTGTCGAACTCTGTTCTTGATAACTACCATCACCTGGGCGATGCAGCTTCCATCACCGATGGTTTGCATTACGATCGCAGCCTGAAGCCCTATGAAGTTTCTGCTGACGGCAAGTCAAGTGGCACCCCTGATGATATGTGGGCATTCACAAGTCGAAATGCCTGGATGGACTTCCGCGCAGCCACTATGTTTGCAGCAGCCAGTCGTGCTTTAGAGGGTTATAACGACGACCTCTCCAAACGTGCCCTCACCCAGTCGAAAAGGTTAATGCAGGAAGCCAATGCCTTGATGGCTGAGGCCAACAATAACAACACCCGACGCATGGGTAGCAATATGGCCACAAACCTGCAGCTTTATGCTGCCACCCACGAGCAATCTTACTTGGATAGTTTCAAGAACCAGATTTGGCAGGCTATGGAGGATAATGCGGTGAACAATATGCAAACGGCTTTGGATGCCATCCCTTATATGGACGAAGCATACAAGCAGCGTTTGCGTCCTTATATCCAGAAATACCAGGAATATATCACTTCATTCGACAAGGATAATCCTTATGGAGTACCTATCGGCTTGGGCAACTGGGCAGGTAGCGGCAATGTGGTAAGTTTTGGTACCACCATCTGTTTCGCTTACCTGTATTACCCCGACATCATCCAGAAGGCTGACATCTATCGTGCTGCTAATTACTTATTTGGATGCCATCCATATCATAACTACTCTTTGGTAGCGGCTGTGGGTGCAGCTCGTCCGAAGGCTGTGTTCTATGGGAATAACAGAGCCGACTTCTCGTTCATACCTGGCAATGTAGCACCAGGCTTATTGTTCCGTCAGCCTGATCATTTCGAGAACTATGACGATTGGCCATTCTTATGGGGACAGAACGAAGGTACTGTTGGTGGCAACACGCAATATGTTATTTTCGGTGAGGCTTTCAAGAATGTCTTAAAGTAAGTATTTTAGAGTCCTATCATCATTTTGCCTGTACACTTCAATAAGTTAGTGCAGGCAAAATGATATTTTTTCGTTGTAAAGCATTGTTATTTCAATAAAAGTGATTATCTTTGCAGCCGATTTCAATAATCACATGGCAGATCCGCTAGCTCAGCAGGTAGAGCACAACACTTTTAATGTTGGGGTCTTGGGTTCGAGCCCCAAGCGGATCACAAAAGCAATCAAGCGGTTACGATTATTCGTAGCCGTTTGTTTTATTTCTAATTATCACATTCCTAATTTCTATTACGACCCAACGGATTTATTTCACTTCATGGTGTTCTATTATTCTCCTTTTTTCGTATATTTGCAGTCAACATTATGATACTTTATGAAGTATCCAAGTTCAGAGCCATCAATCATCGGAAAGGTGATAGATACGTTCATCGTCAGATAAGCTCATGGATCTATACTTGGAGCAAAGAAGAAAAGGAAAAACATAAGAGCAGCTATATAATATGGAAGTTAAAGAGTTCATTCAGAGTTATCAAGAAGCGTTTGGCAGAAAGGCACCATTACCACTACTTTTTGGCTATAGTGACAAACCAATAGCAGATACTGCCAAGATAGGCGGTTGTTTCTTCAAGGGATTACAAGACGCAAGGGATGGCCAGCCCATCAGTCTGAGCGCAGAAGTCATCGGTTGTGGTGGTGGCAAGCTTTACACGGGCTTTTCTGATATGCCAGAGCGAGTGCCTGGTTTCGTGTCGTTGAAGGAGAAATACAAGAAAACGCCTGAGATGGTTGTCGATTACGTGGAAAGTCTCGGTATGGAACGTTCAGAAAAACCTTATCTGAACTTCATCCGTATTGACAAGGCAGAATCGTTTGTGGGGACTGAGGGAATCCTGTTCTTTGCTACACCCGACATGCTTTCAGGACTTTGCGGCTGGACTTTCTTCGACAACAATGAGCCAGATGCAGTAGTTTCCCAGTTCGGCTCTGGATGTAGTAGTGTCGTTTCAAAGACAGTGGTAGAAAACAGGAAAGGCGGTTATCGTTGCTTCTTGGGTCTGTTGGATCCTTCCGTTCGTCCGTTTGTTGGCAAGAACGAACTGAGTTTCACCATACCGTATAGCCGTTTCATTCAGATGACAGAGACGATGAAAGACTGCTTCCTGTTCGATTCCCATGCCTGGGAGAAAATCAAGACAAGATTGGAAGAATAACATATAATAACAAAAACACTGAGATAGAAATTTAGCCTAATGACACTCCCAAAGTTCATAATAACAATGGATGGCTTCTTTCGCCTTGGCATGGTCAACCTGCACAGAGACCTGCTGAAGCCAGGCGACCAGTGTATCGGTGGTGGCTACTATCATTTTGACTACGTTTCCAATCAAATCATCCTTGACCGTTCTTCCTATGACTACGGCAAACCCAAGTGGCACCTGCTGGAAGTGCTGAAGGTCCCATCGGTGTACAGAGGCTTACGGTTGGTCTATAAGTATGATGACAACTTCCACGATGATTTCGATGTCAGCGAGGAACTAAGGATAGAGTATTACTAACAAAAGCAAAGGCTAATCTGCAGTTAAAACCTTTTATCAAGTATTATACTTATTTCGCTCTGCACCTTATTTTGTGCTTCTTTGCCCACAGACAGAGGGAGAATCTCAAATTGTTTTTAGATAATATATGGGGAAATCTCAAAATGTTAGGCAAAATCTGGGGAAATCTCATATTCTTATTCGTCTTGCATAAACCCCTATTCCTTTGTTGTCTTTGGAATAACTCCTCCAAACTATCAGTTGATATCTCTTTCAGTCACCAATCTCTATTTGTTCGTACTTAAAAAGCAGTTCTTCAAAAGAGTACTTCGACAAGACAATATTGGTTTTGATGATTGGCATTATTCAACGTAAAGTGTCTCAATAATTTTTTAATAGATCGAGCAACACACTCTGCCATCTTTACTGGTACGGCATTACCTATTGCTTGCTCAATAGCTGATGTTGTTCCTATGAACTCAAACCGTGAAGCTAACGCCAAACTGAAAGCAAGGGTAAAAATCTGCGCCTAAGAATGGGAAGCAGCTTCTCTTTTTTACTCTAACATTTGGAACTGTGCTAACAAGGGATTATCTTTGCGATAATAATTCAACTTTAATAAAGCATTTAGATATGATTGACCAGATTATTGAGTTCAACAAGCAATTCGTGGCAGAGAAAGCCTATGAGCAGTATATCACTGACAAGTACCCTAACAAAAAGCTGGCTGTACTTTCATGTATGGATACCCGACTGACTGAGTTACTACCTGCAGCACTCGGATTGAAGAACGGTGATGCTAAGATAATAAAAAATGCTGGAGGTTTGGTTATCTCACCTTTCGACTCAGCCATTCGTAGCCTTATTGTAGCCATCTATGAACTTGGCGTAGAAGAAATCATGGTGGTTGCCCACTCAAATTGCGGAGCTTGCCACATGAGCTTCGATCATTTCCACCATGAGATGATAGCTCGTGGAGTGACGGATGAAACTATTGACACCATCCGCAAATGTGGTATAGACCTTGATGCTTGGTTAGAAGGTTTCAAGGACACGCCAACGTCAGTACGAAAGACCGTAGAAACCATCAAGAACCATCCGCTTGTGCCAAAGGATATTATAGTTCGTAGCTTTATCATCGACTCTGTTACAGGAGCTTTGGAAGAGCAATGATTCAGATATCACGAATAAACGAAGCTCTTCCAAGTATGCTAATATAACCATAATATGCAAAAATCATGTGAAAAGCTTTTGTTCTGATGCTATCTTTCACTATTTTTGCACCCACATTTATTCACAAGAAGAATTATTAAGAATGGAAAACAAGTTTATAACGGTTGCCTACAAGCTCTACACCATTGAGGATGGCGACAAAGATTTTGCTGAAGAAGCAACTGTCGAAAAGCCTTTTGAGTTTATATCAGGATTAGGTCTGACCCTGCCTCTGTTTGAGGAGAATATCAAGGATTTGCAGGCTGGTGAGACTTTCGATTTCGTGATTAACAAAGAGGATGCATACGGTGTGTATGACGAGCGTCAGGTGGTGCCCCTTCCTAAGAAGACATTCGAGATTGACGGCGTATTTGACAGCGAACACATTGTGGAAGGTGCCATCATTCCTTTGATGAATGCGGAAGGTCAGCGTTTCAATGCAAGTGTGAGCGAGATTACGGAAAACCAGGTGACTGTCGATCTGAACCATCCGTTGGCAGGTTGCGATCTTCAGTTCATCGGTTCTGTGGTTGAAAGCCGTTTAGCCACCAATGAAGAGTTAGCGGCAGTTGCTAAGATGATGAGTGGCGAAGGCGGATGCGGTGGCAATTGCGGCGGTTGCGCAGGTTGCGGAGATGGCGGATGCAGTGACGGTAGCTGTGCTGACGGCAACTGTGCCAACGGATGCTGCAATTAACGCTTGCTCGTCATAATCTGAAGAACGAGGCGATCTGTCTCGTTCATGCCTTGTGCCCCAATCTCCGTGAGATTGCGGATGCTGGTGTCAATATCTTCATCAATAATACCCTCTAAACTGGTTACACAACGGTTCTCCATCGCCATGACGGCAGATAGGACCGCTGTGGAAACACCAGTAGTTACCTTCAAGGCACAACTGGGTTTCGCCCCATCGCAAATCATTCCTGTCAGGTTTGCAATCATATTCTTTACCGCAAAAGTAATCTGCTCATAGGTGCCACCCATCAGGTAAGTGATGCCACAACTGGAACCTGTGGAAGCTACCACACAACCGCACAAAGCCGACAATCTGCCCAAACTCTGCTTGATATAGATAACGGTGAGGTGGCTCAGCATCAAGGCACGAATCAGTTGCTCCCTGGTTTTCCCTGTTTCTTCTGCATAAATCAACACAGGATTGGTGCAAGAAATTCCTTGATTACCACTACCAGAATTGCTCATCACTGGAATCATCGCACCACCCATACGGGCATCACAAGCTCCGGATGTATAAGCCAATATCTTTGAGAAGATGCTGCTGCCCATCAATTGCTCCTCAAGCGATCCTTGCAGGATATGTCCCAAACCGTGACCATAATCGCCTTTGAAGGAGAACTCTGCCGCCTGTTTGTTCAAACGGGCTGACTCCAAGATGAAATCGATCTCATTCAATGGAGCCGTCATAGCAAAATCATATACACGCCTGAAATTCAACCGAACATCTTCCTCCTGGGTTTCTCCCACACAAGGCTCACGCTTGTCCATCAGCACCTCTCCATCCTGCGACAGATACACAAAACGGGTATGTCCACCCGCTATGATTGCCACAGCTTCATGCCCATTAGCCTGGCACAACACCTCCACATAGAGCTTATCGGAGATCCCTTCTTTCAAACCAATACTGATACGCTTTTCTGCAATGAAAGCTTTTCCTTGTTCAACAGCCTCGGGAGTGCAATCACGCAATACTTCCAACTGATACGCCGACTTGCCTATCAGCGCTCCCAAGGCGATAGCGATGGGCAGGCCTATCATCCCTGTGCCTGGAATGCCCACACCCATGGCATTCTTCAATATATTTCCACTTAGCTTTACATCGATATGCTCGGGTTTGTAACCCAAAAGTTCTGTGGCACGTGCCACACATAGAGCAACAGCTACTGGTTCAGTACACCCGATAGCAGGTACTACTTCCCTCTGTATCAGATGGATGATTTGATTTCTCTCAGTTAAAGTAAACGGTTCGGTCATTGCATAATCTCATTTAGGTTATGCAAAAATAAGAAAAAAATTGGTGAATATCAGAAAAAGTGCTTACCTTTAGCTGTTCAAATGAAGTTTTTTAGCAATATGTTCAATACTTTCGGTAATATTTTCAGACTGACCACCTATGGTGAATCGCATGGTGAAGCCATCGGAGGGATAGTTGACGGTATGCCTGCCGGCATAGAAATTGATATGGATTTCATCCAGCAGGAACTGAATCGCAGACGTCCAGGGCAGTCTGCTTTGACTACTTCCAGGCAAGAGTCAGACAAGGTAGAACTGCTCTCTGGTGTATTCGAAGGCAAATCTACTGGTACTCCCATCGGGTTCATTGTACGTAACATCAACCAACATAGCGACGACTACGATAACTTGCGAGAGGTATTCCGTCCCTCTCATGCCGACTATACCTATTATATAAAATATGGTATCCGAGACCATCGGGGTGGAGGACGTTCATCAGCTCGTGAGACAATTGCCCGAGTGGTAGGTGGTGCCTTTGCCAAGTTGGCACTCAGGCAAGCAGGTATCAATATCACAGCTTACACCCAACAGGTGGGTAATATCTGTTTGGTAAAAGATTATGCAGACTTCGACTTTAATGAGATAGAGCAAAACCCCGTGAGATGTCCTGACCATGAGAAAGCCAAAGAGATGGAAGCACTCATCAAAGAGGTAAAAGCTAATGGCGATACCATAGGAGGTGTCATCCAATGTGTCATCCAGGGATGTCCCGTCGGCTTGGGTGAACCTGTGTTTGGTAAACTCCATGCAGCTTTGGCAAGTGCTATGATGAGCATCAATGCGGCGAAAGGCTTTGAATATGGCGAGGGCTTTAAGGGTGTAGGTATGCGAGGCTCTGAGCAAAACGATGTCTTCTTTAATAATAATGGCGCCATCAGTACGATTACCAATCATTCCGGAGGTATCCAAGGAGGCATCAGCAACGGACAGGACATCTATTTCCGCGTGGCATTCAAGCCTGTTGCCACATTACTTACAGAACAGCAAACGGTTAATATCAGGGGTGAGGAAGCTATTGTGAAAGCCCGTGGGCGTCATGACCCCTGCGTATTACCAAGAGCCGTACCTATCGTAGAGGCAATGGCAGCCATGACAATTCTTGATTATTACTTACTTAATAAAACTACCAGACTATGATTAAACAATACATCCAAGACAATGAGTCTCGCATGCTGGACGAGCTCTTCAGTTTGATTCGCATCCCCAGCATCAGTTCTGAGTCGGCTCATAAAGAGGATATGATTAGATGTGCCGAGCGATGGAAAGAGTTGCTTCTGGCAGCTGGTGCCGATAAGGCTGAGGTGATGCCATCTGATGGCAACCCAATGGTTTATGCCGAAAAGATAGTTGACCCCAATGCCCAAACCATTTTAATCTATGGGCATTATGATGTGATGCCCGTTGAGCCATTGAACCTTTGGAAGACCGATCCTTTTGAACCAGTCATCAAAGATGGCATCATCTGGGCACGAGGAGCAGATGACGATAAAGGTCAGAACTTCATACAGGCTAAGGCTTTTGAATACTTGGTAAAGAACGGACTGTTGAAGCACAATGTAAAGTTTATCCTGGAGGGCGAGGAGGAAATTGGTTCTATGAGTCTGGAGCCTTTCTGTGAGAAACACAAGGAGATGCTGAAAGCTGATATCATCTTAGTTTCTGACACCTCCATGCTGGGTAAAGACTTGCCATCTCTGACAACAGGTTTACGTGGCTTGTCTTATTGGCAAGTGGAGGTGACTGGTCCGAATCGCGACTTGCACAGTGGCCATTTCGGAGGAGCCGTTGCCAACCCTATCAATGTGCTTTGCAAACTGATAGCACAAATGACGGATGCCGATGGACGCATCACAGTTCCGCATTTCTATGATGATGTGGAGGAAGTGCCTGCAGAGGAACGTGAGATGATTGCACGCATTCCTTTTGATTTGGAGAAATACAAGAAAGCTATCGACGTGGAGGAGGTTTGTGGGGAGAAGGGCTATAGCACTTTGGAACGCAACAGTTGCCGTCCTTCATTCGATGTTTGTGGCATCTGGGGTGGCTATACTGGCGAGGGAGCCAAAACAGTTATCCCAAGCAAGGCGTATGCCAAGATTTCCACTCGCTTGGTACCTCATCAGGACAACGAGAAGATTGGTCAGCTGATGATGGATTATTTGCAGGAGATAGCACCCAAGAGTGTAAAGGTGAATGTGGAGTATCTGCATGGTGGTGAGAGTTATGTGTGCCCCATCACTTTGCCTGCTTACAAAGCAGCTGAGAAGGGTTTTGAGAAAGCGTTTGGCAAAAAGCCTTTGGCTGTTCGCCGTGGAGGCAGCATTCCTATCATTGCGACTTTCGAGAAAGTATTGGGCATCAAGACTGTCCTGATGGGCTTTGGTTTGGAGAGTGACGCCATCCATAGCCCCAACGAGAACTTCCCCCTCGAAATCTTCCGTAAGGGCATCGAGGCAGTTGTGGAGTTCCACTTGAATTACTAAGCCAGCTTTAACGTCGGAAGTACAGTCGGGCAGTATTTCTTTTCCTTTCCTCTCTGGCAACAGAAAGGAAAGGAAAAGAAAGAATTTAGCACCTATCCAAAGAATGATTATTCTTTCTGGAAATCTTTCCTTCGCAGCACAAAGCTACTACTAAGGTAACGAGCCCTCACCACATCATCGGCAGCAAGCTCCTCTGGAGTACCCTGACGGAAAATCTTTCCCTCGAAAAGCATATATGCACGATCCGTAATGCTAAGTGTCTCCTGCACATTGTGGTCAGTGATCAAGATGCCGATATTGCGATACTTCAGCTTCCATACAATCTGCTGGATATCCTCTACGGCGATGGGATCGACACCGGCAAAAGGCTCGTCGAGCATGATAAACTTAGGGTCAATAGCAAGACAACGAGCAATTTCCGTTCTACGCCTCTCACCACCAGAGAGCTGGTTACCCTTGTTCTTGCGAACTTTCTGTAAGCGGAACTCACTGATCAGGCTTTCCAACTTCTCTCGCTGGTAATCTTTAGGTTTGTCAGTCATCTCCAACACAGAAGCGATGTTATCCTCCACACTCATCTGACGGAACACCGATGCCTCCTGTGGCAGGTAGCCAATGCCCTTACGTGCCCTGAGATACACAGGGAACTTAGTAATCTCCTCATCTCCCAGGAAAATGCGACCTTCATTCGCCACCACCAAGCCTACCGTCATATAGAAAGAGGTGGTCTTGCCGGCACCATTAGGACCCAGCAAACCCACTATCTCACCTTGCCTCACATCGAACGAAACATGATCCACCACTGTACGCTTTCCGTACTTCTTCACTAAGTTTTCAGTGCGTAGCACCAGCTCATTGTCTTCCATATTCACAATAATTAATTTGCAAAAGTACAAAAATTAATTGTTAATCACTATCTTTGCAGCGGAAAAACGATAAATACGATGATAAAAGCATTAAGAACAGTGGGCAGATACCTGATTCTGATGGGGCGAGTATTCTCCTTACCTGAGCGTTGGCGCATGTTTTTCCGTCAGTATATCAGGGAAGTAGGACAGTTGGGTGTTGACTCCATTGGTATAGTGTTATTGATATCTTTCTTCATCGGAGCAGTCATTACCATTCAGTTCAAACTTAATATCGAGAGTGTATTCATGCCCCGTTGGACTGTTGGTTATGCCACTCGAGAAATTATGTTGCTGGAATTCTCATCTGCCATCATGTGCTTGATCTTAGCTGGTAAAGTAGGCTCC
>JAGCGS010000052.1 GCA_017649485.1 Bacteroidaceae bacterium | reverse complement strand
CTAAATCCGAACGAACGGACAATCCGAACGAACGGACTATATAATTATCGCATTACAAATGCTCATATTCAATACGTTCGGATTATAAATCCGAACGAACGGGGGAACTATGCCGAGAGTGAGCGATTTATCTAAATCCGAACGAACGGACTTTCCGAACGAACGGAATATATATTTATCGCATTACAAATGCTCATATTCAATACGTTCGGATTACAAATCCGAACGAACGGGGTACCCCCATGGGCAGGATTTGGCTTCGCGAGAATAACATGTTATAAGAAGCCAGTTATAGCTTTTCATTGTAGCACCCTGACTGAAGCCCAGTCGGGGTGTTCTGTTTTTTTTACCAAAGAGTCCTCATTCTGTGCGCCCTGTTCGCTTTTATTCCCCATTTTTCGCTTTTAAGGGCATGAATGTTTCTTTTTTAGCATTTTTTTCTTTACTTTGCATCAAATATAATTAGGTTTAGGTTATTTATGGGAACTTTTGATAAAGACATTTCGCTGATTAGGAAGAAACCTTGGCTGGTGGCACTCATCAGTGCGTTCTTCGTGGCATACCCGAACAACGCCTGGCTGATGTGCGACCTCGATATGTTCATCAAGCCGGATGAACAGATGGCTTACTTCGTGTTCTTCTTCTTCCGTTTGGCATACTTCTGGGTGTTGATTTGGTTGATACTCAAGTATGACTTCAAGAAGATTGCCGACATCAGGTTTATGCGGCACGCGTGGATTAACCTGCTGCTGACGCTGATAGGTTTTGTGGTGTATGAAGCCATCAAATTCCTGACGGTTGACTACGACCATTTCTTCAGCATCCTGTTCTTCCAATTTATCGTGGTGTGGCTAATCACCGCTTTCATCAGCTATATTAATGTATTGTTTGACTATCAACTGAAAAGAGAAAAAGAAATAGAACGGCTGCAGATCGAGAATCTGGAAAGCCGATGCAACGCACTCACAAACCAGATAAACCCTCACTTCTTCTTCAACTCACTGAATGGTATTTCATCGCTCGTGAGAAAGAAGAACGATGAGGACACCCTGAATTACATCAACGAGCTGTCGGACATCTTCCGCTACATTCTACAGAGCGGAAGCCGCACTCTCGTGACACTGGATGAAGAACTGAAATTTGTTGACGCGTTCAGCCATGTGATGCAGGTGCGCTATGGTGCCAAGTTGAAGATTCATGTGGATGTGCCTGACGATAAGCGCGATTTGCAACTGCCCGTTTTGTCGCTGTTGCCTCTGTTGGAGAATGCCACCACGCACAACATGATTGACAGTGAGCACTTGATGAACATCAGCATAAGTATGAGCGGTGAGCACGAGCTGACAGTGAGCAACCCTGTTTACCCGAAGCTGTCGCCTGCCGCTACCAACGGTACAGGCTTGAAGAACCTCGACGCCCGATTCCAGTTGATGCTTGACAAGCATATTGAGGTGAAGAATGATGATGCAACCTATGTGGTGAAACTGCCATTGGGTGACTAAATGGATAATTGATGAAGGTACTGATAGTTGAAGACGAGACAGCTGCTGCCGAGAACCTGGTGGAGATGCTGAATGAGATTGACCCAGCCATCATGGTGATGGCCAATACGGAAAGTGTGCAGCAAACGGTACGCTGGTTGAAGAGCAACGAGCGTCCCGACTTGATTTTTATGGACATACACCTGAGCGACGGATCTTCGTTCGCCATCTTCCAACAAATGGAGGTGGAAATACCTATCATATTCACCACCGCCTACGACCAGTATGCCATTGATGCCTTCAAGGTGAATAGCATTGACTATCTGCTGAAACCCATCAAGGAGCAGGAGTTGCGTCAAGCTTTGCTGAAGTTCAGTAAGCTGAACCAACAGGACACTGATCAGTATCTTCAGTTGCTTAAGCAGTTGGCCGTTGTGCAGGAATACAAGTCGCGCTTGCTGATACCATTCCGTGACAAGCTCATGCCCATCGAGGTGAAGGATGTGGCTTGTTTCTATTCTACCAACAAGAATACGGAAGTTTATTTGAAAGATGGCAGGCATTACCCTTGCACAATGGCTCTCGACCAACTGATGACACAGCTGAACCCCAACGAGTTTATGCGTGCCAACAAGCAATATGTCGTGGCAAAATCAGCCATTACCAACATCACTATTTGGTTCGACAGCCGCTTGTTGGTGAGTGTGGGTGTGGATACGCCTGAGCGCATCTATGTAAGCAAGAACCGTGCGGCAGAGTTTAAGTTATGGATTGTGAAATAAACATGGAGAAAAAGATAACTATATGCGCATGTGCTTCGAGAAGCTTCATTGACAAGAAGCAGGTGGCTGAGCTGGCAACGGCATTGGCAAAGCAAGGATATGAGGTGAATGTGGAGGAAGACTTGTGCCGCATGGTAGAGCAAAACTCGAAAAGGTTGGCAGAGGTGGCTGGCACAACGGTTATTGCCTGTCATGAGCGTGCCGTGAGAAACCTGCTGAGATACAGAGGATATGAAGCTGAAAAGCTATATGATTTGCGGAAGAATGAACCTGCCGCACTGCTGAAGGAGATGGGCGCTGATGTGGCACTCGTGGAGGCAGACAAGGCGTTTGCTGACAAGATAAAGGCGATGGAACCTGAGTTTGGTGAAGACGCATGGTTTCCTGTAATCGATGCCGAACGATGTGTTAATTGCCGTAAATGCCACGATTTCTGCTTGTTTGGCGTATATACGGTGGTTGATAAGCAGGTGAGGGTGGTGCATCCTGAAAACTGCAAGAACAATTGCCCTGCTTGTGCGAGAACCTGCCCCAAGACGGCTGTGATTTTCCCCAAGTATGACCAGTCGCCCATCAACGGCGGTTTGGAGGAAGAAGGCAATATGGCAATACGTGTAGATACGAAAGCATTGTATAACCAGGCATTGCGCGAAAGATTGGCAAACAGAAGGGCAAGTGCCTTTGTTATTAATAAGGTTAAGAAATGACGTTACATGACTACATAGCAACATTTAAGGCTGCGGGCAGGGTGTTTACCTTGACATCGCCGCGATTACTTTGGAAATTCTGCTATAACTTCGGATGGCGAAATCTGGTAAACATGGCTGCTTTCGAGCGCCGCCAGGCAAAGGGAAAGCCTTTCTTCCCAGCTTTTGTGATGGTTTCGCTAACTGAAACATGCAACTTGGGATGCTCAGGTTGTTGGGTGTCGCAAGGTGGCAAGAAACAACTTACCAACGAACAGCTTGACGGCATTATCACACAGTCGAAGAAAAACGGCTCGTATTTCTTTGGCTTATTAGGTGGAGAGCCTTTGATGTATAAAGGGCTTTTTGAGGTGATGGAGAAGCATAGTGACTGCTACTTCCAGTTGTTTACCAACGGAACGTTGCTCACCGACGAGGTGGCTCAAAAATTGCGTAAGTTGGGCAATGTAACGCCTTTGATTAGCATTGAGGGCTTGAAGGAAGAGAGCGACAAAAGAAGGCAGCGTGATGATGTGTATGAGCGTACACTCAGAGGCGTGAGGGCATGCAGAAAGGCAGGTTTGATATTCGGTGCGGCGGCAAGTATCTGCAGGAGTAATTACAATGATCTGGTAAACAGGAAATACATTGAGGATATCGCCCGTGAGGGAGCTATGTATCTGTGGTACTATATCTATCGTCCCGTTGGGGCACAACCCAATTCCGATAACTGCTTAACGAAGGAACAAATACACTCATTACGTTCGTTCATTGTCGAACAACGAAAAGACGCTCCCTTGTTTATCATCGACACTTATTGGGATGATAAGGGCAAGGCGATGTGTCCGGCAGCAACGGGCATGAGTCACCATATCTCCCCCAGTGGGGCAGTGGAATTCTGTCCACCTATGCAGTTGGCAAAAGAGTGGTTGAACGAGGATGCTTCCAACTTGACGGAGGTGTTTAATAAATCGGAGTTCTTGGCGGGTTTGCGCAAGATAACGGCTGAGGATACGCGTGGGTGTATCATCATGGAGAATCCCCAACTGATGCGGGAGTTCTTGCAGGCACAGGGGGCAGTGGATACTACCACCCGAGCTACGGTTGCTCAAGAATATGAAGCGATGTGCCCGGTACCTGGTCATGATATGAAAGAGGATCTGATACCTGAGCAGAATGTGTTTTATAAGATATTGAAGAAAAAGTATTTCTTCGGATTCGGAGCTTACGGATGATTGAAGATTGCAGATTGAAGATTGATAATTGAAAATGTAAAATTGAAGATTGATACTAAACATATTGCGCCACAGACTTTCAAGGAAAGAACTGAGATAAGGAACCTGATAGGTGAAATGGTAAGTTCGCTATCGGTGGTACCCCCTTTGTCGATGAGTAATCTGGAGACGGTGGCTGATGAACTGATAAATCAGTATCATATAGATACTGCCTATAGGGGTTGGATGATGGTGGAAATACACAATCAGGTGTGGAAAGATACCATTGCTTCCATACCGTTCGATAGGCGTATTCTGTTGTTGCCCAAGTGTCTGAGTAACTCTGGCAAATGCCAGGCAGAAATAGATGACTTGGGGTTGTTGTGTCATAGATGCGGGCACTGTCCGATACCCGATTTGCAGGAGAAGGCAGATGAACTGGGCGTGATGAGTATTGTGGCAGAGGGATTTACATCTGTGGTGGGTTTGATACAAAATGGAGTGGTGGATGCCGTGATTGGCGTAAGCTGTCTCAACTCGTTGGAGAAAGCATTTCCGTTGCTGATACGCAATGCGGTGCCTGGTATAGCTGTGCCTTTGAACTACGACGGATGTAAGGATACGCAGGTGGATTACGGCTATGTGATGCAGCTGATGAGCATGAGGTCGGACAAAGATGCCACCTTCATGGATTATGATGGGTTGCGAGCACAATCGAAGGCTTGGTTTGAGAAAGATGCCTTGAAGGAGTTTTTCCCCGAATCGGCTGACTATACTTCTATCGCGGCATTGGATTGGTTGAGTGGTGACGGCAAGCGATGGAGGCCTTATCTGGTGGCTGCTGTTTATACCGCCTTGACCAATGAGGATCGTGCTTCGGACGATGTGAGGCGTGCAGCTATTGCCGTAGAGTGTTTCCACAAGGCTTCGCTGGTGCACGATGATATACAGGATAATGATGATGAGCGTTATGGCAAGCCAACCATCCATAAGGTGTATGGTGTGCCGTTGGCCATCAATGTGGGTGATTATCTGTTAGGGCAGGGTTATCGTATCTTGGGCGGTTGTGAGTCAAAAGGGTTGATAGCTGCTATTGCCGAGGCGCATGTGGCTTTATGCAAAGGACAAGGGTTGGAGTTGGATTGGAGCAAGGCTCCACAGCCACTGACACTCGATTTTGTGTTGGATATCTTCTGCAACAAGACGGTGCCTGCCTTTGAGGTTTCCCTGATGTTGGGCTTAATCTGTGCAGGTGATGATAAGGAGTTGCGGCAAGTGTTCCATGCTTATTCCAAGGCATTGGGCATTGCTTATCAGCTGCTGGATGATATACAGGATTTCGACAATGATGAGCCGATAGAGATCCGTCCTTCGGCAGTGTTGGCATTGGTATGCGAGCAGCATCCTGATAAGGACTTCCTGCAGCAGCTATTTGCGACACAAAACATGAAAGAGTTTTTCAGTCAGCCAGGCAACAAGGCGATTTTAGACGAAGCCCTGGAAAAGGCTCGGGCATTGGCTGAGGATTACCACCAGCAGGCATTGGCAGCGTTGGCGAATGTGAAGCAGGTGGAGCTGAAAAGACTTTTGTTTAGGATTACTGAGCGTATAATAGGATAAAGTTATGAAAACAAGCATTTCCACTAAGATGATGTCTGCCTTGGGACGTGCCAAGAAACGCTTGACACCCGAGACACGCAGTAAGATAACTGCCTTTGTGTTGTCGCAACAGACAGAGAATGGTGCCTTTGTGAATAAAGGAGGTCAGGAGGATTTGTATTATACGGTGTTCGGTTGGCTGGTGTCTTATGTATTGGGCGTAAGGCTCGATTCGAATAAGATGTCGGCATATCTGAAACAATTCAATCCTGATGAGCTGGATTTGATTCACTATATGGCTTTCATGAAGTGTAAGTTGCTTTATAAGTTGGTGTCGCAGGGTATTGTGGGCATGTGGCTCAGTGTGTGGAGCGTTGACAATTTGCGTTCGCTCGACACATTTCAAGAGTTCCCTCACGGCGACAGGCATAATCCTTATAACCAGTTCTTCTGGTTGTCGCTTTTGGAGGATAACAATGCCCGGTTGATCGGTAAAAAGCAGACGCTGATAGATTTGCAGGATTATCAGGTGAAAGGCGGTGGGTATTCGAACCTGCAGCATCAGGAGACGGCTTCTGCCAATGCTACAGCAGCTGCGCTGATGATCAAGGCACAGTTGGCGGTATATGACTATGAGGAAGTAGAGGCATTGCGGGCGATGCAGGAAGATAACGGTGGATTTAAGGCGGAAGCAGACGCGCCCATGCCTGATTTGCTCTCAACTGCCACAGCTTTGTTCGCATTGAAAAACTACGGAAAGAAACCTGTGGTGAACCCTGCTGATTTTATAGAGGCTCATCTGGCCGACAACGGAGGTTTTATGGCCACCTTGCTGGATAAACAGTGTGATGTGGAATATGTATTTTACGGATTATTGGCATTAGGATCAATATGAATAGAGAACAGGTAGAGGAAATGATTGCTGAGGTACAAGCCAAGTTGCTGGCATCCAGGCAACCTGGTGGTATGTGGAGAGGACACTTGTCATCGAGTGCCATCTCTACCTCTGTATCGGTGTTTGCCCTCTATCTGATTGATAAAGAACGATACGCCTCTTGTATTGAAAAAGGTGCTGCATGGTTGAAGCGTACCATGACAACTGAAGGAGCTTGGGGCGACAGTGAGGAAAGCCCTGCCAACATGACTGCCACCTTGCTTTCGTATGCAGCTTTGTGTGCAGTGGATACTCCACCTGAAGAAACGAAGAAGTATCTGGTGAGCGAGTTGGGTGGTGACAGTGAAGAGCAACTGATAAAAGGCGTGTTGGCGTATTATGGCAATGACCTGACTTTCTCGGTACCTATCTTGTCGATGTGTGGATTGGCAGGTTTGATTTCCAGTTGGGAAAAGATACCGCCTTTGCCTTTTGAACTTGCAGTGTTGCCCCAAAAGCTATTCCGTTTTTTGCAATTGCCGGTAGTGAGTTATGCCATACCTGCCTTAATTGCAGTTGGCATATTGAGATATAAAAGAGGAAGGAAGGGCGTTTTCTCTTCCATCAGAGAAAAATTCATCCCCCGATGTCTGCGCGTGTTGGTAAAGATGCAACCGGCAGATGGTGGATTTTTAGAAGCAGCACCGCTGACAGCCTTTGTGGCGATGTGTATGAGTGGGGCAGGGTATCGCGAACATGTGGTGACACAAAAAGCGGCTCAGTTCTTGACAGATACAGTGCGCGAAGACGGGGCATGGCCAATAGATACGGATTTGGCAAGTTGGGTAACATCTTTGAGCTTGCGAGCTTTGGACGAAGATATACCCGACAGGGAGTTCTTTATAAAGAAGCTGAAAGCAAATGCCTTGAAGGAGGTACATCCGTTTACTAATGCACAACCGGGAGGATGGGGATGGACAGATTTGTCGGGTTCTGTGCCTGATGCTGATGATACCCCTGGGGCTTTGATAGCATTGCATGTGTTGACGAAAGGTGCTTATAGCAAGGAAATAGGCAATGGCGTGGAATGGCTGATGGATTTGCAGAATAGCGATGGTGGTATTCCTACATTCTGTAAGGGATGGACGAAGTTGCCGTTTGACCAAAGTAGCCCTGATTTGACGGCACATACTTTCTATGCGTTTGAGTGTTGGAAAGATAGTTTGCCAAGCGATATTGCCGAGCGATGCATGAAGAGTGCTCACAAGCTCATAAAGTTTATGGAGAAATCACAGACAACTGAGGGGGTATGGGTGCCGCTTTGGTTTGGTGATCAAGATGCTTACGACGAGCATTCCCCTGTGTATGGAACTGCTACAGCTGTAGATTACCTAAAAGCTTCTGATGAGCTTCAGGTTAAGTTGTTGGCATCAAAGGGAATCATCTATCTGCTTTCTGCTCAGAATGAAGATGGCGGATGGGGTGGTGCTAAGGGTGTAGCTTCGAAGGTTACGCTGACAGCTCGCACTTTGGCGGCTTTGGCACCTTGTGCTGAGGTAAGTGATTCAGTGATAGAGCGAGGCTTTGATTATTTATATAAGGTTTATCAGGAGGGTGATATCTATCGTCGAGAACCTATAGGCTTGTATTTTGCAAGGTTATGGTATTCGGAAGATTTATATAATGTAACCTTCCTGCTGAATGCTTTAAAACGGATTAGGAAATATAGAATAAACAATAACTAAACGAGTCATTATTATGAAAAAGCTGGTATTGACAATGGTTGCTATCTTGATAGCAGGATCTGCTGCTTTTGCGCAGAAGAACATCTCATGGCGAGGTGAAAACCGCAACGGAGTGTATAACGAAACGGGCTTGCTGAAAAAATGGCCTGACTCAGGATTGAAGATGCTGTGGCACTACGACCAATTGGGCGAAGGTTATTCGTCGGTGGCTATTGATGGCGACAAGATTTACGTGAATGGTATGCGTGACGGCCAGCAAGGTTGGTTGCATGTGTTCGACATGAATGGCAATGTGCTGAAACAAGTAAACTATGGCCAGGAGTGGAAAGGTAACTATAGTGGTGCCCGTGGTGCTGTGACCGTGAGCGACGGATTGGTTTACTTAGAAAGCGGATTTGGCGTGTTCTATTGCCTGGATGCTCAGACACTGGAAACCAAATGGAAGAAAGACCTGGTGAACGAGTTGGGTGGAAAGATGATTCAGTTTGCCATGAACGAGGTGCCACTGGTGGTGGGCGACAAGGTGATTGCTACCGCTGGAGGCTCAAAGAACAACATCGTAGCTTTGAATAAAAAGACAGGTGATGTGTTGTGGACAACATCGGCTAATGGCGATATTGCAGCTTACTGCTCACCAATTTATGTAACTGAAGTAGATGTTCCTCAAATCATTACCTTTACGGCTAATAGCGTATTGGGCATTAACCCCAACGACGGATCTGTGTTGTGGAGTTATCCTTGGTCAGATCGTTGGGACACACATGCCAATTCTCCTCTTTACGAAAATGGTATGATTATGTGCACCAGTGGTAATAAGACGGGTTCACTCATGCTGAAGTTGGATAAGAGTGGCAAAAGCGTTACCAAGGTTTGGGAGAATAAAGACATTGAGAATGGCTATTCTGGTATCGTGAAACAGGGTAATTTGGTGTTTGGCTTTAACGATAGTCGTCATCAGTTTGTTTGTCAGGATTGGAACACCGGCAATGTGGTGTGGAACGAGCGCCTCGCACAGGCAGTACCTATCTTGGCTGACGGCATGATGTATCTATATACCTCAACAGGCGAAATACTGTTGGCACAACCCGATGCTACCAAGTTGAATATTGTGAGTCGTCAGAAAATCACTCTGGGTGAAGAGCAGCATTGGGCACATCCTGTTATCTATAACGGCGTAATGTATGTGCGTCATGGATACAGCTTGATGGCTTTCCAAGTTAAGTAAAAACAATAGATGGATAGTAAGAGGAAACTGACATGGATTACCGCCGGTGTGGCTTTGATCTATACACTGGTGCTGGTAGGGTGGCATGTATATACGCCAGCTGGCAACTTCGCTTTGCAGGTGCCTGGTGCCGACAACCGTCCCGAAGGTTCTGCACGTAAGGCAGATGATGTGGTCATAGGCGAGTTCTTTATGAAGTATGACGAGAATGCCGCTGATGCCAGCTCAAATATGGAGGGCAAGTGGGTTGCCTTCCGAGGGGCAAACCGTGATAATATCATCAAGACTTCGGCCACTATCAATGTGACGGACGACTATCAGGAAATGTGGTCGTTTGAGACAGGCGAAGGACATGCTGCTCCTGTGATATACAACGGCAAGGTGTATGTGATGGATTATGACGAGACCTTGATGTCTGATATGGTGCGTTGCTTCTCTTTGCAGACGGGTAAGGAGTTGTGGCGACGCTGGTACAGGTTGCGTATCAAGCGTAATCATGGTTTCTCTCGCACTATACCAGTGGTAGGCGATGGCTATGTGATTACCATTGGCCCTGAGGGGCACGTGATGTGTTGTGACCCCGAGACGGGTGATATGAAGTGGACACTCGACTTGAAGAAAGAGTTTGGTACAGAAGTGCCGTTTTGGTACACAGGTCAGTGTCCTTTGGTCGATAAAGGCGTGTTGGTGTTGGCACCAGCTGGTGAGGAAACACTGTTGGCAGGTGTGGATGCGAAAAGTGGTGAGGTGCTTTGGACAACCCCTAACACGGTGAAGTTCAAGATGAGTCATTCGTCAGTGATGCCCATGGAGTTGGGAGGTAAACAAACTTATGTTTATGTAGGCATAGGTGGTGTTTGCGGCGTCTCAGCAGAAGATGCAGACAAAGGCACCCTGTTGTGGTCAACCAATAAATGGCAACCTTCAGTAGTGGCTCCATCTCCTTTGAGGCTTTCATCCAACAGGATATTTATGGTGGCGGGATATGGAACTGGTGGTGCCTTGTTGCAAGTAGATCGTGCAGGATCCAAATGGACAGCCACAGTGTTAGAGCAGTATAAGTCAGACAAAGGATTGTCGGCTGAGCAGCAGACACCTATCCTTTATAACGGCACGATTATTTCCATCTTGCCCAAGGATGCAGGTGGCAACCGTGAACGATTGGTGATGTATTCGCCAACGGATTTGCATAGCCCTGTATGGCGTTCAGCATCAGATGAGAAATTTGGCTTAGGTCCTTATATTGTCATCAACCAGTATCTCTTTGCCTTTAACGAAGGAGGCGAACTATATGTTTATGAGATAGGTGACAAGAGTATGAAATTGTTGAAGAAACAACAGATTATGGAAGGTATTGACGCATGGGGTCCTATGGCTTATGCCGACGGTATGCTGGTATTGCGCGATGCTCACCAAGTGAAATGTATTAGAATAATTTAAGGTTTTAATAATGGAGAATAAGCAAGAAGATAAAAAGTTGTCACGTAAAGGCTTTCTGCAACTCTGTGGCTCAGTTACTGCAGGTGCGGTAATTGCTGGTGGAACGGGTAGCCTTTTGTGGAAGATGTTTGCCAAACCCGACGATGTGTTTTACAATACAAGTCAGAATACTACTCAAACAAAAAGGAGTGAATTCAAGTCTCCTTATCGCAAGGTGTCGTCATTTAAGACAGGCGATGAGATTGAGGCTTTCGAAGTGATGGGCGACCGATTGCTTGTGGCCACTCCCAACAATCTGAGCATATATGCATCGGATGGAAGCTTGTTAAACAATTTCGCCATTGGTTCTGATGTGAGAGATATTGCTGTCAGCCAAGATGAAATCTTTGTGTTGTTTCCTACACGTATTGAGGTATATGATGCCGATGGTGGTATGTTGAGGGATTGGGAGGCTTGTAGCGACAACTCTGATTATTGCTCGCTGACAGTGTTTGGCAACCATGTGTTTGTTACTGACGCGTCGAATAAAAATATCTGTCAGTATCATACCGACGGAACGCTCAATAGGTTTATCAATAGTCCTAAGGGCTTTGTGGTGCCAAGCTATTCCTTCTCAATCACCCATATCGGTGAAACCGTTTATTGCTCTAATCCTGGCAGACATTTGGTAGAGAGCTATTCACAGGATGGTGAGTTCCTGGCTTCATTTGGCGAGGCAGGTTTAGCAGCTGGTAGGTTTAGCGGATGTTGTAACCCTGTGCATGTAACAGCTTCGCCAACAGGTGAGATCCTAACATCTGAGAAAGGTGTGCCTCGTATCAGCTGCTACAGTACTAACGGAGAGTTCAGAAGTATTTTGTTGGATGAAAAAACGTTGGGTGGTGGTCATGATGCATACGAGATGAGGATATTGGATAATGAAAAGATATTGGTAGCCGGAAAGAACGGCATATCCACTTATCAGTTTGATGAGCAGTTAGCTAAGGCTTCGGCACAAGCACCTTCTTCATCTGCCTGTGCATTATGTGGAATAGATTGCCCACTGAGGGTAGGTGTCACCATTTGATAATTGACAATTGACCATTATGGATAAAAAAGATAATCTACTGAGCAATAGCCCGATGAAACGTCGAGATTTCTTCCGACGCTTGGGTACTGTCATGGCTGGAGGAGGTATCATCGCCGTGGGTGGAGCGGCTGCTACCAAGGTGAAGAGCGAGGGGACAGCCGACCTCTATTGGCAGATTGACCATGAGAAATGTACGCAGTGTGGCAGATGTGAAACCGACTGTGTAATGCCTGTTTCAGCTGTGAGGTGTTTTCATGCTAACAAGGTGTGTGGCTACTGTGATTTGTGTGGTGGATACTACCGTACGAATGCCAAGGAACTGAATACGGCAGCTGAAAATATGATTTGTCCAACAGGAGCCATTCAGCGTAAGTTCGTGGAAGAACCTTACTTTGAATACACCATCGACTATGACCTATGTAATGGTTGTGGCAAGTGTGTCAAGGGTTGTGGCTCGTTTGGCAATGGTTCTTTGTTTTTGCAGGTGAAGCAAGACTTATGCCTAAATTGTAATGAGTGTAAGATTTCTACCGTCTGTGCGTCGGGTGCTATTAGTAGGGTACCTTTTGAGCAGGCATATAAAATGAAAGACAAAGCATGATGAATCTGTTGTTAGCTTTTGTGAGCCGATTTCCACGACCTGATTTTGAATCAGGATACCAATATCCTGAGTACAGTTATGCTGTACCTAATGAGATACTGTGGGATACGTTGGATGTTATCATGCTGTTGTTCTTGATGGGGATTGTCACCTGGGCATTGTATAAGAAGCGCACGCGTCAACCTATTTTTTGGACATCCATCGTATCAATTGCCTACTTCGGATTCTTCCGTGGAGGTTGTGTTTGTAGCATTGGTTCAATTCAAAATGTGGCATACGCTTTTGTGGAGGATAGCTACAGGTTGCCTATTGTGGTACTACTCTTCTTCCTGATTCCTATCATCTTTGCCTATTTGTTTGGTAGGGTATTCTGTGCAGGTGTCTGTCCATTTGGAGCCTTACAGGATTTGGTGAATGTCAAGAACTATCGCTTATCCAGAGCTGTTTCTGGTGCCTTGAGCATCATACCATGGTTGTATCTTATCTTTGCTTTGCTCTATGCTCTGACTCGCACCAGGTTTATTATCTGTCAGTTTGATCCTTTTATTGGCATCTTCAGGTTGGGAGGCGACTGGGGATTAATTATTTTTGGAGCGATTTTACTGCTGATGTCGATATTCACTGGTCGTCCTTTCTGCAGGTTCCTTTGTCCTTACGGAGCATTGCTCAGTATATTCTCATCAGTATCTATCTGGAAAATCAAGATTACCCAAAAACCTTGTATCACTTGTGAACTGTGCCATAACTCATGTCCGGTTGATACCATCCGAGCTCCTTATCAGAATAAGGTTGAGGAGAGTCACAGACAAGGTGTGATGCGTGTGATCTCTTATTTTGTAATCTTGCCATTGTTGGTGGTAGCAGGAGCTGTGCTGATGTATCTGGGAAGCGAGAACCTCAGTAATGCCCATCGTGAAGTACGCCTATACCATATGATTATGGCGCATGAAGCTGATCCTGACGGCGAACTGACCCTCGAGGCAGAAGCATTCTATAGTCAGGGCAGAACGATTGAAGAATTGACAGCTTCTTATCAGCAGGTACAGGATGATTTCAAGGTGTATGGAACCATCGCAGGTGCCTTGATGGGTTTGGTGGTTGGCTTGAAGCTGATTAATCTATCGTTGAAACGAACCCGCAAAGAGTATGAAATTGCTTATGGCAATTGCATTGCTTGTGCCAAATGCTTTGAGTATTGTCCACAGAATAAGATTTTGAGAACTAAATAGTTACGATATACATGAATAAGAATATTTTTAGAAACATTGCTATTGTTACAGCCGTCTTTGCCTTGGCACTGAGTGTGATGCTGATTACCAACTATTTCCAGGTAAGAGGTACTACACCGCTGCAAACTACCGTGATGGAGACATTGAAGGAATTGAATGATTCCAATTCTGAGAATGTGGAGTTGCAGGAGCAGATACGTCAGTTGGATCTGTTGGCACGCAAGGCATATTTCGTGCAAGAGAGTCACTTAAAGTCGGGCATCTATATCCTGTTGGGTATGCTGGGTGTATTGGTGGTTTGTTTGCGTTATTACTATGCCAATGCCATGAATATCCCCGATAAGGAGATTGACGAAGTAGATGATTGGCTGATCAAATCAAAAGCCCGCAAGTATGTAACTTGGGGCGTTTGTGGATTGGCAGCTGTGGCCTTAGTACTGGGTTTCCTCTCGTCTCCATATTATACATCTTTGAAGGATAAACTAAAGACCAATGATGAATCATTGATGGCCGATGTTGTGGGCGAGGAAGATGTGGCATTCGAATCGGATGCCGATGAGTATGCAGCTGTGTTAGGAGTAACAGAAGTGTCAAACAATGAACAACAAGCAACCGATAATACACAGAATGTGGAGAATAGCCAATCGACAGAAGATAATAGTCAATCTACAGCAGTTGTTGAACAACCGTCTGCTGTAGAGGAAGTAGAGCTTCCAAAAGTGACCCACAATGGTTTCCGTGGCAATAACTACAACGGACAGTCGTCAGCCAGGGGTATCCCTGCCAAATGGAACCCAGGTGACGGAACTAATATAGCTTGGCGATCAGCCGTCCCTAAGCATGGATTCAATTCACCCGTCATCAATGGACGTAACATTTTCTTTAGTGGAGCAGATGAAGCGTCACGCGAGTTATACTGCTACGACCTCTTTACTGGCGAATTGCGTTGGACGTTAGCGGCTACGGGTATCCCAGGTTCTCCTTCCACCATGCCCCGTGTTAACGATGATACAGGTTTGGCTGCTTCTACGGTAGCTACCAATGGCAAGCAGGTGTGTGCCATCTTTGCAACAGGTGATGTGATCTGTGCCGATATGGATGGCAATAAGCTATGGGCCAAGAATGTTGGAGTACCCGACAACCATTATGGTTTTGCTTCGTCGTTATTGATATATGGTAATCTGCTTATTATTCAATATGACAATGATACTGCTCCCAAGTTGATGGCATTGAGCTTGACCAATGGTAACCAGGTGTGGTCAAAGAATCGTTCAGAAAAGGCCACCTGGAGTTCTCCTTCATTGGCTTATGTGGACAATAAAGCCCAACTGATTGTGATGGGTAATCCAGCAGTTACCGCTTATAACCCAGCCAATGGCGAGCAGATATGGAAAGTGGATTGTATGAGTGGCGAGGTAGGTGCCAGTGCTTGTAGTGCCAACGGCATCATATTTGCTGCCAGCGAATATGCCAAGGTAGTGGCTATCAATGGAGCTGACGGAAGCCAGCTTTGGGAAGCCAACGATTATTTACCCGAAGTTTCCAGCCCTGTTGCCACAAAAGATTATCTCTATGTTGCCACAAGCTATGGCGTATTAGCGGCATACAACGCTCAGACAGGTGAATTGGTGGCTGAATATGATTCAGGTGCACAATTCTATTCTTCCCCTATGATTGTAGAGGGTAAGATATACCTATTTGATACCGATGGCAAGATGTATGTTTTCAGTAACGATGGTAAGCTTACACTGATCAGTCAGTTTGCTACTGGTGAGAAAACATTTGCCACTCCTGCATTTACCGACGGAAGGGTAGTGGTGAGAACAAATAATAGTTTGTATTGTGTTCAAGCGAATTGATTATGTGTGGAGGTGATTGTTTAAATAAAGCAGCTCAAGACAAGCAGGCGGTGATAGCACGTACCGATGCGATTATAGATCGTATTGGAACTACACGTGACATTATCATTCCTCTGTTACAGGCATTACAGGAAGAGTTTAACTACTTGCGAAGTGATGTACTGGAAAGAGTGTATGAGCGCACTGAGATTGACCGAGCCCAATTGGTGAGCGTCTCCACTTTCTACACCCAGTTCCGCTTGTTGCCTTATGGTAAGCATATCATCAAGGTATGCATTGGTACAGCTTGTCATGTGAAAGGAGCTGAGAATGTGTATGACTCTATACGTCGTGATCTTAAGATAAAAGATGATAGTATCACCACCGATGACGGCGAATTCTCAATCGAGAAAGTGGCTTGTTTGGGTTGTTGCGCTTTGGCACCTGTAGTGCAGATTGACCAGAAGATTTATGGTCATGTGCAACCCGGTAGGGTGATGGAGGTGATAGATGCTTTCAAGGCCTATGCCGACCAGAAAGAAAAAGAAGCAAAAGAAGGTGAGGATGATGAAGTGCAAGGCGAGGTTCGTTTGGGCATGGAGAATTGTTGTCAAGCCAGTGGTACGGCTGATATATATAAAGCTGTGATGGAAGCCAAAGAAGAACTGGGTATCAATGTTCGCATCAAACCAGTTAGTTGTGTGGGTGCTTGCAACCAAGTTCCTCTCATTGACTTGGCTTTACCCGATGGCACAATCAAACGATATCCCAATGTCAACCCTGAAGATGTGAGGGAAATCTTGTTGCATCATTTTGAACCCAAGAGTCGTTTGTTGAGATGGCGTAATAAACTTTTCCGTCACATTGACCATTTCCAGACAGACGAGATTTGGGATAGTAGTGTGTGGACGTCAGAAGAGCATCGCACTCGTACCATCAACAATTTCTTTGCTGGACAAAAACGCATTTCTACCGAAGGCTATGGTTTGATGTCGCCTCTTGATATAGAAGAATACTTGCATAGAGATGGGTTCAAGGCATTGCGAAAGGCTTTGACAGAGATGACACGAGAGCAGATAATTGATGAGATTCTCAAGAGTGGATTGCGAGGCAGAGGTGGAGGTGGCTTCCCCTCTGGACGTAAGTGGAGCTTAGTAGCTCAGCAACCCAAACAAGAGAAATATATCATCTGCAATGGTGATGAGGGTGACCCTGGAGCTTTCATGGATCGTATCTTGCTCGAATCCTATCCCTTTCGAGTGATAGAGGGTATGATTATAGCTGGTTATGCCGTTGGTGCCCATCAGGGTGTGTTTTATATTCGTGCCGAATATCCACAAGCAGTTATCCGTACCCGTAAGGCTTTGGAGATGTGCCGTGAGCGTCAGCTGCTGGGTAAGGATATCATGGGCTCAGGCTTTGATTTCGATATCCGCATCTTCGAAGGAGCAGGTGCTTTTGTGTGTGGAGAGGAAACAGCCTTGATTAGCTCCATCGAGGGTAAGCGAGGTTTCCCCAGTTTGCGTCCCCCTTATCCTGCAGTGTCAGGTTTGTATGGTTGTCCTACATTGATTAACAATGTTGAGACCTTGAGTCAGGTGAGTTATGTTATCAATCATGGGGCAGATGAATTTGCCCAAACCGGAACAGAAAGTAGTAAGGGTACAAAAGTGTTTGCATTGGTGGGGAAGATTAATCATGGTGGCTTGATTGAAGTCCCTATGGGAACCACACTGAATCAGATTATTGATAATATAGGTGGAGGTATGGAAGGCGATGCCAAGTTGAAGGCCGTTCAAACAGGTGGCCCTTCAGGTGGTTGCATCCCAGCTTCACTTTGCGATACAGAGGTTGATTATGAGGCCTTAAAGAGTTTGGGAGCTATCATGGGATCCGGAGGCTTGGTCGTGTTGGGCGAAGATAGTTGTATGGTAGATGTAGCTCGCTATTTCACCACCTTCACATGTGATGAGTCGTGTGGCAAATGTACATTCTGTCGAGTGGGCATTCGTCGGATGTTGGATATTCTTGACCGTATTTGCTCCGGGAGGGGTAAAGAAGATGACCTTGAAAAATTGGAGAAACTGGCTGTGAGCATTACCAAGGGGGCGATGTGTGGCTTGGGCAAAACGGCACCCAATCCTGTGCTATCTACCTTGAAGTATTTCCGTGAGGAGTATGAAGAGCATATTCAAGGTGTCTGCCAAACAGGTACTTGCAAAGATATGGTGAAGTATGTGGTGACCGACGATTGTGTGGGATGTACCAAGTGTGCCAAGGCTTGTCCGAGCGATGCCATTGATTATACACCTTACCAGAAGCATGTGATAGATGTGCAGAAATGTGTACAGTGTGGGTTGTGTATCGATGAATGCAGCTACAAAGCTATTAAGAAGATGCCATTAAAAACAGAATGATTATGGAAATAACGATAAATAAGATAAAGGCTGAGGCTCATGAGGGTGAAACCATCTTAGAGGTGGCACATCGAATAGGAGTGGAGATTCCTTACATGTGCTATGCTCCAGCAGCGCAACACAAGCCTTCATGCATGGTTTGCATGGTGAAGAATGTAGGGAATGGTCAATTACTGCCTTCTTGTTCTTCTTTAGCTTTGGATGGTATGGAGATTGAGACAGATAATGATGAGATACGGGAAATGCGCCAGATGTCTCTGGAATTGCTTTTGAGTGATCATCGTGCTGACTGTGAGGCTCCCTGTGTAATAGCTTGTCCTCAGAATCTGAATGTTGAAGGAGTACTGTATTACTATGATAAAGGAGATTTCCAGAAAGCTCGCAAACTGATGGCAGCTGTGTTTGATTTGCCAACTATAGCTTGTGATGAATGCAAAGGTCCGTGCGAGAAAATTTGTCGCCGTGGAATGGTCGATGAGCATGTAGAGATAAAAGCCATCATGCGGGAATTGGCTAATATGGAGGAAATTGAGGTGGTGGGTAAACCTGCTGATGTTGAGGTAAAAGACAAGAGCAAGTTTGTGTCTAAGATAGGACGTTTCTCACCTAAGGAACAAGAATGGTTGAAGGTAAGCATCGATGCCAAATCACGTTGTATCCATTGTGCTTGTGTGGCACGCCATGATTGCAAGTTGCGAGCATATGCCACCAATGAGGGTATCAAGACGCCTCGTTTTGGTGTATCATCCAGTTTGCCATTCAAGATCAAGCAGCATGTAAATGGTCGCTTGTGGTTTGAACCCGCCAAGTGCATCCGTTGTGGCTTGTGTGTGTATAACTCACAAGATGGTTTTACATTCAAAGGTCGTGGCTTTGATATGCAGGTAGTGATTCCTGATGAAAGCAGAAGTCATGTAAGTGAGGAGTTAGCAAATTTGTGTCCTACAGGAGCTTTATATATTTATGAATAAAAAATTATTGACTATTGGCTGCTTCTGCGTTATTGCTATATTTCTTGGAATATGGCTTAGCAGTCGTCATTCTTTGTTTAATGGCCAATGGTCAATGTTCAATGGTAAATCTTCGAGAGATTGGGAATTGTTTAGAGGCAATGAGCAACTTAGTGGCTATACATCAACACTTTTGCCAGAAAAGCCCGAGTTGCTGTGGTCGTATAAAGCACAAAGCCGTACGGTCAGCTCTCCTGTTGTGTTGGATGGGGTAACATACTGGAGTGACCGTCGGGGTAAGGTGTTGGGCGTTGATTTGTCGGGCGAGCAGGTGTTCAACTACAATTTGAATATGTTGGTCGAGGCAACACCCATGATTCGTGATTCTGTGTTGTATGTCGGTACTATAGAGGGACGAATGGTGGCGTTGTCGTTGACGAAGTGCGATACCTTGTGGACATTCGAGACGTGGGGACAGATATCGGCATCGCCTAACCATGTTGATTTTGAGGGGCGTGATGCTATTGTGTTTGGTAGTTACGACAACTATCTTTATAGCATCGATCAGCATGATGGCAAACCCATTAGTCAGTTTGAGTCGGGCTATTATCTCAATGGTGCCGTTGCTCTTTGGGATAAGTATGTTATCTTTGGAGGATGCGACCAGTGGATAAGGGTTATCAATTGTGAAACAGGCATACAAACCGACTCTTTGTTGTTGGATGCTTATATCCCATGCTCTCCGGCTATCGATGGCAATCATGTGTATGTGGGCGATTATTCGGGCAATATCTATGAGCTGCAGATGCGTAAAGATGGCATAGCAAAAAGTCAGAAGTTACTCGAAGCCACCGATGATGATGGCGATAATGTGTCTGTACCAGCTATCGATGATAACCAGCTCTATGTGTTTACGGGAAGTCGTTATCTCACAGCAGTAGATCGTAATTCGGGCAATGTGAAGTGGCGACAGATGCTTAAGGGCAATGTTGGCGAAAGTTCACCAGTGGTATGCCGTGACAAGGTAATTGCATGTACCAAGACGGGTATCATAAGCATCTTTCGTGCCAAGGATGGCGAATTGTTGTGGGAATACGATGCAGGAGAAGACATTGTGGGCTCACCAGCCATCATCAAAGATCATTTCTTAATACTTACTGTTAGAGGTACCCTGTTGTGCTTTGGCAATAAAAGATAAACAAATATGATAGAACTGATAGACATAAATAAGCGATTTCGGGACGGAGAAAACCACGAGAACCATGTGTTGCGAGGTTTGTCGCTGCATGTGGCCGATGGGGAGTTTGTAGCCATCAAAGGTGCCTCTGGTGCAGGTAAAACCACCTTGTTGCGCATCTTGGGTACATTGCTTCCACCAGATGGCGGTACATATAAGTTGGATGGCGTAGATTTGACTGCCATGGGTGTAGATTTGCCATCCATCCGCAATGCCAAGATAGGTTTTGTGTTTCAAGATCACCGACTGATGCCTCAGTTTGATGTGTTGCAGAATATCCTGCTACCTACTTTGGCAACCCAGTCAAGCAGTTCGGCTGAAGAAATAGCTTACGCTCAGAAGTTGATGGAACTTACCCATATCTCGTCGTTGGCTCACCAGTATCCCAACACCCTTTCAGGTGGTGAGGCCAGTAGGGTAGCAGTTTGTCGGGCGTTGGTTATGAAACCATCAGTATTGTTGGCCGATGAACCTACAGGTCAACTTGACAGAGAGAATGCCATCAATATTGCACAACTGTTGACCGATGTCAATAAAGAATTGCATACCACTATCGTGATGGTGACCCACTCTGATGAGGTGTCATCTGTGGCCGATAGAGTTTTACTGTTGAATGAAGGCAAGATAGCATGAACAATCAACGTCTCATACAGGGCAATATCAGCTATTACCGACGCTTCTATGCATTGATAGCGCTGGCTACTGTCATTATGGTGGCCGTTGTAACTGGTAGCTTGATGGTGGGTGATTCTGTGCGTATGACGTTGGTAAAGAGGGTGACCGATCGTTTGGGCGATACCGAGTCAGTGATATTCAATAGTACCGACTATATGAATGCCAGTATGGTAGATGCCCTTGTAGATGGCGCCTGGGGAGCTGTTATGACCGATGGCTTTATGCAGGTAAACGGTCAGTTGATACCCGTCAATGTATGGGGTGTCGATAGATTAAGAAATGGTATCTCGTTGGCTGATGGCGATGCCATTATCAATGAGCAACTCTCCAAAGAAGCAGGCGTATTGGCTGGTGACGACATTGTGCTTCGTTTGGCGAAAAATGGCTTAATACCTTCTGGGTCATTGTTTGTTACCCAGAACTATACCGCCAGTTTGCGTCTATCCTGTGCTGGGGTGATTGATGCCTCAGATGGGGGCAACCTCAGTTTGCGGAATGAACAGATTATTCCACTAAACATCTTTGTCAACCGTGAGATGCTCAACGACTTGTTGGAAACGGGCGACAAGGTAAATGTCATCCTTTCGTCACAAAAGGTTGAAATGCCAGACATCAACCAAGCTTGGCAAGTGTCAATGGCAGGCATTAAGTCGGTCAAGAAAGATGATTGTACCGAAATCATTACCGAACGTGTATTTATGCCCGATGACCTGATAGTTTTCTTATGCACTCATAATCAGAATCCTAATCGTCTCTATTCCTATTTAGCCAACTCAATCCGTTTGGATGGAAAGTCGGTGCCCTATTCATTCGTTACAGCAATGGATAGTTATAGAGGAGAACCATTGGCAGATGATGAGATAATCCTTTCTGACTATACAGCAAGAAGAATAGGGGCAAAGGTAGGTGATGCAATTAGCATTAGCTATTTCAAGATGAAAGGACTGAAGCGTTTGGAAACCGACTCTATGCAGTTAAGGGTTTCTGCCATCATCCCGCTGCAGGAGTGGGTAGCTGACGGCACACTTAGTGCTGAATTCCCAGGACTGACCGATGTAGAGCGTTGCACCGAGTGGGATAGCGACCTGCCTATTGATATGGATCTGATTACCGATGAAGATGAACAATATTGGACAGATTATCGTTCAACGCCTAAAGCCATAGTTCCTTATAATGCCGTTATTAATGATTGGAAAACGGTGTTCGGTTCGGCAACGGCTATCAGGGTAAGCAATAACGATGTAGATTTTTCGGGTATTGATGCTACTATGTGTGGGATACAGGTTGTGCATCCCCGAGAGACAGGTTTGTATAGTGCTATGAATGGTGTAGATTTTGCAGGCTTGTTCCTGGCTCTTGGCTTCTTCATCATCGTTTCGGCTTTATTGTTGATGTACAGTCCTTTGTCTGAAATGTACTGGCAACGACAAGGAGAAACCCACTTGTTGCAATCCTTGGGTTGGTCTGATAGACGCATACGCACCATGTTATATCGTGAAGCTTGTCCCACCTTATTGATAGCAGTGTTGATTGGTTTGGTGGTAGGTGTGCTTTATACTTGGCTTATCATGTTCCTTTTGGGCAATGTTTGGCAAGGAGCCACCCAAACAGATGGTTTTCATGTTTCTATCAGTCTTTATACACTGGTCATCGGCATTATAGTAAGTCTGCTCATGGCATCGTGTGTGTTGTGGTGGGCCATTAAGGGTGTAGTAAATAATAAACAATGAGTTATGCTGAAGGTAGTATTGTTCATATTAATTGGTTGTGCGTGGCTTATCTTAGGGTCATACCTCGGATGGCACCTCCTCGTTGTCAATAGTCGTAAGCCAAATGCTAACAACAGGAAGCAATTGGTGTGGAGTTCCCTCTATGCTAACCGAAAACAAGCTGTTGTATCCTTCCTAACCCTTGCTTTGGGCGTATTCATCGTCTTTGCTGTGGGCTTGAACCGCAAGGGATTTGGCGATTCCTCACAGTTGGTACAAGGTACTGGGGGGTATAGTTTGTGGATGGAAACCACCGTGCCCGTTTATTATGATATGAATACCGACGAGGGTAGGCGCCAGCTCTCGCTAATGGATTTGCCAGAAGATGCAGTCTTCCTGCAATTCCTGCGTTATACAGCTGACGATGCTTCCTGCTTGAATCTCAATAAGGTTTCCACTCCCACCGTGTTGGGAGTAGATATGCAGCTGTTCGAGCAAGCATTTGCCATTGACCATTACAAAACTAAAGAAGAAAATATAGAGGGATATCATTCCAATGGGAATATTGTTCCCTGTTATGTTGACGAAACCGTATTGACTTGGGGCTTGATGATGAGCTTGGGCGATACCTTGCATTACCAAGATGCCCATGGGCAAGAAGTAAAACTCTTGTTGGCAGGTACGTTGCCCAATACCATATTGCAAGGTAATGTGGTGATTGACAAGGAATATTTTACCGAAATATGGCCTGAGATAACAGGCTCCGAAGTAGTCTTGGTAAAGGTGGATGACCATGAAGTAGAGCCAACCAAGACTATCTTGGCCACTGCTCTGAACGAGTATGGAGTGAGGGTGATGCCAACGGGTGAACGATTACGCCAGTTCTATCAGGTGACCGATACCTACTTGTCAATATTCCTCACTTTGGGAGGCATCGGTTTGTTGGTCGGTTTGTTCAGCTTTGTTATTGTCATCCGCAAGAATTTGGCGATGAAGGACGAGGATATTCGCCTCTACCAGATGCTGGGCTATCCGTCGCTCATCATCGAAAAGCTGTTGGTTGACGAGCATCTCAGGGTGCCCCTGTATGCTATTTTTATAGGCGTAACAGGTGCCATACTGAGTGTATGCACAAGCTTTGCCAATGTTAGTTATGGCACTTGGCTCCTCTGCTTGGCATATACCGCTTTACTGGTAGCTGGTGTGATTTATTTTGTTAGAAGAATAGTGAGAAGAAAGATAGAATGAAAGTTCTGTTTATACAACCAGGGTCGGGCGATTCCTACTATTGTGGAAACTGCTTCCGTGACAACCTGCAGGCATTATCATTGCGCAAGGCTGGACACGAGGTTATTATCATGCCCCTGTACCTGCCGTTGAAACGCAATACATTTCAGTGTGATGTGCCTTTGTTCTTTCCTGCCACAACCTATTATGTGGAGCAGAAAATGTTTGGCAACCGTAAAATGCCATCATGGATGAAGCGTATGTTGGGTTCTGAAACATTGCTTGATTTGGCGTCTTCTTTATCTGGTACTACCTCAGCTGAGGGCATGGAAGGTATGACTCTCAGTATGATATCGGGTGAGGGATTAGCTTTCGAAGATAATGTGAGGATGTTGATTGACTGGGTAAAACAAACCGAGAAGCCCGATATCATACAGCTATCTACTTCATTGCTATTGGGTATTGCCAAAAAGTTGAAGCAAGAAACGGAAATACCAATTGTTTGCTCCCTCCAAGATGAGGAAGTGTGGATTGACAGTTTGAAGAGCGAGTTTATTGGTAAAGCTTGGCAAAGTGTGTTGGATAATGCCCAATATGTTGACCACTTTATCACTACAAGCTATTACTATCGGCAGATAGTCGAGAGGAAGTTGCCACAGTTAGGGCGTGTGAAAGTGATATACCCAGGAATTGATTTGAAAAAATATCAAACAGATGAATATCCAGCTGACCCTACTATAGGATTCTTCTATCGCATGAATAAACTCGATGGATTAGATATACTGGCCGATGCCTTTGTGCTGCTAAAAAAACGGGACACAATTCCCAACCTTAAACTTCGAATAGGTGGTGGATATATGAGTCCTGATAAGAAATTAGTGAGACAGGTGAAACGAATATTGGCGCCTTATACCGCCGATGTGGTGATAGAAGAAACTTACGATATGGACGAACATGCCGACTTCTACCGAAAAATATCTGTTCTTTCTGTGCCGCTGCGCTTTAAGGAAGGGGTAGGGTTGTATTTATGTGAAGCTTTTGCTGCTGGGAGGCCAGTTGTTGAGCCAAACACTGGCTCGTTTGCCGAGATTGTGGGTAATGCAGGACTCATATATGAGCCCAACGACCCTCAACATTTGGCTGATGCTTTGGAAAAGATGCTCACTGACCATCACCTGTTTAATCAATTCAAAGCACATGCATTGACAATGGCTAAGGAACGCTATGATGACAGGAATGTGGCAAATGAATTGCTTAAACTATATAATGAATTGATAAATAACTAAAATAATATTAATATGAAGGAAAAATTAGTAAGTATGGTATTTCTGGCTATGGTAGCCATAGGTGCTTCGGCGCAGAACAATGTTAATGCCTTTCGAGGCAGTCAAAATCACGACGGAAACTACGTCAATGAGAAAGGTTTGTTGAAACAATGGCCTGCAGAGGGTCCACAAATGCTTTGGGAAAACCTGCAAATAGGTAAAGGCTATTCAAGTCCTGTTATCGTGGGCGACCGCATCTATATCACCGGTATGACCGAGGATGAGAAGCAGGAAACATTCTCAGCTTTGTCATTAGATGGCAAAATTATTTACACTATCTCTTACAGCGCACCTTGGAATGAGGCATATCCCGAAACCCGCACAACTCCCACTATTGTTGATGGTAAGGCTTATGTCATCAGTGGCTCAGGTGATGTGGTTTGCATCAATTGTGCTGATGGAAAGATTATTTGGAAGGTGGCAGGCAAATCTACTTATAGTAGTGTCACTGGCCACTGGGGAACAGCAGAAAGTCCGTTGGTATATGACAACAAGGTCATTTATACCCCTGGTGGTAGCCAGACCTCTATGGTGGCTTTGGATAAGGAAACAGGCAAGGAGATTTGGAAAACTACTTCTCTGAAGGCTCACAGAGCGTATGTTTCTCCTATTATGATTGAGTGGAAAGGCAAGCGTCAGATTGTCGGTTCTTTAGCAGAAGTCCTTTTTGGTGTGAATCCAGAGACGGGTGCTGTGGAGTGGTCGTTTACCGACTGGCCAAGTCCTAATACCTACGAGAATATCGCGCCTAACGCTCCTTTGTTTAAGGATGGTGCATTGTTCTTCTCACAAGGTTATGACACTGGTGGCTATTTAGTGAAACTCAATGACACCTTGACCGGTGTTACAAAAGCTTGGAAAACGGATGATTTGGATACTCATCATGGTGGTTATGTATTATTAAACGGTGTCATTTACGGTTCAAACTGGATCAACAACACCAGTGGCAACTGGTTGGCTATCGACTGGAATACTGGTAAGACCATTTACAATACCGCTTGGAAGGGTGGCAAGGGTAAAGGATCTATCATCACTGCCGACGGTATGCTTTATGCTTACGATGAGCGTCGTGGTTTTGTTGGTCTTGTTCAGCCAGGCAATGACTTTAATGTGGTGAGCGAGTTCCGCATCACTAAGGGCGAGGGTCCATATTGGGCGCATCTGGTTATCAACAATGGTGTGCTGTATGTTCGACATGGATCAGCCTTGCAAGCTTATAGAATAAAATAACTATAATTAATATGAATATGAAGATGAAGCTGTTAAGTATGGCTATTTTGGCTATGATAGCCATAGGCGCATCTGCGCAAAACAATTTTAATGGTTTCCGTGGCCCTAATCGCGATGGACTCTATCCAGCTGAAAAGGGGCTGATGAAGCAATGGCCAGCAGAGGGTCCACAGATGCTGTGGGAAGACCTGACTATTGGTAAGGGCTATTCAAGTCCTGTAATTGTGGGTGACCACCTCTACATCACTGGTATGACTGAAGATGAGAAGCAGGAAACCTTCATGGCATTCTCATTAGATGGCAAGAAGCTCTATACTACTGTTTATGGCAAACCATTCAGCCAGAATTATCCTGAGACTCGTACTACACCCACCATTGACAATGGCAAGGCTTACGTGATAAGTGGTATGGGTGAGATTGCCTGCATCAATATTGCTGATGGCAAGATTGTCTGGCGAGTAGATGGTTTTAACACCTATGGTTCAAAGACTGGCAACTGGGGTACAGCTGAATGCCCTTTGGTGTTTGAAAATAAGGTGATTTATTCTCCTGGAGGTAATCAGACCACTGTCGTAGCACTTGACAAAGAAACTGGCAAGGAAATTTGGAAGTCACGTCCTTTGAACGACAATCGTAATTATACACAGCCAACTTTGATTATCTACAAAGGCAAGCATCAAATTGTAGGTGGTACCTGCAATTATTATTATGGCATTGACCCTGCAAACGGAGAGGTGCAATGGGCTACCAAAGATTGGGTACAAGGCACCTCCAGAGAGAACATCGCCCCCAATGGTCCTGTGTTTGATGATGTGAATGGCATACTGGTGTTCTCGCAAGGCTATGGTATTAATACAACAGCATTGAAGTTGGCCGATGACATGAAGAGTGTTACCTTAGCTTGGAAAAACAATGATCTGAGTACCCATCATGGTGGTTATGTGCTTCTTAATGGAGTGCTTTACGGTTCCAACTGGATTAACAATACTAATGGCAACTGGGTGGCTGTGAATGTAAAAGACGGTAAGACCATCTATAATACTGCTTGGAAGGGTGGTAAGGGCAAAGGCTCTACTATTAGTGCCGATGGCATGTTGTATTTCTATGACGAGCGTCGAGGTTTTGTAGGTTTGGCTCAGCCAGGCAACGAACTGAACATAGTCAGTGAGTTCCGCATCTCTAAGGGTGAGGGACCGTATTGGGCACACTTGGTCATCAACAATGGTGTATTGTATGTGCGTCACGGCTCAGCTCTACAAGCTTATACAATTAAGTAATTTAGGTTGTTTTTCAACATTACTTGTCTTCGTTAAAGCCTTAATATGGAAGAAGAAAAAAAGAAATATTTCTATAACCCAATATTAACACCTGAGCAGGAGCGTGCCAGAGAAGAAAAACTGGCACGCTTCGCTAAGGCGATGGGACATCCTACACGTATTGCTATCCTGCACTTCTTAGCCAAGCGCAAACAATGCTATTTTGGAGCCATCCATGAAGAACTTCCTATAGCTAAGGCTACTGTTTCACAGCATCTCAAAGAGTTAAAAGAGGCAGGCCTGATTCAGGGAGAAATAGAGGCTCCTAAGGTGAAGTATTGCATCAATCGCCCTAACTGGGCATTGGCTAAGACCCTATTCGGTGCATTCTTCTCTGACTTGGCAGAGAAAGCTGATGGTGATGGGTGCTGCTAAATTTTTGGGTTGAAACAAACCTTTCTGGAGATATAAACTTATTCCCGTATTTTTGAAGGTAATAATAGAAACTATGAAAAAGTTGTTATTAGGAATCAGTGTTCTCTTGCTGTCATTGACAGCTTGTCAGGCTCCTACAGGATCGGTACAGGCTATATTGAAAACGAATGATGGTCAATACAACTGGCAAGCTATTGCCGATGGTATGTCTCATGCACTGATTGATCATTTTTGGGGAGCCCAATTTGAAGGGTATCAGCAGCGTTACTATTTTAATTATGGCAGTGACCTGACAGATATGACCACCATTCATTATTGGCCACAGGCTCATGCGATGGATGTGTTGGTTGATGCTTATTTGCGAACTGGCCGAAAAGAATATGTGGATTTGTTTCCCCTGTGGTGGCAAGGAGCTCCCACTTTCAATACGGGTGACAAGGACGAAGACCCTTGGTGGAATGTATATGTGGATGATATGGAGTGGATTGCTTTAGCTCAGATTCGTATGTTCGAGAGTACGGGCAATGACCTCTATTTCAAGAAAGCACGCCAGCTTTTCGATAGTTGGATCTGGCCTACTTGGGGACCGGAAGACGAGGCTCCTTGGTATGGGGGCATCACTTGGAAAACCGATGTGAGCAAGTCAAAGAATGCTTGCTCCAACGGTCCTGCTGCCATCATAGCTGCCCGCCTGTATAATTTCTATGACAAAGCCAATCTTCATGGAGGTAAAGCAAAGGAAGAATACCTAACTGAAGCTAAGAAGATATTTGACTGGGAACGGAAGAACCTCTTTGACTCTGAGACAGGAGCCGTTTATGACAACATGGATAAGGAAGGTCATATCAATCGCTCGGTTTACACTTATAATCCTGGCACTTTTATTGGAGCTGCATTTGAGTTGTATAAGATTACAGGTGATGCTTCGTATTTGGCAGATGCTGTGAAAGCTGCTGATTATGTGCTCGACAATATGACGGATAATAATGGAATGCTGAAAGATGACTCCAAGGGAGATGGTGGTTTGTTCCACGGTATCTTCTTTCGTTATTTTGTAAAAGTAGCCAAAGAACCATCTTTGGATGAACCCCATCAGGCAAAGTATCGCGACTTTATTACTCGCAGTGCCATCACACTGGTGGAACATGGACTGAACCCTCGCACTATGCTCTTTGGCGGAACTTGGTGGGAAGCCCCATCTGATGATGCTTCCGTTTGTCTTACAGCCCATCTCACAGGTTGCATGTTGATAGAGGCTGTATGTGCATTGAATAAACTTTGGCATCATGCTGTTCTTTAGTCATTCGTTGTTCGTCAAATTATGAACATTCGCTTTTATTTTCATTTCTTCGTGTTGTAGTTAGAAATCGCTCATGCTTTGGTAAAAATTTTTTATCTTTGTGGATGAAAAGTTTTATCTATACATGATGAAGAAAGAACTGATAGGTGAAGCGTTGGGAACATTTATCCTGACCCTTTTTGGATGTGGATCAGTAGCAGTGGCTGTGTTGTTTGGCGAATATGGTAGTATTTTCCAGATTGCCATTGTATGGGGACTTGCAGTCACATTAGCCATCTATGTTACCCGCCATATCTGTCCGGCGCATCTAAATCCTGCTGTCTCTGTGGCTATGGTGGTGAGCAAGCGTATGTCCATAGGTGAATTGGCTCCTTTTTTAATGGCGCAGTTCATTGGAGCTTTCATTGCCGGAGGTTTGTTGCTTTTGTTGTTCAACCCCTCCATTGAGACTTACGAGTTGGCTCATGGAATTGAGCGAGGTACAGCAGCTTCTGTTGATACGGCCCGTATGTTTGGCGAGTTTTATCCTAATCCTGGTGATGCCGCTGTAGCTACGGTATCCATGCCTCTTGCCATTGTTGCTGAAGCTGTGGGTACTTTTGTGCTGGTACTGTTCATCTTCTGCTTTACAGAAGACTGCAATGTGGGACGTCCTGATAGTAATATCGCTCCTTTGTTTATAGGCTTGACAGTGTCTGTCTGCATCACACTGATTGCTCCGTTCACTCAGGCAGGTTTAAATCCCGCTCGCGACTTCGGTCCGCGTTTGGTGGCTTGGCTCGGAGGGTGGGACAATGCGGCTTTCCCTGATGCGACCGGCGGTTTCTTTTTCGTTTACATTTTAGGTCCGATATTGGGAGGTGTTGTTGCTACTCTTTTCTTCCTCTATGTGTTGGAACCGGCGATGAAGAAGATTGAAGATTGAAAATTGAAGATTGACCATTGAAGATTTTATGAAGACAAAATTATTACTCGTAGGTGGCTTCCTCGGAGCAGGCAAGACTACCTTGCTGTGGGAAACAGCCAGGTTTTTGATGAAACAGGGCAAGAAAGTGGCTCTAATAACTAACGATCAGGCTCCCGAATTGGTGGATAGTGCCTTGCTGCAAAACGAGGGTTTGGAGGTGGCTGAAGTGAGCGGAAGCTGTTTCTGTTGTAACTTCCCTGGCTTTGCGAATGCTATTAAGGAGCTGCGGCTGAATGCTGCTCCCGATGTGATTATCGCTGAGCCTGTAGGCAGCTGTGCCGACCTTTCTGCTACCATCATCCAGCCTTTGAAGAAATTCTATCAGGCAGATTTAGAGGTGGCTCCGTTTACTGTGCTTGCTGACCCTGCACGTCTCACTCCTATTATGAAAGGAGATAATGGCGGTTTGCATCAAGATGCTGCCTATATCTACCACAAGCAGTTGGAGGAGGGCGATGTTATCCTGCTCACCAAAGCTGATGCCTATAGCAAGGATGGGTTGGACCAGTTGCTGTTGAAGGTAACTGCCGAGTTTGCCGGTGCCAATGTCAGCAAGGTCAGTGCACAGACAGGCGAGGGAGTTGAGGCCTGGTTGGAAGATGTGCTGACTCGCACAGATGCAGGCAAGCGTTTGCTCGACATCAATTATGATATCTATGCTCACGGAGAGGCTGTGCTGGGTTGGCTCAACGGCACTTTGCTCGTAAAAGGAGTACAAACTGACTGGGATGCTTTTGCCAAGAACCTGCTCACCGCGTTAGACAGCCAATTTAAAGCAAGGCATGCAGGTATCGGACATGTGAAGGTGATTGTGGAGAATGGTCAGCAATATATCGTCGGCAACTTGGCAGGTGATGGCAAACTGTCCTTGCGCCACAGTGCTGGAAGCAGTGACGAAGCCAAAGTCATTATCAACGCCCGCGTGGAGATGGCACCCGAGGAATTGGATAGGGTAGTGCGCAGTGAGGTGACTGCCCAGCTTGGCGACAAGCTTACGGAAAACGTGCTGGCTTGGAAGTACCTGCAACCTGGTCGCCCCAATCCGACCCATAGATTTGACGTAGTTGTTTGAATTAGAGAAAATCAAGCTTGTGGTATTTTTTTAACTTAAACTATTATGAAACGTAGAGAATCTTTAAAACTTTTAGGAAGCATTCCTTTTCTGACATTTGGGGGTACTTCACTGGCTGGATGTAATGATTATACCAAAGACGGAAAGGGGTTTGCTGCTTCGCCAAAGAACATTGTATTATTTATTTCTGACGGAATGGGGGTAGCTCAGTGGCAGGCTGGAGCCATCGCCAATGGAGGTAAGTTGAACGTGGGTAAGATGACTCACGGAGGCTTGATGACAACCAATCCTTGCGATAAATTTTGTGGTGATGCACCTTCTCATTGTACGGCATTGGCCTGTGGAGTGAATAGCCACCAAGGGGCTGTGGGAGTAGATAAGGACAACAACCCAGTCAAGAACATTATTGAGTTGGCTAAGGAAGCTGGTCTTGCCACTGGTATCGTGTCAAGCAACACACTGGTGGAAGGAAGTAATGTGTCTTTCATTGGACATGCTCAGAATCGAATGATGACAGAACAGATTACTGCTCAATATGTGGACACAGGTGTTGATGTATTCATCGGTGCTGGCGAGGCTTTCTTCACCAACAGTGTGAAAGGATTTGGCCCTCCATCGGGTGTAACTGTTTCTAATGCACAAGTTTCACAAAGAGAGGATGGTAATGCTCAACAAGGAGCACCAAGGCTGCAAGGGGGACCTGGTGCAGGCGGTGCTGGCCAAATGACATTCGAGCCTCGTAGTGATGGTCGCGACCTCTTGGGTGAACTTCGTCAGAAAGGATGGCAGGTTTGTTCTACCTGGGACGATATTAAACAGGTTAAGAGTGGCAAGTTAGCAGGCTTTACCAATAAGGTGGATACTCCCAATTTGGCTAACGGACGCGACAAAGCGATGTATCCCGATGAGGTTTCATTGGCATTGGATTTGCTCTCTCAAAACGATAATGGGTTCTTCCTGTTGACGAGTAGCATGTTTACTGACCGAGCATCACACAATGGCAAGACGGAGTTACTCTGCCAGGAAGCGATTAACATGGACGAAGCAATTGGACGGGCCATCGACTTTGCCGATGAGCATGGAGACACCTTGGTGCTTGTGGCAGGCTCTCCCGAAGCATCAGGCATGACCATTGTGGGTGGAGATGTTGCAACTGGTCAAGTGGAAGCTAAGTGGACAATGCCAGGTATGGCGAACCACTCTGGTGTGATGGTACCTTATTTCGCCTATGGTGCAGGGGCAGCTCAGTTCGTAGGTGCAATGCTTAATACCGAACTGTTTTTCAAAATGAAAACCGCTTTGGACTTATGAAAAGATTTTAGTGAAGTGATGTGATAAACAAGGCAAGCCTTTACTTTTTTTCATCCTGAAGGCAGAAGGTGTTTGTCCGGTGTGCTTTTTTACGAAACGGGTGAAGTGTGATAAACTCTGAAAGTTGAATACCTTTTACAAATAATCCCTTCCTAAATTTCTGGAAGGGATTATTTTTGTGTTATTTGAATAACCTCGGTGCCAAATCATTTAGATTATTCCGCCAAGTACTCCATGAATGTCCTGTCTGATAAGGTTCACTATACTCATACTTGATACCATACTTGTCGAATATCTTGTTCGTATTCGTACCACTTCGATAAGTGATGTCTGATGGTCCTCCCTGGGTGTGTACAAACATTTTGAAACTCTTGTTGATCTTGGCTGCATTCTCCTTGATATGGAAACGCTCAGCTTGCTGCTCGTAGTCGATGTTGGGGTTGAATCCACTACTCAGCACAAACACATAGCTAAACTTGTCAATGTTCTGCAGGCAGATTTCCAGCGTCTGAATGCCACCCATTGAAAGACCTCCAATTGCACGATGATCCTTATCGGTCAGGCATCGGTAGTTGCTTTCGATAAACGGCATGATGCTTCCCATCAGGTCGTTAGTGAAATTATCCATCAAGTCGCTCATATCTCTCTTTTGAGCTGGTATGTTGGCGTTTGGCATTACCACAATCATAGGCACGATCTTCCCTTCTGCCAGCAGATTGTCCAGGATAAATCCTGCGCGACCCACTGTTGGCCAGGCGTTGTCGCTGTCGCCACCGCCATGAATCAGATACAGAACAGGCAGTTTCTCTTTCGAGTTCTCATAACCTGCAGGTGTCCATACATGCATGCGGCTTGTGGTGTTCAGCACTTTGCTGTGGTAGTAACGTTGTGTAATAGCTCCGTGAGGTACATCTTTCATAGAGAAGAACTGATTACCGTCGTCGATATCGGCAATGGCAGAAGTCTCACTTGCCAATGGTGCCTTGGGGTCATACACGTTCAAGCCATCCACTACAAAGTGATAGCGGTAAGAGCCGGGTTTCACATCTTTAATGGTGATGTTCCACACACCATTGGGGTTCTCCTTTACTTCAGGTGTCGCACCCCAGGGCATGATGTCGCCTGCCAATGAAACGGTTCTTGCCTTAGGGGCATAGATGCTAAACACCACACTTCCATCAGCCTGCTTGCGGACAGACTGTAAGGTGTCATTGGGGGTGGGGGTGCGCTGAAACTGGGCTTGGGCAGTAGTCAGGCTACCAACAGCCAGGATTGTTGCTAAAATCAAATTAATCTTGCTCATAATATCTTTGGTTATTTTGTTACTATACGCTTGCAAATTTATGGAAAACAATTTACCTACGCAAGTTGACGCATTGCAAATCTTTTGTTTCCAGCATCGACTTTGTGTCTGTAGTGGTTGGGTTCTCATGGTAATTGTGTTAGTAGTCATTGTTTTTTTTATTCTTGCTTGGTTAATACTCTGCGACGAACTACTCCGGGTCGTCACTTCCCGCTTCTTGCCATCCGAGGTTGAGCTCATGTCCTCATTGGCGTTTGCAGTCGGTCTTGCGTTGTTCCTGTGGAGGCAGTTTAGCTTGGCCTTCGCTGAGCCGCAACCGTCAGTCACATCACATTTCCCAAATGCGGTGCAAAATTACATAAAATATTATAAACCGCCAAATAATATAATAAAAAATGAATATAAAGACTAAAAATAATTGCTTTTCCCTCAATATTATCCAAAATACATGCTTTTTAGCATAAAATTTCATAATTGTATGGTGCTATCTTATCGAACCCAGCCAGAGGGTGATAGCACATCTACCGCCTCAATCATTCCTGGTGGCTGGAGGCAGTATTTTCATTTACCTCAGGTAATCGGGGCAATTACCTCAGTTAAACGAGTCAATTACTTCAAGTAATAGGCAAGGGGGCATGGTGACTTTCCTGATTTACTTGACGCTTCCTTTGTTTCCCATACTGAAAATGTTGACTGTTGGTGACACGTGACACTTGACAACAAGATGTGTTTAGAATACGTTGGCAGTTGTTTTACTAAACAAATAAAACTTCACGTCCGTGAAAGAGGAAGTTGCCTGCAACGACATATTCCCGGCAAGTGGGGGAGAACTGATCCTCAACTGTAATGTGCTCATGACCAGCTAAGATGCAATGGAGTAGGGGCTCTTGACGAAGATAGGAGATGAAGTCTCTGGTTACAGGGTCTTCCTTCTGCAACAGATACTCACCGTCAATGGCTGGTAAACCTTGGTAATCCATAGGGCATTTGTCACGCCAGAAACGCATGGTGGCCCACCAGATATTGTCAGTGAAGAAAGGCACATGCATACACAATACCATAGGAAGTCCCTTTTGTGCTTCCTTTTTGAAGCGTAGCACTTGCTCTGCTGTGACATAGCCATAGACGTCGTCGAGTGTAATGAAGTTCACACCATGAACCACCTGCGACTGGAAACGCACATCGAAGGGATAAACCTCCTGTAGCTTGCTACGTGTCAAATCTTTGAAGTCTTCAGTCTTTTCCTCCTTGGGGTCGCTCAACCACATGTCGGGGGTAAACTCATGATTGCCCATAGTACCAATGGTGCTATCACCAAAGTATTTGCGTACCAAGTCGAAGTTGGCTTCACTCTGCCAGTCGATGAGATCCCCTGTGTGTACTATATAATCAACATGCTGTTTTGCCCATGCCAGTGCATCGCGCAGGGCTTCTTCTTGCCGTCCACCAAAGGTGATGGTGCGTTGTTCGCGCAGCTGTTGTTTCTTTTCATTCTCTGTAGCGTAAGCAGCTGTGAGGTGTGTATCGGAAAGGTGGAGCACGCTGAAGGGGTGCTCCAGACCTATATTCACTATGGCGTAGCTGATAGACATACGTTCGTTTTCACCGCGTTGAGGAAATACAGAGGGGTTGTCCTCAGCCAGTGCAGGCAGGTCAGAGGTGGCGATGAGTGCTCCCATACCCATCATTCTCTGTATGAATTGACGTCTTCTAACCATCTTGATAATCATATTGTTAGTCTAATTTTAAAACAGCAAGGAAAGCTTTTTGCGGTACTTCTACATTGCCAATTTGCTTCATGCGTTTCTTGCCTCGTTTCTGCTTTTCCAGCAGTTTGCGCTTACGGCTCACGTCACCACCATAACACTTGGCAGTAACATCTTTGCGCACCTGTTTGATGGTTTCACGTGCGATAATCTTGGCTCCTATGGCTGCCTGTACGGCAATGTCAAACTGCTGGCGGGGGATGAGCTCCTTCAGCTTCTCACACATACGGCGTCCCAGGTCGTAGGCGTTGCTCTCGTGGGTGAGGGTAGAGAGGGCATCGACAGGCTCGCCATTGAGCAGGATGTCGAGCTTGATGAGCTTGGACGGACGGAAACCGTTGGGGTGGTAGTCGAATGAGGCATAACCCTTGGAGATGCTCTTGAGCTTGTCGTAGAAGTCAATCACAATCTCGCCCAAGGGAATGTCATAATAAATCTCTACACGGTTGCCACTGACATACTCCTGCTTCACCAGTTCGCCTCGCTTGCCTAAGCAGAGGGTCATGATGGGACCGATATAGTCGGTGGCGGTGATGATGCTGGCACGTATATAGGGCTCGTCGATATGGTCGATGGTGGTGGGGTCGGGCATGGAGCCGGGGTTGTGTACTTCGGTCATCACGCCATGCTTGTCGTAGATATTATAGCTTACGTTAGGCACCGTGGTGATGACATCCATATCGAACTCACGGTCCAGGCGTTCCTGCACAATCTCCATGTGGAGCAGTCCGAGGAAGCCACAACGGAAACCGAAGCCGAGGGCAACGGATGACTCTGCCTGGAAGGTGAGGGCTGCATCATTGAGCTGCAACTTCTCCAAGCTGGCACGCAGGTTTTCATAATCCTCAGGAGAGATAGGATAAACACCTGCAAAGACCATAGGCTTTACCTCTTCGAAACCGGAAATAGCCTCGCTGCATGGACGTGCTATATGTGTAATGGTGTCGCCTACTCGCACTTCTGTAGAGGTTTTGATGCCACTGATGATATAGCCCACATCACCAGTACGCAATTCAGGTCGAGGTATCATGTCCATTTTCAGTACACCAACCTCATCTGCATCATATTCTTTGCCTGTATTGAAGAATTTGACTTTATCACCTTTGCGGATGACGCCATTTACTACTTTGAAATAGGCTATGATTCCTCTAAAGGAATTGAATACTGAGTCGAAGATGAGCGCTTGCAAAGGTGCTTCCTCATCACCTTTAGGATGTGGAATGCGATCAACGATGGCGTTCAGAATCTCCTCAACTCCCATGCCTGTGCGGGCACTGGCGCGGATGATTTCATTGCGATTGCATCCCAATAACTCAACAATTTCGTCTTCCACTTCGTCGGGCATTGCATTTGGCATATCGCACTTGTTGATGATGGGGATGATTTCGAGGTCGTGCTCCAAAGCCATATAAAGGTTGGAGATGGTTTGTGCCTGCACTCCTTGGCTGGCATCCACAACCAACAGAGCACCCTCGCATGCGGCGATGGAGCGACTCACTTCGTAGCTGAAGTCCACGTGTCCCGGAGTATCAATGAGGTTGAGAATGTATTTTTCCCCTTGGTATTGATATTCCATTTGAATGGCGTGACTCTTGATGGTGATGCCTCGCTCTTTCTCAAGATCCATGTCGTCGAGCATCTGGCCTTCTGTAATTTGTATGGTGTTGGTAAACTCCAACAGACGATCAGCCAGAGTGCTTTTCCCATGGTCAATATGGGCGATGATGCAGAAGTTTCTAATATTCTTCATATTCTAAATAGTCAATGGTCAACTGTCAATAGTCAATGGTCAATGGTCAATCGCATAATATCTCGTTGCCTGTTTCGGTAATCAGGATATGGCTCTCCCACTGTGCAGAGGGCAAACCGTCTTCAGTAAAGACTGTCCAGCCATCATCTTCATCGATAAACACCTGGAATTTTCCCATATTAATCATAGGCTCTATGGTGAAAGTCATTCCGGGAACCAATACCATGCCTGTGCCAGCCTTGCCAAAGTGATTCACATTGGGCTCTTCATGGAACTTCACACCACAGCCATGTCCACATAAATCGCGCACTACACTGTAGCCATTGCTCTCTGCATGTTCTTGGATTGCTGCACCAATGTCGCCTAATCGTGCCCAAGGCTTTGCCAATTCTATACCAATGTTACGACATTCATTTGCCACACGCACCAGTCTCTGATTCTCCTCACTCACATTGCCAATCATGAACATACGACTGGCATCGGCAAAGAATCCTTTGTAAATGGTTGTAACATCAACATTTACAATATCTCCGTCCTTTATGGTTTCTCTCACACTGGGTATCCCGTGGCATACTACATCGTTGATGCTGATGCATGAACTCTTAGGAAAGCCTTCATACAAAAATGGGGCAGGGATGGCGTCGTGGTCAGTGGTGAAAGCATATACTGCATGGTCGAGTTCGGCAGTAGTTATACCTTCTTTCACCAATGGAGTGATATAGTCGAGCAGGGCTTTGTTAATCTTTCCTGCGGCACGAATGCCCTCAATCTGTTCTTTTGTTCGGAGCAAGGAGCGTTTAGGCATGTGAAAGCCTCGTCGGATGCAATCCTGAGCCTTTTCCTCCACTTCCTTGCTATAACCATTAGGGGTAAACTTGTTGCCCCCGAAAATCTTTTTCATCTTCCTTAATTCTTTTATTTTGCGTGCAAAATTACGAATTTAGACGTATATACACAAAAAAAGACGGCAATAAAAAGTTAATCTCTGTTGATGAGGAAGCGTAGGATGGAAGCCATGATATGCTCACGCTCAACAGGGTCGTTGATGGCTTCAAAAGGGAAACCCATAGAGAATGTATGATAATCATTACCTTTATATGCTACGGCGGCACTCTCTCGAGTGTCGGTATAGACCATAGCGCTGAAGGCATCACCTACGGCTGTGAGGATGTCGGCTGAACATACAGCAAAGCTCTGGGCATTCAGAGTACTGGGCACTTGAACAGTGCGATTCATGCCAGTCGCACCGAATGTATTGTTTCCACTACGATGTTGTGCGCCAAACTGATATTTTAATACATTTTGGGTAAAGCGGGTTTCGTCAGTTCCCTGCATATCGTAACCAATGTAGGCTCCACTGACGAATATGTTGCCACCTATGGCGGTGTAAGCTCTGATGATGCGTTGCATCTCAGGACTGAATGTTTTATATCTCTGTCCGAATAGTGGGCGGGCATTGGGGTCATCCTTCTCCATACCCAAGATATAGTCGATGGCAGCATAACCTTCAGGAGTAATATAGCCTGCTTCTAATGCCTCGTCGCTGGTGGAAGAAAAACTATAGTT
>JAGCGS010000051.1 GCA_017649485.1 Bacteroidaceae bacterium | reverse complement strand
TATGCCCGATTACGACATAACTGTAAAAGGAATATGGGCAGCTGCTGAAAGCTTTACTATCACTGCCAATGCAGCCTCGCTGAACGGCGTCAGCAAATACTGGACCACCTTCTGTCACGGGGAATTCAACTACCAGCTGCCAGCAGGGGCACAGGCATTCTATATGAAAAATGACAAGTCGCTGTATCTGTTGGGCGATGGCGACAAGATACCCGCAGGCTGTGCGGTGATTATCATGAGCGACACTGGCAGCATCACCCTCACCAAGATCGACAGTGCCAGCGTGACTTCACCAACAGACAACAAGCTGGCGGGTACAGCTGCACAAACAGCAGTATCGTCACTTGGCCTAACTGGAAAGAAAGTGTATGTACTGAACAAGGGGACCGATGACGAATTAGGATTCTTTGAATACTCAGGCACCACCATCCCTGCTAACAAGGCATACTATGTGGAATGAGCGATGAAGCCCATCGCCTCACCGGACACTGAGCCGATAACCAACGCCCCGGATGTTGTCAATCCGGATGGTAGTGTCGGCACTGAGGATTTTACGAAGCTGATAGATTAGGTTGTTGACAGACTGGTCGATGACAATGACATCGGGCCAGAGCATACGATGAATCTCCTCGCGCCTCACCGTGACATTCATGCAGGCACAGAGCAGGTAGAGCAGCTTGGTCTGGTAAACAGACAGGCTGATATGCCGGCTCCCACGCTCCAGTCTCATGCAGTCGGGCATGAAAGTAAAGGAGCCCAGCATGACACGCGTGTCCATCAACAGGACATCCGGCTGCTGGGCAGCAATCTCACGGGCAAGGGCATCAGAAACGCAAAGCCCATCCGCACCGGCAGTCCTGCCTCTCAGCGCATTCCGCAAGCTGGAAGCCATGTCCTCGTTTTCTATTATCACGATTTTCATGATACTTATTGCTTTTCAACTCCCACAGCCATCGTGTATTTGGAGCGGACAGATTTGCCATCTTTCTTAGCGGGATTCCACTTGGGCATGCTTTTAAAAGCTTGGATAACCTGCTCGTCTAAAGCTGGATCCAAACCTTTTCGCAGGGATATATCAGAAAGGCTTCCATCTTTTTCTACCACAAAAGAGACAAATACTAAGCCCTTTGTTTCCGAACTGATGCTTTCAGGATAATGCACCCTATCTCTTACATACTTTAATGCACCTTGGACATCATCATCTGGATATATTGCCCAATTATCCAAATCATCGTAATCATAAACTGTGGTATCAACTTCTGCCACATCAAGAGCCTGGCTTACTGCCTTCTGCTTTACCACGCCATTAGGGTCAAAGTCCATGTCTTTCAGGGTAAAGCCCTCGCCCTTGTTTTGTTTGAGCTTGCCAATCAACACTACATTGTTCATGTCTTCGGCATCTTCTGTCTGGATAAACTTCACGAACTTGGCTACACCAGAAGGCAGGTCAGAGAGGTCTTGCCAGTCCATCCACTGCTGCTGCAGATAGAAAGGAGGAATATTCAAGATAAAGTTGCCATCAACGAAGCCTGTATTAGTAACATCTATATCACCCATCATGTCGAGAATGAGGCGAACATAGCTCCCCTTGAGTGTCTGCTTGTCTATCATAGCCAGCATCGACTTAGGTGGATCGGGCTGAAAACGTGAAACCAAGTAATAGTCGGGTAGTTCAATGTAATTGTGCATATTATCCTTGCTGTTCAGGTTGGTGGTAAACATAGGAACCATGCGGTTGGCTGCCTCGTCGTAATGATAGAGCGAATCGAGCCTGTCTTGTCCCCACCAGAACAAGGAATAATCCAAAGCCGAGGTGTTTTGCTGAAAATACACCTCATTGCTGAAATCCATCAATTGCGATGCCAGATGATTGGATGGCAGTTCCTGAATCATGTTGCCCTCGAAGTCCTGGATATAAAACGCAGGCTCAGCCTTGTCGAAGCACAAAGCAGCCATATAGACCCGCTTTCTCTCTGCATCAATGTGGAACCTGCCTTTCCTTACTTGCTTAGCCAAAGGGATGTGCTGCTGGGCATTGCCTTGCAGGTTGAAAGCCATCAGCTTACGGGCATTGAAAGTGATGAAATATAAGTGATTGTTTGCTTCGTCAATCTGGGCATCATATAATCCATTGCCATATTCGTCAGGACCGTTGCCACGCTTCGACACACTGGTGATGAAACTGCCATCCCTGTTGAACAGCTTGACACCCGACTGGTAAGCCAAAGAGACGAGGTGATCAGGACTGACAAAGGTATAGCCATCGCCTATCAATGCTTCCTGGCTATCATCCAACTTCACTATCTCCAAATCAGAGAGCAGCAGAGACATCGGGAAATCGATGGTGTCGGTCATCAAGTCCATGTTGGCTACTACCACCATGTCTCCTTGCGGAGTGACCACACGCTCAGCCACCACAGGGCTGTTGTCCAAGCCCACAGGCTTGCCGGCTTGCTTGCCACATGAGCACAGGATGCCCAGGGCAGCCATTAAAATGGCTACTAATAGAATGTTTCTCATAATGTGAAATAAAAACAGATTACTCCTTTAACGGAACAGAAGCCGTGAAGGCAACAGCAGTTACCTCACTTCTTCGCCTTCTCAATCTCCTGCAGAATCTCACGCAGGTCATCGGCAGAGATGGACTGCTCCTTGGCAAAGAAGGAAACCATCTGGCGATAGGAGTCGTGGAAGTAGTCCTTCACCCAGTCTTGCATGAAACGGCTCTTGTATTTGTCTTGGGTGATCGTCACACTATAGAGGTAAGACACCCCCTTGGCAGTGGATTTGAGATAGCCCTTGCGCTGCAGGTTCTTTACCGTTGACGCTACTGAGGTATAGGGTGGCTTAGGCTCCGGATAGATGTCCATCACCTCACGGATATAACACTCCTTGCCCAACTTCCAGATGAGCATCATCACATCTTCTTCCTGTCTGGTTAGCTTTTCCATCATCTATAAGTTTAAACAGAGGGCATGACGGCAAGACATGCCCCCGCTATGTGAAACAACTATTGTGCATTGAAGGTAATGGGTACCGTGTATCTGACAGCCACAGGCTTGCCTTCCTGCTTGCCAGGAGACCATTTAGGCATGGAGCTCATTACACGAACAGCTTCTGCATCCAAATCGGGAGAGACACCCCTAAGCACCTTAACATCTCGGATAGCACCATCCTCACCCACCACAAACTGGGTGGTGACACGGCCACTGATGCCTGCCTGCTTGGCACTTTCAGGATATCTCACGTTTGTGCTCAGATAATCCAGCAACGCTTTCATGCCACCAGGGAACTCAGGCATCTCATCTACTAAAACATAGACATCTTCGCCGGCATGCTTGATGGTCATATCCTTGCCTCCATAATTGACAGTGACAGAGCCATCAGGGTGGACAATTGTCTTACTTGACTGTGCGCTTACAGGCGTAGTGCTCATCATGAACAGCAGGGCGCACACGGGCAGAAGCAACAGATACTTGATTCTGCCTATACTATTGCTACGTTCTTTGTTCATCATCTTGATTCTTTGTTTTAAAGGTAAGACATTAAAATTATTGGTAAGAGTAGCTACACTTCTTTGATAAGTCAGGGCCAGCAGGTGGTACTGGTAGGTTCGGACATCATGGCCCTGTGCCACCACATGCTGATCGGCCAGGTATTCCAGATTCACACGGACCTCACGACGCAGTACCCAGGCAAAGGGGTTGAACCAGCAGAGGATGGCAGCTACCTCGCTAAGCAACACATCCAACGAATGCCACTGCCTGGCATGGGTGCACTCATGCAGCAGCACCTCATGCAGGCAAGGGTCATCCAACAAGTTTTTGTTGATAAATATCCAACGAAAGAAAGAGAACGGACTTCCTTCCTCTTCTGTAAATCTTACTTTTACACCCTCAACAACTCTTGCTTCAGACTTCCATGCAAGCCAGCAGATGGAGCCGAGCTGCCACAGCAGACGGAGCATGAGCAGAGCTGCCACACCCTGCCAGATGCTGATGATGATGGGCTTTATGTCGAAGGTGACCTGCTCAACGGTAGCCCCCACCTCTACGGCTTGCAGCCAGATGGTGGTTATGCCCTGATCGATACTGCCTGCCACCGGTGAGGCTACAGACCATCGCAGATTGCTTGCCAAAGCAAAGAAGCCCACGAACACATATATCAATACTAAGGAGGCCCTGCGCCAACCGAAGAAGGTGTCTTTGCGATACAACGCCTGATATAGCAGGCAGAGGGCTGCCAGCATGACGTTGGTCTTAATTAATAAGGTGACGATTCCTGCCATAACTCTTTCGTTTAGTTTATCTACGATGCAAACGTACGAACTTTTCGTAATTACGCAAAGAATTAGGCGTTAATAATCGTTAAATGCAGAATAATACTATTCTTTCCCCTATTAATAGACCCTGCAAATCCACATTCTCAAGAAACGATCAGTGATGCTGTACACCTTGGTACGACCAACATCTCGATAAGTCAGGAGTTGCTTTTCAAGCAGAGAACTTATAGCATACTGGACAGAACTGGGGGACTTGAGAGCGTACTTTTTCACGAAAGCGGTAGAGGTGACACCACTGGCCCTGCCCTCTTTAGCTATGGCTATCAGCGTCTCTTTCTGATAGTTTTGTGCAAATATAAGCACAATACGGCAATTATACAAATTCTATTATAGAAATTCTATAATCATTGGGGCATTATGCTAACCCTTGCGATAAAAAGGGCCTCATCGGAATGATGAAGCCCTGTTACTTGTCTGCTTTTCAGTACTGAATCACTTGAAGAGGTTAGCTGCCACTTCAGCCAAGTTCTCCGCTCCCCCACGGTTTGGGAAGGCCTTCTGCATGGCTGCAGCCAACTGTTCAGGAGTGGTAGCCTTGGCACGCAGGGCCTTTACCTTCTTGAGGTATTTGAGGTGATCCTTCACCGCCTTGGCAGGTACGAAGCCTGAGCCATGGTGGGTGATGAAATACTTGGCACCACTCTTGAGTACCATCTCATCAGCCTTGATGGCAGTGTCAAGAGAAGCGGCATTCTGTGCCTCACGCACACTGAGGTGGTTGGCAGATGGCTCAGAGTGCAGCAATGCCACTTGTCCGTTGATGACAATGGTAGCTGACTTGAAGAAGCCATCAGGGCCTTCATCAAAGCGGAACTTAACGCCATCCCAGGTCTTGGTAACGCCAAACTTCACCTGCTCGGTAGGATTGGTCCAGTAAGAGATATCCATCAGGTTATCGCCATAACGGGTCTTATAGCCATCAATCATGTTGCTCATGCGCTTCATCGACTCAACCAAAGCTTCGGGGATGAAGGTCTGCTCAGAGAACTTACCACCAATGTCATAGCCTGTAATGGTGGCTACCACCGGCTTATTCAATCCCCTCATATAGTCAGAGAACTTATCGCCATAAGGCTTGGTAAGAGGTACCTCAAGGGCCACCAACGAGCTGGGGCCTTCGATAACAAAGCTATGGTCGCCAGGACCACCGTCGTGATTGTAAATGTGGAGCGTGAAGCCCTTCATCTGTTTCACTGTGAACGTGCCATCGGCCTGCGCGTTCACCATGATGGCACACAGCAGTGCCATCAGCGTCATAAATACTTTTCTCATCTTAATAATATTGTTTAGTTAGAAATGTGTTATATATTATTTCGGTAAATTAAACGCATCACTCAATTCCTTCATCTGAGCATCGCTCATGCCCTCTGGCTCAAAGCCCATGTTCTTGGCAGCGATATAGATAAGGGCTGACTTATTCAGCACATCCACTTGGTCGAAGGCACTCATAATATCGGTATCTACGGCAAACACGCCATGCTTCTCCCACATCACCACATCATAGTCGCCTAACTCAGCCAGGGTGGCATCAGCCAACTCGACACTGCTTGGCAACTTGTAAGGGATGATGCCCAAGCCACGTGGGCAGAACGCCTTGGTCTCAGGAATCATACTCCACAGCATACGCGTAGCGGCATCTTTCTGCAGCCACTGCTGACTGTGAGTCAATGCCACCAGCTCGATGGGATGGGTATGCAGACTTGCCCTGTAGGGCGAGCCTGAACCAATGAACCAGTTGTGCACACTGAGATGCGAAGGCAGCTCACTGGTGGGCTGCACGGGGTTGTCAGCGATGATAACATAAGAGGCACAATCATCGAGTATGCGGATGATAGAGCCATTGTCCATAGGCCAACGAGCCAGGTCGCGCATGCGCTTGCCTGTTCCCTTGCAAAAGAAATAGCAACCCTTGAGGTGGGGCAACACGGTACCTATCTGCTTTGCCTCACTGATGGCTGGCATTGCCTTGATATCATCGTCGATATAATCGGTAATATTAACAGTGATGTTGCCACCATTTCGCTCTGCCCAACCTTTCTGCCAGAGGTAGCCAGCTACTTCTGCCACTTTTTCAACCTCAGCAGCTAACTGAGGACGATTATCTAATATTGACATTTATTTAATAGAAAATTGAAGATTGAAGATTGAAGATTGAAGATTTATTCTTTACGGGCTTCAACCTTCAATCATAGTTAAACATTATTTAAGCAGTTCTGGCACGAAGGTAGAGACTATCAATACCACGATGCCAATAAGCAATACCACAATGGTTTTCTGCGACACACCCTTCCACTCCTTGAGGATGATGCCCCACACATTGCTGAACACCACATTGAGTGCCATGAGGATGCAGAAAGCGAAGGTGGTGAGCGTAGGACTATCGGTGAGGAAGCCCTTGCCCAAGCTCAGTCCGAAGAACTGGCTATACCACAGCAGACCTGCCAGGGCACAGAACAACAGGTTGTTGCCCCAGATGGCAGTCTTGCCATAGTCGCCCCATGTCTTGTTCTTCTGGTTCTGATAGAAGCAATAGATGGCATTGGTAACAAAGCCGCCTAAGGTAACGAGCAACGTAGCTGGCAAGGTGCTATACATCGGATTGGTAAGCTCACCAAAGTTGATGTCCTTGCCAAACTCCAGGCCCACGTTGAAGCATCCGCTCATGAAACCAGCCAAGAGGGCAATGACGATGCCCTTGGGGAAGTTGAAGTCCTTTACGGCAGCTTTCTTCTCTTCCTCACTCAAGCTCTGTGCTTTCATGTGACCAGCAATACCGATGATGGCAATACCTATCAAGGTAACCACCACACCGATGATAACAGCTGACGTAAGGCTCTCCAACGGCTTCTGCTCGGGGAAGTAGATATTCAGCAGCACAGGTCCCATGATGGTGCCCAAACCAGCACAGGTGCCTAAGGCGATGCTCTGACCTAACGCCACGCCCAAGTAGCGCATGGACAAGCCGAAGGTCAGGCCTCCCACGCCCCATAGCACACCGAAGAAGATGGTCATCCACACGTTGAAGGATGGTGCAGAGGCAAACAGCTCCGTCAGGCTATGGCCAGCAGGCACGGCTAACAAGGCACCGAGCAGTGGGAAAACCAACCATGCAAAGACACCCTGCACAATCCAGTAGCTTTCCCAGCTCCAGTCCTTGATCTTGTTGATAGGCACATAGCAACTGCTTTGGCAGAACGCGCCTATCGCGATGATGATTAATCCTATAATGATAAGCATAGGTTATCTCTTTGAAGTAACGTCTTTTTCATACTGCTGGATGGCAGGGATGTACTCCTCAGCCACTGGCACGTTGTTCTTGAGGTTGAAATAGTCGAACACGGCACCAAATGGCAACGACTTAGCTTCTTCCAACAGAGCCAGACGTTCGAAGTACTGACCGTTAGCCTCGTACTCACGCAGCTTTGCCAAAGGCTCTAACAACGCTAACAAGATGCACTTCTGCGTAGCACGGGTACCCACGATATATGCACCGATACGGTTGATGGAAGCATCGAAATAGTCGAGACCCACATGGGCACGATCCAAGCCATCAGCACGTACCAGTTCCTTGAACAGATCCAGTGTCTGGTCGTTCATGATAGTCACATGGTCGGAGTCCCAACGAACAGGACGGCTTACATGCAGCATCAGCTCTGGCACATACATCAGCAAGGTGCTCACAAAGTCACTCACATTCTCTGTCTGCTCATAGTGACCGGTATCGAGGGTGTACATCTGCTTGCGGGTTGCGCAATAAGCTGTATAGAAATCGTGTGAGCCAACGGTATAGCTTTCCAAGCCAATACCGAACAGCTTAGCCTCGAAGCAAGCCTTCATGTCTGGCAGCTTCTCTTCCATGATCTCATCCAGAGAAGCAGCTAAAATCTCACGGTACTTCTTGCGATTAACGGTGAGGTCCTTGCTTCCGTCATGGATCCAGATATTCATGATACATGGGTCGCCCTGTGCCTTACCCATCGCATCAGCAATGCGACGGCAACGCTTGGTGTGCTCAATCCAGAAGTCACGGATGCCCTTGTCAGGACTTGACAGTGTGAGGTCGCCGCTCTTGGGGTGAGAGAAAGAGGTAGAGTTGAAGTCGAGCTTCATATTCACCTCCTTAGCCCAGTCAATCCAGCTCTGGAAATGCTTAACTTCCACCTCATCACGGTCAACAAACTTGCCACCAAAGTCACCATAAATCTCATGCAGGTTTAGGCGATGGTTACCAGCCAACAGGGTCTTTACAAACTCAATGTCTTGGCGTACCTCATCAATGTTACGGGCACGACCGGGGTAGTTACCTGTAGTCTGAATACCACCTGAAAGCGCCTCATTGCGCTCAAAGCCCACTACATCGTCAGTCTGCCAACAATGCAGGGAAATAGGAGTGTTTTCCAATCTTTCAATCGCCTTATCAGTATCCACACCGATGGCAGCATAGCGCTCTTTCGCTACTTCGTAAGCTTTCTTAATCAATTCTTCTTTCATAGTATTTCTTTTATTTGTTTTTTTATTGTAATCGTTTCAATGCTTCTTCCCAGGCAGCCTCGTTCTCACTGAGGTAGCCCTGCATCTTGATGCTCTTGCGGATGAGCTGACGCATGGCAGGAACGCTGTCAGCATCGCCAGCAGCCAAGGCTTGCAGCATAATGTTGCCAATGGCTGTACCCTCAGACGGACCTGCAATCACAGGGATACCGATGGCGTTGGCAGTCCACTGGTTCAGCATGTGGTTACGGCTTCCTCCGCCTATGACATGTAATACCTCAATGGGATGGTCAGAGAGTTTACGAAGGTTATCCAGCACCTGACGATAACGCAGCGCCAGACTCTCATAGATGCAACGTACCACCTGTCCGCGGGTCTCAGGTACAGGCTCACCGTGAGCCTTGCAATAATCCTTGATGGCTTGCTCCATATCTGCAGGGTTGGCAAACTCAGGAGCATCGGGATTGATCAGGCTACGGAAAGCCTCAGCCTCCATCGCCTCATCGTTCAGCACGGCATAGTCGGCATCTGTCCAGTTCAGACGGCAACGCTCCAAGAGCCACATGCCACAGATATTCTTCAACACGCGGATGGTGTTGTTCACCCCACCCTCGTTGGTATAGTTCAAAGCCTCGCTCTCCTCAGTGATGACTGGTGTCTGTGTCTCTACGCCCATGAGCGACCAAGTGCCACTGCTCAGGTAGGCAAAGTTATTGTTCTTAGCAGGCACAGCTGCTACGGCACTGGCGGTATCATGACCGGCAACAGCAATCACCGGCACAGCACACAGTCCAGTCAGCTTCTGCACCTCAGGGGTTAAGACGCCCACTTGCTCACCAGGATAGACAAAGCGTCCGAAGCTATCTTCAGTCAAGCCCACAGCTTGCAGCAGCTCTGGCTCCAACTTGCGGGTGGAGGCATTGACAATCTGAGCGGTAGTGGCTACGGTATATTCCGTCACCATCTGCCCCGTAAGCATATAGCTGAGGGCATCAGGGATAAACAATATCTTCTCTGCTGCCTGATATGCAGCATCGTTGTTTCTTCTTAATGTATCAAACTGGAACAGGGTGTTGAAATTCATGATTTGGATGCCCGTCAGGCCATAGACCTTACTACGAGGCACCATTTCAAAGAACTTATCAGGAGCGCCCTCGGTATGGGGGTCACGATAGGCATAGGGCAAGCGCAGGAAGCCGCCATCCTTGCCCACCATCACAAAATCGCATCCCCAAGTGTCGATTCCGATAGAGGTGATTTGCACATCGTCACGTTGTGCCACCAACTTCAATCCCTCAATGATGTTGCGGTATAATTCATAGATGTCCCAATAGAAATGTCCATTGGCAGGTATCAAGTGATTGGGGAAGCGATTCACCACCTCCATCTCCAAGCCCTCTGGCGCGAAGGTTCCCAAGATGGTTCGTCCGCTGGTAGCTCCCAAATCAACAGCAAAAAAACTATTCTTCATGATATTTAGCTTAATGTTTATTATTCTGCAAATTTAAGGATTTGTGCGATATAATCAACACCATTAGTGCTTTTTTTTAATATGGTACACTTATATGGTAGCTTCCTGAGGAGAATGAGAAGATGGCATAGTTGCCTTCCTGTCCCACATAACGAGTGCCCATGTTCTGGATACGGTGCTTTTCAGAGGCTGTCAATCCCTCCTCACCACAAGGCACATACACCTTGGCTGAAGTGTTGGACGGAATGGTGATATCCCAATTGAAGGAGCCATCCTCTACCTTCCAGCTACTCTTGATGATGCCATAAACAGAATCGTAGGAAGCATTGACAAAGCTAAGTCCTTTCACTGGGAAAGGTTTCATCTTCACCACCTTGAAGCCAGGCTCCTCTGGGGCGATGCCAGCCAAATAATCATAAAGCCAGATGATAAGGTCTCCCAAAAGCATGACATGATTGCCTGAGTTCATAGCAGGATCAGCCGTGTTGCCATTCCAGAGCTCCCAAATGGTGGTTGCCCCATTCTCTACCATATAGCCCCAACTGGGATAGGTGGTATTGGTAGCTATCTGCAAAGCCAAGTCTCCCCTGCCATAGTCTGTCAAGCCACGCATCAGTTGCTGGATGCCTACCACACCCGTACTGATATGACTGTCGAAATCATTGATAGTGGTACGCAAGATATTCTCAAACACCCGCTGGCGCTGGGTTTCATCTACCATGCCAAATCTGAGGGGTAAGATATTAGCGGTGACAGTGTTATTGTCATAACAACCTTCCTCTGCATGAAAATACTTATCGTTGAAAGCCTTTTGGGTAGCGTCTGCTTCTGCCTGATAAAAAGCCTCATCACTATCCAATCCCTGCAGGGCAGCAAATTGCGCCATCAGTCTGCAGAAGTCATAATAGAAAGCAGTGGACATTACACCAGCAGCCGTAATGCGTGACGGGTCTTGCGAGTGAATCAGTTCGGGACGTTCTGGTGGCATACACCAGTCGCCATAGGTATCTTTGGTTATAATACCCTCAACACCATATCTGTCCTTCATATAGGCAAGCCATTTCTTCATGGCAGGATAGTGCTTCAGCAGAGGCTCCACATCCCCAAAGCGTTGATAGAGCATATTGGCTGCAGTGAGGAATACTCCTGGCCACGTCATATTGTCACTACGGATGTCCCAGAAAGCAGGAGCCACATCAGGCAAACTACCCTCTGGGGTCTGTTCTAACTCTATATCGTCAAGCCACTTTGCATAGAGCAGATGATTGTTGAAGACATAGCTCTCGCCATAGCATCCTGTGGTTCTATCGCCAAACCAACCCATTCGCTCATCCCTTTGGGGACAATCAGTAGGCATGCCCCGATAGTTGCCACGAATACCCCAATAAGCATTGGCATATATCTTGTTCAGCATGTCATCCGAGCTCTCGAAAGAGCCAACGGTCTCCATCTCATCATACAACACCTGACCTTCGAAATCATCCAGTGAGGGCTTTTGTCTCAACCCCGTAACCTCCACATAACGGAAACCATGATACACAAACGAAGGATGCCAAGTCATGGGTTGGTCATCTTTCAGCGTTACCACATCCTTGGGTTCAGAGAACCTTAAATTATCTACATAAAGAGTGCCATCGTCATTCAAGAGTTCAGCAAAACGGAGGGTTATCTGGTCTTGGGGTTGCCCTTGTACCTTCATCTGGAGCCATCCCACCATGTTCTGTCCCATATCCAGCACATAAACATTGTCATGTATCTGGTTGATGGAAACTGGCTTCAACCTATCCATCACCTTAATCTGACGATTCAGCTGTGCACTCAGTTTGCCTGTGGATTTATCCACGATCTCCACCCGCATCCACATATCATCCCTGAAATGAGCCTCACTCCATCCTGGCATCTCCTTACGGGCATCATACACCTCACCATCAAACTCATTATTGGCTTGTATAGGACCGTCTATAGTCATCTTCCAGGAGTTGTCGCTACAGATAGTCTGCATCTTTCCGTCGGCATATTCCACCTCCATCTGCAACAGTAATTTAGGCATATCGAAATGCTCTACATCCTTACTGGAAGGCTCACCAGGCATACGCATAGACACCAAACGTCCGTTGCCAAGAACCACGCCAATGGCATTGGCACCAGCAGCAAGCATATCTGTTACATCGAACGTGTTATACATCAACAGCTTGTTATAGTTTGTGGGACCTGGTGCCAATTGCTGGTCGCCTATACGTTTACCATTGACAAAAGCCTCATACAAGCCCAAACCACAGATATACATAGTGGCTCGCTTCACATCTTTACCAGATAAGTTGAATTCCTTACGCATATACCGGGCATTCACTACGGTATGCCCTTTCAGCTTGTCGATAGGAAATACACTATGCCCTATCCATTGTGCTCTCCAATCGGTATCTTTCAACAAGCCCATACTCCAAGTGTTTGGTTCGCACCAAGAAGAAGGACCACGGTTAGTCTGCAGTCTCACCTTCCAAAAGACTTGTTGGCGGCTCTGCAACGGTTCTCCTTCGTAGGGTATATACGTAGAAACATCTGAGGGCACCACACCTGTATCCCATAAGTCGCCTATGTCATTGTTCAGATTCTCCAAAGAAGATGCCACCAAGATATGATAACCCGTCTGCCTCACCTCATTGGCACTGCACTGAACCACCCAGCTGAATCGAGGAGTAGTAACATCAATGCCCATTGGATTAGTGAGCATCTCCACTTGCGGACGCGCCACAACAACCTCCGCTTTCTGGCTGCATGATGCCAGTATCAAACAAGCAAGCAGCCATATAATATTAATCAATCTCATCTTCATACCTACCTAAAAAAGACATGGTCAAAAATAATATATTCACCACAAAATTGCAAAAATATAAAGCAAAGAATAAAAAAAATGCAGCAAATTGAATATTATTTCAAAAATATGCCGTATATTTGCAGCCGTTTTAGAATATTTATTCACATGAAAAAGAAATCAGACAGGTTAGACACCATTAAAATGATTATCTCCAGCCAAGAAATACGCTTGCAGGAAGAGCTGATGCAAGAGTTGCTGAAAGAAGGATATAATGTAACTCAAGCAACACTATCAAGGGACCTGAAGCAGCTGAAGGTAGCAAAAGCCGCTAATGCGCAAGGCAATTATGTATATGTATTGCCAAATGATGTGATGTATAGGCGTCAGAATCAGCGAAGAGAGGGCGATATGCTACTTGCCAGCGGACTGGTTAGCGTGGACGTGGCTGCCAACATAGCCGTTATCCATACAAGACCAGGATATGCAAGTGGCATGGCTTACGACATAGACACACATAAGCCGGAAGGGGTATTAGGAACCATTGCTGGCGATGACACGATCATGATGGTAACTGCTAAAAAGATGAGTAAAGAACAAGTAATGGAGATGCTGGAAACGGTGTTTCCCGACGTAAAAGATAATGAAAATGACAACTGATATGGAGAACAAAGAGATTGAGGTGATGGTGGCCGACCCCAGCCACGTGACATACGTGAATACCATTCTGGACACCATTAGGGAGGCAGCAAAGGTACGTGGTACAGGTATAGCCGAGCGTACATACGATTATGTGGCTACCAAGATCAAAGAAGGCAAAGCGGTGATAGCTCTGCAGGGTGAACAATTTGTAGGTTTCTCGTATATCGAAAGCTGGGGCAACAAGCAGTTTGTGGCTACCAGTGGTTTGATTGTGCATCCCGATTACCAAGGTCGCGGAATAGCGAAACGAATCAAGGATGCAACGTTTAAGTTGGCACGACTGCGCTGGCCATGGGCGAAGATTTTCAGTCTCACCAGTGGTGCAGCCGTGATGAAGATGAACACGGAACTGGGATATGTGCCAGTAACGTTCTCACAACTAACGGATGATGATGCTTTCTGGAAAGGATGTGAGGGATGCATCAACCATCATATCCTGATGGAAAAGAATCGCAAGTTCTGCATCTGTACCGCCATGCTGTATGATCCGAAGCAGCATCCGGATGATCCGTATAAGGTTTGATTGACCATTGACCATTGAAGATTGAAGATTGAAGATTGAAGATTATTGAAGATTGAAGATTGAAAATTATTGAAGATTAAAATTGATATTAAATATGAGCAAGAAGAAAGTAGTTGTGGCTTTTAGCGGTGGACTGGACACATCGTTTACCGTGATGTATTTGGCCAAAGAAAAAGGATATGAAGTGTATGCCGCCAGTGCAAATACAGGTGGGTTCAGCCAGGAACAACTGAAGCAGAATGAAGAGAATGCCTATAAGCTGGGCGCTGTTAAATATGTTACCTTGGACGTGACACGCGAGTATTATGAAAAGAGCTTGAAATATATGGTGTATGGCAATGTGCTGCGAAACGGCACTTACCCTGTGTCAGTAAGCTCCGAGCGTATCTTCCAGGCATTGGCCATTGCCCGTTATGCCAACGAGATTGGTGCAGATGCCATCGCACACGGCTCTACAGGCGCAGGCAACGACCAAGTCAGATTTGATATGACTTTCTTGGTGATGGCACCAGGCAAGGAGATCATCACGCTGACCCGAGACATGGCATTAAGCCGTCAGGAGGAAATTGACTATCTGAATAAGAATGGTTTTCCTGCTGACTTCGCCAAGCTGAAGTATTCATATAACGTAGGTCTGTGGGGTACCAGCATCTGTGGTGGTGAGATATTAGATTCCGCACAGGGCTTGCCTGAGTCGGCATATCTGAAGCATTGTACCAAAGAGGGCACAGAGCAATTACGTCTCACTTTTGAGAAAGGTGAGCTGAAAGCTGTTAACGATGTGGCATTTGATGACCCCATCAAGGCTATCCAAAAGGTAGAGGAGATTGGTGCAGCATACGCCATAGGTCGTGACATGCACGTGGGTGATACCATCATCGGCATCAAGGGACGTGTAGGCTTTGAAGCTGCCGCTCCTATGCTGATTATTGGTGCACACCGTTTTCTGGAGAAATACACATTGAGCAAGTGGCAACAGTATTGGAAAGACCAGGTGGCTAATTGGTATGGCATGTTCCTGCATGAAAGCCTGTATCTGGAGCCTGTGATGCGCGATATTGAAGCGATGCTCACTTCCTCACAGCGTTATGTAAATGGTACTGCCATTTTAGAGCTTCGTCCTTTGGGATTCTCTACTGTGGGTGTGGAGAGTAAGGACGACTTGGTGAAGAACAAGTTTGGAGAATATGGTGAGATGCAGAAAGGTTGGACGGCAGAGGATGCCAAGGGCTTTATCAAAGTTTCATCTACGGCTCTTAGGGCATTCTATGCGACACATGATTTCGAATAAAAACAATTTAATAAAAGGATAAAGAAATGAGCGAAAAGAAACTTAGAAGAACAAAGAATGATAAAATGATTGCAGGTGTTTGCGGTGGTCTGGGTAAGTATTTTGATTTGGATCCCACCATCCTGCGATTGGTATTCGTACTGCTTTTGATCTTTGCAGGTACAGGTCTGCTGGCTTATCTGGTATTGTGGTTAGTCATTCCTCAGGAGTAATATCGTAACTTGCAACTACATGTATGATTAAAGTAGGAATTATTGGAGGTGCAGGTTATACGGCAGGTGAGCTGATACGCTTGCTGCTGGGACATCCTGAAGCAGAAATCATATTCGTGAATAGCCAGAGCAATGCTGGTAAAAAGATTACGGATGTCCATGCAGGGTTGTTGGGTGAGACGGATCTGGAGTTTACCGACGAACTGCCACTGGAAGCCATAGATGTACTGTTCTGCTGCATGGGTCATGGCGACACACGCCGATTCATGGAGAGTCATGTGGTACCTGAAAGCGTGAAAATCATTGACCTCTCAATGGATTATCGCATGAAGTCAGAGGAACATGACTTTGTATATGGCTTGCCTGAATTAAACAGACGTGCCACCTGCACGGCTCAACATGTGGCCAATCCAGGTTGCTTCGCCACAGCCATCCAGCTGGCATTGTTGCCACTTGCCAAGCACCTGATGCTAAATAGTGACATCATGGTGACTGCCATTACCGGTAGCACAGGTGCAGGTGTAAAGCCACAAGCAACCAGTCATTTCAGCTGGCGAGACAATAACCTGAGCGTGTATAAGGCTTTTCAGCATCAGCATGTGCCAGAGATTATGCAATCACTAAAGCAGTTGCAGCAAGGCTTCAGCCATGAGTTGGATTTCATCCCTGTACGAGGCGACTTCCCCCGTGGCATCTTTGCCATGGTGACTGTGAAATCAACTGTAGAGCTTGACGAACTCTATCGCATCTATACGGAGTATTACGAGCACGACTCATTTACCCATGTGGTGCGCCAGAACATCGACTTGAAGCAGGTGGTGAACACCAACAAGTGTTTGTTGCATTTAGAGAAGCAGGATGATAAGCTTTTGATTATCTCTTGCATTGACAACTTGTTGAAGGGTGCCAGTGGTACAGCCGTGCACAATATGAACTTGATGTTTAACTTAGAAGAAAAGGTTGGTTTACAACTCAAGCCATCCGCTTTTTGACAAATGAAATTATTCGACGTATATCCACTATTCGATGTAAACATCGTAAAAGGCAAAGGATGCCGTGTGTGGGATGACAAGGGTGTTGAATACTTAGACCTGTATGGTGGACATGCCGTTATATCCATAGGCCATGCCCATCCCCATTATGTTGAAAGCATCAGCAGGCAGGTGGGTACTTTAGGGTTTTATTCCAACTCTGTGGTCAACACCCTGCAACAACAGTTGGCAGAACGCCTGGGCAAGGCAAGTGGCTATGAAGACTATAGCCTGTTCCTCATCAACAGTGGTGCAGAAGCCAATGAGAATGCTCTGAAACTGGCATCATTCCATACGGGCAGGACTCGTATTATTTCATTCAGCAAGGCCTTTCATGGTAGGACATCCTTAGCTGTAGAAGCGACAGACAATCCCAAAATCATTGCCCCAATCAATGCTAACGGACATGTCACTTACCTCCCGCTCAACGACATTGAGGCCATGCAGGCAGAGTTGGCAAAAGGTGATGTGTGTGCTGTTATCATCGAAGGCATCCAAGGTGTGGGAGGCATCCGCATCCCTTCCAGCAAGTTCCTGCATGCATTAAGAAAAGCATGTACGAAATATGCCACCGTCTTGATTATGGATGAGATACAAAGTGGCTATGGCCGCACAGGCAAGTTCTTCGCCCATCAGCATAGTGGCATACGTCCAGATATGATTACTGTGGCAAAGGGTATCGGCAACGGATTCCCGATGGCAGGACTGCTAATCAGTCCATTGTTCATACCACTTTATGGTCAGTTGGGCACCACCTTCGGAGGTAACCACTTGGCATGCAGTGCTGCATTAGCGGTGCTTGACGTCTTCGAGCAAGAGCACTTGGTGGAAAACGCGGCAAAGGTTGGTGAATACCTGCTTGAGCAATTGAAACAAGTGAAAGGCATCAAGGAAGTAAGAGGCAAAGGCCTGATGATTGGCTTGGAGTTTGAAGAGCCCATCAAGGAGTTGCGTTTGCGTCTGCTCCATGAGCAACATGTGTTCACTGGAGCCAGTGGCACAAATGTTCTCCGCCTCTTGCCACCCCTTTGTTTGAGTATTGAAGAAGCCAATGAATTTATCAACAAATTAAACAAAGTATTATGAAAGTAGCAATTATCGGAGCAGGGAATATGGGAGGTGCCATCGCCAGAGGTTTGGCACAGGGTAGCCAAGTGCCGGCAAAGGACATCACCGTGGCTGATCCTTCACAAAGTCAACTGGAAGCCTTGCAGACGGCTTGTCCAGAGTTGACCACCACCAGCAACAACAGATTAGCTGCACAAGATGCAGACATCGTGTTCGTAGCTGTGAAACCCTGGCTGGTGGAAGAAGTATTGGCTGATCTGAAACTGCAAAACAAACAGATACTGGTGTCTATAGCAGCTGGGGTATCATTCTCAGATTTAAAGAAATACACAGGTACACAAGATGGCGATATGACCATGTTCCGCATGATTCCCAATACCGCTATCAGTCTGCTGCAAAGCACCACCCTCATTGCATCTTCCAATGCCACAAAGGAGCAAGAACAATTGATGCTTGACATCTTCAATGAAATGGGGTTAGCCATTCTGGTGCCAGAGGGTAAGATGGCAGCATGCACCTCACTGACCTCATGCGGCATAGCATACGTGTTGAAATATATACAAGCAGCCATGCAGGCAGGCATCGAGTTGGGCATCTATCCGAAAGACGCATCCAAGATGGTGGCACAATCCGTCAAGGGAGCAGCTGAGCTGATCTTGCAAAACAACACCCACCCTTCTATTGAAATAGATAAGGTTTGCACACCTGGTGGACTCACCATCAAGGGCATCAATCAGTTAGAGCATGATGGCTTCACTTCTGCAATCATCAATGCCATGAAGGCATCGATGCAGTAGGAAGAGTGAAGTATGACGTGCCAAGACAGGCATGCATAGCAAGACTGCCTCACAACTGACGCTCGGACAAGCCATAGCAGATACTGCCACGAAAATAGGGTATATGGAAAATATACCCTATTTCTTATTTGAAGTTATATGACTCCTCCTTCTTCATCACCGTGGCAACCTTATGCTGATTCAACTCCACCTTGCCAGACACCAGCTCTGGCAGGTTGTAGCTCATCATCTGGTCTTGATAGAATTTGGCAGGATGGCGTTGGGGCAACAAAAATGGCTTGCTTGCCCTACCCTCATCATCTATGTAAGTGATATAAGGACGAGAATAATAACCATCTACCCTGCGACTGCTGAACACCATCCAATGCGAGCCTTCACCCCAGGTGTGATAACTGTCGGCACGATGGCTGTTTGCCCCCTCAAGCGGTCTTGTTTCACCTGTCGTAAGGTCGATGATATACAAATCGGCATCCTTATGATTTACAGGGAAATTACCATAATCTGTCAGACACACTACCATCCATCGTCCATTGGGCGAGATACGGGGATGCGACACACTCATACCCATCGTATGCGCATTGTATAATGTATCCACCTGCGTACCAATTTCCTGCTTCTCGGCATCGAAATCCACCCTGCAAAGACTATACTTCAAGTCCTGGATATGATGCTCTACACTATCTATGGCATTAGCCGTACAGAAATACAGGCTCTTGCCATCTGGAGAGAACGTGGGGAAAGTCTCGTACGCCTTATCAGAAGCCAGCTGCTCATTCGTGAAGACACGCATATTATCCATGTCATACACCAACACATCCGAAACGGTGTCGTACACCTCTACCCTATCCTGCGCATGGTAATAATAGCTCTGCCAGGTGGCATTCACAGAAGCCACGATGTGTTTGCCGTCAGGATGCCAGTAAGGATACTGCATATTTCCCAAAGTCTCCGGAGTCTTGGTATTCAGTTTTTTCACGCTATTGCCTTTGATGAAGGCTGTACCTGCAGCCTTGGCACGACTGTGGAAGATCATCATGCCAGGATCTCTGCCATTGAACGAATGACAATTCACACATCCATAGTCAGTCTGCTTGTTCTCAAAGATAGGCATCTCTACAAAATCAGTCAAACTGCGTTGGTAGATGCCCATGCGGTTCCATTGCTCATAAGGAGGAATCAAGCGATAAGCCAGATAAGGGTCAATAGGCTCTGCCTGCACATGGATGGTCATTTCTGGATAGGCACACCAGCCACCGGCTTCTTTCCGGGCAATGGTCATAGAGAGGTCACCACCCTGGTGTTGCTGCAGGATTTCATGCCATTTGGCCACAGGAATATCAAAATCCCCATCCTGGGCACGAACCGTCATCTCTGCAGTACCACCCTTGATCAGCAAGGCATAGTCGCCCTTGCCCCCTTTCACAGAGAAATTCAGGGGAGCGATATTGACAGGGATGGTCACCCCGTCATAATCGGGAAATATCTCTATCGGTTCATCGGTATGTGAAACAACGCTGATGTTTCCCTGCCCACACGATACCAGCAGCAGCAAACTTAAAGATAGTATGTTCGTTTTCATAATCATCTGTTTACCCAAGCATATAATAATACCAGAAAGTATGACGGAAAGGAACCAAGACAGACTGTAGGTTCTGTCCGTTCCGCCTTGCCTCTAAAACCAACTGGCGGAATTGCTGGAAGCGTTGCATCAGTTCCTCCGTCACCCCATGTGAGGTGCAATAAGCAGGATCATTCTCTGCATAGGTGACGATTGCCTCTTGCACCAACTGAGGCAACACTTTGCCAGTTTGTTCAGTTGTTATCTTCTCCACCAACGCCTTGACACCTGCCATGTTCTTATCGAGCATCAGCATGGCAAAGGCATATTCCGTGGCAGGGGTATCGTGCGAGCCTGTGCCGATAACGTGCATCAAATCATTCATCACGCCATCCACCACCACAAACTCAGGCATTACCTCAGGCAGATCACGACGTTTCAAGCCCAACTCGCTATCGCTTTCTACAGCCTCGTCATTGTAGAGAAACCTCCTCATGCTCGTTGCCCACTCGCCATAAGACAGTGTTTTCTCCAAGACCCTGATGTATTTCTCTGCCACATCGTAGTCGCCATAAATCAACCTTTCCTTCACCAATAGCTTCAGCATCGAGGGATTGCCATCGTCAGTAGCAATCATGGTTCCGAAAGAGAGACAGAGCGCTTCACTCACCACGCCCATTTGATAATAGATATGGCTGAATAGCACATTCACATCTTTGTGTGCCTGATAGCTTCCCAACAGGCTCTGTGCCCCTTTCTGGGGGAATTTGAACAGGTCGGTCATCAGTCGTCCCTGATGGGAAAGAGCCAGGTTGAGACAATTCAGATGCAGGTAGTTTTTCGTATTAATATGGGGATTGGTAACAATGGCATTCCAATCCTCATGGTTGATGCTGACCATCAGCTCGGCAAGGGTACGGAAGTCTTTATTGATGCGCTTCTCCGTCTGCGTATAAACGAAGAAGGCACTTGCCATGAGCAGAGCCAGACAAATGCCTGCCTGCCAATAGGGTTTAAATGTATAGCGGTTTATCAGCCAAGCCACCAACATCGTAAATGGTAGCAAGAGCCAAGAAAGGCTGAACCAAAGACCAGGCTCCACGTAATAATCGCAATAACCTTTTATCCACAAGGCATAGTCGAAGCCAACTATCTTGCCCTGCATAACTGCCCAGGCGGATAATGCCAGGCATAGCAGCAGATAAAGAGCAGAGCTATAGCTTTTGCTACCCTTCCTGATCAGGTCATAAATCAAGGCGCAGATGGCAAACAGTATGGCGATACTGCCTGCATACAGATAGAGCAGAACAGTCAGCATACAGCCTATCAGTGTACGCATAACCCATGATGCCCTTTCAGCGATTAGCGTATAGAAAAACAGACAGAGAGAACCCAGCAACAAGGCAACCAGCCCCACATAGTGGTAGCCCATCTCCAAGAGATAGACCCCTTGCAGAAAGGAGGGCACCCATGCCAATGGCACCCACGCGAAACTATCACTAAGGCGTTGCAGGCTGAGCCATAGGAACAAGGCAGACAAGGCGATAATGCCCGCCGTAATCAAAGCTCCTGTCCAGGGTGTAAGGAAATACTGCACCAGGTATTGCGACAGCAAGGTGGATAAGCCGCCTATCTGACTCAACAGATTGGCAATATAGTCGCCATCCCACAGGAATATCTGCTGTTGCTCCCTATACATCAGCATAGGTTCCTTACTTATGTGAAGATAATAGGCATACAGCAGTGTGATTGACAGGAGCAGACTTGATACTATGATTTTATTTGACTTCATTTTGAAAATAGGGGCAAGCCAAATGGCCTGCCCCCCCCTGGTTAATAATAACCTAAGACTATAATTAAGGTTTAGGGATTATTTCCAGTTCTCGTTCTGAACGATGCGGCCCATAGCGGTCTGGATGGTAGAGAATGGGATTGGGTAAGTTACCCAGTTCACATTGTACTCATTACCAAACTTGCCAGGGAAGTACTTGCCTTCATAAGCACGGTAAGCGTTCAGCACAGCTGCAGCCTCGCCCCAACGAGCGATGTCGAACCAGCGGTGACCTTCCATACCGAACTCAGCACGCATCTCACGCTTCAGAGCGGTAGTAGCCTCAGTAGCATTTGCGAAGCCGGTGTACAAACCAATTTTATAGTGAGCAGCAGCACCTGTAACAGTCTTGCCGTTTACCTTATCCTCCAGCACCTTGCCAGCAGCAGCGTTCTCAACGAAGTCGTTAGCTGCACGAGCGCGAACCTGGTTGATCAGAGTCAGGGCAGTTGACAGGTCACCCTCCTGGATAGCGCACTCAGCACGCATCAGCAGGATGTCAGCAAAACGGATCACGTGATAGTTAGCGGCGTTAGAACCGATAGCTGTTGCCACAGCCGTACCACCACGGTCAGCCTTTCTGTGCTGATACTTGATGTTCATCTGCAGACCACCATTGGTGTAGTCACGAACCCAACCGTTCAACTCGGTAGGAATACCATAATCCAGGAATGGAACGCCGAAACGACCTGCGCAGAAGTCCAAACGTGGGTCAACTGGAGTATCCAGGTCAGTTACAGGAGTACCTGAAGGAATGGTAGTCAGAGGCTCATGGTTGGTGTAGTTAGCCAAAGGCAGACCATTGTCGTCAACCATGAAGCTGTTTACGAACTCATAAGTTGGCTGGTAGAAACCCCAACCACCCAGGCCGAGAGCACCAGGAGTACCGATAGCTGGGCTATATACAGCAGCGTTAGAATCAGTCTGAGTACCAGAGATAGTCAGCTGTACGTCGAATACAGACTCACCAGTCCAGTCAGAGGTACCAGCGTTGTTGAACAAGTCACCATACTTCTCAGCCAGTTTGTACTTCTGACCCTTAGCGTCAACACCATTGTTGATGATGTCGTCCAACAGGTTCTTAGCGTCGCTCCAGTGGTTAGCAGAAGCGTTCTTGCCGTTGAAAGGAGAAGACCAGTAAACGTACAGCTTAGCCAACATAGCCTTAGCCATCCAAGAGGTAGCGCGACCATACTGTCCAGCAGGCCATGTTGCAGGCAGCTTGCTTGCAGCAGACTTCAGGTCAGCCTCTACCTGGCTCCAAATATATACATAGTTACCGCTCTCATCCACATTGCTTACCTGTGGGTCAGTAGCAGCCTGATAGTCCTCCAAGGTTACATAAGGAATAGCGGCACCGAACATACGGATACCCTCGAACATCCAAACGCCCTTGATAAACTCAGCCTGACCGATGATCTGGTCAGGGTTAGCGATCTTATCACCAGCCTTGCCCACCATGTCGATCACGTTGTTGGCACGCTTAACAGCCTCATAGACTGCAGCCCATTTACCAGCGATATAAGAGTTAGCTGAAGAGAACTGATATACCTCGATGGCAGTAAAGTCTGACTGGTCAGAAGACTGGGAACCCTTGTTAGCATCTGCACCTGCAACGTCACCGAAGCAGTAGTTTGACAATGCGGCATATCCCATCCAACCTGTCTGGTTCATGTTGTTGAGGGATGAGTAGGCACCTGTCAGCACCATGTCAATACCCTCCGCAGTGGTCAGCGTACCCTCAGATACAGAGCCTGCAGGATCGAGCACCAAGAAGCTGTCGCCGCAGCTGCTCATTGACAGGGTAGCCAATGCCATAGCTGAATAGATTATTGCTTTTTTCATATGTTTCTATTTTTTTTGATTATCTATTATTAATTATCAATCTCCAATTTTCAATCAGGAAATTAGAAGTCGATGTTCACACCAAACAGATACTGACGAGGTACACCATATGCACCGTAGTCGATACCCTTAGAACGGTCACCGTTGATGCTGAAGCTGTTTACTTCAGGATCCAGACCCTCATAGCTGGTGATTGTGAATACGTTAGACAGCTGGAAGTAGAGACGGATACGGCTCAATGTCAGCTTGCTAACGAGCTTCTTAGGCAGTGAGTAACCCAGAGTCAGGGTCTGCATACGCAGGTAAGAACCGTCTGTTACGTAGTCAGAGTGTGACTGAGTGTTCTCAGCGTGAGTGTCACCATATACCCACAAAGGCAGGGTACCGTTAGGATTGCTTGGGCTCCAAGCCTTCTCAACGCGGTCGTAAGAATATACGTTACCCAAGTTACCCCACAGGGTGTAGTATTCGTAGTGCTTGTACAGGTCGTTGCCGATTGTATAGTACAGATATGTACTCAGGTCGAAGTTCTTCCACTGCAGACCGATGTTGAAACCACCAGTCAGATCTGGGTGAGGATTACCGATGATAGTACGGTCGTTAGCGTCAACCCTACCGTCGCCGTTGATATCCTTCCACTTGTAGTGACCTACGTATGAAGCAGCTGACTTGTTCAAGTCATCCTGAGAAGCAACACCGTAAGGCAGTGTGCCATAACCCAGAACCTCAGACTCGCTCTTATAGATACCATCATCCACATAACCGTAGAACATACCTACAGGCTGACCAACGGTTGTGATAGACATCTCAGAGATACGAGAAGAATAGTAGAGGTCAGAAGCACCCAGCTTAGTCACCTTATTCTTGTACCAAGACAGGTTAGCATTGATGTTATACTGTACCTGGCCGATCTTGTCTCTCCAACCAATAGAGAAGTCAATACCGGTGTTCTTGATGTTACCCTGGTTGGTGTTAGGCTTTGAAGCAGCACCAGACAGAGGAGTCCAAGAAGCAGGAACCAACATATCAGAAGTCTTCTTAACATAGAAGTCGAAAGTAGAAGTCAGCTTGTTGTTCAGAGCTGTCAAGTCCCAACCAACGTTGAACATCTTGATAGTCTCCCACTTAGCGTTCTTATCACCCAGAGCGGTGATACCGTAACCAGTGTTAGCGCCAGAGTTCTCACCTGCGATACCATAGAGGTAGCGGGTTGGGTTAGAATACTGGAATGCGTAGTTGTAAGCACCGATGTTAGAGTTACCGGTTGTACCGTAACCAGCGCGGAGCTTCAAGTCGTCCAACCAAGTTGCGCGAGCCTTCTCGAGGAACTTCTCGTCAGAGATACGCCAACCCAGAGAGATTGATGGGAAGGTACCCCAACGGTTGCTCTCAGAGAACTTAGAAGAAGCATCTCGACGGATAGTAGCTGTTACCAGATACTTGCCTTCGTAAGAGTAGTCAACACGGCCGAAGAGACCGAACATGGTGTTCTTTGAACCCATGCCACCACCGTTACCCAGTGAAGAAGTACCACCATTGTCGATGGTCCAAGTGTTAGGATCGTTCTCAAACACATAGTCATTACGCCAAGCGCTCAGGTTACGACCAATACCCATCTTCAGGGCCTCGGTACCAGCCATCACGGTGAAGTCATGCTTGTCAGCCAATCTGAACTTATAAGTTGCGGTGTTGGTGAACTGCCAGCCGAAGCTCCAGTTACCATTCTCGCTGAAGGTATTACGTGAAGAACCTTCCTTATCCCAAGCGATAGACTTCTTTGACATGCTCAGACCCCATCCGCCGTTCAGTGTAACAGCGAACTGAGAACGGAAGCTCAGACCCTTGATCCAAGGATCCTTCAACTCTGCGAAGAATGAAGACTGCAGACGGAAGTTACGGTTCCAGTTGTCACGGCCGTTCAACACGCTCTGGAGAGCAGAAGTGTTACGACCACCATTACCCTGTGAACCTGCGAAGTCGCCACCTACGTTGTAGTAAGGAACCCACTTGTTCATGGTGTAAGTCTGACCGAATGTGCTACCGTCACCCTGGTTACCACGCTCACCGCGAGTCAGCATAACAGCTGCGTTGGTGTTCTGACCTACTGTGAAGTGCTTAGTAGGATTGAAAGTGGTGTTCATACGCAGTGAGTAACGCTCGAAGCTTGAACCCTTGATCGTACCGTTACGATCCTGGTAAGCCAAAGACATTGAGTACTGGCCTTTCTCGCCACCACCCATCACTGACAACTCGTGGTTCTGTGACCAACCAGTCTGAGTAACCTGACCGTACCAGTCAGAACCAGCGCGAGCCTCTTCCTCAGTACCGCCAAGGATTTCCTTAATATAATAGTAAGAAGAAAGTGCATATGAATGAGCACCATCAGCCTGATACTGTGCAACCATGCCGTCGTATGAACCGAAACGAGCCATAGCCTCAGCCTTGCTCAAACCAGCAGGAACGATGGTGTAAGGCATCTGCAGCTCACCATCCTTGATAGAACCGAACTGCTGGTGACCTACTGAATTGATGTCAGCACCGCGAACATCAACCTGGTTGTGCTGTGACTTCTCGATAGCCTTCATATAGTCCCATGCGCCGAGGGTCTTGAAACCGTCGTTAGCCATGGTTGAAGCAGAGATGTAACCTGAGTAAGATACGCGAACCTTACCTTCTTTGTTACCCTGCTTGGTAGTGATGATGATGACACCGTTAGCAGCACGCGCACCGTAGATAGCGGTTGCAGCAGCATCCTTCAACACCTGGAAAGAATCGATATCGTTAGGGTTCACTGAGTTCACATCAACACCTTGCACACCGTCAACGATGATCAGAGGGTCAGAACCATTCACACCGCCGACACCACGTACACGGATAGTTGTGTTAGCACCAGGAGCACCACCAGCTGCTACATACACACCGGCAGCACGACCCTGCAATGCCTCAGCGAAGGTTGCAACAGGCTGCTCAGCGATAGCGTCGCGTGATACCACAGCCACAGAACCGGTAATATCCTTCTTAGCCTGCGTACCGTAACCAACGACTACGACTTCGTCCAGAGTCTCAGCGTCTTCACGCAGAGTAACAGTCAGAGAGTTCTGACCATTCTGC
>JAGCGS010000050.1 GCA_017649485.1 Bacteroidaceae bacterium | reverse complement strand
AGAAATAAAGACATTGATAGAGCGATTCTTCGAGGGTGACACCACCTTAGCCGAAGAACAATGGCTCTATGACTACTTCAAGCAGACAAAGGAACTGCCAGAAGAACTGGAGGCATATCGAGAGACATTCTTGGGTTTCGATGCCATTTGCTTGTCTGATGCTCCATCTGCAGAGATAACAATGGTTGAGCCCAAGGAGAGCCTACCTATTTCAGAACAGGCTGTTAGCTCAACACCACCCAAATATCGCGGATGGTGGAAAACGATGGTAGGCATAGCCGCAATGATAGCTATTGTAGTTGGCTCTGTATGGACATTCCAAACATACCAACGCATCCAGCTACAAAATATATATGGTGGCAGCTATATGATTGTGGATGGCAAACGCATAGACAACCTGCGAGAGATACTTCCGCAAATCAAGAGTACACTGAGCTTAGCTGATGCCTTTGAGACAACCTCGCCCACCCTACTCATAGATCAGGCAGAGCAAGACCTGCTGAATAATATACAGGATGCAGAGGAAAGAGAACGCATCCGCGAATTGTTGAATTAAAATATAAGAAGGTATATGACACTAAGAACATTATTATGCACACTGGCACTGCTCTTTACCTCGTTGGCACTCTCGGCTCAGAATGCCATCGACAAGGTAGTGGATGAGTATTCTTCCATCGGCAAGAGCACCTTTACCTCTGCCGTTGAGCGTGACCCCCAAACTCGCAAGGTGCTGAAGGTGGTAAAGGTTTTACAACCTACTGACATCACCATCAATAAGTTGCGCAAGGCTTTCCTCGACGAACAAGGGAATGGTCAGTTCAGCATTGTAACCAATGAGGAAGAGGAAACAATGACTCTTACCGTTGAGAACTTAAAAGAGAATCGCGTCTATATGATGCAATACAGGCATCGTGGGGCAACTTTCAATAACGGAAAAGTAACTATCATTATTAAGTATAAATAACAAAGTAAAGATGAAAAAGATGATTTTATGGGCAGCATTGACCCTAATAACAATGACAAACGCAGAGGCTTCGACTCATATTAACAATGAATCTATAGTTTCCAAAGAATTCAACCTTAGTGGCTTCTCTGGTTTGAAAAACAATCATGCCGTAAAGATTTACTACACTCAAGGTAACACATTTAGTATCAAGGCTGAAGGCTCTGCAGAACAATTAGAGCGTCTGAACTTAGAAGTGAAAGATGGATTGCTGGTGGTGTCGCAGAAAGATAAGAAGAGCAGCAACGAGAAGCAGATGCTGACACTCTATATCACTTCACCTGATATGAACCGCCTGGAAAATAATGGGGTATTGAACTTCGATACAAACAAGCTTAAAACAGGTGATTTCCACCTAAGTAGTAATGGCGTACTGAACCTGGAGGCACAACAGATCTCATGTGCTGAAGCTACCTGCGATTTAAAGGGAGTGTCTAACTTGGACGCTCATATTGAAGGCACAAAGCTAAAGATGAATGACAGTGGTACCACCAATGGAGAACTGGTGGTAAATGCCGACAAACTGGAAATAAATTCAAGTGGCGTTGACAATATTGAGGTGAATTATAAGGGCAAGGAGGTGTCTGTCATAAAGAGTGGTGTAGGCACCATCAGCCTCCAGGTGGATTGTGAGAAACTGGATGCCACCAACTCTGGCGTTGGAAAGATTGTTTTGTCTGGCACAGCAGACGATACTTCTATAAAGAACACAGGAGTTACCAAGATTGATGTGTCTAAACTCAACCAGTTCTGATGAATGGTTTCTCTCCAAGTTACCCTGACATCTTTGCTCCGAGAGGATGAGCCTATTGCTCGGAGTAATCAAGGCATCAGCTCGGAGTAAACAGATTGAGCTTAAAGAGTGGTAGTCGCAAAATATGTGGCTACCATTTCTTTGTATTTCCTCGACACAGGGATAGTGACCTCTCCAAGCATCACAGAGTCAGAATTCACTTGTGTGATTTGCTTGGTGTTAACCAAGAAAGAACGATGAGTTCTGAGAAAGCCATCTTCGAGTATCTGTTCCCACTGTGAGATATTCGTCTTGTTTCTATAACGCTCTCCATCAAGGGTATGCACCCACGTTTCTGCATCATTAGACTCCACATAGAGAATCTGCTCTGTCGGCAAGGAAACATTTTTGCGGTCGGAAATAAAAGTGATGCTCTTTGGCATTTTGCCAAACCGCTTGTCAAGTTGCTTGCCAACAGCTGTATCAGCTACGAAGAGCATAGCCAGAAGCAAGGTCAGGAATACAGGGTTGAGCAGGACGGAAGGCATCTCGTTTGTGTAACTTTTGATCCATGTGTGACAGCATATCAGGAGCAGATACTCTAATAGCAAGAAAGAGAGGAACAGACACACAATGCCTGTAATCAACTTACGTGTCCGTTTCCACTTCACTTGTGGCAAGAAATACTTCATCGCCAACAATACAGGCAGGAACATGGTGGCAAGCATTAGAGCCTGCCACCATGTATAGTCCATACTGATCAGAATGGTAGCAATAAGGATCACCTCCACCATCCAGCATCCTATGGTAATTAGGTACTTCATAACACAAAACTAACAAAACTACTCGTCATCTCCAACTCCATCTACTACAATCTTGGTTTTTGCGCCAAGATGATGACTAAAGAGACAAGATAAATCAGCATACCATACAATGCTGGTACAAATGTCACCTTGGCACCGCCATATATTACTGACATGGGCACATCATTCAGTTCCTGCAATACATCTAACATCTGATAGATGCCAGCAAACTCCCAGAAGAAACCCCATATCAATGCCGCTTGACCAATTTCCTTCACCCAAGCCGGTGCCTTCCATGCTGCAAAAAGCAATAATACGAATAGAATGGTCAATACAGCCATGCCCAATAAACCACCTTCAGTAAATAACTCAAATACGTTCATAATAATACATTTTAATAGTTAGACAATTTGGTATCGGGTCGCGACCGATGCTGCAAAGATAAATACAAGTGGCAGAAAGTACCAAATAATCAGGCTGCCATATCCCTTCCTGGAAATGTCAAATCCCCTTCTATCCATTAGAGAGGGATTAGGTCAAAAAACAACCTCATAAAGCTGACTTTTAAAAGTACAAAATAGTCTATTCTATCCGAATGCCTTCCATGAGTTGACGGAGGCTTTGCTATGGGTCGTCGCAAGGCTTCCTATGAGTCATCGCAGTATCTCCTATGGGGGTATGGCAGATACTGCGACGGGTGATAGCAGATACTGGAACGAACAATGCCAAGCTTTCCCCTCTGTAATAGCAAGCTTTAGCTAAAAAAATGCCAAGCTTTGCAGATAGCTTTAAGAGGCATCAGCCAATCAAATCAACATCAATTACGTGATTCAGAAACATATCAATCTCTAGTCAATGACTATTCTCTCCAAATCATCAGGGACAAACACTTTGCCATCAAATTCGCTTTGCGCCTCAGCAGTGTAGCGTTCCTTACGAGTATCCAAAGTCTTATCCTCAGTATGATAGAGGATAAGGTTCTTGACTTCCAATGACTTAGCCAGACGGGCAGCATCAAGAGCGGTGCTATGATGTTTCTTGTAAGGTTGAAAACGTTCACGGTCTTCGTAGAGACAAAATGCCTCACTCATCATCCAATCGGCACCCTTTATATAAGCCTCATTCTGTTCACAATAAGGCTCATCACCCAGGCAAGCCAGTCGTTTGCCATCGGCGAAAGTGAGGGCAAAGCCGTACTGGAGCTCCTTAGTGGAGTGGATATCGAAGCATTGCACATGCATATCACCCACATCGAAGCTATCACCATCATGTAATTCGCAATACACTACATTGATGCCAATACGCTCTACTTGCTTCTTGGGCAACATTTGACGGCACATAAGGTCCAGCAAATCGAGCGCTTTCTTGTGGCTATGGATGCACAACACTTGTGGTTTCTGGTACTGGAGCGCCATACGCATCATCCATATCACTCCTAAGATATGGTCAGTATGGGTGTGGGTAACAAAAAGGTCACTGATGTCCTCGAAAGCCAAACCAGACTGTGCCATCTGGTTAAGTATACCATTACCTCCACCTGCATCCACCATCATAGTAGCCCCACTTTTGCTTCGCACTACGAAGCAAGTGTTGTAACATCGGGTGACCATTGCATTGCCCGTACCTAATATGATTATCTCGTTCTCCATACCTTATATTATTATATTACCCTACAAAGATAACAAATGCAGGTGATAAAAGCAAAGGGATGCAACTGTAAGAAAAAGAAAAGAAAAAAAGTGACTGGCAAATTCGTCTTTTTAGGCTCTTATTACGTCTTATACAATGAAAGGCGGAAAGAAATGAATAGCAACAAAAGATATAAGAGACTTGAGGCAGTGATAGAGCAGAATCAAGATTATTTGTTCCGCTTTGCCTACTTCCGTATCGGCAACAGAGAAGATGCAGAAGACATTATACAAGATGTATTCTTGAGACTCTTTGAAAAAGAGTTCGTAATAGAAAATGACGAAAGTATGCGAATGTATCTCTACAGAATGGTATATAATGCCTGCAATGATTGGCATCGGCATAAACAGCAAGAGTCCATTCCCTTAGAACAAGTGCAAATGGCTAATGATGAGGAACAGGCATTACAAGAGGAATATAACCGTATCTGGAAAATGTTGAGTGTATTGCCAGCAGATCAAGCTGATGTTATTACCATGCACCTAATTGACGACCTTACCTTCGTAGAGATCGCCAAAGTAACGGGAACTCCAGAGACCACGATTAAGTCGAGGTTTAAAAGCGGAATAGACAAATTAAGGAAAAGATGGGAACAGGAGGATAAATTATGAATCAAAGAGATATTGATATGATAAGGACGGAGCTGATTCCAAAATGTGAGGTACACATATCGAAAGACTTTAAGCAGCGAGTGTTGGCTAAAGCAAAAGAAAGCCGTAAACCACGTAATGTGATTAGGATGTGGCACTGGCTATCAGTATCAGGTATTGCAGCTTGTTTGCCTGTTATCTTGATGCTAAGCCCTTCTCGCCTTACCGCCAGTTCGCTTTTGCAAAATGCTATCAGCTACCTCAACAACATACGCTCGATGGTGATGGAAGTAGAAATACGCACCTTACCCCAAGAAAACTTCAAGATGATAGATGCTGAAGAAGCTTTTGTTAACCATCAAATTGAGGTGGTATATGGTGACGAGTTGGCTTGGCGAGTAGATAAACAAGGCAGGGTAGCCACTGGTATCAATGACAGTGCTTTTACTTGGGTACCAGCTTACCAAGTGGGCTGGGAAACAGGAAAAGGCAAAGAAACATTTTTGGATTACATCAGTATCTTATTGGAACCAAATAAGATATTGGAACGTGAATTAGAACTTTCACAAAAGAACGATGGCGATGAGTACTTGGTAAAGCGTGTAGGTGATGAAATACATCTGACTGTGCATGCATACCTCCATTATAACTATATCAATGACTTCATGCTCAACAAATCACTGAAAGATGCAGAACATATCAGGCGCTACATATTTGACAAAGCTACCAAGCAATTGAAGCAGCTATCTGTAAGTATCATCGTAGATGACCAGGAAGTAGAAGTGATGAGGACTCGACATATCGACTATTCAGTAGCGTTGGGAATGAAAGAGGTATTAGCTAAGCCCACCGAAATTGAGTTCAGTAATGCCGATTCCTCACCCAGCAATAGAAAATCTATTCTGGCTGAAATGTCAGCCAAAGAAGTCGCAGAGAAATTCCTCAAATCATTAGGCGCATGGGATACTGAGACGTTAGAGGAAATGATGCCTGCAAACATAGCAGAAATGTTTGGTCCAGTCTTTAAAGGTTGCAGACTGCTCAGTATTGGAGAGCCTTTCCAATCTGGCTCTATGCCTTGCGAGTATGTGCCATATGTATTGAAACTTCGTGATGACAGTACGACTGTTCAAAACAACCTGTCATTAGGCAAGAATGAAAAAGGTGAATGGATATTTATGGGAGGTCTATAATTAATTATTAAATAATCATCAATGAAAGCATTAAAACTATTGGTGCTGGTGCTCATGAGTATCAGCACAGGGGCAACCTACGCCCAAAATGTCATTAGTGGCAGAGTGACTGACACGAGAGAAAAACCTATCAGCTATGCAAATGTGGTGTTGCTGCAAGAAAGAGATTCTCTCTATATAAATGGTGTGGTAACAGATAGCGAAGGCCTATTCAGATTGGAAACTGATAAAGCTAGCTTACTTCGTATATCATGTATTGGCTATGACGACATGTTTGTACATCAGGCCAACGGTGAATTAGGGGATATACAAATGTTGGAAAGTGATAACTTGCTTGGTGAAGTGACAGTAAAGGCTAATCTTCCAAAAACAGAACTGAAACGAGACGCTTTGGTGACTACCATACAAGGTAGTGCCTTATCGAGGGCAGGAACTGCTAACGATGTATTGGCAAGAGTACCTGGTGTTATCAGCAGTAATGGTGGCATTGAGGTGTTTGGTAAGGGCACTCCACTTATTTACATCAACGGCAGACAAATGCGTAATACTTCTGAGTTAGATCAGTTGAATTCGTCACAAGTGAAAAATGTGGAAGTAGTAACCAATCCTGGAGCAAGGTATGATGCCACCGTCAATGCCGTCATCCGTATCACCACCATCAAGCCTATAGGTGAAGGATGGAGTTTTGACAATAGGGCGGTAGCAGGCATCAGGCATTATTTCTACGGACTAGATGAATTCAACTTCAACTATCGAAAGGGAGGATTTGACATCTTCGGTATGTTGGAATACAGCAATATAAAAGACCGCGTAACAAATATTACTTCACAAGAAACATTCCTCTTACCTCGCTTGCTGCAAGATGGTATTGCCAAACGTTACAATAAGAACCAGACATTTGCCGGCAAGATTGGATTTAACTATGTCTTTAATGAGCATCATTCCATTGGTGCCATCTATCAACCTGCATACCGTCCTACGAAACAGGACAATGAATCGTTTGCTACAATGACGATTGATGGAGTGCTGGACAATGAGACCTCAAATAACAGTCATGCTGATATAAACAATACCAATCATTTGTTGAGTGGATATTACAATGGCAGTTTCGGGAAATGGACTATGGATATAAACGTAGATGCCTTGTGGAACAGGGCCAATACCGACCAGCTATTGAAAGAAACATCCACCCAGGCAGATGATAGGATTGTAACAACAGAGAGTGATGCCAAGAGCCGTATGTATGCAGGTAAAGCAGTTGCAACAAGGCAGCTTGGCAAGGGCAATTTCTCATTCGGCGGAGAGTTCAGTCATACCCATCGCACTGATAATTACAGCAACTTGGAACATCTTATTAATGACAGCAAAACACGTATCGAAGAGTCAAACGGTGCTTTGTTTGTCGAAGTAATGCAAAATATAGGCAAAGTGATGCTAAGTGCAGGATTACGCTACGAACACATCGATAGTCGTTATTATGATCACGATGTGAAGATGCAGGAACAAAGCCGTATATATGACAACCTGTTTCCATCGGCTATGCTGATGTTTCCAATCAAAAACACAAGAGTAAGATTGAGTTATAACCGAAAAGTGGAACGCCCTGCCTATAGTCAGCTGAGCAGCAACGTGGAATACATTAATCGCTATACTTACCAAAGTGGAAATCCATTCCTGCGTCCATTCTATCGCGATAATATCTCTTTGGCAATAGGCTACAAATGGCTGAATATGATGCTCGAGTACAGCCACACATCGGATTACATCATCACTGCTTATACACAATATGGCGACAATCCTAGCATTGCTCTCTTGCAAAAGCAGAATGCCAAAAGTTTGAACCAGTTGCAGGCAATGGTATCTATCTCCCCGTCTTTCGGAATCTGGCATCCTACATTGATGACAGCCATGATGGCACAACAATTCAACTTGACTTTTTGTGGCAAAAAGAAAAATATGAACCACCCATTAGGTATAATCCGCTTCAACAATGCTATTCAGTTGCCAGCTGACACATGGATTAATGCTGACTTTGCTTATCGTACAAATGGCAATACGGAAAACCTTTACATGAAAGGGATGTGGAAGTTTGATTTGAGTATCTATAAGGCATTTGCTCACGATAAATGGAGCTTGAAACTCTCTTGCGAAGATGTATTCAACACGAGTCGCAGCAAGGCTTGGCTCTATAGTGATGTTCGCAAGATATTCATGCACAAGATAAACGATACACGCGCCATAGAACTAACTTTCCGCTATAACTTCAATGCAGCAAAGAGTAAATATAAGGGAACAGGTGCTGCTAATGAAGAACGTAACAGAATACAATAAAAATGGTTTTAAGGTTATTTTGTTGAACAAAAAAACGGCAGGTCTTTGGGAAAGGTCTGCCGTTTATTTTTATTATCTAATCAAGAATTACTTCACTTCCCAAGTGTCGTTGGTCAACAACAGTTCCTCGAAGTTATGATAATTCTTCTTTGCCTTGATTTCTTCTACCTGCGCATTCACAGCATCGTTGTAGGTAGGTGCATCAACATCGCGGATAACGCCCAAAGCAACCGGGAAGTCAGGGCCCTCCATCAATGCCAGTTTCAGTTGCACTGTGTTATCTTCGCAGTGAGCATCGTGCACCAGAATATCTTTCTCGGTGATGCCGTTCTCACCCAACTTCACTACTTTCAAGCCAAAGCCTTCCTGCATCAAGCCATACTCGTTGTTCTCACCAAAGAGCATAGGCTTGCCATGCTGCAGATAAATAGCATTCTTTGCACGGTCTTCTTTCTTAGCCAAGGCATCATATACACCGTTGTTGAAAATCATGCAATTCTGCAGAATCTCACAAACAGCGGCACCCTTGTGCTTAGCAGCTGCCTTCAGTATCTCCACGGTACCTGCTGCATCAACAGCAGCTGCACGTGCAAAGAACCTGCCACGTGCTCCAAAGCAAAGCTCTGCAGGATGGAATGGATCTTCCACGGTACCATAAGGAGATGACTTGCTCACGAAACCACGTGGAGAGGTAGGTGAATACTGTCCTTTAGTCAAACCATAGATACGGTTGTTCAACAGAATCATATTGAGGTCAACATTACGACGGACAGCATGGATAAAGTGGTTACCACCAATAGCCAAGCCATCGCCATCGCCTGACACCTGCCAAACGGTAAGGTCGGGATTAGTCACCTTAGCACCAGACGCAATAGCTGCCGCACGGCCGTGAATGGTCTGCATAGCGTAGGTATTCATATAGTAAGGCAAACGGCTGGAGCAACCGATGCCTGAGATAACTGCAATATTCCAAGGGTCAACACCCAGTTCTGCCATTGCCTTATGCAAGGAAGCCAGGAAGAAATGGTCACCGCAACCCGGACACCAGCGGGGTTGTCCTTTTTTATAGTCTTTTGCTGTATGTTCGCTCATGTCTTTACTTCTTTAATGGGTTACTTGTTGATTATTTCCTGGAAAGCATCTACCAATGCACTTACCGTGAAAGGCTGACCTTTCACTTCATTATATTGATAAGTTGCAAAATTGTCAATCTTCATGCGAAGATAGCCAGCAAACTGACCGAGGTTCTGCTCTGCTACTACCACCTTCTTATAGCGCTTCAACACTTCTGCCGTATTCTTTGGCAATGGGTTGATATAGCTAAACTGAGCCAGAGCTACCTTATTGCCAGCTTGGTTCAATTCCTTCATAGCTGAATACAAGTGACCATATGTACTGCCAAAACCTACAATCAGCAAGTCGGCATCATCAGCGCAACCTTCAACCGCCACATCAGGTACTTCAATCTTGGCAATCTTCTCAGCACGCAGACGAACCATCAAGTCGTGATTCTCTGGATTGGTAGAGATAGCACCTGTCTTACTGTCCTTCTCCAAACCACCCACGATATGAGTATAGCCTTCCTGACCAGGAGTTGCCCAATAGCGCACACCCGTTTCAGGATTGCGGAAGTAAGGCGCATAGTTATCTTTCATCTCTGGAGTAACGTATGGAGGATTGATAGCTGGATAGTCAGCCAGTTTAGGTAGCTTCCAAGCTGATGAACCGTTGGCTATGAAGCCGTCAGTGAGCAGAATGACTGGCGTCATGTGCTCAAGGGCTATCTTACAAGCCATATAAGCCTTATCGAAGCAGTCGGTTGGAGAGGTTGCCGCTATGACAGGCAATGGACTCTCACCGCTTCTACCAAACAGAGACAACAACAAATCGGCTTGTTCAGACTTGGTAGGCAGGCCAGTCGAAGGGCCACCACGCTGCACATCCACCAAGACCAAAGGCAACTCGGTGATAACAGCCAAGTTCATCGCCTCTGACTTCAAACAAACACCAGGGCCAGAGGTAGAGGTTACTGCCAAAGCACCAGCAAAAGCAGCACCCACTGCAGATGCACAGCCAGAAATCTCGTCTTCACACTGCATGGTGATAACTCCCATTGACTTGTGTTTAGCCAACTCATGCAGGATATCAGTAGCAGGAGTGATAGGATAAGAGCCAAGGAAAAGCTTTTTACCCACTTTCTCGGCTGCTGCCATCAAACCATATGCAGTAGCCTTGTTACCTGTAATGTCCATATATTTGCCAGGAACTGTTACCTTGCTCTCAATGCGATAGGTATGAGCTACTGAAGAATGGGTGTTGTGACCGTAGTCATAACCCGCATGAATCACCTTGATGTTAGCCTCAGCGATAGCAGGTTTCTTGGCAAACTTCTCACGGATATAGTTCTCTGCCAACTTCAGATCGCGATTGAACAGCCAGCAAACCAAACCAACAGCAAACATATTGCGACACTTCATCATAGACTTCACATCCATGCCACTGTCAGCCAAGCATTCTTGTACGAGTTTAGAGATAGGAGCAGCAATCACGTCTTGCTTGATACCCATCTCCTCGATAGGGTTGTTGGTCTTAAATTCGGCTTTTTGCAAATCAGTAGCCTTGAAAGCGTCTGTATCAATGATGATGCAGGCAGTAGGCTTAGCAAATTTATACTGGGTCTTCAATGCAGCAGCATTCATAGCCACCAGCACGTCGCAAAGGTCACCCGGAGTATAAACTTTGTCAGCACCCACATGCACCTGAAAGCCAGACACACCCGTCAGTGAACCTTGCGGTGCACGGATGTCGGCTGGATAGTCAGGGAAAGTGCTGATGTCATTGCCAACAGTAGCGGATACTGTTGAGAAGATATTGCCGGCGAGCTGCATACCGTCGCCAGAGTCTCCTGAGAAACGAACAACTACCTGTTCGAGTTCCTTGACTTCAATCTCATTAGCCATAAAAATAATATTAGAAATGTATTTGATAAGTGAAAACTGGTAGTCCCGCCGAGAATCGAACTCGGATCTAAGGTTTAGGAAACCTCCATTCTATCCATTGAACTACAGGACCTACTTTAAATTGACCATTTACCATTGACTATTGAACATTATCATGCGAATTAAAGCATGAAATAATGGTCAAAGGCAATGGTCAGTGGTCAAATTTAATTATTACTCTTCTGCTTTCTTGTTCTTCTTCGTCATCTTGATAATCTGATAAGCGATAGGAGATGCGATGAAGAGAGAAGACATGGTACCGAAGATAACACCCAGAATCATAGCAAAAGCGAAGCTGCGGATAGACTCACCACCGAGGATGAAGATACACAGCAACACAATCAATGTACTGATAGAGGTGTTGATGGTACGAGCCAATGTTGAGTTCAAAGAATCGTTAAATACCTGACCCAACTCACGCTTACGATACAACTGAGTATACTCACGAACACGGTCGAAGATAACCACCTTATCGTTGATAGAGTAACCGATAGCTGTCAACACAGCACCGATGAAGGTCTGGTCAATCTCCAGTGAGAATGGCAGAATACCCCAGAACATGGCGTAAGCACCTAAGATAATTGAAGTATCAAGAATCAGTGCACCAGTAGCACCAATAGAATATGCCACGTTGTAGAAGCGGATGAGGATATAGATACCAATGGCAATCAATGCCAGGATGACTGACCAGATAGCCGAATAAGTGATATCTTCAGCGATACTTGGACCCACCTTCTGAGAGCTGATGATACTACCACCAGTGTAGTTATCACGGTCGATGAAAGTATCAAGTGAGATGTTCTGTGTAAGCAATGGCTTCACTGCCTCGTACAAACGGTTCTCAATCTCAGTATCCACATTCTGTCCATCCTCATTGATACGATAGTTTGTACTGATACGAACGGTACGACCATCTGTACCCACAGCGATAACACTTACGTTAGCATCTTCAAAGCTGTTTGCTACGAGTGAACGAACCTGTTCTGGCTCAACAGCGTTTTCAAACTGCACATTGAAGTTACGACCACCTGTGAAGTCGATACTACGGCTCAAACCACGGATAGCCATAAAGCCAACGCAGATGATGAATAACACACCACCAATGGTGAGCCAACGCTTACGAGGACCCATAAAGTCGAAGTGCACGTTGGTCATCAGGTTCTTAGATATATTGGTTGTGAATGTGAGGTTCAACAGCTTGTCCTTACCCATGAAATACTCATAAACCAGACGGGTCATGAATACTGCAGTGAAGAAGGAAATACAGATACCAATAATCAAGGTGGTAGCGAAACCACGGATAGGACCTGTACCGAAGTTGAACAGGATAATACCTGTCAGCAAAGAGGTAACGTTAGAGTCAAAGATCGCACTGAAAGCATTCTTGTAACCAGCTGCCAGCGCATCCTTAGTACTTTTGCCACCCCTCAGCTCTTCCTTAGTACGCTCATAAATCAGGACGTTGGCATCCACTGCCATACCCAAGGTCAGCACCATACCGGCAATACCTGACATAGTCAGCGCAGCCTGGAATGATGACAGAATACCCAAGGTAAAGAACAGGTTCATGATCAACGCACAGTTAGCAATCATACCTGGAACGATACCATACATGCTACACATGTAAATCATCAACAGAATCAGTGCCACGATGAATGACAAGATACCAGCATTGATGGAAGCCTGACCCAATGAAGGACCAACGATATCTTCCTGAACGATGTGTGCAGGAGCCGGCATCTTACCAGACTTCAGCACGTTTGCCAAGTCCTTTGACTGCTCTGGAGTGAAGTTACCGGTAATCTCAGAATTACCACCAGTAATCTCACTGTTCACACGAGGAGCAGAATACACATAGTCATCCAATACGATAGCGATGCTACGTCCAATGTTCTGCTTGGTCAGCTGAGCCCAACGACGAGAACCGTCAGAGTTCATACTCATGTTTACAGCTGGCTTGCCATATTGGTCGAACTTATCGCTGGCATCCACCACAACATCACCTTCCAACGGAGCCTTGCCGTTACGCTGGGTTGACTTGATGGCATACAGTTCGTATGTCTGCTTCTTAGGATCCATATCGGTAGGAGCCACACCCCACTTCAGGCGCAGATCCTTTGGCAACTCTGCCTGTACCTCTGGCATAGCCAAGTAGCGGTTCACTTCAGCAGTATCTCTTGCATTGGCATAAGCCACAATGCTACCCTGGCCAGAGAACACCTGGAGGATAGACAACAACGGATGCTCACGCTTCAGCTGAGCCATATCGGCAGTATTGACATCGCCACGGATAGCAGCCGCCAAGCTGTCGGATGCGCTGATAGGAGCAACCTCAACAGGGGCTACGTCATCAGTAGCATCAGCGGTAGTAAGAATATTGTGCAGTTTCACGTCGGCAGACTGCAGGTAAGGAGCTATGTCCTGTGCCTCATAGGTCTCCCAGAACTCCAGGTTAGCAGAACCCTGCAGCAACTTTCTAACACGTGCTGGTTCCTTGATACCTGGCAGCTCCACCATAATACGACCCAAGCTACCGGTGAGTGTCTGGATGTTAGGCTGAACCACACCAAAGCGGTCTATACGGGTACGGAGTACGTTGAATGAGTTGTCAACTGCAGCCTTCACTTCATCACGCAGCACACGCTCTACCTCTTGGTCGGTAGATTTCTGCGTAACCTTGTCCTTTAACTGCTGAGTAGCGAAAATCTGGGCAAGTGGCTGACCTGGAGCCAGACGGTGGTACTCTCTAATAAATAATGTAATAACATCGTCCTGACTATTGACAGCCTCCTTAGCGGCATTGCTCAACGCCTCGTTGAACGCAGCATCGGTCTTGTTGTCAGACAGGACCTTGATAACATCGGGAACAGACACTTCGAGGATGACGTTCATACCACCCTTCAAGTCCAGACCCAAGCTGATTCCCATCTCGCGACAATCCTTCAATGTCCAGTTACCGAAGTAAACCTTCTCATTGGCAAGAGAGTCAAGGTACTCCTGCTCTACACGCTCATCTCCATTCGCAATCTGCTTAGCCTTATTGTCGTAGTAACGCACAACGGCAGAGAATGACAAATAGAACAGACAAACCAAAATCAGCAAGACAGAAATAATCTTTACAAATCCTTTGTTCTGCATCTTAGTTTTGAGTTAATTTTATATACTTTTTATTACTTTCCGCTTTACGAAGCTGCAAAGTTAGTTGTTTTTTTCCATTTAACCACAAAACTAAGCCAAATATTTAATTTTTTTCTACATACGCCCATATTGGATAGTGGTCTGAGGCCTGAATTGAGGCATCTACGGCACAATTTTGCGTTTTTAGGGCATCACTGACAAGCAAATGGTCTATTCGGAAAAGAAATTTGTTTTTGTGATAAGACACGCCAAAGCCCCTACCAGACTCTGTAAAGGCATCGTGCAACTGGCGTGTCAGTACATGATGGGTATAAGAGAGGGGTATGTCGTTGAAATCACCACACACCACTTTATATATATAGGGGCGACGAGCCAAGTAACTGTTTATAGAGTCTGCCTGAGGTGCCCTGATGGCTGCTGCCTCCGCCAGTTTCTTCACTAACACCTTCATGCCCTCCTTCATCTGCTCTTTCTCATGCTTTTCAATCATTTGCTCATAGAGTTCCTTGTCTTGAGAGGTGAGTTTGTTAGACTCCAGATGGCAGTTTACCAAGAGCAGGGTATCTAAGCCCCATTTCAGCTGATATGCCATGGCTCCATTGCTGCTTCTCTGCATATTGACCCGCTCTGTCTTGAGTACAGGCAACTTAGAGAAGATTGCCATATGAGCCATGTTTTTCTGTCCCTGTTCGAGTTTGGTGGCACGATAGGGATAGTCGGCCAAAGCCTTATCTACATCTGCCTGGGTAACAAATTTCTTGTTGGTACTCACATTATATTCCTGCAAGCAAATGATGTCGGCACCACTTGCCTTGAGGTACTCCAACACGGCATTGGTACCGTTTTTCTTCTCCATTCTGCCCAGACTCATGGTGTTGAAAGAAAGTATCTTCAGACTTTCTTCAGGTTTACTTGCCACTGGGGAATTGAAGGGAATACAATCGTGGATTTGTGAATAGCACAATACCAAGCTGAGCAAGGGGAGCCAAATGAACCTGAAACTTCGCAGCACTAAAAAAAGCAATACAAGAAGTATGTTGAACATCGCCAATGGGGTAAAGACAAAGCCTGCCAAAGAGAGTATGGGAAACCTGACAGGTTGTACCAGCACCTGACTATATGCTGCAAAAAGCAAGCCTGCAGATGCCAGTATAACAATGACCCACACCACTAACGACAGGATTTTGCCCAGGCTTCTCATGTCTTAACGAATACTTGCGTTAAACAGTTCACGTTTCTCTTCTTCAGTCAAACCCTGATAACCCGACTGCTTTATTTTCTCACGAATCTCGTTGACGCGATTCTCATGACTTGTTTCTTGTGGCTTGGGTTCTTCAGCTTTTTGCTCCTTTGATGCAGATTCTGCAGATTCCTCTGCTTTTGCACCATAATTGATTTTCATCTTAGGCTTTCTCGGCTTGAAACGAAACGCCATTGGATGGTGGAAGAAGTCAATAACTTGATTAATCAATCGGGTGAGGTCGGTGCCTTTTCCCAAGAGCCAGGCAAAGAGCAAACCACTCAAGGCACCACCTAAATGGGCTATATGTCCTCCTGCATTGTCTGAGGTGATAAGGAGCAAATCCATGCCAATCACTATCAACGCGAAATATTTCAGTGGCAAACTACCCAACAACAAGAGATTCACCCTATAGTCGGGTTCCCTATACGCCACAGCAGAAACAATAGCCAGCACAGAAGCAGATGCCCCTAACATGTAGGTATAGTCAGTATAAGGAGTCAAGTAGGGAAATACATTGTATGCCAACAGATACAACAACGCACCACAGATACCTCCCAAGATATAGACCCCACGAAGGTGTCTTGCAGAGAAAAAATACAGGAATAGCTGGCCAAACCAATAGAGCCACAGCATATTGAACAGCAAATGCATCACACCGGCATGCAGGAACATATAGGTAATGATACTCCAGGGTTGTAGCAACCACTGACTCACGGATGCAGGCATCTCCAGCCATTGCAGCCAATCACTGATGCTCACGTTGAAAAGCCTCAGCACTACCTGCAACAGTGTAAAGGCAAGAAAAACCGCCACATTGATAAATATCAGCCTGACGTATATCTCACCCCTACGGAAAACATCTTGTAAGTCACGAACGATAGTAGCCATTTCTCTTATACTTGTTTCGCCAATACCTTATTAATATATATCCGAATATCATGCCACCCAAGTGAGCAAAATGTGCCACGTTGTCGGACAGACTCAAGCCTTCCAAAAGCTCAATTACAGCATAGAAAGCTACGAAATACTTCGCTTTGATGGGTACGGGAAGCGGAAATATGAATATCTTTTCTTCAGGGAATGTCATACCAAATCCTAACAGGATACCATAGACGGCACCAGAGGCACCCACTGTAGTTAACATGTTCAGGTATTCTTCCATCGGCACAACAGCATAACCCAAGTTCACCTGTGTATATTGGGAGAGGTCCACAGCATACTGCACATATTGCACCACCTCTTGCACCAAACCCGCGCCAATGCCGCACACCAAGTAGAAAAACAGAAACCTGTCGCTACCCCATACTTGCTCCAAGATTCGGCCAAACATCCATACAGCAAACATATTGAAGAATACATGCATGAAACTGCCATGCATGAACATATAGGTGAACAACTGCCAGATTTTGAAATCACTTGCCATAAAAAAATGCAAGCCTAAGTAATCAGCCAGGTCAATACCGAAGCGCGATTGCAGCACCACGGTAGCCAGATACATCAATACGTTGATGATAAGTAGATTTTTGGTAATTGTCGGTAAGTTATTCATGTATTATTCCACTAAAAAACAATGCAAAAATAGCAATAATATCTTGCTTTTACTATTATTTGAAGCCCGTTTATGTTTTTTTTCATTTTCAAGCAAGTTTTTTTGTACGTTTCCTTGATTATGTTAAAATAATGCTCTACATTTGCTGTCTGAAAAAAGGTTTGAATATCATACTGACTTTTATTGTAATTTTTTAGTATATTTATTTATGAACAAATCAGAACTTGTAAGTGCAATGGCCGAAAAGTCCGGCTTGACAAAAGTGGACTGCAAAAAGGCATTAGAGGCTGCTATAGCAGCTGTCAGCGAAGCTTTAAAGGATGGCGACAAGGTGTCATTAGTTGGTTTTGGCTCATTCTCTGTAGTTGAGAGAGCAGCCCGCCAGGGTGTCAACCCTGCTACTGGCGAAGCTATTGATATTGCAGCAAAAAAGAATGTCAAGTTTAAGGCTGGCTCAGAACTGGAGCTGTAATACCCCAGCAGGATTGAGTAAGAGATTTAAAGCGAGAGGCACCCAAAAGAGTGCCTCTTGTTGTATTTATTCCGTCCTGAGATTCTCGGTAGGATTGGTACGAGCCGTTTGCAGAACCAGCATAGAAGCAACAGCCAGGACAAGGCAGAGAACGGCAATGGTGCATCCGCCGAAAAGCCATGCTGTTAGAGCTATCTTCACCTCGAAGAGCTGCAAGACCTGCTGACTGACATACCAAGCCAAGAGCAAGCCTATCAGCATGGCAGGCAGGGCTATCAGCATCAGGTCACGTTGGAAGATGCGCTGCACATCCATCACGGTGGCTCCCACAATCTTACGGATGGCTATCTCACTTCTGCGACGGTTCACCTCATCCATCAGGTAGGCTATCAAACCTATCATCGCAATAATGAAGATGCTCAGGCCTGCCAGCAGCACAGCATTGCGCACATGCTTGAAACCTTCGTAGTTGTTGCCCACCAGCATACGCATCGGCATGACTGTCACCTGCTCTGAAGTCATCGTCTGGTTTACTATCTGCTGTATTTGATTCACTGACTCTTCATTGAAGTCGTGCAATCGTACATAGAGGCGCTGGATAAAAGGATGGCCCACAGAACCATAGTACATCACCGACGGGCGATGATCGGTGCCATCCACAAACGAACCTAACTTCAGGTCTTCATATACTCCCACAATGGTGGTGGGTGCCTTCTCATGAGAAGTGATGAACACCTGCTTACCGATGCCTGAGCCTTCCCAGCCGGCTATCTCCCGCATTCGTTCCACAAAGCTACGGCTCACCATGATCTCGGTCTGTATGCTGTCGTTCAAGCCTGGGGTAAACGATTTGCCTTCGATAATAGGAATATCCATTACCTCAAAAAAATTGTCGCCTACCTCAAACAGATTGGCAATGTTCATGTAGTGCTCATGCGTTTCCATATTGATGACATTGTCACCACTGGGATTGCTTTCCAACGACTGATAAGCCCAGGAAACGCCTGCCACCCGTGGGTCTCGCTTCAACTCCTGCACGGCACGCTCAGCCTCGTTGTCGGGTATGCCGCGAAGAGAAATCGCAAGCGTGTTCTGGTAGTCAAAGCCCAAGTTGTAGTTGGTCATCTTGCTATATTGCAATCCTAACACTACCAGCATATTCACAAAGAATGCTGCCAACAGGAACTGTGCAAACAGCAAACCCAACTTCCAATGGCGTTTGTTCTCGCTATAGCGACGATAGGCATACGTCACAGGTATCTTGGTATAGAGATAGCCGGGCATCATGCCGCAAATCAGCGTTACCGCCAAGGTGATCACTGCACAGATAATGATGGTGGATGTCGGGAAAAGGCTCTTCAACGAGTGGGCGATGTTCTCTTGGATGAAGTCTTGCAAGCCTAGCATAATCAGTATGGCTATGGGCAGGCTGATGCATACCACATGAAGGAATGACTCGCTGAGAATCATCTTGTAGATATCCTTGCCTGAAGCTCCGTAGCAGCGATAGGTGGCAATGCTCTTGGCTCGGTTCACCATTGACGACACTACCAACAGGATATAGTTCAAGATAGACACTGCCAGCATGATGATGCCAAATGCCAAGAACACATAGTTCATCACACGGTTGTAGTCGGATTCCGTGAGGATGAGGTTTCTTACAGGCTTCAGGCCCAGCGCATATCTGAAGCCAGCCTGCTTCAGCTGCTCGCCCATGTGGTCTTCCACCATCTGGTCAATCCGTGTCTGCAAGGCCTCAGGCTGCACTCCTGGTGCCAGGCGGACATAGCTTTTATACCTGTCGTTGCCTAACCAGTTGTTGGCACTGTCAAAACCACCCTGCAACAGCTTGTAGGTAGGCAGTGACAACAGGATGTCCATCTGCGGTAAATGGGTATTCTCGGGGAATGCCTCGAAAGCACCCACTACCTGGATTTGGAGGGCTTGGTTGTTCTTATACTTCACCGTCTTGCCGATGATGTCTGTACCCACGGTTTCCAATAGTTTGTCGGAGATATAAGCCTGATACACTTTGTTGAGACCCGTGTGCGGATCTTCACCAAAGAGAATTCTGCGAGGGAACACATCGAAAAACGACGAGTCAGCCAGGTATAAGTCACCCTTGATGGCCAGCATTTCCTCAGTAAGGAATGTGGCATCACCATCGAGATAGGTAAAACGGGTGGCAGCCTCGACTTCGGGGCATACATTCTTGATGCCCGGGGCAATGGCACCTGCTGTCTGGTTGTAATCTTTGGGATCTCCTTCTTGCATCTGATAGGTGGCCGTCACGCGATAGGTATCATCCAGGCGAGGGATGTAGTTATCGTAACTTCGCTCAAAGATGACCTCGGCTATCATCAGCAGACCCAAAGCCAAACCGATGCTCAGACAGATAATCTTCACCACATTAGCCTGCCCTTTTCTAAATATAGAGTTTATTGCTTGTTTCATAATCTATCACCTCTTTCTGTTCAAATTAACCCCTTCATTAGGGCTCAATCCCTCTGTTTCTAATCCGAGCCATCCCTACTCAATGTACTAAATATTGGGACTGATGGTCCGAGGCTTTGGAACGGGCTGTACAAAGCCCAGGGACCAGCAGTTCAAAACTCTCAGACAAATGGTACAAAACGCAGGGACTATCAGTACAAAACACAGGGACTTCAAAGCCCTTCGGATGTTGACACCACCTGTCCGTCAAATAAGTTAATAACACGGGTGGCAAAGCCTGCGTCACGCTGGCTGTGCGTCACCATCACGATGGTAGTACCCTCCTTGTTCAACTCAGTAAGCAGTTGCATCACCTCCAAGCCGTTCTTTGAGTCGAGGTTTCCAGTAGGCTCATCAGCCAGGATAATCTTGGGTTCACACACCACCGCACGGGCAATGGCGACACGCTGCTGCTGTCCACCACTAAGTTGCTGCGGATAGTGTTTGGCACGATGACTAATCGCCATACGTTTCAATATCTCATTTACCTTGCGTTTGCGTTCATCGGCAGGAACACCTAAGTAAGTCAAGGGCAGTTCCACGTTCTCATACACGTTCAGCTCGTCAATCAGGTTGAAGCTCTGGAACACGAAGCCGATATTGCCCTTGCGCACTTTGGTACGGTCTTTCTCCTTGAGGTGTCCCACTTCCTGTTCTCCTAAATAGTAGTCGCCTGATGTAGGGTTGTCTAATAGGCCCATAATGTTCAGCAGGGTTGACTTGCCGCATCCTGACGGGCCCATGATGGCCACGAACTCCTTGTCGGCCACTTCCAAGCTTACATTGTTCAATGCAATCGTCTCTACTTCCGTAGTGGTGAACTTCTTCACCAGGTTTTCAATCTTAATCATAATCGTATCGTTTTTAGTTATTATTCTGTTTTCAAGTTATTCACGGGGTTCTCCTCTGTAGCCTGCTTGCTGATTACAAATACAGAGAACAGAGAAATCAGTGCTACGGCGGCAAAGCCTGCTAATGGAGCCCACCAAGGCATGGAGAAGCCCTCGATTGGCAGGATATCCTGTATCTTCTTCACACCAATCCATATCAGCGGAATGGCAATCACCAAGCTTGCCAGCAAGCTCAGCCCAGAGAACCGTATCAGGCGCAGCATCTCGTTACGGCTGGTAGAGCCGAACACTTTACGGATGGCGATGTCACGTTTTCGCTGAGCAATGAAATAGATGCTCATGGCAGTCAGGCCCAGGATAGAAATCACCAATGCAGCGAACGTGAACACAACTATCAGATTGCGGGTCTGCGAAATCGGTTCGTATTCCTGCTCCATCTGATCCTCATACCAGTCGGAACCAAATGGTGTTTCACCCGCCAGTTTCCTGTAAACGCGTTCCACCTCTTCTCGTTGTGAAACCTTATCGCCTCCGGGATAGAAGCGCACACTCACATTCCAGGGTTCAAAATTGCCCGTCATCTTGTCAACTGGAAGTATTTGCATCAACATAGGTCTAGTTCCCCCTACATTCATCAATGAGAAAGGGCGGAAATGTCGGAACTGCCCAGCAATATTGAAGTTGTAACTCTTAGGGCTGAGTACTTTGTCCTCATAGCCTATATTGCGCAGCATCAGCATGGTACTGTCGCTCACCAAAAAGTTAGGATCTTCCGACTTTGAAAGATGGCGGTCTTCCAGGATATCAATGTCATATACCTTGAGGAAAGCGCTGTCCACCATAAACACCTGGAAGCTGAAAATCTCCTCTTCACCCGTCTTCAGGTTCTGCAAACTCATGGTATTGTTATTGCCGCCACTACCAGGAGTACCCAAAGAGCAACTCACGTCCATCACGTATGGCAGCTGCCTCAGTTCGTTACGCAACGTACTATATCCGCCCTCATCCAGTACGGCATCCAGCACCAAAATATCTTGCTGATTATACCCCAACGGCTTGTTGACGGCATAGTGCATCAGCAGCATCATAGTCAGTGCACAGGTAAGCAGACCTATAGTCATACCACTCTGGAAGATATTGAGCATCCTCAGCCACAGAGCCTTGGTCTTGCGGCGGAAAGTACCCTTCACCACATCCATCGGATTATACTGGCTCAGGATGGTGGCAGGGAAGAAGCCTGCCACGTATGCCAAGGCACATACACCAGCCAAATATATAAGAATGGTGTAGATGTTAAGGTCGCCTATCAAGTCGAAAGATGTTTGGAATAAGTCAGAAGCGTATGGCTCCACCGCCTTTGCCAGCAGAAATCCCAGCAGGAAGGCTATCAGCGTCATAAAGAACGACTCGCCTATCATACGCCAGAAGATATCCCGTTTGTTGCTGCCCAACAGACGACGTGTCGCCATCTCTTTGGCACGGTATGAGGACTGTGCCACCGCCATACTGATATAGTTGAATACCGCCATGAGCAAGATAAGGATACCCACCACAATATAGACAATCACCTGAGTCTTGCTGTACTGGTTCAATTCTTGGGTGTTGGTAATTTCGCTGAAATAGAAATCACGCATCGGGATGAACTTCACTTCCTGCATCACATTCTGTTCGTATATCCAGAAGAAAGTCTTCAGGTACTCTTTGATTTCCTGAGCCTTGCCGTTCAGGTCAACGCCTTGTGGAGTCTTGAGGAACAGTTCGGTACCTGCTGCATTGTTCATATAGGTCTCCTCTTCGGCACACGACTCGTTATAATACTTCATATTCTCGAATGGAATGATCATATCTGTCTCTTGAGGAAAGATAGAATTGTTGAAATCATCCATCACAGCCGTAACGGTATAGGTCTGGCTGTCAAAAGCCGGTATCTGGAAAGTCTTACCTACAGCCTGCTCTGTTCCAAACAGCTTCTTGGCACCATATTTGGTCAGCACCACATCGTTTGCTGCCTTCATGGCATCCTGCGCCCCGTCTGCCACCTGATATCCGAAGAAATCAAGGAAGTTCTTTTTGGCAATGAGTATTTTAACGTTTATATTATGCTCGTTTATGCGGGCAAAATACATATCTTTAACTACCGAGCTAACAGCAGTCCAGTCCTCTATCTCCGGATAGCGGCTCTGCAAGTGGTTACCTAAGTTGTAGTGCGCCCCAGCCCAGTGCTCGTTGGAAAACACACTGATGCGGTCTGCATCAGGCACGTTGCTATCAACAGTAAGCTGGCGTGTCACCATGTTGCTGATGAGCAGGACGAACATCAGACTGATGCTCAGTCCTGCCACATTCACCAAAGTAAAGAGTTTGTTTCTATTTAAAAAAGTCAAATATGTCTTCATGGTTATTCAGTCTTTATAGAGTTTACAGGGTTCTCACTGGCGTTCTTCCAGCTCTGCCAAGTAACGGTAAGCATCGTCATCAAGCTCACCGACAGGAAAGAGCAGATATACACCAAGGGGGATATCACCGTTTTGGTGGCAAAGCTCTGTAGCCAGTTCATGGCAGTGAGATAGCCTATAGGTGCAGCCAAGATAAAGCAGATAGCCAGGATCATCAGGTACCGTTTGTTGAACATCATCAGTATCTGCGCCGTAGTGCTACCAAATATCTTGCGGATGCCTATTTCCTTATGGCGGTATTCGCTTTCAAACATCGTCAGGCCAAACACACCAATCAAGCTGATAACCAGTGCCAGCAACGAGAGCAAGGTCACCTGATTGGTCAGTTTGTTCTCCTTGACATAAAGTTTTTCTATGACTTTGTCCATGGGTTTGAACTCGAAGTCATAGCCAGGACTGAACTTCTCCAAGGTCTGTTGCAGCTGTTCTATCACCTCATATTTGTCGGTATTGGAAGCTATGCGTACGTTGATGTAGTTCCTGCTATTGGATTGGAATTCATTTCCATCGTCATAATCGTAAAAGGCAAAGAACAATGGACGAGCCATATCATCAGAACGGAATGAGCCAAACCTTACGTTCTCGCACACACCTACCACCACTTCATGACCTTGTACCACAGGCTTGTCCACCTCTATCCAAGGATACATCTGCTTGGCAACTTCATTGACGACATACACATTTTTGTCCGTTTCCCTGAACGAACGACCTTCCTTTATCTTGATGCCCATCACATCCAAGTAATTCCAATCCACCCCGATGCACTGGAAATTCACTTGGTGTTCCTCATCATTCCTGCCCTGCCCCTTATATTGTTCCCGAGTATTCAGCAAGAATTCAGAATAGGCAGCACCCACCACACCAGGCACACGCAACACTTCTGCAATGGCTGCATCAGGACTTTGATATACCTCTGGCGAAACATATCCTGCCACAACTTCTTCTTTTTCATATCCATAGTCAGCAGTCTTAATCAGCAAGCTTTGCAAATAAATCACCACAATGCCAATGACCAAGACAAATGCCACCACAAACTGGAAGCCCACCAAAGCCGTTCGCAACTGCTTACCTTGGGGAGAAAGACCAAAGTTGCCCTTCAGCACCAGCGCAGGAGGGAAACTAGTGACATACCACGATGGATAGAGACCGGAGAGCACACCTATCGCCACGCTGATGAGCAGCAATACAAGCAGTAAAATAAGATGATTGGAGAACGACAAATCAGACTCCACCATTTGTTGGAAGCCTAACAGGGTGGCAAGATAGACCAATGCCAATGACACAAAGAATCCCAACAAACTGATGCCGACAGACTCACCCAGCAATATACCCCTAAGCCTTAGAGTATTTGCACCCAGGACTTTCTGTGTATTGATACTACGCAGCCTCATCGGAGTTTGGGCTAAGGTGAAGTTCATAAAATTGACACCAGCCACAATGATAATCAGTAGCGAGAAGCAAAACAGCAGATAGGTGGTTCCCCTATTGGCTGTTGCCGCATTGCCCACTTTCTCAAAGTGAGTTTCATTCAAAGGCACCAAATTGCAAATTTCATCATTAACAAGAGTATTACCTCTGTTGATATAATATACTTGTTTCACCTCGGCTTTCATGGCTGCTAGGGTTTCGTCAAGCGAAGCCTTGTCGTCCAGACGCAGGTAAAGCTGATAGTTTTGCTGATACCATTCATCCTTACTACGCTCACCGCCAAAAAACAGACAATTGTGCAGGAAAGAGTTTTCGCTATAATCTTCAAATACCCCACCAATGGTGTAATCCATATTATTGCTTGTCCTCCGCAACGTCTTTCCTACTGCATCTGTCGTGCCAAAGAATTTCATCGCCCACGAGGCAGGAATCAACAGGTTATAGCGGTCACCTACCAGTGCATCGGTGGAACCTGCCAGCATCTTGGGTTGAAACACCTGCATATAATCATTCACGCCCATAAACATGGTTACGTCAAAGCTGTTCTCACCTACAGACATTTCAGCATCAGTAAGATTATAACCTATCAACCCATAGCTCTCGATGTGAGGCGAGCAAGCGGCTATTATCTCACCCAGCGGACGTGACATATATAGTTTATAGTCCCCTGCCGAACTACCGGAGCCATCGCTTTCCCACGCATGTTCATACCGATAAATGCGGTCATAGTCAGTTATCTCTTTGTTATAGCTGTAGTCATAATTAACCTGCGCCATGATGATGTAGAATGCAGCGAAGGCTACGCTCAGTCCGAAGATATTCAGCAAGTGTGCAGAAGGGAACTTACGGAACATTGCCACGAAATTGCTCAACATTGTATTCATAACTATTCAGTTTTAATTGAGTTAACAGGGTTCTCACTGGCGTTCTTCCAGCTCTGGTAGGTGACCGTCAGCATAGTGATGAGGGTAACCAACAAGAAAGATACCAAGAACAGCAGCGGATTGATGGCAGTGCGAACGGCAAAGCCTTCGAGCCAATGCTGCCCTAAGAAATAGCCCACAGGGGCAGCCACCACAAAGCAACCTATCAGTATATACAGATATCGCTTGTTGAACATCTGGAGGATTTCAGTCGTGGAGCTGCCGAATACCTTGCGGATGCCAATCTCCTTACGGCGGTACTCGCTCTCAAACATGGTCAAGCCAAACACACCGATGATGCTAATCAGAATGGCCAACAATGAGAACAGCAGAATCTGCTTGGTAAAGAGGGATTCTTGCTGATAGGATCTCTCTAACACCTCGTCAATGTAATTCAACTCACTAAGATCTAAGGTATATTCCTTCTCAATATTGTTCACTACATCTAATACCTTCTGCTTGATTTGACGTTTGTCCACACCTTTAGAAACACGCACCAATACATTGTTCTGCCAAGTCCATTGAGCATATTCCCCTCCTGGTTTAGGTACGAAGAAGGCAATAGGCAATTCAGAGTCATCTACTCGCAAAGTGGAATACTTGATATCCTTGAAGAAACCTATCACAGGGAAATCGCCATCAGTAATGGGCTCGTTCACCCTAAGCCAGTCGTATTGTTTCTTAGCTGACTCATTGAGGATATACACATCGCCATCTGATTCTCTGAAGTTACGACCTTCTACGATGTCAATGCCCATCACATCCAAGAATCGCCAATCCACAAAGAGGCAGGTAAAGTTCAGGTGTTTGTCGCCACTGCCCCTGCCCCATTGTTGATAGCTGTCACTACTGCCAAGAATAGCCTGTGTTATACTGGCACCCTCAATGCCAGAGATGGATCTCAGTTCCGCATCTACCGCATCAAGCTGTTGGCGTGTAGCTGGGGTGGCAGGGAGTGCCAACACCTCGTCTTTATCAAAACCATAATCGGTGTGATAGATGTAATAGCTCTGCAGATACATAATGCCCACTCCAATTACCAGCATAAAAGAAACGACAAACTGCAGGCAGATGAGCACAGTTCGCAACACCCTGCCCTTGGGTGACAGGCCGAAAGAGCCTTTCAGCACCAGTGCCGGAGGGAAGGAGGTGACGTAATAGGACGGATAGGCACCAGCCAACAGACCCACTCCAATGCTCAATACCAACGTAAGGGCTATCAGCTGTGGATGGTCTTGCAGCAGGATGCTTGCCTGCACTAACTCCTGCAAACCGAAGTCGTGCGCCAAATATACTATCGTTAATGACACCACAAAAGCTATCAGGCTAATGATTACTGCCTCTACCAACAAACTGGCTCTCAGTTTAGCTGCCGTAGCGCCCAACACTTTCTGGGTGTTGATGCTGCGGATCCGCATCGGGGTTTCTGCCAGCGTGAAGTTCATAAAGTTCACCGCTGCAATCACCACTATCAGCAAAGAGAAACAAATCAGCAAATAGACGGAGCTTCTGCCAGGAGCTGCCTTGTTCAAGTCTTTAGAGAAATGGGCATCTGCCACATTGGTAAAGATGATCTGCAAAGCATCTTCCTCCTGAGTGGTCATGTTGTACTTCTCTTTAAAAAGCTCGATAGCAGTCCTTCTCAGGGTTTGCTCTACAGCTGGTAAATTGCTGGCATCATCCACCCGAATATATGCATCGTAGTTCCAGTTATTGTAGCTGTCCTTGTTATAATCGGTACCGATAAAGCAATTGCCATGCAAGAAGTTATTTGCCGGATAATCTTCTATCACGGCACACACATTGTAGTACAGATTATCTTCCCACTTGTATTTCAAGGTCTGCCCCACCACATCTGTCGTGCCGAACAGACGCATCGCCTCGGAACGGGGCAGTACGATGTTATAACGCTGTTTCAGTCCTTCCAGATTGCCAGCTATAACAATAGGCTTGAAAACACTGAGGAAATCATTGTTGCCAAATCGTTCATTCAAACTAAATTCTTTCTCGCCTATGCAATATTGGTCATAATTCACCCATCCCTGATAGCTGCCATAACTGATGATATGGGGCGAAGTCACCGCCAAGCGTTCTATCGCAGGGCGTGCCAGAGAGGTGAGATGGCCTTCACCGGGTCCTAAATCCATTGTCATCCTGAACAGGTTCTCATGTTCCGTAAAGCTTTTGTTGTAGCTTAGGTCGTAGTTTACCTGCGTCATGATGACGAAGAACGAAGCGAATGCCAAGCTCAGTCCTAACAGGTTCAGCAGGTTGGCCGTAACGAACTTCTTGAAGATAGATGTAAAGTTTCTAACTAATGTCTTCATCGTTTATTGGTCTTTCCATTCGATAATCTTATCCTTGTCCTCGTTGGTGACTACATGGGCAGTGTGCTTCACCTTGGTACCATCCTTTGCCACCACATAGTATTCAACGGTAGCTGAATAACGTACTTCGCCATTTTCTTTGTAGTCATTGCTATTATATTTGGTGCCAAACTCTACCGTTTCGCCATTCGTCAGCTGAGAGGCTGCATAGTTCACCACTGCTTCCTGCAAGTTCTTTTGCTCTCTGTTGCCGTGTCCTGGCAGGTTGATATGCCCGCTTTGTGCGTATAATACCACCAACACGACTGCTATAATGCCAATAATCTTTATAAGCTTATTCTTTTCCATAATGCATATTTTTAATTAAGCACTAACACTTCATTATCCTTAAAGCCTTCATAGCCACTCACGATGACACGCTCGCCTTGCTCCAAGCCTTCCAGCACCTCGTAGTACTGCGGGTTCTGGCGCCCGATGCGAATGGTGCGGCGGTAAGCCTTGTCGCCATCCTTGCTCACTACGAAGATCCAGTTGCCCCCTGTCACTTGGAAGAAAGTACCCTTAGGTATGAGCACACTCTCAGTAGGCTCACCCAACTGCAGGTCGATGTAGTAGGTCTGACCGCTGCGGATATTGTCAGGACGCTCGCCGGTAAACACAAAGTCTGTGCGGAACCTGCCCTCACGGACTTCCGGATACACCTTACGCACCTTCAAGCCGAAAGACGCGTTCTGACGCTGGAAAGTGGCAGGCAAGCCATTAGTCACTCGGTCGATGTAGTGTTCATCCACTTGCGCCTCCACCTTGAAATCGCTCAAGTCATTAATCTGTCCCACCATCTGGCCGGCACTGATGTTCTGTCCTAACTCAGCATCCAGCAAACCCAACTCACCACTGATGGTAGCACGTACCTCCAACTTGTTTTTGCGCTCACGTATCATCGCCACATTCTGGCGCATGTTCTGCAAGTTGTCCTCCATCTGATCCATCTGTACCGTGCGATAGATGCTGTCTTGCTCCAAACGCTGAGATACCAAGTTGTGTTTACGCTGTGCCAACTCGTAATCCTCTTTCGCCTGCATATACTCCTCCTTGCTCACCAACTTCTCCTGATACAGACGTTCCATCTGCTTATAGGTGCGCTGCTTGCGCTGGGTATCAATGTCGAGGGTAGCCTTCTCCGTCTCGTTGGTCAACTTATCTTGCTGCATAGCTACCTGCGTATTACGGAGCAGGTTCTGCTTTTCCGCCAACTCACTCTCTGCATTGAGAATAGACAAGTCGAGGTTGGAATTAGCAAGGCGCAAAATCACATCGCCTTTCTTCACCTGGGCACCTTCTTCCACCACTTTCTCCATCACTATGCCTCCTTCCTCAGGGCTGATCTGAACGATGCTGATGGGTTGAACGCGTCCGTTGAGACGGATATAGTCGTTAAACTCTCCGTAAGTGACATCTGCGATGTTGACTGACTTGCTATCCACTCGCATAGTTGATGCATGGTTGCCGAATATTACCCATGCCAACAACAACAGTATCACACTGCCGCCTGCGATATAAGGCAGGTGCTTCTTCTGAATGCCTTTCTTTTTTTCTAATTGTATATCCATAGTTTTATGTTTTTTTCAATGGGATTAATGGGGTTTATGGGATTAGGGGAGTTCCCTTGTAGTATTCTACCAAACGGCATTTGAGGTAATAGGTAAGCTTGCTTTGCAAAAGTCCTGCCTGGCTCTCCAACCAAGTTGCCGCATTGTTCTGCACATCAAGAGAAGTCATCAAACCCTCCTCATACTTCCGCTTTGTCACCTGATAGGCTAACTTATCTGATGCTGCCTTTTTCTCCATTTGGATGCTTTCCTTCAAGTAGCCTTCACGATCCATCACTGCCTGCTCCACCAGCTTACGCAGCTCCAACTTCTGCTCTTCATACTGCTCTTGGGCTATACGATAACTGTTGCGAGCCTTGCGGATACCACTTACCCCCTTCAGCTGATTGAAAATAGGAACGCTGAGTGACACACCGATATAAGATCCATAGTTGTCCTTGAACTGGTTTCTGAATGATGGGTAGGAGCTGACATGCAACTGCTTGTAGTAAGAGGTACTGAGCCCTGCATACAGACTTACAGAGGGTAAAACCTCGCTCCATGCCACTTTGCTCTGCATCTTCTGAGCCTGAGCATTTAGCATACTTTTCTGTAAGGTAGGGTTGACAGCCAAAGCCAGGTTCACGATCTGCTCCTTATCTATCAGCTCCAAATTAGCCTGTTCCATCACAGGGCTATCCAATAAGGTTGAGTCCAGCAACAGCGCTTCTTCCATAGGATAGTTCATTTTCTGCTTCAAGGTCAGCATGGCTGTTTCATACAGGTGTTGCTGATGGGTATAGTTGTAGGCATCTGTAGCCTGTTGGGCTTCCATCTGTGCCACATCCGCCATACCTTTCATGCCCAATTCCTCCTGCAGGCGAGCCTTATATAATAAGGAATCGCTCTCCGCCAACTTCTGCTTAGCCATCCTGACAGTACCCATACAGTAAAGCGCCTGGATATATGCCTGGAAGGCATCCAGTGCCGTATTGTCCTGCGCTTCCTGCAAGGCTGCCTTACCCATCTTCAAGTTGGCTTGTGCCTTGCGCACCTGGTTTACCAGACTACCGCCTTGGAAGATGGGCATTGAGGCTTCAATGAAATAGTTATTATGGAAAGTTGAGATGTTGTCGTAAACATTGGTTTCGGGGTCAATGCCTCGACCAAAGCTGTAGCGGGCACTTACACCCCCATCAACTGAAGGCATGAAACTTCCAATGGCACTGAGTTTGTCCATCTGGTTGTTTTTCACCTCTAATTCTTTTTGGTGTACCTGGTGGTTATGGGCTACGGCATAGGACATGCATTGATCCACATTCCAAACTTCCTGTCCGCTGACCGTTGGCCATTGACCGTTAACCGTTATCAATGTTACCAGTGCTACTGTTTTTATTGTTTTCTTCATCGTTCAAAAGATATTTCTTACGCAGATTATAATGCAAAACCCATGCCAAATTTGTAGTTTGCTTATTATTAGCATTTTATCCTTTTTGTTATTTCCCAAAAGTGTCTAATTATTGGACAGTTGGTGTCTAATAATTAGACACTCGCTTTTTTTCCCTTTTTATGCCTTGCGAATGTGGCGGTGAAATACTAACTTTGCTCCCATAATTAAAGATTTATGAACAAGCGAGGAACATTATTAGTCGTTGACGACAACAAGAACATACTTACATCTCTGCAGTATCTGCTGAGTGATTTTTTCGCTCAGGTGCTGGTGTTGAGTAGCCCGATGACCTTGCCTACTGTGCTGCAACAGAAAAGGCCTGATGTCATCTTGCTCGACATGAACTTTAAGTCGGGGCTGAATACCGGCAACGAGGGCTTGTATTGGCTCAGGGAGATTAAACGCCTCAGACCTCAGACACAGGTAGTACTGTTTACAGCATACGCCGACATCAATCTGGCAGTGACAGGTTTGAAGGAAGGTGCTACTGATTTTGTCATGAAACCTTGGGACAATGCCAAACTGGTGCAGACCCTCTTAGAGGCATTAGAGAAATCGCAGCAAGGAAAGCCCAAGCAGAAAGCCGACTTTACACCTATTAATAATATAGAAAGCCAAATGTACTGGGGAAACTCTGAAGCTATCCGCCCGCTGAAGCTGACAGTGAAACGTGTGAGTACTACCGATGCGAATATCTTGATTACAGGTGAAAATGGTACGGGTAAGGATATGTTGGCACATGAAATCCATCGTTTGAGTAATCGTAGCGGAGGACCTTTTGTTTCGGTAGATATGGGTGCCATTACTGAAACACTGTTTGAGAGTGAATTGTTTGGGCATGTAAAGGGTTCTTTCACTGATGCACATACTGACCGAATGGGACGATTTGAGGCAGCAGACGGAGGTACCTTATTCTTGGATGAAATTGCCAACCTTCCCTTGCATCTGCAACCCAAGTTGCTGACTGCCATCCAGAAACGCAGTTTCGTGAAAGTAGGTAGCAATACTCCACAACCCACCAATATACGTTTGATATGTGCCACCAACCGCAACCTCAATGAGATGGTGAAGCAAGGTAACTTCCGAGAGGATTTGCTATATCGCATTAATACCATCCACCTGCATATTCCAGCACTGAGAGAACGCAAAGAGGATATACTGCCTTTGGCAGAACGTTTTTTACAGCAATATAATGAGCAATATGGGAGACATTTGGAAAGTATTTCGCCAGAGGCATCCAATATGCTGCAAAGACATCCTTGGTATGGTAATATCCGTGAATTACAGCATACCATCGAAAAAGCTGTTATCATGGCGGATGGAACAGAGTTAAAGCCTGGACACCTGGAACTGAACAACACTTCCAAGCCTGCCTCATTAGAACAAGAGGAGAAAAAAACTCCCCTGCAGACATTGGAAGCTGCAGAAAAAGATGCCATCCAAAGGGCGATGGTGCAATTTGAGGGGAATATGACTCAGGTGGCTTTGGCATTGGGTATCAGCAGACAGACACTTTATAGCAAGATTAAACGATATGGGATTTAACAGACTCAACACATCGGCTGGTCGTGCTTTGATGCTGATAGCAGGCTCCATTACATGCACCTGGGGTATCGCCAAAAGTCAGTATGTGTTAGTGGCAATAGGTCTTGTCATTTTTGTACTGACCTGGATTATTTACCGCCAAGGAGTAAAGTTGCTGAAGGAGAAGTGTAACCTGATGCTGGAGGCCATTCGCAACAATGATTACAGTTTTCGTCTGCCCACAGCTTCTAAATCAGCTAATGAGAGAGTTCTGCAAGATACCATCAATGAGTTTGGAACCCTTATGAATGAACAGAAGCAACAGTCCATTCAACGTGAGAAGTTCTTCGAACAGATTATCTCAAGCGTCAGCACGGGTATTCTGGTGATAGCAGAGAATAATTTCATCGTACAAGCCAACCCTGCTGCTGCACGACTCTTGGGCTTACCAGTAGTAAGTACTATTAATCAGTTGGAACGTTATGGAAAAGATGTAGCAGATTTAATGCGAAATATGCAGGCTGGGGATAGGAGCCATTTGCATTTGCAAACGAATAAGGGAGAGATTAACCTTTCGGTTGCTTGTGTTCGTACAATCTTAAATAGTAATCCTGTAAGAATCCTGATATTGAATGATATTCGAAATGAATTGGATGAAAAGGAACTGGATTCCTGGATTAAGCTAACCCGAGTGCTGACACATGAGATTATGAATAGCATAGCTCCTATTTCTTCTATCAGTGACACCTTCATGCATCGTGAGGATATAAAGAACGGTCCTCTCTTCGAGGGAATTCGTGCCATTCATGAAACTTCAACAGGTTTGATAGGATTTGTGGACAGTTATCGCAAGTTCTCTGCTTTGCAGAAACCTCAACCAGAGGCTTTTTACATCCGTGAAGCTTTTCAGCAGCTTAAGAGCCTCAACATTATTCCAGATAATATCAGCTTAAGCACACAGATTTTGCCAGATGACCTGATGTTGTTTGCAGATCCTAACTTGTTGCGCCAAATGTTGATTAACCTTATCAAGAACGCTACACAAGCCATCGATAAAGCTCAAGGACGCATTCACATCTCGGCTTTTACCAATGACACAGAGCATGTCTTTATCCAAGTTAGCAATGACGGCCCTGCCATCCCATCTGATGTGGCTGAACAAATTTTTGTGCCATTTTTCACTACAAAACATGAGGGCAGCGGCATTGGACTCTCGTTGTCTCGACAAATCATGAAGCTCTCAGGAGGCACCATTACATTACTTAAGAGTGGCAGTAATGGGTGGCCTGTGACATTCCAACTGGAGTTTGATTGAAAAAAAGTTGAAGAATAGGGAATAATTAACTACCTTTACAACCGAAAACAAACCATATATGCGTGTACTTTTAATCAACACATCAGAAAGGATAGGAGGTGCAGCCGTTTCTTGCGGACGACTGATGGAAGCTTTAAAGGATAACGGCATTAAGGCTAAGATGCTGGTACGAGACAAACAGACGGAAAAAATAACAGTAGTACCTTTGCCTTATAGTTGGAAATTGTTATGGTATTTTTTATGGGAACGCATCCGCATTTGGCAGACGAATGGGTTTCACCGTAAGAATCTTTTTAAAGTGGATATTGCCAATGCCGGATATGACATTACAAATTTACCAGAATTTCAACAGGCTGACATCATCCATTTGCATTGGATAAACCAAGGTATGCTTTCACTTAAAGGCATCAAGAAGATTCTGGATTCAGGCAAACCTATTGTCTGGACGATGCATGACATGTGGCCATGCACAGGTATCTGTCATCATGCCAGGGATTGCGAGGGTTATCTTCATGAGTGTGGCAATTGCCCATACCTACTGAAACCATCTAAGCATGATTTGTCATACAACGTTTACAAGAAGAAAAAGCAATACTTGGGTGAAAGGCTCATCAGTTATGTTACTTGTAGTGAGTGGATGGAAAGACAGGCCCGTAAGAGTGCATTGCTGCAGGGACAGCAAATTGTGAGTATTCCCAACCCCATCAATACGTCTGTTTTCCGACCCACGAATAAATTAGATTCTCGTCAGCGATGCGGATTACCAAAGAACATGAAGCTGATTCTTTTTGGCTCTGTGAAGATTACTGACAAGCGCAAGGGCGTTTTGTATTTCATTGATTCATGCAAACTCTTGGCTGAACAACATCCAGAACTGAAGGAGCAGATAGGAGTAGTGGTTTTAGGTAACCGTTCTGATTATTTGGAGAATCAGTTGCCCTTCAAAGTATTTCCCCAGGAGTTTCTAATGGACGAGCACAAGATTGCTGACCTATATAACAGTGTTGATCTCTATGCTACTCCTTCTTTGGAAGAGAACCTGCCCAACACCATCATGGAAGCGATGGCCTGTGGAGTACCTTGTGTGGGATTCAATGTAGGTGGAATTCCTGAGATGATTGACCACCTGCACAATGGCTATGTGGCTGAGTATAAATCTACTGAAGATTTTACCAATGGTATCTACTGGTTATTACAAGCACCAGATTATGAACGTATGTCTGCAGAAGCTGTTAGAAAGGTACAAACGCATTATTCCAGCCGCGTGATTGCAAAACGATATATTCAGGTCTATAACAAACTGTTGGGCACTTATGAATAAAGCGATTCCTACGTTTAGTATCATCACTGTCACTTACAATGCAGAGGCAACAATTGAGGTGACACTTCGTAGTGTGCAACAACAAACCTATCGGCAAATCGAGCATATCATCATCGATGGGGGATCTAAAGATAACACCTTATTAATTATAGAAAGATACAAGGATAGTTATTTGAAGGTTATCAGTGAGCCAGACAACGGTTTGTATGATGCTATGAATAAAGGCATCCGCTTTGCTACTGGCACCTATCTCTGCTTCCTCAATGCAGGCGACACTTTTCATGATGCAGATACCTTGGAGAAAATGGCAAACACATTGCCTCTGACATCCAATACCGAAATCCCATCAATCCTATATGGCGAAACCGCTATTGTCAATGCTGACAGGCAATTCCTTCACATGAGAAGGCACAAAGCCCCAGAGGTATTGACCTGGAAAAGTTTTAAACAAGGCATGCTGGTGTGTCACCAAGCTTTCTTTGTAAAACGTGATTTGACAGAACCTTACGAGCTTCAATATAAGTATTCATCAGACTTTGACTGGTGCATTCGCATGATGAAAAAGGCGGATGTCATCAGTAACACCCACCTAATTCTCATTGACTACTTGGAGGAAGGCATGACTACCCGCCACCATAAAGCCTCTCTGTTAGAACGACTCCGTATCATGGCGAAACACTATGGATGGCCTACAACCTTAGTCATGCACCTCTGGTTCATCCTTCGCCTTCTAAAATAGTTGTCAGTTCCTTGACTCCCTCTGACGCACCCTTACGGATTACATGGATGCTGCGAAAAGAATGAGTTTCCACCGGCTTTGGATCAATCAAGTAAATCTCTGCTTCCCTTGGTGCATAATGCAACAAACCTGCAGCAGGATATACATTTAGACTGGTACCGATAATCACCAGAATGTCTGCTTTCTCTACATAATTGATAGCAGTCTCAATCTCTGGTACTGACTCACCAAACCATACGATGAAGGGACGCAACTGAGAGCCATCACCAGCCTTGTCTCCTAACTGGATCTCCTCACCAGTTTTAAGCTCACGAATGTAGCGAGGATCATTGGGATTACGCTCAGAGCAAGCCTTAGTTAATTCGCCATGTAAATGAACCACCCTTGTACTACCTGCCCTTTCATGCAAATTATCCACATTCTGTGTCACTACAGTTACGTTGAATTTCTTTTCCAACTCTGCTACTCCATAGTGTCCTGCATTGGGCTTTACACCTTGCAACTCATTGCGACGCTGGTTGTAGAAATCCAACACCAGCTTGCGGTTACGCCAATAACCTTCAATGGAAGCCACGTCTTCTACCTTAAACTGCTCCCACAATCCACCAGAATCCCTGAATGTGCTGATGCCGCTCTCAGCGCTCATACCAGCACCTGTAAGAAACACTAAATTCTTCATGTCCGTGCGTATTTAATCATCCAAAAGTATAAAAAACATTCAACAAAAGCAATGATTAGAGAATTTAACTACAGAAAATCGTCAAGTTTCAATAAAAAGGAGTATCTTTGCACGCTTTTAGAATGAATATTATGGATCAGAAACAAGTAAGTTATGCTTTGGGACTGGGTATTGGCCAGAACCTGCTTGGCATGGGTGCCAAGGATATCGACATCGACGAGTTCGCTCATGGAGTGAAAGATGTGCTGGAAGACAAGAAACCGGAATTGGATCACAAGACTGCTCAGATTATCGTCAGCCAGTATATTGATGAACTGGATAAGAAAATGACTGCTGCGAGACAGGAAGCAAACAAACAGTTCCTTGAGGAAAATAAGAAACGCCAAGGTGTAGTGGAGCTGCCCAGCGGCTTGCAGTATTATGTGGTAAACCAAGGCAATGTGGAAGGTAAGCGTGCCAAGGAGACGGATCGCGTTCAATGCCATTACGAAGGCCGTTTATTAGATGGCAATGTATTCGACAGTTCTTATCAACGTGGTGAACCAGCTACATTTGGCGTGAATCAGGTGATTCAGGGATGGACTGAGGCACTGCAGTTGATGCCAGAGGGTGCTAAGTGGACACTGTTCATCCCATCAGAGATGGCTTATGGTGCACAAGGAGCTGGACAGGTTATTCCTCCTCACAGCGCATTGATATTCGATGTTGAATTACTGAAAATATTATAAATGAATTAAATACAAAGCAAAATGAAAAAATTATCAATTATTGTGGTGATGGCAGTAGCAACATTCATGTCATCATGCACAGCACAAGGACAATCAGGAAACTTCAAATCAGACATCGACACTTTATCTTATGCTATTGGATTCTCTCGCACAGATGGTTTGAATGATTATCTGCTGGCACAGGGTGTTGACAGTACTTTGATGGTGGACTTCCTCAAGGGCTTCAACGAGGGCTTGGATAATGTGGACAACAAGAAATTCAACGCCCGCCGTGTAGGTATGGAAGTCGCTCAAAGATTGATTAGCTTCCTGCCAGGCCTGAACCAAAGTATCTTTGAAAACGATTCAACTATGGAGTTGAACCGCAGTTTATTCGTTCAGGGCTTTGTTGCCGCTATTGCAAAGAAGACCGAGTTGATGGATCAGGTGAAGGCTCAGGCTTACTCTAACCAGAAGATGAATGAACTTCATGAGCGCGTACTTGAGAAGAACTATGGTGATAACCGCATTGCCGGTGAGCAGTTCCTGGCCGACAATAAAACAAAGGAAGGCGTGATGACTACTGCCAGCGGCCTGCAATACAAAATCGTTAAAGAAGGCAAGGGTGAGAAACCGACTGCTAATAGTCAGGTAAAGGTACACTATCGTGGTACGCTGATTGATGGCACTACTGAGTTCGACAGCTCTTATGCCCGCAACGAACCTGCCACCTTCCGTGTTAACCAAGTTATCCCAGGTTGGACAGAGGCACTGCAATTGATGCCTGTAGGTTCAAAATGGATTGTTTACATCCCACAAGAGCTTGGTTATGGTTCTCGTGGAGCTGGTGATGACATCAAACCATACTCAGCCTTAATCTTCGAGGTTGAATTGCTGGATATTGTCAAATAACACACCCAATATACCAATAAGTGGCCACTCTTGCTTCTCAAGAGTGGCTTTTTTATGTGTTTTCTGCATTTTTTTTGTCATAATGATTGTCAAGAACAAAAAAAGTCCTATATTTGCTCACAAATAGATATACCATTCTAACTTTTACAAATATGGATAAGATTGACAGACTTGACAAGCAGATATTGACCATCATCTCAAAGAATGCACGCATTCCTTTCAAAGATGTGGCAGCTCAGTGTGGAGTATCTCGCGCTGCTATTCACCAGCGTGTGCAACACATGATAGATTTAGGCATCATCGTCGGCTCAGGCTATGAGGTAAACCCTAAGTCCTTGGGCTTTATGACCTGCACCTATGTGGGAATCAGCTTGGAGAAAGGCTCTATGTATAAGGCTGTGGTGACTGAGCTAAACAAGATTCCTGAAGTTGTGGAGTGTCACTTCACAACAGGCCCTTACACCATGCTTACAAAGGTGTATGCACGTGACAATGAACACCTCATGGACTTATTGAACAACAAACTGCAACAGATTCCTGGTGTAAATGCCACTGAAACCTTGATTTCATTGGATCAGAGCATCAAGAAAGAAGTACCTATTGAGTTTTAAAAAAAGCAAATAGCGTTGTGATGCAATTCTTGGCAGATTATCATTTGGCTGGCTTGGTTATAGGTATATGCACATTTTTGATAATCGGAGTGTTTCATCCGCTTGTTATCAAGGCAGAGTATTATTGGGGCACCAAATGTTGGTGGGGTTTTCTATTTTTCGGCATTGCTGGAGTAATAGCTGCCATTTATGTAGATAACCTATTTTTATCATCTTTATTTGGCGTTTTTGCATTCTCATGCTTTTGGAGCATCCATGAGGTTTTCGAACAGGAACAGCGTGTTCGAAGGGGTTGGTTTCCCAAGAATCCCAAGCGGACATACAAGTTTTGATAGAAAACATTTGCATATTTCTAAGGAAAAGACTAATTTTGCAACGCTTTTCCAAAAGAGGCAAAAGTAGGACTTGTAGCTCAGTCGGTTAGAGCAACAGACTCATAATCTGGAGGTCCTAGGTTCAAGCCCTAGCTGGTCCACATTGAAAATCAAGGAGTTACACCAAAAATGTAGCTCCTTTTTCTTTGTTTTGCGAACAATTTGCGAACAAAATTGCATTTCGCGAACACCAATATAATCTTTCTGCAATAATTGATTCACTCATTTTGTTCGCAAATCTCATTATTTTTGT
>JAGCGS010000049.1 GCA_017649485.1 Bacteroidaceae bacterium | reverse complement strand
TCAAACCAGACATAGAGTACATTGCCTTCTGCACCTTCATCAGGTACAGGGATTCCCCAATCTAAGTCGCGGGTCATAGCGCGAGGCTGCAGATCCATATCGAGCCAGCTTTTGCATTGTCCATAGACATTGCTGCGCCACTCCTTATGTTCCTCCAGTATCCATTTTTTCAGCCAGTCCTGATACTCGTTCAGGGGCAAATACCAGTTCTTCGTCTCTTTCAAAACAGGTGTTGAGCCGGAGATAGTAGATTTTGGGTTAATCAACTCTGTAGGTGATAGGTCTCGTCCGCACTTCTCACACTGATCGCCATAAGCTCCCTGGTTGTGGCAGTGGGGACATTCGCCCATAACATAACGGTCTGCCAAGAACTGCTTTGCTTCCTCGTCATAAAGCTGAGTTGTTGTCTCCTCTGTCAGCTTGCCCTCGTCGTAAAGTTTACGGAACCAATCTGCAGCAAACTGGTGGTGAGTCTTTGAGGTTGTGCGACTGTATATGTCGAAAGAGATGCCGAACTCGTCGAACGAGTCACGAATCATCGTGTGGTAGCGATTCACCACCTCTTGAGGCGTGATGCCTTCCTTGCGGGCACGGATGGTGATGGGCACACCATGTTCGTCAGAGCCGCCGATGAACATCACCTCACGTTTTTTTGCACGGAGATAACGCACATAAATGTCGGCCGGCACATATACACCAGCCAGATGCCCTATATGAACACCACCATTGGCGTAGGGCAACGCAGCCGTCACGGTAGTTCTCTTAAAATTCTTTTCCATATATGGTATTGTTTATAACTATAATTGGCTGCAAAGATAGTGATTTTTTTTGTAAATCTACCTTATTCCATATAAATAAGCCAGTAACGCCATCTTTCCCCTCATAGTTTCACGAGGAGTAAACTCGGCATTTACCCAAAAATAGCGCTGGTTGAAATACGATTCCTGCTGTGGCCATCCGCCTTCATCCCAGTTGGGATAGCAATACTGTAAGATGAGCCTCGCATCGCCACCGTTGTTAGGCGACCATGTCTCCGTGCCATTGAATGGAGTCTGACCTGGGTGTGTACCTGGGTCGCCATCGTTGCGTCCTGTGCTATAAACATCGGTAAGGTGACGCTCACCTAAGCCTGTCATCTCAACGATGTTGCCAGGATTACGTCCCAAACCCCAACTCGTCTCGATATACATGGCTCGCTCTAAAAGCTTCTTCCGGTTGGCATCGGCCTGATAATGGTCGAGCATCACCAATTGAAGGTTTTCTGAAGCACGATGGCGTGGGTCGTTGGCTGTGCGTCGTGAGGGGCGATTCGTCATGTGACTCACGTTTTCCTCCTCAGCTTGTTTACGGATACTTGCCTGCAAGTTTTTGTACAGTTCGGCATAGTGACGAGGATGAGGGCAAATCAGGTAAGCAGCTGCAGCCCATAACTGATGATAGGCTGCCTCAGCAGCTGGAGCTCCCCTGCGACCCAGGCGTATTAGTAGTGAATGTCCGTCTTTGATCATGCTTTCGTCGGCAAAGACGCGTTCCCATTCGGTGTCGCCTGTCAAGTTGTAAAGATAAGCAGCTGCCATCTGGCGGAAGTCACGTCCACGCATACTCATGCTACCCACATCTTGCTGTTCATCCAGCATTTGCTCCTCCAGCGGTGGGCGACTGGCATAGCGGAAGGCACGGATGGCCTCTTCGGTATAATAGGTGCGTAGGGAGTCATTCCCTTGTATGCGGAAAGCCTCGGCCAAGATGGCACAGTTGGCGGCATTGGCCCATGCTGCCATGTTGGTACATCCTGCCTGATACATCACGGTCCAGTCGTTGCTGGGGTTGGTTACTCCTTGCGAATATCCTTCGCCATCGCGTATGCTCAAGAAGAAATCTACCTCGTTGCGGGCCTCGTCTATCAGGTCTGGTATGCCATTGCCACTCTCTCGAATACCCAAGTTATCCTCAGAAAGCCTGCCGTTAGTTAGCAGGTAAGGAAGCAACAGGTCGTAGATATTGCTCACATGAGCCAGGTGACGATCCCAGTCGAAGGCATCAGAGTGCCCACCTTTAACCTCAGTGTTCACAGGATTGCCAGGCAGGCGATGTTGCCAAAAGAGCGAGGCCATTACAGGTTTGAAGTGAGGCTCGTCCCAAACGTCACTGCGCAATGCACGCCATTCGGGGCTCCAGGGAGTTAGGTCGGTTAAATAGACAGTAAATCCCTTTGGGTCAGTCTCCGGGATAAACTGAGGCTGACGTGGAACGGGGAAAACATGCTCGGGATCAATGGGTTCACCTAAGCGCATGTAATAATAACCTCGCAGACTGTAGCGATAGGGTTGGAAGTAAATATCCTTGTCGATGTCGAAATCCATGCTACATCCTACGTCTTCCACCACCAGGCGGTAGCGTCCGGGAACTGTGGCTTTGAAATCGATGTTCCACACGTCAGAGCCTGTCAGGTTTCTATTCCCGGCCTCAGCTTCGGCAGCGGTTGCAGGTTTCCAGAAACGCACAGTGCCAGCGGCGGTCTTTTTTTGCGTATTCACATTGTAGAGATACACCTTTCGTCCTTCCCAAGCTTTATAGTTGCGTTGACCGCCATCGCCAAGCCACAGATAGAGGTCGGCGGGGTGAAGTGCTTCAGCTGGAGAATAGCCTATGATGTTCACATGCAAAGCTTCCGATGGGGTGTTCCATACATCGAAGCAAATACTGGCGGAAGTTTGGTCGGAACCCATATCTGATGGCATATCTACTATGTAGGAACATCCTTGTTTCATCGATTTAGGCAGTTCCAAAAACAGCCAATGGTCGAGTTCAGCTTTTAGTGTATGGTCAAAGTTCATGGGTTTCGATTTGCGCCAAACGTGCAGGGGTTGTACAGTGCCAAAAGCCTTGTCATCGTCAGAGCGGACGCGCCATTTGGCAGCCTGCTGTGCCACTTCGGTTTGCAGGCGCTGCCCAAACACAAACAGGGTGTCATCACCTTCTACAAATGTGTGACCCAGGTAGGCACTGGCTCCTGTGGCATCATCGCGATAGTGTACCTCGCCATCGCGCAGATGCACCATCAGGTAATCCTTATCAATTACTCTTAAATCGATGAATTTTGTAGCTTGCATGTTGACTGTTACTTGGAGAAATAACAGCATCAATAGTGGAATCAGCTTTCTTTGTAACTTCATAATGGTCTTTTTTTAGGTTATGATACTGCAAATATACAAATTAAAACAATATGTATATTCTTTTTTTATCGTTTTTGGATAGGTCTCAGAGCATTGTTGGAACGGACACCTACAACTACGATGTGCAAAAAGCAAAGCTACGTTTAATAGACCAATGTACAAATCTACAGCCTGAGGGTCTGCTAGTAGAGGTTTTTTATCGCAGATGATACTCACAAAACAGTATTGGTCATCCATGTGCCAAGACACATGAAGAGACAGCCCGTTTATGCGCATAACAAGGCATGGCAGAGGTTGGATGACTCATTAATGGAGTTGAAGAATTCTCGTAGAGACGATATCTTGGACGAGCAAAACGATGTTGAAATAGACTGGTCTGCACAGGTAATACAAGATGCCTGTATGGATGACCTTGACCCTCGTGCGATTACTAAAGCTCGTGAGAATTTCATTGATCTTTATCCAGGACGGTAATCAAAGCATGGGATGATGTTACGTTCCTTAAAAAAGCGAGTTTAACAATTTAATGGCAGATTACAAACTCAACTATTATGTTAGGTAGAGAGGAATATCCTTTTTTCTTACTTCCCATATCAGATTTCTTCCATACCGCTTGAATTATTTATTTCCTTTTTCTACCTTTGCCCTGAACGTTGGCAAATGCCTCAGCGGAGATGCCAGTGTGTTTTTGTGTGGGTGTAACAAAGCGTTTGCTGTTTATAAGACATTCCAAAGATGGTCGCAGAAGATTTTTCGAATTTAACTTGCAGACGTTCACGCTATGGGTGGGCGTTACTTGTTTCTCGGAAGGGTTTGATCAAGCACCTGGAATGCGGATGAGTAATAGTGCACGTTTCGTGCTTATATAGTCAGACTCTTGTTTTTTAGAGAGCAGCGCTTAAACGAGATAACTTTTTGCAGTAGCATCGTTTTATTTGAAATTGATTTTTAATATGGCTTGGAGATATAGAAAAAGGATTCAGTTATTGCCTGGTGTTAAATTAAACATCAGTAAAAGTGGCATTAGCACAACTATTGGGAAAAAAGGTGCTAGTGTAAATATAACAAGTAATGAAATGTACTTGAATACAGGTGTTCCTGGTACAGGACTTTATCGTAGGGATAAGGTTTCTTCTAAAAAGGTACAAAACATAAGGGATGCTAATTATAAGAGTGAACCTTCTTGTTTATTTCTTATTTATTCTTTGTTTAGAGGTTTTTGTACAGTCCTGTTGGTAATTGCTCTTTTAGGTCTCATTTTTAACGGTAACAAGTATTCTACTAAAGAAATAATAACTAGCATAGCAGGTATAGTAGGGTTCCTCGCCCTCTTATATATTATGCCAATATATCGCTTTTTAGCGAAAAAAGTTAGATCAAAAGCTACTAAAATAAAACCTAACACTCAGAGTAAAGAGATTGATATGATTAATGTTCATGATACTATTATGAATATAGTTCCTTCTTATCTTTCTGATATTTCTAGTGATTTATTTTATAATCTCAAAGAAACAATAAAACCAATAATTAGACTTTATGGTTATTTCGATAAGAACGAAACAATAAGTAGCATTATTGATAATAGTTTACCTTATACGTTTGGTGATTCCTCAGATAAGCTGTCTTTTTTGTTTCATGCTGACGTTAGAAAACTGTTTACACTAATGGGTCATAGTATAGATGACTTGAATAATAAAGAAGGTTTTGCTTTACTTCTCTTATCATACTCTATTTTAAACAGTAAAAGATTTTTAAATACTACATATGATGATATAAAAATAATATTTTATAAAGTTCAACCTTTTAAGGTTAATTTTGACAAAACAGAGAAGGCTTTTGAGAACTATCCTAGAGATGATTATTTCTTTATAGCTGAGATTCTTAAACGAAGTAAGAGATGGGATTTAATAAAGCAATATTTTTCATGTTTATATTCCTTTTTTAAAATGGTCGCAATTATAGACGATGATGTTTCATTTGAAGAAAAGATGTGGTTGGAAAAGGTGGGTGATAATGCAAGATTCAATTAAGAAGCTGATCAATTGTCTTTCAAGATTAATGAATAGGGTTATGAATGTCGTTGAAATAGATATTACTTTTGATGTAAGGGCTGATAGTAAAGGTAAAGATCCCGATTATGCAAGCAAGACTTTGAGGTCTTATCATCAACTCTTATGGAGTAAGCAGCTTCCTAATGGTCAATTCATGAAACTAGAGGTTGCTAAGAATGGATATTTAAGGTGGAGGGATTTTTATTTTGGTAGCGATTCCATTATTGTCAGTTTTATGAATGCTCGATATAAGTTACGAAATAAAGTAGAGCATGATATTCTTGAGTATCCTCAGTATCGGGAAAACTATTTGCGTAAATCATATACAATAGCTGGTAGTGTTATTTTTCCTCAGGTGAAGTGGAGCATGAATCAGGCAAGAGGTTGTAGCCCTAAGATTTGTGACAGATGGGATTTGACATTGGAATGCATCAGACGTTTCTATAATGGTGAGAGTTCACCCTTAGATACTGCATTCCAACGAAGTAAAGAGTTTTTTGAACTATTTGTTGATTTCAAGGGATATGTGGATTTCTTCTTTTTTCAAGATTGTGTTGATGAAAACCTTAATGTTAAGCTTTGGTTAGATACGCCTCTCTTTGTTTCAAATCCAATGCCTCCTTCTGTAGAATCTTATATTTCTTGGATAAATAAAGAATTGGACTTTGTGGATAAAAGAGGGAAACGAATAAAAGACTATTGTTGTTTGGTAAGTCATCTGTAAACCCCGTATTGTCTGCTTTTGTGTGTACCTTTGCGCTGCTTTTTAATCTATCGTAAATTTGAAGTACATGACAATCGAAGAAGTCTGCCGCATCTATGAGGAATGGCAACAAATATAGAATTAAAAGGAGAATCTATGCGTCGGGAAAAATGATTAACTTTGAAACCTGTTAGGCAGAGCCGATAAGCTTGGTACCATTTGCAGGGATACAGACGATACCGATTCAAGCTCTAGCATGGTACTGATTGCAGTGATACGCTTGGTACCGATACGGTGATATCAGCGTTGCATCTTGTAGAAGGGCGATATCCAAATATTTTTCCTATCTGCATATACCGCCAAGACCGTCAATGATAAGGAATTGAAGATAGAATATATTCGGAACAAGAGTTTCAATGACCTGTATTTCAAGGATATGATTGCCCAATATCTGTGTTCATTTGGACCATATGCCTGAAGTTTGCTATTAGGATATGCCAGCTGAATTCGGGCGGAAATAAAAAGAGGATGCGGGTTAATCAGCAACCGCATCCTCCAGTCTTTTACTCTACATCGAACACGTAAGTGAAGTCTGTTTCGGGGTCGTAAGGTTTCCAATCGGTCTTGTCTGGATAGTTGGGATTACCAGTTTTAGCAAAGTTGGTCCAGGCATCGGTCATCTTATCGGCCAGTGCATAGTCGGCTTCAGTAAATGGACGCCAAGCACGGTCGAGGGTATGGAACATGTACCAAAGTTCAGATGAATGGAACGAACCGGCATTGTCACCAGGCAAAGGACGAGCAAACAAGTAAGTATAAACCGGTTGTTTGTGCTGTTTCTTTCGCTCAGTGGCAAAACGTTGGATGCCTGCCCCCATGGTGGGATTGTCGTTGGCGCAATAGCCGATCATGTAAGGTACATTGGCAATGGTGCCATCGAACGTAGCAGCTGTAAAGCCGTATGGGATGTTTACGCTGTCATAATGTGGACGGAAACGAAGCTGCTGAGGTTTGTTGTTGAAGATTTCCATCAATTTCTCGGCACTGGCAGCACGCATCTTATCCAAATCGGTCAAGCCATTCTCATCCATAAAAGCTTTGCAATCAACGGCAAATTCGGTTAGTGACTGCTCTGGCAATACCTGCTCATCGATGCCACCTCCACTCTGGATGATGGCATGGCTGATGAGTTTCTTTGACAAGGGTGACATCACCAGGTTCTTGATGCTGGCCGCTCCGGCACTCTGTCCGAGGATGGTGATGTTGGATGGGTCGCCACCGAACTGCCCGATGTTGTTTTTAATCCATTGCAGGGCAGCAATCTGGTCGAGGGTACCATAGTTGCCTGGAGCGTGTTTTGCGTCTTCGGCTATCAAGTCAGGATGAGCCAAGAAGCCGAAGATGCCCACGCGGTAGTTGATGGTGACAAGGATAACACCACGCTTTGCCCATGCATCGCCGTCCATTGTTACCTCATAGCCATAGCCGTGGTCGTAGGCACCACCATGTATCCACATGGCCACCGGCAGTTTCTTATCGGTTTGTCCCACCGCATCAGCAGGTGTCCAGATGTTCAGGAAAAGACAATCTTCGCTGAAAGCAGGGTCACCATCGGCATAGAATTCCTTGAAATAGAAATCGCCTGTAGCCTTACCGCTGTTCTGCATAGCGGCAGCCCCCCATTGGTCGGCCACCTTTACGCCCTCCCAAGGAGTGACAGGCTGTGGCGCTTTCCATCGCAGGTCACCCACAGGGGCAGCAGCGTAGGGAACACCTTTATACACGATCACGTCAGGGTCGTTGGATATTGCACCCTGAATCTGCCCGCCCTCAATGTTGAGGATGGGGTTATTAACAGACTGCTGGCTTGAGCAAGAAGCCAAAGCCAGCAGTGTTATTGCCAATAAATGAAGTTTCATATTCATTATTTAAAGATCATCTGTGCAAATTCGCTCAGGTAGATACGCCAGTTTCTCCAGATGTGACCACCGTCGGTTTCACGGTAGGTGTAAGGATAGCCCTTGCTGTCCAACCACTTGCGCAGATCGGCATTTTGCTGATACAGGAAGTCGGTCTTACCGATAGCAATCCAATAGAGCTTTGGCTTTGCACCAAACAAAGCAGCCATATCTTTGTTGTATTCGGCGTTGGTATTCATGCGGTCAAGCAGCGGAGTGCGGTCGCCCCACTGGCCAACTGAGATAGCTGCAGAGAACAGACCTACATAGTCGAAGGTAGTAGGGAAGCGTTTTGAGATAGCGAATGAGTGACCACCACCCATTGACAGACCGCAGATAGCGCGGTTTGCCTTATTCTTAGCTACCTTGTAGTTCTTCTCGATGAAGTTCACAACATCCATGAAGCTCTCGTCCATAGAAGCAGCAGCCTGAGGCATCTGAACGCCACCGCCACCCATAGATGGCTGATACATGCCGAAGTCCCACTCACCAGGAGCAGCAGCAGTGTTAGGATTACCGTTGGTCATTACCACGATCATAGGCTTAGCCTTGCCTGTAGCAATCAGGTTGTCGAGGATCTGGGCTGCACGACCTAATTCTGACCATGCGTTCTCGTCGCCACCAGCACCATGCAACAGGTAGAGCACAGGATAGTTCTTGCCTGTCTCATAGCCAGCAGGAGTATAAACGGTCATACGGCGGGTCAGCTTCAGTGTTGGGCTGTCGTACCATACCTTAGAGAGGTTGCCATGAGGCACCTTGTTCACGCTGTAGAGGTCGCCCTTGTCACCCTTCTGGGCACTGACAATGAAGATGTTGGTCCAAGTAGCCACATCACGGTTCTGGTAGATGTTTGATGGGTCTGGAACACGCATTCCGTTTACGATAAAGCTGTAAGAATAGAGCTCTGGCTCCAACTTAGCGGTGGTATAGCTCCATACGCCTAAAGAGTCCTCTTTCATGCTAACAACACCATCCACGCAATCACCTGTCAGCTGAACGGTGATAGCCTTTGGTGCATGCAGACGGAAAGTTACGGTGTTGTCGGCGTTAATCTCTGGAGACTTAACGACATTGCGGCTGAACAGCGCTTGCTGTGCGAAGCCTGAAATGGCAAAAAATGCCAAAGCGATGGTAAATAATGCTTTTTTCATAAAACTAATTAATATAAGATTTAAAATTTAACTTACTTGAATATCCTTGGTGCCAAGTCACGCAAGTTATGTCTCCATACATGCCAGCTATGGCCACCTGGCATCTCGCTGAACTCGTACTTGATGCCAGCCTCGTCAAACAACTTGAGGGTTTCCTTGCAGTTGTTGTAAGCTATGTCTTCAGGACCACCCTGGGTAAACACCAGCTGCTTGATATTGGCATTGATCTTGGCAGCGTCATTCTTCAGGTGGATGCGTTCAGCCTCATATTTATTCTTGTCGCCAGGAGCGAATGATGAACTGAGTACCCATACATAGCTAAACATCTCAGGATGGTAAAGCGCGGTTTCCATCGTTTCCATACCACCCATTGACAGACCAGCCATAGCACGGTGATCCTTGTCGGTCAGTACCCGATAATTGGCTTCGATATAAGGAATAATGCTCTGAATCATGTCTTCTGCAAACACTGGCACTTCGCCTTGGATATTGCCATCGGGCATGTCGATGCTGCCATTAGGCATTACCACAATCATAGGCACCATCTTGCCCTCAGCCAGCAGGTTGTCGAGAATGAAGCCTGCATGACCCACACCCGGCCAAGATGTATCGTTGTCGCCACCACCATGTACCAAATATAATACAGGCAGTTTGTCGGCACTCTTTTCATAACCGGCGGGTGTCCACACGTGCATGCGACGCATCTCCTTCAGTGGCTTTGAGTAATACCAGCGCTGAGCCACTGCGCCATGAGGCACATCCTTGTTAACAAAGAAAGCGTTGGCATCGGTAGCCACTACAGCCAAAGCCCTGGCATTGGCCACACCGGCATCTTTAGAGTCCTGTACGGTAACACCGTCCACTACAAAGTTGTAACGATACACACCGTCCTTCACACCGGGGATGGTAGCCGACCAAACGCCCACATCGCTCTTCACCACATTCACTGGCTGACCGAAAGGTGCACATTCAGCGTTGATTCTTACCTCCTTGGCATTAGGTGCATAAATACTAAAAGTAACATCTCCCTTTGGAGAAACCCTGACAGACTGTAAAGTGTCATTAGGAGTAGGGGTGCGGCGGAATTGTGCCGCAACTGGGAGGGTGACTGCAACAGCCACCGCCATCATGCATAACTTTAATAATTTCATGGTTAAAATACTATTATATTAATTGATGCAAAGGTAATGTAAAGATAAGACATAACAAAAAAATAATCATCATTTTTGTTAAAAATCGAACGAAAGCTGTCCGTCGCCGAGCAAATTATAGCTCATGCGATGATAAGGTGTAGTGCCTAATCGTTGAATACCAGCACGATGTGCCTTAGTGGGGTATCCTTTATTATGGCACCAATCATATCCTGGGTATTGGGCATCGAGCTCGTTCATATAATCATCACGATAAGTCTTGGCCAGGACTGAGGCAGCGGCTATGCTGAGGTATTTGCCATCACCTTTAACGATGGTTTGGTAGGAGATGTCTGCGTAGGGCTTGAAACGGTTGCCATCCACAATAATGTGGAGAGGTTGGGGGGTCAGCTGTTCTAAAGCTCGGTGCATGGCAAGTATAGAAGCGTTGAGGATGTTAATCTTGTCTATTTCCTCAGGGGTGACAATGCCGATTGCCCAAGCGACTGCATCTCTCTCGATGATGGGGCGTAGCTGGTAACGCTGACGTTCGGTTAGTTGTTTGGAATCATTCAACAATTCATTTTGATAATCAAGAGGCAGGATAACGGCTGCGGCATAGACAGCTCCTGCCAAACAGCCTCTTCCTGCTTCATCGCAGCCAGCTTCAATGGTGTTTCTCAGGTAAGGATACAACATATTGCATGAAAATTTGTACAAATTTATGAATATTCAGTGAAAATAAAAAGCCAGTTGAATAGTTTTTTATGCAATTTTTCTTTGATTTATAAAAAATAAGTCGTACCTTTGACCCAAATTTATGTTTTTATAAAATCTTTAGTTTAATCAAATTTATGGCAAACAGAAGAGAATTTCTTAAGAGCGCGTCTTTCATGACGCTGGGCGCATTGGCAGCTTCTAAAATGAGTGCAGCTAATGGCATGAATGGTGTTGACGGCATTTCTGCTGCTACAGCACAGGCTCCTAAGGCTGGTTCTAACCTTGGTTTCCAGGCTTACTCTCTCGGTGGTGAGTTGCTGAATAATCCAGCTGACGCACTGAAGAAGATGAAGAGCTATGGTTTCGATCAGGTTGAGTTGGCTTTCTACGGCTTTGACGACAGCAAGGGTCACGGCCAGTTCTCAAGCTTCGGTGGTGGTGCTCCTACTTCTGCAGCTGACTTCAAGAAGATGGCAGATGATGCTGGTATCAAGATTGTCAGCTCACACATGACTCCTAACCTGCAGCGTGGTGCTAAGTATGACAAGAGCACTGAGACTCAGATCTTGGACTTCTGGAAGAAGATTCTTCCTGATCACAAGATGTTTGGTGTTGAGTACATTGTTCAGCCAAGTCTGCCTACAATCAACAACCTGGAAGATGCTCAGAATGTAGCTGAAATCTTCAATAAGGTAGGTGAGTTGCTGCGTCAGAACGGCATCAAGTTCGGTTATCACAACCACAGCAACGAGTTTAACAAGGTAATCCCTGGCGGTGAGGCTGTAACTCCTTACTATCAGCGTGGCTTCCGTCGTCCTGGTGACAACTCTCCAGAACCTAAGACGATTGAGGAAGTATTCATCGAGGGTACTGATAAGCAGAACGTATTGTTCGAGCTTGACTGCTATTGGACAGTAATGGGTCAGCAGGATCCTATTGTTTGGATTAACAAGTATAAGGATCGTATCCAACTGTTGCACATTAAGGACTTCATTGTGATTGGTGCTTCTGGTGCTATGAACTTTGAGAATATCTTCAGCAATTTCTATGCAAACGGTCATCGCAACTGGTTCGTAGAAATCGAGGATATTAACAGTGGCAAGCAGTTAGAGCGTGCTGAGGCAAGTGCGAAGTACTTACTTGGTAAGGGCTTTGTAAAGTCTTAATAAAAAGAAAATTTGGGTTAAAATTATAAGACAGAGCTGGCTGTGAAGCCAGCTCTGCTCTTTTTATGCCGTTATATGAGACAAAATGCACGTATTTTAGAAAAATTAAATCAGTAAATTGTTAATATCTCATTGAAAAAGCCTAACTTTACAGCCAAATACACTAAAATTAGTAAAATTATGGTTAATAGAAGAGATTTTCTGAAGAGCGCTTCATTGTTATCTTTGGGCGCTTTGGCTGCTTGCAATTCTAAGGAGACAGCAGCTGCTCCAGCTGTTGAGGCTAATTCAACAGACAAGTATTTTGGTTTGCAAATCTACACGCTGGGCAATGAGTTGTATGCTGGCAATCTGGCAGACAACTTCAAGCGCCTGAATGGCATGGGCTTTAAGTACATTGAGCTGGCAGGTTACGATGTAAACACCAATAAGGTAGGTGGCGTTGATTTCACTGAGTTCAAGAAGATGGCTAACGATGCTGGTTTGGAGATTCCAAGTTCACATGTGAATGCTCCTGGATTGTTCTCAGGCGTAGCTGGTCGCGAGAGCCGCGATGGTAGCGATGGTCAGTTCAACCGCTCTATGATTAACAAGGTTGCTGAGTCATTCAAGAAGGTTGCTGAGGATCATGCTAAGCAGGGTATCGAGTATGTTGTTCACCCAATGATGGCTTATCTGAACACCGAAGACGATGTAAAGGCTTTTGCTGAGATGCTGAATAAGAGTGGTGAGATATTCAAGGCTGCTGGTATCAAGTTCGGTTACCACCACCACAATATGGAATTTGCCCGCATGGTCAAGGGTGTTAAGGGCTTCCGCCTGCCTACCGTATTGACTCCGCTGACAGCTGCTGATGGTCCTATGATCATGGATCTGCTGATGGACAACACTGATCCTTCAAACGTTATCTATGAGATGGATACTTACTGGACTGTAATGGGTCAGCAGGATCCTGTTGTTTGGTTGCAGAAGCGTGCAGACCGCATCAAGTTGATGCACGTGAAGGACTTTGTGGTACTGGGTGATTCTGGTGCTATGAACTTCCAGAAGATCTTCGAGCAGTTCTATAAGAATGGCAATAAGTATCTGTTCTGCGAGATTGAAGATATTGATAGCGGCAAGCAGATGCAGCGCGTTGAGGCTTCAATGAAGTTCATCAATGCTCAGCCTTGGGTTAAATAAATAGACAATCAACATGGAGGCACGGCTTTGCGAAAGCTGTGCCTTCTAATTTTCATATACCATATTAATAATATTAAACTGAAATGATCAATAGAAGAGATTTCTTAAAGAGCGCTTCTCTCCTGTCATTAGGCGCTTTGGCAGCATGTAACACTAAGGAGGCTACTCCTGCTGCTCCAGTTGAGAACAAGAACAAAGGTTTAGGTTTGCAGATTTACACACTGGGTCCGGAACTGACTCAGGGCGATTTGTCAGCTAATTTTAAGCGCATCCGTGAGATGGGCATCAAGAACTTGGAGCTCGCTGGCTACAATGCTGATCAGCATAACATTAGTGGTGTTTCTTTGGCTGACTTCAAGAAGGCAGCTGATGACAATGACCTGAAGATTGTTAGTTCTCACGTTACTCCTGGTGTCTTGATGGGTGGTATGTTCCAGCGTCCTGGTGCTCCTGCACAGAAGCCAAAGACCCTGAAGCAGATGGCTAACGACGTGAGAGAGTTCTGGAAGCCGGTAGTAGAAGACCACGCTAAGTTGGGTGTTGAGTATCTGGTACAGCCAATGATGCCTCCTCGTACAGTGAACTGCATTGATGATGCTAAGGACTTCGCTAACCTGCTGAACATCTCTGGTGAGGTTGTTAAGGCTGGTGGCATCCAGTTCGGTTACCACAACCACAACATGGAGATGGCTAAGGTTACTGCTGACAGTAAGGCTGCCGTTCTGGGTGACCTGTTCTCTGGTATGGGAATGCAGGGCGCACAGATTATCGAAGATGTCTATATGGACAACACTAATCCTGCTAACGTTATCTTCGAGCTCGATGTTTACTGGACTGTAATGGGCCAGCAGGATCCTGTGGAATGGCTGACTCGTCGTGCTGACCGCATCAAGATGTTGCATATTAAGGACTTCATGGTACTGGGTGCTTCTGGTGCAATGAACTTCAAGAACATCTTCGATAAGTTCTATGCAAATGGCAACAAGTACTTCTTCATCGAGATTGAAGACACCAATAGTGGCAAGCAGTTCGGCCGTCTGGAAGAGTCTGCAAAATTCTTGAACATGTCTGACTTCGTGAAGTAATGGCTAAGAAAGCGTTATTAATGATTTTGGATGGTTGGGGTATTGGAGATCGTCACAAAGACGATGTGATTTTCTGTACCCCAACTCCTTATTGGGATTATTTGATTGCTAACTACCCTAATTCTCAGCTCCAGGCTTCTGGCGAGAACGTGGGTCTGCCTGATGGGCAAATGGGTAACTCTGAGGTGGGTCACTTGAATATCGGTGCTGGACGTATCGTATATCAGGACTTGGTGAAGATTAACCGTGCCTGCAAAAATGGCAGCATCCTGAAGAACAAGGAAATCATCAATGCTTACAGTTATGCCAAAGAGCATGGCGTAGGTCTGCACATCATGGGCTTGACCAGCAACGGTGGTGTACACAGTTCTATGGATCATCTGTTCAAGCTTTGCGATATCGCTAAAGAATATGGTCTGGAAGGTCGTACCTTCATTCACTGCCTCATGGATGGTCGTGATACTGACCCTCGTAGCGGTAAGGGCTTCATTGAAGAGGTTGAGGCTCATTGCAAGCAGAGTGCTGGTGTGGTGGCATCCATCATTGGTCGCTTCTACACCATGGATCGTGATAAGCGTTGGGAACGTGTAAAGGTAGGTTACGATCAGTTGGTACATGGCTTAGGCAAGCAGAGTGACAATATGGTACGTGCTATGCAGGAGTCTTATGACGAAGGCGTTACCGACGAATTCATCAAGCCTATTGTTAATAGCACCGTTGATGGTCGCGTAAAGGAAGGCGATGTATTCATCTTCTTCAACTATCGCAACGACCGCGCTAAGGAGATTACCACCGTACTGACTCAGCAGGATATGCCTGAGCAGGGCATGCACACCATCAAGAATCTGCAGTATTACTGCATGACTCCTTATGATGCATCTTTCAAGGGCGTTCACATCCTGTTCGACAAGGAGAATGTGGAGAATACGTTGGGTGAATACCTCTCTAACAACGGCAAGAAGCAGTTGCACATTGCTGAGACAGAGAAGTATGCCCATGTAACTTTCTTCTTCAACGGCGGACGTGAAGCTCCTTACGCTGGCGAAGATCGTATTCTGGTGCCTTCTCCAAAGGTAGCTACTTACGACCTGAAACCTGAGATGAGTGCATACGAGGTGAAGGACAAGTTGGTGGAGGCTATCAATACTCAGCAGTATGATTTCATCGTGGTGAACTATGCGAATGGTGACATGGTGGGTCATACCGGTATCTATCCTGCTATTGAGAAGGCTGTTGTAGCTATCGACAATTGTGTGAAGGAAACCGTTGAGGCTGCCAAGGCTAACGACTATGAGGTGATTATCATCGCCGACCATGGTAATGCCGACCACGCTCTCAACGAAGATGGTACACCTAATACAGCTCACTCGCTCAACCCTGTACCTTTCGTCTATGTTACCGCTAACAAAGATGCTAAGGTAGAGAATGGCGTGCTGGCCGATGTGGCTCCTTCTATCCTGCACATCATGGGTATGCCTCAGCCAGCTGAGATGACAGGCAACGACTTGATTAAGTAAATGTACCAGATAGGTGATGTACTGATTAGCGATGAGGTGCTGACTGAGCGCTTTGTCTGCGACTTGGAAAAATGTATGGGTGCCTGCTGCATCGAAGGCGATGCAGGGGCACCTGTTGATTTGGATGAGATCATGCAAATCGAGGAGGTGTTGCCAGTCATCTGGGATCAGCTCTCCATCTCTGCCCGCAAGGTCATCAACAAGCAGGGGGTGGCGTATGCCGATCCTGAAGGGCAACTTGTCACTTCTATCGTCAACAACAAAGACTGTGTCTTTACTTGCTATGATGAAAAGGGCTGCTGCTATTGCGCACTGGAGAAGGCATATCGTGAAGGTAAGACCAAGTTCTATAAACCCTTGTCCTGTCATCTCTATCCCATTCGTCACAAGAAAGTAGGGGATTTAGATGCCTTGAACTACCATCGTTGGGATGTGTGCAAGGCTGCTGTTCTTTTAGGTGAACAACTGGATGTGCGGGTTTATGAGTTCTTAAAAGAGCCCCTCATCCGTAAGTTTGGCGAAGAGTGGTACCATGAGTTGGAAGATGCTGTGGCTGAGTTGAAGAAACGTAACTACATAAAATGAAAAGATATGGATGCTAAGAATGTGTCAAAGATGAATGTAACGGGTGTAAAGAAGTTCTTTTCCGAGTTGCTGATGACGTTTATCGCCACTACTATGTCTATTGTATTGACGTTTGGTACGGCTGAGCTTATTCAACGCTACGAGAATCGTCAGGCACAACGCCAGATGGCGATGATGATTCTGCACGACATTGACGATAGCATCGATAAACTCAACGACTATATTGATATACTGGAAGAATGCATCAAGTTGCAGGACCAGTTGCGGGAAGATAATAGTCTGTGGAATAAGAATCCCTTCATGTTTACGCATAAATTCCGTATGCTGGAATTCAATGAATATAATGAGAAAATCTTCAGCTCAAGTGCCGACATCTGGAGCACTTTGGACAATGCCGTCTTCATCGACAATGTGAGTGGGTGCTATTATTGGCGTAACTATTTGAAGGACAATACTTATTCAAGTCTGATGAAAGATTTCTTTTCCCATCATGAGAAAGACGAATTGGACTATATGCTGAATTACGATCTCCCTTATTTCCTTTTCGACATCAAGGTGATTGCATTGCAGCTCCAGCAATATAATGAACATAACAAGAAGATTATGAATATCTCGGAAGATGATATGGCAGAGTTTGTCAAAAAGCGAGAATCAGCCTTCGATAATCAGCGTTACGAAGACCTCTATAACACTTACTTAGAAGAATATACCAAAGCAGAGGAAAAAAGGAAATAGTTTTTGCATAAAACGCCCAGACAAACAAGCCCCCCAAACTCCCCCTCTAAAGTAGAGGGGGTGTCGCAAAGCGACGGGGGAGTAAAATTAAAACGCCCTGGCAAACGAGGACTATTCCTGTTTCAGCCAGAGCGTTTTCCTTTTCTTATGGTTGTAAGGTGCGAAAAGCCGTTTAAGCGTCAATATTCGCATAAGTAGCGTTCTTCTCGATGAACTCACGTCTTGGCCCCACATCCTCACCCATCAGCATTGAGAAGATATAATCGGCCTCCGTAGCATTGGTTAGATCAACCTGCTTCAGCATACGGTTCTCTGGGTTCATGGTGGTTTCCCACAGCTGATCTGGGTTCATCTCACCCAAACCTTTGTAGCGCTGTGTGTGGATAGCACCTTCCTGACCACCGCCATAGGTGTCGATAAAACGCTGACGTTGCTGGTCAGTCCAGCAATATTCCTTCACCTTGCCTTTGGTGCAGAGGTAGAGTGGAGGCGTAGCGATATACAGGTAGCCACGTTCAATCACCTCTGGCATATAGCGGTAGAAAAATGTCATCACCAGTGTGTCGATGTGAGAGCCATCGACGTCGGCATCGGTCATGATAATCACCTTCTTATAACGAATCTTATCCAAGTTGGCCATCTTACTGTCCTCGCCATCCACACCGAAGCGGATGCCCAGTGCCTGGATGATATTGTTCACCTCGTCGCTCTCAAAAGCCTTGTGCCACTGAGCCTTCTCCACATTCAGAATCTTACCGCGCAAAGGCAAGATAGCTTGGAAGGCACGGTTGCGACCCTGTTTAGCTGAGCCACCTGCGGAGTCACCCTCCACCAGGAACAACTCTGATTCATCTGGGTCTTTGCTTGAGCAGTCGGCCAGTTTGCCAGGCATACCACCACCACTCATTGGAGACTTACGCTGTACGGTCTCACGAGCCTTTCGGGCAGCCACACGGGCTTGAGCAGCCAGTATCACCTTGTCAACAATTATCTTTGATTCTTTAGGATGCTCCTCTAAATAGATAGAGAATGCCTCGCCAACAGCTTGATCAACAGCACCAGCCACCTCGCTGTTACCCAATTTAGTCTTGGTCTGTCCTTCAAACTGAGGCTCTGCCACCTTGATGGAAATCACTGCAGTCAAACCCTCTCGGAAATCCTCACCGTCGATATCCACTTTCGCCTTCTCCAACATCTTGTTGTCTTCAGCGTATTTCTTCAAGGTGCGGGTCAAAGCACGACGGAAACCGGTTAAGTGCGTACCGCCTTCTATGGTGTTGATGTTGTTTACGTAAGAGTGCAGGTTCTCGCTAAAGCCTGTGTTATACATCACAGCCACCTCAATAGGAATACCCTGCTTTTCTGTGTTAATATAGATAACATCATTGAACAGATGTACGCGGGATGAGTCAATGTAGCGCACAAACTCCTTCAAACCGTCGTCAGAGTGGAACACATCGTGGCGGTTGTTGCCCTCGGCATCCTTGCGCATGTCTGTCAGTTCGATGGTGATGCCTGCATTCAGGAATGCCAACTCACGCATACGGTTTGCCACACGGTCATAATTATATACCGTTTCGGTAAATATACTGTCATCTGGCCAGAACTGCTGACGAGTACCAGTCTTGTCAGTCACGCCTATCTCCTTCACATCATACAATGGTTTGCCATAGGCATATTCTTGTTGATAGATCTTGCCGTTTCTAAATACCTGCGAGATCATCTTCTTTGAAAGTGCGTTCACACAAGACACACCCACGCCATGCAGACCACCTGACACTTTATATGAACCTTTGTCGAACTTACCACCAGCATGGAGCACTGTCATCACCACCTCTAAGGCTGATTTTTGTTCTTTCTCATGTATATCTACAGGAATACCGCGACCATTGTCCTGAACAACCACTGAATTGTCTTCATTGATGATAACCTCAATCTTATCGCAGAAGCCTGCCAAAGCCTCGTCGATAGAGTTATCTACCACCTCGTTAATCAAATGATGCAGTCCGTTGAAACTGATGTCACCAATGTACATGGCGGGACGTTTACGAACAGCCTCTAAACCCTCCAATACTTGGATATTTTGGGCTGAATATTCATTCTCGCCTAAGATTTTTTCTTCTTCTGTCATGTAAAAATATGCTTCTAAAAATAATGGCACAAAGATACAAAAAATTATTGAAAGAAAGCGTTATTTTGGCGTTAAAATTCCCTTATTTTTGGCAATAAAAATACAGGCTGAGTATTGATAACTCAACCTGTTTATAGGAATGAAAACAAAGCTGATGAACAGCGTGGCTTATGCCAGTTTGTTGATGTATTTAGCCAGCTTTGACTTCAGGTTGTTAGCCTTATTTTTGTGTATAACGCGTGTCTTTGCCAACTTGTCAAGCAATTTGGTTACGCTTGGCAACATAGCAGCTGCCTCATCCTTGTTAGTGGTTGCGCGAAGTTTGCGAACAGCATTTCTCATGGTCTTGCCATAATATCTGTTGTGCAGTCTTCTTTTCTCTGACTGTCTGATTCTCTTCAGTGCTGATTTATGATTTGCCATCTCGACTAATCTTTTAAATTGTTATTTATTGTTTTACTTATTATGTAGCCCATAGCAGAGTCGAACTGCTCTTTAGAGAATGAAAATCTCTCGTCCTAGCCGATAGACGAATGGGCCTCGCTTTTTGTTTTTGCCGTTAAGCGGATGCAAAGGTAGGTACTATTTTTGAATTGACAAAACATTCTTCAAAAAAAAATATCAATTTTTACTTTTCTTTGGTTTTTATATGTATTATCTTTGCAAGTAAACAGTTATTTCTATATGTTACAGCGCTCTAAAGGCATCGTTTTACACACCTTCAAGATTAAGGAAAACCAGCTCATTGCAGTGGTATTTACCAAGCAGTGGGGTAGGGTGTCTTATATCACTACCATCCCCAAGACGCACAAGGCAGGGGGCAAGCACCTGTTGTTGCAACCCTTGGCTGAGGTTGAGGTTGAGGCTGACATGAAGCCCAAAACTTCTCTATTTAGGGTAAAGGCGGTACAACCACTACAACCCTTCCACTCCATTCCTTATCATCCTGTCAAGTCTGTCATTGCCCTGTTTCTGCAAGAATTTCTCTACAGGGCTGTTCGTGAAGAAGGGCAACCCAATGAGTCTCTATATGCCTATCTATCCACTTCCATGCGATGGCTTGATATGGCTGAGAGTGATTATGCCAACTTCCACTTGGTGTTTCTCATGCGAGTGTCACGCTTTTTGGGGTTGCAACCTAATGTGGAAAACTATCGTCAAGGCTACTACTTCGATATGCTCAATGCCTCATTTGTATCACTGAAGCCTTTGAATCATACCTATTTTGTTGTGCCAGAGGAATGTCGCCACCTGGTGAATCTCATGCGCCTGAACTTTACCAACATGCACCTTTTCAGGATGAATCGCAATGAGCGTAATCGCCTTCTCTCCCTCATCAACGACTATTATCGCCTGCATCTTCCAGACTTTCCTGAGCTCAACTCGCTCTCTATATTAAAAGAAGTGTTCGATTAACAATAGTCAATGGTCAATCGTCAATGGTTAATGGTCAACGTCCTACTTCAGTCCCCTTGCTTGGAAAATCATTTCTTTCGCCTTATTGATTTCCTGCAACTTCTTCGTTGCCGCTTCCTTTACATCCTCACCTAAATTCTGCACCTTGTCAGGATGATGCTGGATCACCATTTTGCGATATGCCTTCCGCACTTCCTCGTCTGTAGCATCAGGACTGATGCCCAACACCTTGTAAGCATCTTCCAATGTATTACCACCCAGTGACAACAATTGGTCTGCCATGTTGGCACCCAATCCTAACCTCATGGTGATAATCCTAAGAGCATCAATCTCCTGTTGCAACACCTTGCCATCCGATTTCGCCACTTCCGCCAAGAAAGCGACCAACTGAATGCGATGTTCCTCTGGCATTGCCACCATCATCTCCTTGCATGCCTGCTCAATCTGATATTGCCAAGCCAGCTCGCCTTGCTGCTTCTTATAATCAAATAGTGATAGCAATATCCTGTTGCCCTCTGTCGAAGCTGCCTGACCAAAAGAATCTCTCAAGAAGTTGCGCACCTTCTCCATCTCTGAGTGCATGATTTTCCCGTCGGCATGAATCATGTGAGCACACAACACCATCAGTGAGAACAGGAAATCGTCCCTCGTATCCCCCTTTCCTGGTTTGATATCCTCATCCTCAGAGCCATAAAAAATCTCTTCAGGCTTCTCCTTCTTATCTGTAAAGGCATCAAACAGCGAACCCAGTACAAATCCGGCTATTGCGCCTAATATGCTACCTGTATTGATGAAGCCAAAGATGCCGCCTATCCATTTGCCTAATGCCATAGATTCTAATGCATTAATTAACGAGTTATTCGCCTAATGCTTTGCCAGATGTTAGTATATCCACCAATGGCTTGTCTTTGTATGACTCAGTGCGCTGATCCCAGAAGCCAAAGTCGCCATCATAGCACCAGGTGGTCCAGGCAATGTCAAACTCATCGAACACATCGATCATATCCTTGTACCAAGCATAAGCTAAATCACGCTCAACAGGCTCATACACACCCCATTCACCACAGAACAACTGTAAACCATATTTCTTGGCTGCCTCGATGGCATCCTTGAAGTCCTCACGTATCTTGTCCTTGTTCCACACCTGGGTAAGGAAAGGCTTTAGCTCTTCCTTGATTTCCTCTGGAGCAGCATCATAATCTTCTTGGGTTATAAGCACGCCAGGATAGTTCACTTGTCCTTTATATCTTCCAAGAGGAGTCCAAAAGGCACCGCGGTGTGTAATAATCATTGGGTGGTAATAGTGGAAGGAGAGTATAATGTTCTTATCACCTTCAGGCACACGCAGATACTTGATGGTTTCATAGTCTTGCCAACGGTTTGAGCCCACCACCAAGGTGCGTTGAGGCTCCACCTCACGCAGGGCTTTATGCACCTTCTCAACCACCACATTCCATTGCTCATGCTCTGGTGCCACAGGTTCGTTCATAAACTCGTAAGCTACAGAGTCATTACTATAACCTTTCAGCACATCAGAAAGCTGATACCACAAGTTAATAAGGTCTTGTTGTGACTTCTCTGAAGTAAATAAGGTGTTGGAAGAATCATTGTCAATAAAACGGTGTGAGCGGATGATGTGGAGGTCAACAATCACACGCAAGTGATGCTTCTCAGCCAGGTTGATGGCATTCGTCAGCAAATCCCAAGCTTCTGGCAACTTGTTCCCATTGTCATCCCAGAACTGTACCTCATCGATGGGGATGCGGACAAAATCGAAGCCCAACTGTTCCAAACGCTCGAAATCGTCTTCTTGTATGTGTTTCCTGCGTTCTTCACCCATCACCCTTGACTGTGATAGCCAGTGACTTAGGTTGGTACCACGCTTGATGTTGAAGTTGTTCACTCCGTTAGACTTACCTGCCTGACCTGCACAAGAGACCAGAGCCAGCATTGTGGTGGCGAAAAATGCCAGTAAAATTAAAAACTTTCTCATAGCTTTCATATTATCATTATTCTGATGCAAATTTAGCAAATATTTCTAACAATGTTAGCATTACACCATAAATAACGATATGAATGTTTGGTTTCCGAGGCTGTATGTTCACACACAAACATCTTTGGTAGGTTAATTTATGTTAATGTTGTGCAAGGTTTCAGGCTTTTGGCATTTAATATGCAGGAGTGAAATAAATAAAAACAGTGATTTATGAAGACAAAAAGTATCCTTTTAAGTGTGCTGTTCGCCTTGAGTCTGAGCAGCTGTGGAGATAAAGACAAAGAATTGTTGGAGCCGTTGCGCGTGGATCCTGAGAAGGAGGAGCTGAAACCTGCGGAGCCTGTGGATGCGAAGCCGGCAGAGCCCGAAACCCGTCACAGCTACAAGCCTGTGCTCTTGGCTGAGTCACAAAGGGCAGTCCATAACAAGGTGCAGGACTTTTCCTGGAAACTGTTCAAGGAAGTATTTACCCATCGTGATGCAGGCACTAACCTGATGGTTTCCCCAATCAGCTTGACATTAGACTTAGGCATGTTTATCAATGGATTGGAGGGTGAGAGTTTGCAGGAAATGCTGAAGACAATGGGTTTGGAAAGCTTCAGCAAGGCGCAAATCAACGACTACTTCAAGACCATGATGAAAGGCATCGAGAATGCCGACGAGGCAGCTACATTCAAGAGTGCCAACTCCTTTTGGTACAATCAGACCCGTTCGGCCAATCAGGATTTCCTGTCAGTTATCCAGACAGGCTATGATGCCAAGACAGAGGCAGTGGATTTTACCGACCCCACGACGAAGGACACCATCAATGCCTGGTGTGCTGAGCATACCAATAACCTCATCCCCAAGATGATAGACCAGACAGATGGGACAGATTTGTTCCACCTGATGAATGCCGTTTATTTCAAGGCATTGTGGGAAGAGCCTTTCGACAAGGAGCTCACCCAGAAGAAGCCTTTCCACTATGCCAACGGCAAAACAGCTGATGTGGATATGATGCGCCAGGAAATCAGGACCTCATACGCTGAGACCGACTTGTATCAACAATGCGTGAAACCCTTTATCGACGGGTCATTCCAGATGGTGTTCATCCTGCCTAAGGAGGGGGTGAAGCTGGAAGATGCCATACCTTCAGTCCTGGACTTCAAGGTAACAGCTACCGCAGAATATTATCCTGGAAAGCCTGAGATGGAGAGGGTTATGCTGCTCGCTCCTAAATTCAAGTCAGAATACACAGCTGAGGGACTCTTCAGACGCATGAAAGACATCAATCCTGATTTGATGCTGAATTGGAATGACATCAGCATCTTCAACCATAAGGAAGAGATGTTGCTGGATGCCATACAGAAAACATACTTCATGATGGATGAGGAGAAAGTGGAGGCAGCAGCCGTGACTGATATTTTTGCCAAAGTAACTTCCGTTCCTTCTGAACCGATTTATATGGTCCTCGACCGTCCGTTCTTCTATGCTATTGTGGAAACCAACACGGAATGCCCTCTCTTCATTGGCTATTATGGTGAATGATGTTAGTTAGTAAAATGTCGCAGGCAGGGCTTCGGCTCTGCCTTTTTTCTTATATAAAGTACTGAGAGGTGGGGTTGTGAACTTTTTGTGAACTCATTTTATTCGATGGAATGGGAGAAATTTGTATTTTTGCCCACTATGAGACAAATGGTTCATATTGTATTGGCGGTTTTGCTGCTTTGCCTCACCTCTTGTAACAGACAAATGAGGGTAGAGGAGGCATTGGCTTTGGCTGATAGTTTGTGTCAGGTCGCAAATGATAGCGTGGGGGAGGAACCTGCGATGCAATCATTGCTCTACTATCAGCGAGCCATTGATGTTATGACTGGCAATGATACTGCTTTCTTGGCTCGCAAGGTCAAGATATACACAAGTATGGGTGAACTGTTTGCCGGGCAAATGCTTTACAAAGAGGCCATTGGGAGATACCAATTAGCATACGGATGTGCTGAAAGTCTGAAAGACACCTTTAATATGATTTCAGCTTACAAGTGCTTGGGTGATATGTATCGCAAGCAAATTGATTTGGGCGAATCTGTTCATTACTATGACCTCGCAGAGCAGTTGGCCATCCAAGCCAATCAAGAAAAGCCTCGCATCTCTTTGGCACTTCGCTTGGCCACTGCTTTTATGGAAGGTGGAAGGATGAATTTAGCCGTTGAACTTTTGCCTAAGCCTCCTTATCATGTTGAACCTGAGGATAAGGACATCTATAACTATGTGATGTGGCATATCTATAACTTTACTGATCGTGAGGATAAGGATTCTGCTGATTATTATATGCAGAAGCTGTTAGAATCCCAAGATAGCTATTATCAAAACTATGTCATCGATTGGCAAATAGGACAAGCTCTTCGCAATGTTGGTGATCACGCTTTTTATCAGTTGTATAGGAATAATAAAAGGTTGCAAAGCGCTATGTCTAAAGAGCAGGTTGCCGAGACAACGTCAGCTGTTAGTACGATGTATCAGGCCTTGAACATGGAGCGTCAGAATGCCGAGCTGCAGGCTCGTAATCAGCTGATTAAGTACTATGCCATCATCGCCATTCTGCTTTTGGTATTGGTGGTAGCAATAACAGTGATTATTATCTATCGTATAATCAATAAACGCATTCAGTTAGAGCATACCACTACGATGACCATTCGCGACTCAGAAATCTACCAGCAATTACTTGCCACAGAGAAAGCCATGAACGAGGTAGAGCAACAAGAGGTGATAGCCCTACTTAACCAAGTTTATCCCACTTTCCTCTCCAGTTTGCAGAAGATGGGGGTAGAGAAAGAACAAGATTTGAAGGTATGCCTCTTGCTCAAAATGGGGTTCAAGCCCTCTCGCATTGCCAGTTTGGTTAGTCGGACCGATAGTGCCATTGCCAATACCAGAGCACGTTTGTATAAGAAAGTGCTTGGCAAAGACGGAAAAGCCGAAGATTGGGATAAAGTCATCATGAGCTTATAATCCAGCCTGTTATCACCCCATCATTCTTTTGTGAAGTTTTTGTGAAATGTATTATATAAGGCATTCACATCCCTTTTCATTACTTTGCGACAAAACTAAAAAACAAGGTTATGAAAAAGATGTTTTATTACATGATGGCATTGATAGCCATTCTGATGAACGCCTGCACAAGCAGACAAGTAGATAGTGACGCCTATTTGCGTCAGATGCGAGAGAGGCTTGACCAGATTCAAACGGCAAGCTATACAAATGAAAAGTTGGGTTTTAGTCCAGGTGATCCCAATCTAAGAGCTCATTGGTTCATAAAATATAAGGAGTATAAGAATTCAGCTGACACCACAGTAGGAACCAATTTCGTTCGCTATTCGGAAGATGACAGTACCCTTGTCGAGGGGGTCTATGATGGCGAGGCGAAATACACTATTTATCACGAACACAAAGGCATCATCAGGGATGACTTTACGGCAAGAAACTTGCCTTTCAGGTTGGTGTGGCCTCCTTTCTTCCGCTATGCCTATCATGTCATCGACTATGCACTTACCACGCATGATAGCATTGAATATACTTTGGTCGATTCTTTGGACTACTATAAATTCCACATGATTACCCATGAAAATGAACAGATTGAGTTTACTGGAGGTAAAGCCACTCACATTGATGGAGGAGGTTATATCGTTGACCCAACTTCTGAGTATGAAATATGGTTCAGTAAACAAACCAACTTGCCCTATCGTCTTAGACGAACGCAAGAGCATGATATCGGTGATGAAACTTGCCATAATCCTGTTCTCAATGCAGAAAACCCATCCGATTTTGACATAAATGACTATCTTCCACAAGACTATCTCGTGAGGCCATACAAAGTGAAACAACGTTCTGTGAATGATGCCAATAGTTTGTTGAATAAGCCTGCTCCTATGTGGACTCTCACAGATTTGGAAGGCAATACAGTTTCTTTGAAAGACTTACATGCAAAGGTTATCTTGCTCGAGTTTTCTGCAACGGCTTGTGCTCCCTGCCAAGCGGTTGTGCCTTTTCTCAAACAATTAAGAGAAGAGTATAACGAGGATGATTTGCTCATTATCACCTTTGAGTCGTGGGGAGCCAAAGATTCCACGATGAAGTTCTATGCCGAGAAGAAAGGGCTGACCTATCCTTTCATTCGAGCTACAGAGGAAATGTTGGACACTTACAAGACAGAAGGCTCTGCCCCTTGGATTTTCCTGCTTGACAGAAGCCACTTCGTCCGCAAATCCTTCTTTGGCTTTGGCGAGGGTACCACTGACCAGGAAATCAGGGATGCCATCAGGGAAATGATGAAATAACATCTGTTTTTATTGTTTCAGATGTATGGTAATGATGTTTAGCGAGTTAACCAAATTTTTATGCCACTAATCGTCCGCGAAACCACTTTTTTGTCTTCTCACGGACAAATAGGTGCCTCGGGGAAGTAGAAACATTTGAGTAAGCATAACAATTACTCTGTCATCACGTGGATATACAATTCACATATGAACAACATTTTTCTTCCATATTTATGTTGTGCAGATTTGCTTGTTACCAAAATCATTCATATCTTTGCCCGTTGACAAACTGGTGAAACGGATAGTTCACATATTGCTGTTGGGTTTGATGCTCTGCTGGGCAGGGTGTCAGGGTATGCATTGGGGCGATGACCTGGAGTCACTTGACAAAATTGATAGCCTGTTGGCTGAGAAGAATTACCAACAAGCGTTCGAGATAGTGAGTAAACTTGATAGCGAAATGTCAAATAAAAGCCAAAGTGCAAAAATGAGGTTTGAACTTCAGAAGATCAAGGCAACCGATAAGCTGAGTAAGCCCCTGCTGACAGATAGCATCATCCTGCTTATCCTTTATTGTAATGCAAAACAATCGCCACTTCGTATAACAATCAGTGGCAAAGTAGAATAACTTTTTTATTAACCATTTAAAATTCAGTATTATGAAGAAGTTTTTTATGAGCGTAGCCCTCATTTCAGCAATCGCGATTGCAGCTGGCTATAGTATGATTGGCTCTGACAAGAGCGATGTGAGTGTTAATGATTTGACCCAGGCTAATGTGGAGGCTTTGGCTGATGACCTCAATTATATTGATTGTGTTGACTTTGGTTGGCATTGTACCGATGGTTACATTACTTTTGAGTCAAAAAAATCTGTCGAGATAGATCAATAACATTTTAATTCGTTGAATTATGGATATTCGTTTCATCTTATATACATGTCTATTGTTCATTTTATTTTCCTGCGATGATAAACAGACTGATGTTTATCAAACCAGACGAGACAATGTTGTTAATGTGAAGTTAGAAAAACTCGATTTCGGTGATGATATTCTGATGGGACGAGGAACACGTATTTATGTCCTGGATGATTTTCTAGAATTCAGTGATTATTCATCATCCCAAAAGATGATTCATTTGTTTGATAAGAATACTTTATCTTATGTAGCAAGTATAGGAGACCTTGGGCAAGGACCAGGAGAGATCATTAGTTTAGGGCAAGTGATGCAGAATGACAAGAAAGATAAACTTTATGTATCTGACCTCGGTCATTTATGTATATACAGTTTTGACATTGATAGCCTTAAAAGGGACAAAGATTACATGCCCTATATCAAGTATCATATGCAGCCTGAGATGATACCTACTTATTTGACTTATGTGTCTGATACATTATGCTTTGCGACGTATGTTCAGTATATTGATAATAAAACGACCAGGCGCGTTAGTGGTAAGTGGAACATGAAAACAAACGAGGTGAAACTTATGGATTACATTCAACCTGATGTTAAGAACTATCAAACAAATTATGCTTATTCGAAAAAGCATAATCTGTTTGTAGAAGCTCATGGAAGAGCAGATCTGATCAGTATCTTCGATAGTAGTTTTAACCTTAAGCACAATGTGTATGGTCCTGATTGGGATGACGGGGATGATCAGAAGCTTAATTTCTTTCCAACTGTAATATGTAATGGATATATCATTTCCGCATATTCAGGTAGTAGTTATCGTGACTACATGTTACCTACCAAGCTTCTTGTTTTTAAAATGAATGGGGATTATGTAAAGACATTGGAGACTGGTTGCAAAATTCATTTTATGAGTGCAGATGAAGATAATGAAAGGTTGTTCTTGTCACTAGACGAAGAGTTTCAGTTTGCCTATTTGGATTTGAAAGGCATTTTAAACTAAATGATAACGAATATGAAGAGAGTAATTATGAGCGTAGCCCTCGTAGCTGCCATCGCAGCTGGCTACATGATGACAGGCTCTAATGAGAGCAAAGTGAACATGAGTGAACTTGCTCAGGCAAATGTGGAGGCGTTGGGACAGGCACTTCCACCGTCTTGTACGTGTGAAAAAGGCGGAGTTTATTGTGATTGTCCAGGTGAATTCACATGGGGTAAGACCGCGAAATTAATAGAACCGGATGATTAAAAGCCAATATCCAATCCTATTATTGTTTGCTGTTTCTGTTTTGGCATTAAGTTGCCGAAACGGAAACAGTATTGATAAGACGCAGAAAAGCCGGGATAATGTTGTTATAGTCAAGGATAACATCAAATATTTTGAACCGGATAGCGTCTTAATAAGCGACTTTTCCTATATCAAAGTCTTAGGAGATTATGTTGTAATTCCTGACCTGAAATCCTCTGAGAAATTGGTACATATATTCGAAAAAAACACCTTGTCATATATTGCCAGTACAGGTGACTTGGGTCAAGGTCCCGGTGAGATAGCATCTATCGCAGCAATAACATACGACATGGAAAATGATTGCTTACAAGTTGTAGATTATGGGAGCAAGAATATTTACAGCTTTAATGTTGACAGCGTCAAGATGAATCCACATTATTTGCCAACTGTAAAGCAGAAATTACGTGATGATGTTTTTACTTATGAGTATCATTTCTTAAATGACACTTTATGTTATGGCTCTTTTATTATACCTAATAGGTATAGGTCAAATGAGATGAAAATAGGGAAGTGGAATATGCTGACAGGTGGTGTTCAATTGCATCATTCTGAACATCCGGCTACATCTGAGAATGTTGTCGTATATGATTATTCAAACGAACATGATTTGATAGTGGAGTGTAGCAACAGATTCGACTTGATAAACATTTTCGATGGTCAACTCGATCTGAAAGCCCGGATATATGGGCCGGAATGGGAAGAGAGCGGTGACAATAAACAACATTTCCTTAGTGTAGTTATCTACAAAGATTGGATTATAGCAGCTTATGACGGGAAAGACCGGCAAACTGGTAGCATGCCTACAATCTGTCATGTCTTTGACTTGGAAGGCAATTATATAAAAACACTCGACATCGGTTATAAAATCTGGCGTATGAGTGTGGATGAAGATAATGACCGCCTGTATTTCTCTTTCCAGGATGATTTTCAATTCGGCTATTTAGATTTGAAGGGGATATTAGACTGAGGCGATGAATTGAAGAAACTCCTCAACATACTGGTGAACTTAGTGTTCTATGGATGCCTGGCAGTGGTGGGGTATCATCTGCTGCAAGTATTTCTCTTGGTGTCATTTAAGGTGCCAACCAATTCTATGGTGCCTGAAATGATGCCGGGAGATTTTATTTTGGTTGAGAAGCTCAGCATGGGACCGAGGCTGTTTGATAGTATCAAGAACGATTATCCAATTGGTTCTATACTGCTGTGGAAGCCTCTTGAGCAGAAAGACTGGCAAGGTAAGTGCATAGGCAGCTACACTTTGCCAGATAGCCATGGGCAGCAAATCTATGTATTGGATGGCTACCAAAGGCTATCGTCGCTTTTTGGGTGTCTGACGAACCCCGAAAAGTCAGGGCTGAGCTATGATGTCAAGCAGCGAAGCGAGACTATTGATTTATACTACGACCTTGACGATGAATCGTTTGTGTATATGGGAGGACGTGAACCTCGTCCATGGCAGGTGCCGGTATATATACTGATGAGCACAATGGATTTTAGGCGTTATTCGCGTAAGAAGCTAGAACCCCATGTAAAAGAAGAGAAACTCGAAATATATCTGGACAGAGCTGATTCTTTCTCGCGAAGTCTGGTGGAATATAAGATGGCAGTGATTGAGGTGACCAATGCCGGATTGGATGATGCTGTTGATATTTTTTCGCGCATCAACACGAAAGGAACGGAAATATCACCCGACTGGATGGTAAATACATTGGCCTATAACGATGATTTTAGCTTTGCCATAGAGATTGACAACTTAAAAATGCGCCTGAACCGTTATCATTTTGAGGGTATTTCTCGTACGGCATTGTTCAGATGCTACCAGAGTGCTTTTGATGATAAAATGTATATAGACCAATCGAATATCGAGAAGTTGGCTAGGAGAAATGATTTTGTGGAGGTGGTTAAAAAAACCACCCCTCATGTAGAAAGGGCTGTAAGATTTCTATATAACGAATTGAATGTGATAGATAATAAGTTGTTGCCGTATAACACCCAGCTGATATTCTTGATGACTTTTTTTAAGAAACTCAGTAATCCTACGAAGGAACAAATTGCTGCCCTGAAAGAATGGTTTTGGACAACAAGTTATTCTAATTATTTCACAATTTATTCGCTATCAAGTCAGAGAAAGGCTTTTGCACAGTTTGTGGATTATCTAGACGGGAAGAGTGATAGTATGATATTCATGGATGAGGTCAGGCAGAAGTTTTCAACGCTTGCCATGCCTGACAGAATATCGCTGGCGTCAGTGCGTTGCAAATCTTTGTTGTTGTTTGAGTTGCGCTACTATAGGGAAGTGACGGGAGCCGCGCCACATACAGGCGGGTTGAACCTAAAAAAGATAGTTTTGCAGGAAGATAATACACCTGCAAACATTGTACCACTTTCCGGCTTGGAGAAAAAATTGAAATGGGGATACAATGAATTGCCACAGCAGGTGTTAGAAGACGAAATGCTGAGAAAGTCGTTCTTCCTGCCTGAGCACTATTCTCTCGTAATGAATGAATCGGATGTGAAGGTGTTCCTGAAAAATAGACTGTCTATTATTAGCCAAAGAGAGAAGGCTTTTGTTGAAAGACTCGGCATGACATATACAGGGTAAATTAATATATATTATTTGTGCCATCCTCCGTGATGATATTTCGATATTATCAGTCTGTTAGCAAGATTTTTGCGGAAGCGTGTTTGTTATAACGAGTTGGAAGTCTTCTTTCAGTGGTAGTACGGCACTTTAATTTTGATTATACTGCCGGCGGCCTTTTAACCAGATAATGTGTTATCGGAATGATACTTTTGAATAGAAATACTTGATGAGTCATTGCGAAGTTAGGCCATCCTAACAAGAATGGAGATTGGATATCCCGATTTGGCTAAAATACTTAGTGATGAGATTCGATATAATCTTTTTCCTAATTGCAGGAAGCTAATAGTTTGGCTTAATATTATGTCATCACGGGGATGGGGGAATAGATGGTTCATAAGTGATTGTTTTAGAGGTTAGCATATTCTGTCTTAGCATCGAAGCAGGGGCAGAGTTTGCGGATGTTGGGGAAGTCACGATGGCCTTGAATAACGGCCTTCGGATAACTATCCTTGAGATCCTTCAGCAAGAACAGCAGGGCAGCTTTCTGCGCCTCTGTGCGGGTGTCAGCATAGTGCCCTTGCTCGTCGATGCCTCCTTCATAGCACACACCGATGGCATGACTATTATAGTGCTTCACATGGGCTCCTGCCAGCTTCTCAGAGCGGCC
>JAGCGS010000048.1 GCA_017649485.1 Bacteroidaceae bacterium | reverse complement strand
GCATAGCAGCCTATTTCTATAGCTTGTGGAAGGAACCCAAACAAGCTGCTCATTATGAGCGGAAAGCCGAGACGCTGAGAGATAGTATTATGGAGCACTTTTGGGACACCACACAGAAGGCTTTTATCAATGGGTATCGATCAGATGGTAGTCGTGATGAGCGTATCTCGCATCACGCCCAGTATTGGGCAGTGCTGACAGGTCTGTATCCAGAAAGGTTTTTATGAAACCGTTATTCCAAACATTCCGTACTACAAGGAGAACGTGAGCTACGAGAAGGGTTATGAGATGCTGGCTTACGTGAAGGCTGGACGCATTGACGAGATGTTTGCCCTGCTCGATGAGGTGTGGGGCGACTGGCTGAGGCAGGGTGGTACTCGCTTCCCTGAAAACTTCATGCCTAAGGAGCCTTTGAAAAAGCAGTTGGAGTTTTATGGCCGTCCTTTTGGACTGAGTCTGTGTCACGGAGCTAATGGTGTGCCTGGCGTGATGGCCGTGCTGCGAGGCATCTATGGTTTCTCGCAAAATGATAACAAGCCCAACGAATATACATTGAATCCTACCTTGTGGCAGATGAGCCGGGCACAAGGGCGTATCCCTGTAAAGGAGGGGTTCATTACGTTAGACTTGCATAAGGGAAATGTGTCAACTGTAACAATTCCTGCGGGTTGCACGGTGAAAGTAATATGGGAAGGTCGTGAGCAGACTTTCCGAAAAGCTGGGACATACAAACTTTGAAAATTTAAATATTACACTCAATATGAAAGCAAATCTTTTGATATTAGCACTCCTCCTTGTTAGTATGATGGGTGCTGAAGCGCAGGAAATACCTGCCTTGAAAAAAATAGGCAACAGAACTTGTCTTGTAGTGGATGGGAGACCTTTGGTGATGCGTAGTGGAGAGTTGCATAACTCTACTGCCTCGTCGTTGGAATATATGCGTGAGAATCGTGTGATGGAGCGGATGGCGGAGATGAATCTCAACTCAGTGATTGCCACCGTTTCGTGGGAGCAGTTTGAGCCTGTGGAGGGGAAGTTTGACTATACCCTGGTGGATGGACTTCTTCAAGATGCCCGCAAGAATAACCTGAAGCTGATGCTGATTTGGTTTGGTACCTGGAAGAACCCGATGATGACTTATGCGCCTACCTGGGTGAAACATGACCCGAAACGATTCCCCCGTGCGGTGGATGAGCAAGGCAAGGAGATGGAGATGCTGAGTCTCTTCAGCGAAAATATCCGTAAGTCCGATGCTAAAGCTTATGTAGCTTTGCTTCAGCACCTCAAGGAGGTAGATCAGCAGCATACAGTGGTGATGATGCAGATAGAGAACGAGCCGGGCATAAGGGGAACCAAGCGTGATTTCAATAGCTTGGCCGAGAAGGCTTGGAATGCCGATGTGCCAGCGCAGCTCATTGACTATCTGACGAAGAACAAGGCGACTCTGAAGCCCGACATAAAGCAGGCTTGGGAGAAAAACGGCAGCAAGACTAAGGGTTCGTGGGAAGAAGTGTTTGGCAAGAGTCTCACTGCAGATGATGGCACTAACCCTATAATCAACTTGACGGAGCACCTCTTCACCGCTTACAGCTTTGCACAACATTTGGAATTCTTGGCCGTTGAGGGCAAGAAGGTGTATCCACTGCCCACTTTTGTAAATGCTTCTGTATTTGGGGTGAAGTCGAGAGGACGCAGTTTGGGCAATGGCTGCTCCATCGATGAATTTTTCGATATTTACCGTGCTGGTGCGCCTAACCTCGATATTTTGACTCCCAACAGTTATATGACCCAGCTCGATCAGATTTGCGAGGAATACAGTTGGAAGGGCAATCCTATCCTGATTCCTGAAAGTACCGTGTTCGGTGCGCGTGCACTCTATGTAGTGGGCGAATGGGATGCTATTGCTTTCTCTCCTTTTGGCATAGATAGTGCGGATACCAATCCCGACCCTATAGCTCAGAAAAACACCCAACTGCTGAAAGAGAGCTATGATGTGATAAAGAATATGGAGGAATTGATTCAGAGTAAGTTAGGTACCGATGAGATGAGAGGCTTCCTGGTATATAACGGTAAGGATACCGCATCGGTGGTGATGGGTGACTATAAAATCAATATCACCCCTCGTCGTGGATTTGATATCGGTGCGCTGATGGCACCAGCCGCTGGAGCAGGTAATACGCTGAACGGGGCTCCTGCTGCGCCTCAGACACAGCAGCCTCCTTATCAGGGTGGAGCCATCATCATACAGACAGGCAAAGATGAATTCTATTTTGCTGGCTATGGTTTCAATGCCGACTTCACCCTGAAAGAAGGGGTAAAGAGTCGCTTTTTAGGCTATGATTCTATCTACGAAGGGCGTTTTGAGAACGGGAAGTTTATTCCCAGACGACTACTGAATGGTGATGAGCGTAATGTGTTTATTGGGCAAGACCATGTGGGTGTCTTGAAGGTAAATGTGTACCATTATTAATATAAATATCGCTTTTTTCGTTGTTTTTTGCTGCATTTTCTCTGTTTTTCTTTCAAATAATCAAAAGATAAACTAAATTTGCATCCAAATTGTGTTTTTTAGAATGGCTGACGATTCTGTCTTTTTGATTGATATAGATAAGGTGTTGCAGGAGAAAGCTCCCGATAAGGCGAAATATGTGCCGAAATTTGTGGTGTCATACCTGAAAAGAATCGTGCATCAGGATGAATTGAATGATATTCTGAAAAGATTAGGTGACAAGCAGGGCACAGAGTTTGCCAAAGGAGCACTGGAAGCACTAAACGATAAGATTGTGGTGAAAGGCGAGGAGAATCTGCCGAAAGATGGCAGGCTTTATACTTTTGTGTCTAATCATCCTTTGGGAGGACAGGACGGATTGGCTTTGGGAGCTGTGTTGGGGGAGCATTACGAGGGCAAGATAAAGTTTTTGGTAAATGATTTGCTGATGAACTTGCACGGATTGGCTCCTTTTTTTATACCTATCAATAAGACGGGCAAGCAAGCGAAGGACTTTCCTCGTAAGGTGGAGGCAGGGTTTGCCTCAAAAGAAGATCAGCTTATTATGTTCCCTGCAGGTATCTGTTCGAGGAAGCAACAGGGTGTGATCAAGGACTTGGATTGGAAGAAGACGTTTGTATCTAAAAGTGTGGAGTACCAACGTGATGTGGTGCCAGTTTACTTTGACGGACGGAACTCAAACTTCTTCTATAACCTGGCTAATTTGTGCAAGTGGTTGGGTATCAAGTTTAACATAGCTATGTTGTATCTTGCTGATGAGATGTTCAAGAATAAGAATAAGACGTTTACGGTAACCTTTGGGAAGCCTATCCCCTGGCAGACATTCGATAAGAGCAAGACTCCAACGGAATGGGCACAATATGTAAAAGAAATTGTTTATAAACTGAATATACCCCAGCAGGCATGAAAGATCTGCTGCAAGAAATAAGACGATTATGGTAGTTGAAGACATTATTCAGCCCATCAGCAGAGATTTGCTGAAAGCTGAGCTGACGGAAGACAAGCGTTTGCGTATGACAAACAAAAGTCATAACCAGATTTATATAGTTACGGCACACAATGCTCCGAATACAATGCAGGAGATTGGCAGGTTGCGTGAGATAGCTTTCCGAGCAGCTGGAGGAGGTACGGGTAAGTCGGCAGACATTGATGAGTTTGACGTTATGGAGAACCCTTATAAGCAGCTGATAGTGTGGGATCCCGAAGCAGAAGAAATATTAGGCGGTTACAGGTATATCTTGGGAACCGATGTGCAGTATGAGCCAAACGGTCAACCTAAGCTTGCCACTGCCCACATGTTCCACTTCTCAGAGAAATTCTTGAAAGAGTATATGCCTACTACAATTGAGCTGGCTCGCTCGTTTGTGACATTGGAGTATCAAGGCACAAGAGCTGGCAGTAAGGGGCTATTCGCTTTGGATAATCTGTGGGACGGATTGGGCGCGTTGATGGTTATCAAACCGAATGTGAAGTATTTTTTTGGCAAGGTGACAATGTATCCTTCATATATACGCAAAGGCAGGGATATGATTCTGTATTTCCTGCGTAAGCATTTTGGCGATAAGGACAACCTAATTACACCGATGAAGCCTCTTGTGATTGAGAATGATGAGGCTGAGCTGGCGAGGATGTTTCCAAACGATACGTTCAAAGAGGATTATAAAGTGTTACACAGTGAGATTCGCAAGATGGGGTATAACATTCCTCCGTTGGTGAATGCGTATATGAACTTGAGTCCTACTATGCGTATGTTTGGTACAGCTATTAATTATGGTTTCGGTGATGTGGAGGAGACAGGCATCCTGATTGCCGTTGATGAGATTCTTGAGGAAAAACGCATGAGGCATGTGGAGTCATTCCTGAAGAATGAACCCAATGCCGCACGATTTACATCTGGTCAGAATAAAGTGATTTATCCTGAGAAAGATTGACGATTGGCAATTGATACTCCCTCCGTCGCTATTCGACACCCCCTCTAAGTTAGAGGGGGAATTAGAGGTCAATCTTCAATCTTCAATTTTCAATTAGATTAAACTGCTGGCAAACTATTGCCGTTAAGCTTTCTGTAGAGGTCGAGGGCAAATACGTCGGTCATGCCCGAAACATAATCCAATACCGCCTGTATTCTGTCGAAGAGTACAGGCGACTTTACATTATACTGGCTCGACATCCGACTGATAAGCAGTTGAGAATAAGCCTTCTCTGGAGATAGTACAGCTTCTGTCATAAGGTCAATCAAAGTGCCTATGATGCGGAAGCCCGCCACCTCGATATCTACCACATCGCGAGATTTATAGATACGCTGATAGGCCACCTCGCAACAAAGTTTGTAGGCATTAGCTGGCAGTGGGGAGATGTGGCTGATGAGTGAGCCATCAAATGTACCATCTAAAATCTGCTGCTCGTTGTCGAGGAAAGCTTTAGTGCATTCATGTGTGAGTAATCCGATGACATTTGAACGTAGATAGGCAATCTGCTCGTTTTGGTCGCTAACAAGATTTAGCATTTTTTCCATTTTCATCCTGCGTTCCTCTGGGAAATAGCCCAACAATAGGTCTTTTGTTTCTTGCAAAGAGAGAATCTTCAACTTGAAGGAATCCTCGATGTCCATGATTTCATAACAAATATCATCTGCTGCCTCTACGAGATAAACCAAAGGATGGCGGGCATACAACTGGTTGCCCAACTTTTTCACACCCAACTTTTCTGCAATGCGTTCATAGCTTTCCCGTTCAGAGGTGAAGAAGCCAAACTTCCCTTTTTTGTTGGCGTGAGTCGATGAATAGGGATATTTTACGATGCTGGCGAGGGTAGAATAGGTAAGCACAAAACCACCTTTACGCCGTCCCTCGAACTGATGAGTCAACAAACGGAAGGTATTGGCATTGCCCTCGAAGTGTGTGAGGTCGTTCCATTGTTCCTCGCTGAGCTGTTCCTTCAGTGGAAGTCCTTTACCTTCAGAGAAGAAGGTTGAAAACGCTTTCTCCCCAAAATGACCGAATGGAGGGTTGCCCAAATCGTGTGCCAGACATCCTGCCGATACGATGGCACCTATCTCAGGCAGGTTGGTGTTTTGCAGAGCAGGTTCTCTCTCCAAGATGCCTCGAGCCACATCATTGCCAAGCGATCTTCCTACACAAGAAACTTCAATACTGTGAGTCAATCGGTTATGTACAAAGATACTACCTGGCAAGGGGAACACTTGAGTCTTGTTTTGCAGTCGTCTGAATGGGGGTGAGAAAATCAGTCGGTCAAAGTCGCGTTGAAACTCCGTACGGTTTTCATGCCTCTCTTCATGAAACTCTTCCAAACCGAATCTTTGGGCGGAAATTAGTTTGCTCCATTCCATTTTTTCATCCTCTTAGTTTAAATTAACTACAAAAGTATAAAAAGTATGGGAGAAAAACATTAATTTCGCAACTAAATAATAAAAGTATTGTGTTATGAAGGTACAAATCATCAATAAATCGCACCATCAGCTGCCTCAATATGCTACTCAGCAGTCGGCTGGCGTTGATTTGCGTGCCAACCTGAGTGAACCTGTCACCTTGGCGCCTTTACAGCGTGCCTTGATTCCCACAGGCTTGTTTATTTCTTTGCCTGTTGGCTATGAGGCGCAGGTTCGTCCTCGTAGCGGATTGGCCATCAAGAAGGGTATCACGGTGTTAAATTCGCCTGGCACGATTGATGCAGATTATCGTGGAGAGATTTGTATTATTTTGGTGAACCTGTCGAATGAGCCTTTTGTTGTTAATGATGGAGAACGTGTGGCTCAGATGATCATTGCCCGTCATGAGCAGGCAGAGTGGATTGAAGTAGAAACACTTGATGAGACAGAACGGGGTGCAGGTGGTTTTGGACATTCGGGACAACATTAAACATTGAGCATTGAAAACAAAACAGATTATATTTTGGCTATTGTTGGGATTCGCCCTACCGCTTTTGGCACAGGAGCAGGATCGCAAGTACGACTACTATTTCCATGAGGCAACCCGTCTTCGCATTCTGAAACAGTATGACGCTTCTTTTGATATGTTGCTACATTGCCTTGCAATTCGTCCCAATTCTCCTTCTGCTCTCTACGAGTTAGCTCAATATTATATGGTGCTGAAACAATATGACAAAGGGATGGAAACAATGGCTGAAGCTGTAAAATATGCCCCCGATAATTATTGGTATGCACAAGGGTTGGCGAACTTTTATATGCAACAGAATAAGTTAGACGAAGCTGTTGAGTTATTGGAAGATATGGAAAAACGCTTCCCTAATAAGATTGATGTTACTTATAGTTTACTGCAGATTTACAACCGTCAGGCAAAGTTTGACAGGTCTATCGAATTACTCAACAAGTTGGAAGTAAGATTTGGCAAGACCGAACAGGTTTCTATGCAGAAGTTTGCCATTTACGACCAACAAGGCGAGGAAGAGAAGGCGATGGCTGAGCTACAAAGCCTTGCCGATGAATACCCAACGGATTATCGTTATCAGGTAATTCTGGGTGATGCTTATATGCAAAAAGAGCAATACCGCCAAGCATACGATATTTATCAAAAGATTCTAAAGGCAGAACCTGAAAATGCGATGGCGATGTATTCATTAGCAGCATATTATGAGCAAACTGGGCAGACAGAGAAATATGACCAACAGCTAAATGATGTGCTGTTGAATCGCAAGGTGGATACAGATACGAAGACGGATGTGATGAGGCGACTGATTATCCGCAATGAAGGTAGCAAGAAAGATAGTACTATAGTGATTAACCTGTTCGATCGCATCATGGAACAGGAGCCTGATGAGGCAGATTTGCCAATGCTTTATGCTCAATATCTGTATTCCAAAGATATGGTTGACAAGGCTATACCAGTTTTGAAGCAAGCGCTACAAATAGAACCTACTAACACAACTGCCCGTATGACTCTCCTTGGGGAAGCTGTGAAACAAGAGGATTATGAGGGGGTGATTGACATTTGCCAGACGGGAACGGAGGCTAATCCCGACATGTTAGAGTTCTATTATTATCTGGCTATAGGCTACAATCAGACGCAACGTTCAGATAGTGTAATCAGTGTATGCAACCGAGCTTTGGAGCATGTGACCGATGAGAGTGAGCCGCAGGTAGTGAGCGACTTCTATGCCATCATGGGGGATGCCTATCACACTAAGAATATGATGGCTGAAACCTTCAAGGCGTATGAGTCGGCACTTGAGTATAATGCCAACAACATCATGGCACTCAACAACTATGCTTATTATCTGTCTTTGGAGCGTCGTGACTTGGACAAGGCAGAGGAGATGAGTTACAAGACCGTTAAAGCTGAGCCGAACAATGCTACCTATTTGGATACTTATGCCTGGATTCTGTTTGAGAAGGCCAACTATGAGCAAGCTAAAATCTATATTGACTTGGCCCTCAAGAACGATGATAATTTGAGTGCTGAGGTGTTGGAGCATTGTGGTGACATTTATTTCCACACTGGTGATACGGCGAAGGCATTGGAGTTTTGGGAGCAAGCGAAGGAAAAGGGAAGCCAGTCGAGCACAATTGAGCAGAAGATTAAGTTGAAAAAGTATGTTAGATGATGAAGAGATACATTCATATATTACCATTTTTATTCTTTGTAATTTTGCTTGCTAGTTGCAAAAGCAGTAAGAATGTAGTTAAGACAGATGGTTTGTCACCTTACCTGTCATCTAAGGTAGAGTTAACGGTTCCTCACGGCGAAACAGTCTTAACTGTAAATGGCACCATGAAGATGGAGGAAAATGAGATCATACAGATGTCCTTTCTCATGCCTCTATTCAGAACCGAAGTAGCACGCATCGAAGCCACACCCAACTATCTATTGATGGTGGATCGCATGAACCGCAGGTTTGTTAAGGCTACCCCCAACGAAATAAGGGATTATCTTCCTGCCGACAGTTACAAGAGGTTGGAAAAGATGATTAGGGATGCTGCTAAGCCTGGTGGCAAAACCACTCTAACCGGACAAGAATTGGGTATTAGGCAATTAGCGAAGGCAAAGATAGAGCTGTATGACTTCTCCGATGAAAAGATTTCAGTAGAGCCCACAGAATTAACCTCTCGCTATCGTATGGTCACTATGGAAGAAATATTACAGTTACTGATGAGTTTATGAAACGCTTTTGCTCCATATTATTGTTGCTATGTCTGCCTTTGCTGATGCTGGCACAAACCAATAAGCGCATCAAGGAGCTGGAGCTAAAACGAACTAATTTACAGAAGCAAATAGCTGATACAGAAGAATTGCTCAAAATCACCAACAAGAATGTGGGTAGCCAACTAAACGGTCTGAATGCTTTGACTGGACAGATAGAGGAGCGTCGCCGTTACATTGATAATATTACCAGCGACTTGCAGGAAGTGGATAGCCAACTTGTTTTAATTGACCGCCAACTGGATACGTTGAACATCAGTTTGGAAGAGAAGAAACACAGGTATGAGGCTTCATTGAGGTATTTGTTTAAGAACCATAGCATTCAGGAAAAGTTGATGTTTATTTTCAGTGCTGAGAGCCTTTCGCAAACCTATAACCGCCTTCGCTATGTACGCGAATATGCCACATACCAACGTCTGCAAGGGAATGAAATAATACGTAAGCAAGAGGAGGTTTCACTGAAACAAGAGGAGTTGCAAGGGGTGAAAGAGGAGAAAATCCGTCTGTTAGCCGCTCGCGAAGAAGAAAAGAAGGTGTTAGAGATCCAGGAGCAGAAGGCTCAGCAAGTCATTAAGGATTTACGCTCGAAACAGAAAGGTCTTCAAGACGAAATTACTAAAAAGAGACGTGAGGCAACCCAGCTGAATAATCAGATTGACAAGCTGATAGCCATCGAAATAGAAAATGCCCGTAAGCGAGCTGAGGAAGAAGCTCGTAAAGAAGCTGAGGCAAAGAAGAAAGCTGAAGCAGCCAATAGGAAAACAACTGCAAGTACCACTTCGAAACCTGCTACTGCCAATAAACCAGCTTCTGCCACTCCTGCCTCTAAGCCAGAGGTCTATAGCATGAGTAAGGCAGATAGAGAGCTTTCTACCGATTTTGCCGCCAACCGAGGCAAGCTTCCAATGCCTATCACGACTTCTTACATTATTGTAAGTCGCTATGGCCAATACAATGTAGCAGGTTTGCGGAATGTAACTCTTGACAACAAAGGCATTGATATTCAAGGCAAGCCTGGGGCACAAGCTTGTGCCATATTCAATGGCAAGGTAGCCGCGGTCTTTCAGTTAAATGGCCTCTTTAATGTCTTGGTGCGTCATGGTTCCTACATTTCCGTCTATTGTAACCTTGCCAAGACTGATGTAAAACAAGGTGATGATGTAAAGACCAAGCAAGTTCTCGGTACAGTTTTCAGTGATGCTTCTGATAACAATCGCACCGTCCTTCACTTCCAGCTTCGCAAGGAAAAAGACAAACTCAATCCCGAGTTGTGGTTGAATAAGTAGTGTGAGGTGTTTTGTACAATCTACCAAATGCAACGCACAACGCTTCCAGGGGATAATTGCCTTCAATATCGCGAAACCACAAGCCTTGCAAAAAAAAAGTGCGTTTCAAATTGGGTATAGGCACACGATCATTTGCGTATAGCCGCACGATCGTTTGGGCTTAGCCAAACGATCGATTACTTGGGGTTCTCTCCCTGTTTACTACTAATCAGGTAACGTGTTTCCTAAGCAAGTCATGCTGTCAACAATGTCAATATGATAGTCAACAGCTTCAGTAAAAACACAGGAAAAGGTTACAAACAACTGCCCAAAAGGTTACAAGGTTACAACTGTAACCATATCCCCTCAGAGCAGTAATAATTGTATTGTTCTTGTTATAATTACTTTACATAATGGCATTTATGGTAAAATAATGTCAAGATTTAAGAACCATGCGGTTACATGGTTACACTTGTAACCTGTAACCGTTTTTACCTTAAATTTGGCTTGGGTTGAGTAGTTGTTTGGTATCTTGAAGATGCTGAAGAACCGGCATGAGATTCTATGTTTGAAAAGACAGGGTTGAGGCTTTCGTCCCTCTTCAACCGCTTGACAGGTTGCGCGGTGGATATCCTCTGTTCAGGCATGGAGCAGGCCATCAGATACCTGACTAATACCTATTAGAATGAGGTTCAACCAAACAAAAAAGGCGGCAAATTTGGCTATTCTCTTTACTTTCCGTAATTTTACAGCCCGAAAGAAGAAATTGAGTTTTATGGACAGTATTCTGGTGACAGGAGCGAGTGGGTTTATTGGAAGCTTTATCGTGGAGGAAGCCTTGCGGAAGGGATTCTCTACGTGGGCTGGCGTGCGCCAAAGCAGTAGCAGGGAGTACTTGCAACAGCCAGATATCCATTTTATCGACCTCGACTATGCCCACCCCGACATCTTGCAGCAACAACTGAAGGAACATGCACGGGAAAATGGTGCCTTCACCTATATTGTGCATTGTGCGGGGGTGACCAAATGTGCCGACAAGCGCGACTTCGACAGGGTGAACTATCAGCAGACCAAAAACTTGGTGGAGGCACTGATAGCTACGGGGCAAACACCCAAACTGTTTGTGTTCATCAGTACACTGAGCGTGTTCGGTCCTATCCATGAGAAAGACTACCAACCCATTACGGAAAAAGATATCCCTTGCCCCAATACCGCATACGGCAAGAGTAAGCTCAAGACGGAACAGTATCTGCAAAGCTTGGCTGATTTCCCTTATTTGATTCTTCGTCCCACGGGCGTGTATGGACCCAGGGAGAAGGATTACTTCCTGATGGCGAAATCCATTCAGCAACACATCGACTTCTCGGTGGGCTACAAACGCCAGGACATCACCTTTGTATATGTGAAAGACATTGTACAAGCCATTTTCCTGGGAATTGAGAAAGGCGTGAAACGCAAGGCTTTCTTCCTGACCGACGGGCAAGTATATCAGAGTCGTACGTTCTCAAACCTCATCATTAGGGAGCTGAAAGCGACAAAGGTGCTACGTATCTGTGCACCACTCTGGGTCTTGAAGGTGGTTTCCATCGTTGCGGAATGGTGGGCTAAGTTGCGACACACTACCAGTACGCTGAATACTGACAAATATCGAATCATGAAGCAACGCAATTGGCGTTGTGACATTACCAGCACCATCGACGAGCTGGGTTATCAACCCCAGTATAAGTTGGACAAGGGTGTGAAAGAGACCATTGCATGGTATAAGGAGGCAGGATGGCTTTAGATTGGTTACAAAGGAATAAACCTGGCAAGGGAGTGTATCTGGTTGAGAAGGCGGCAATGACCTATACCTTGCTAACTGCCATCGCTATTCTGGTGCTTTACAGGCAGATGGATCATCCGTTAGAGATGCTGTTGGAGAGGCTGTTCATCGTGATAGGCACTATGGGCTGTGTGTTTATCTACCGTCAATATCCATGCAAGGTGACGGCTTTCCTACGAGTGGGTTTCCAGTTGTCATTACTGAGTTACTGGTATCCTGACACCTACGAGTTCAACCGTTTGTTGCCTAACCTTGACCATTTGTTTGCTGAAGCTGAGCAAGCGATTATCGGCTCACAACCAGCCTATTGGTTCCAGAGGGATTTCCCACAGCTTTGGATTAGCGAACCGCTGAATATGGGATACTTCGCTTACTATCCCCTTATAGCCGCCATTGTTTGCTGGCATTTTATAAAGCGCTTTGATTTGTTTGAGAAAATAGCTTTTGTGCTGGCGTCATCGTTCTTCATCTATTATGTGGTGTATATGGTGTTGCCTGTGGCAGGCCCTCAGTTCTATTTCCCTGCTATTGGCGAGGAGAATGTATTGGCAGGTATCTTCCCCTCTTTGGGTGATTATTTTAACTATCACCCCGAGTTGTTGCCTGGGGCTGAGCATGGGGAAGGGTTCTTCTATAGTTTGGTGGAAGGCTCGCAAGCGGTGGGGGAAAGGCCGACAGCCGCATTCCCAAGCTCTCATGTGGGTATTTCTACCATTATCATGCTGATGGGATGGCGCAGTAGCAAGAAGCTGGCATTGGTGATGTTGCCTTTCTACATTTTGCTATGCATCGCTACGGTGTATATCCAGGCGCACTACCTGATAGATGTTTTCGCAGGATGGGTGTCGGGGTATTTGCTTTATGTGCTTACTTCCTGGCTATTCAGGAAACTGAGTTAAGTCTAAGCTATCAAAGATTTTGAATAAATCCTCTTTTGTTTCTGCCCTAAGCATCGCAATGCGTGTTTCACGGAAATTGGGTATGCCTTTGAACAAAGGACTTGCGGCGATGTGTCGTCTGACATGCAGGATGCCCCTGCGTTCGTCAAGCAAGTTCACACTATCCAGTACTTCTTGGCGCAACACATTCAGTCGCCATTCAGCACTGAGGGGAGGCAATAGCTCCCCTGTCAGGAGATAATGCTTTACCTCTTTGAAAATCCAGGGTCTGCCAAAAGAAGCGCGACCAATCATCACGGCATCAACACCATATCTGTCAAAACATTCCTTGGCACGTTCGGGCGTGGTGACATCTCCATTACCAATAATTGGGATATGTATGCGTGGATTCTCTTTCACTTTGCCTATCAATGTCCAGTCAGCCTCCCCAGTGTACATCTGTGCGCGCGTCCTACCATGAATGGTAAGGGCACTGATACCACAATCCTGCAATTGCTCTGCCAACTCCACGATGATTTTACTACTATCATCCCAACCCAAACGTGTCTTTACCGTGACGGGCAAGTTGACGGCATCCACTACGGCACGGGTGATTTCCAACATCTTGGGGATGTCGCGCAACAAACCTGCTCCTGCTCCCTTGCCTGCCACTTTTTTGACAGGGCATCCGAAATTAAGGTCGATGATGTCTGGCTTAGCCTCCTCCACCATGCGGGCAGCCTCCACCATTGCATCGGTGTTCTTGCCGTAAATCTGAATGGCAACAGGGCGTTCCTCATCGCTGATGTTCAACTTGCGCATGGTGCTATTTACCGATCGCACCAAGGCATCGCTCGACACGAATTCGGTATAGACCATGTCTGCGCCGAACCGTTTGCACATCAATCGAAAGGCAGGATCAGTGACATCCTCCATGGGAGCGAGGAATACGGGACGTTCTCCAAAATTCAGGTTAGCAATCTTCATGTCTTTGCAATAATTCTGGGTTGATAAAGCCATCTATTCAACCATTTCTTTGCAAAGATAAGAAAAATCACTAACTTCGCACACTCAAATGTCATAAAGATATGCAATATAACATCAACGACTTTGAAATCATGGCTCCCGTTGGGTCGAGGGACTCGCTTCAAGCCGCCATCCAGGCAGGTGCCAACTCTGTGTATTTCGGGGTGGGTCAACTCAACATGCGCTCGCACTCCGCCAATCCGTTCACCATAGACGATTTGCGTGAGATAGCCTCCACCTGCAATGAACATGGCATCAAGAGCTACCTGACCGTGAATACCATTATCTATGACAACGACATGGAGCAGATGCATGCCATCGTGGATGCTGCCAAGGAAGCAGGTATCAGTGCCATCATCGCTATGGATATCTCTGTATTGACATACGCTCGTAGCATTGGCCAAGAGGTGCATCTGAGTACCCAGCTCAACATCAGCAACATAGAGGCATTGAGGTTTTATGCCCAATTTGCAGATGTGGTGGTATTGGCACGTGAGCTGAACTTGGATCAGGTGGCAGAGATTCATCGTCATATCGTGGATGAGAATATCTGTGGTCCCAGTGGACAACAAGTGCGCATTGAGATGTTCTGTCACGGAGCACTGTGTATGGCAGTATCAGGCAAGTGCTATTTGTCACTACAGGAAGAGAACAAGTCGGCTAACCGTGGTGAATGTCGCCAGATTTGCCGTAGAGGATATATCGTGACAGACAAAGATACGGGTGATGAGTTGCAGATTGACAACAAATACATCATGTCGCCCAAGGACTTGAAGACCATTCATTTCATCAACAAAATGATGGATGCAGGCGTAAGGGTGTTCAAGATAGAGGGTAGGGCGAGAGGGCCTGAGTATGTACGCATCGTGGCAGAATGTTATCGTGAAGCCATTGAGAGCGTGATTGATGGCACTTTCTCAGCGGAAAAGGTTCTGGCTTGGGATGAACGTCTTAGTACGGTATTCAACCGTGGCTTTTGGAATGGCTATTATTTGGGTCAACGCTTGGGTGAGTGGACACACACCTATGGCTCTGCCGCTACTGAACGAAAGATATATGTAGGCAAGGGCATCAAATACTTCAATAATATAGGTGTGGCGGAGTTCCTATGCGAGGCGGCAGAGCTGAGTGTGGGTGACAAGGTACTGATTACTGGTCCTACCACTGGGGCAATCTTCCTTACTCTGGAAGAGACACGCGTGAACCTCAAGCCTGTACAGACAGTGCATAAGGGCGAGCATTTTTCATTGAAGGTTGATAAGATACGTCCTTCCGACAAGCTGTTTAAGTTGGTGAGCACCAAAGAGATGTTGCAATTTAAAGGATTAGAACCATGAGCAAGTATGTTTACGAACTGGAAATGAAGGTGCGCGACTATGAGTGCGACTTGCAAGGCATTGTGAATAATGCCAACTACCAACATTATTTGGAACACACTCGTCATGAGTTTTTGCTGACTACAGGCATCAGCTTTGCCGAACTGCATCAACGAGGCATCGATGTGGTGGTATCGAAAGTCACCATGTCTTTCAAGACACCTTTGCGAAGCAACGATGTGTTTGTGAGCAAGCTATACCTGAAGCGTGAGGGCATCCGTTTTGTATTCTACCAAGACATCTTCCGCAAGAGCGACAACAAATTGTGTTTAAAGGGGGTGGTGGATGCCGTGAGTCTGGAGAACGGAGTCTTGACGAGAGGTGAGATGTTTGACGAATTATTTGCAGATTATTTATAAACTAAAACTTCATAACGATGACCAACGACGAAAGAATTAATGCCATAGCCTTGACGCTATGTGAGGGCATTGGTCGTATCAACGCTAAGCGTCTGATAGATGAGATGGGTAGTGCTACTGCCGTGTTTGAGAACCGTTTGCGCTTGCCTGAGTTACTTCCCGAATTAAATCAGCGAATGGTGGATTTGCTGGATTGCCCTGATGCCTTCAAACGGGCGGAGCAAGAGCTGGCTTTCTGTGAGAAAAAAAACATTCAATGCCTTACATTTCAAGACGAAGCCTATCCCTCCCGTCTCAGGGAGTGTGAGGATGCCCCGATCGTATTGTTCTTCAAGGGTCATGCCGACCTTAATAAATTGCATGTGGTGTCGATGGTAGGTACCCGGAAGGCTACTGAATATGGGAAACAGTTCTGTGCCAATTTTGTGAGAGACCTGGTTACACTCTGTCCCGATGTGCTGATTGTGAGTGGATTGGCATACGGCATCGATATCCATTCGCACCGAGAAGCCATAGCCAACGGATTGAGTACCGTTGCTGTATTGGCTCACGGTTTGGATAGGATTTATCCCAACGCGCATCGGCAAACCGCCATCAAAATGTTGGATAACGGAGGCTTGCTCACTGAATATCTGACAGGCACCAATCCTGACGCTTTCAACTTCGTGGAGAGAAATCGCATCGTAGCTGGTATGGCAGATGCAACTGTAGTGGTGGAGTCGGCATCCAAAGGTGGCTCATTGATTACGGCAGGTCTGGCAAACTCTTATAACAGAGATTGTTTCTCCGTGCCTGGCAGGATTAACGATGAGATGTCGATAGGGTGCAATAACCTGATAAAAGACAACAAGGCGGCATTGATTACACAAGCCGAAGACTTGGTGAATGCTATGGGATGGCAACAGAAAGGTGCCAAGCCTGAAGCTATCCAACGCAATTTATTTGCCGACCTGACACCTGAGGAGACGCAGATTGCCAAGATACTCAAAGAAAGAGGTGACTTGCACATGAATAACCTGACTGTGGAAGCCAATCTGCCGATACACAAACTTACTCCTATTCTTTTCAGCATGGAAATGAAGGGTGTTGTGAAGGCCCTCGTTGGTGGTGTTTATCATTTGCTTGACTAAGATTGCTTAAATGTTTATCGCATAAGCAAGATATTACCCAAAGTTTTATTACTTTTGCACCAAAATATGATAAAAAACTGTTTATGAAGAAGATTATACCAGACATCATTGCCATATTGACTTTCGTGGTCATCTCGTTCGTATATTTCTATCCTGCCGATTTCGAGGGAAGGATTCTCTTCCAACACGACACAACCGCAGGAGCAGCTGCCGGTCAGGAAGCAAAGGAGTATTTTGAGCGGACAGGTGAACGCACCCGTTGGACGAACTCAATGTTTGGTGGTATGCCTACCTATCAGATTTCGCCCTCCTATGGTTCAACTGATACGCTGGGTCAGGTGCAGAAAGTATATCAGCTTTGGTTGCCTGAGTATGTGCGACTGGCATTCATCATGCTCTTAGGCTTTTACATCTTACTGAGGGCTTTTGGCTTGTCGGTATGGCTATCGGCTTTGGGAGGTATTATCTGGGGCTTCTCATCCTACTTCTTCATCCTCATAGCCGCTGGTCATATCTGGAAGTTCGTCACCTTGGCCTTCATCCCGCCCACTATTGCAGGTATGGTACTTGCCTATCGGGGCAAAATCTGGCAGGGAGGCATTGTCTTTGCCCTGTTTGTCGCCCTGCAGATACTCTCTAATCATGTGCAGATGAGCTATTACTTCCTGTTTGTAATGCTGTTTATGGTCATAGCCTATGGCGTGGAAGCCTATCGCAAGCAAACCATGCCCCAGTTTCTGAAAGCTTCGGCTATTCTGGCGGTGGCAGGACTGATGGGAGTTGCCATCAACCTGAGCAACCTCTACCACACCTATACTTACAGTTTGGAAACCATGCGTGGCAAGAGTGAACTGACTCAACATCCTGGTGCCGGCTCTTCGGCTACAGGTGGCCTTGAAAAAGAATACATTACTCAATGGAGCTATGGCGTGGATGAAACCCTAACTCTTTTAGTGCCAAACCTGAAAGGTGGTGCTACTGTGGCCATCAATTTGAACGGAACGGCTATGACTAAGGCGAACCCCAAGTATAGCAGTTTATATGGTGCCTTGCCCCAATATTTCGGCGATCAACCAGGAACGGCTGGTCCTGTGTATGTGGGAGCATTTGTGCTATTCCTTTTCTTATTGGGCTGTTTTATCGTGAAGGGTCCGATGAAATGGGCGCTTTTAGGTGCTACTATCTTCTCCATTGTACTTTCTTGGGGTAAGAATTTCATGCCAGTAACCGACTTCTTCATCGACTTTGTGCCGATGTATAATAAGTTCCGTGCTGTATCTTCCATCTTGGTCATTGCCGAGTTCACCATCCCCCTTTTGGCGATATTAGCACTGAAAGAAGTTTTTGCCCGTAAAGACAATGGCTTAATGGTCAATGGTCACTCTTTGGAGCAGCGAGAGCAGAGCGATGCTCGCATCAGCTATGCCGAGTCGCGACAGAATAAGACGGAGTCAATGGTCAATGGTCAATGGTTAATCCCTTTCCTCCTAACAGCTGGCTTGAGTTTGCTGATATACTTATCACCAGGATCCTTCACCGAATTCATTCCCGCACAGGAGGCACAGATGTTGCAAAATGCAGTGAACCAAGGTGGTATCCCTGCCAATGAGTTGGCTGGTATCATGGCAAACTTGAGTGAGATGCGTGCCGCAATGGTATCTGCCGATGCCTTACGCTCGTTCATCATAGTGATTGTGGGAGTAGTGATTCTATTCCTCTTCTTAAGAGGCAAGCTCCGCAAGGATTTAACCATCGGTGCTATTGCTTTGCTTTGCCTTTTCGACATGTGGCAAATCAATAAGCGATATTTGTACGACGACCTGTTCGTGGAACCTGATATCCGTACCACGACATTTGCTCAAACGGAAGCCGACAAGTATATCTTGGAAGATACAGACCTCGATTATCGTGTGTTGAACTTTGCATTGAATCCTTTCAATGAGAACACCACTTCTTATTGGCATAAGAATGTGGGTGGCTATCATGCCGCCAAGCTTCGCAGGTACAATGAGTTGATAGAGATACGTTTGAAGCCTGAGATGCAGGCGGCATATCAAGCCATTGCTGAGGCTGGAGGCGACTTGGAGCAAGTGGATCCAACCAAGTTCAGTGCCCTCAATATGATGAATGCCCGCTATTTCATCTTGCCAACAAAAGAGGGTGAGGTACCTATTGAAAACCCCTATGCCTTGGGCAATGCATGGTTTGTGGAGGAGGTGAATTATGTGGCAAATGCCGATGAGGAACTCGACATGTTAGCCGACATCTATCCTGGCAATACTGCTGTTGTGGACAATCGTTTCAAGCCAACTTTGAAGAATGTCACATCTCTTGAAGTGGCCGATGATGCCACTATCGAACTGACTAATTATGAGCCCAACAATCTGACTTATCAAACCAATAACCCATCTGAAGGCGTGGCAGTATTTTCTGAAGTGTATTACAAAGATGGTTGGCATGCCACCATTGATGGGGAACCTGTGGAACTGGCACGAGCTAACTATGTGCTTCGTACTCTGTATGTTCCTGCGGGCAACCACACCATACAGATGACCTTTGACCCGCAGAGCATCCATGTTACTGAGGCCATTGCCTATATAGCTATGGTATTATTGCTGGTGGGCATCATCACTGTTATAGTCATACAATACAGAAAAAGAAAACAACCTTAGATATTATGATGAACAAAAGATTTTACTTAATAATCTGGCTTTGTTGCCTGCCTCTGTTGATGATGGCGGCAACGCGTCAAATTAAAATTGATACCAATACACTGAGTTTGGTGTTTCAGGTAGGTGACAATGGTAGGTTCTATCAGAGCTACTTGGGAAAACGCCTGCATTCGCAGACAGACCTCTCGCAATTGGCATTGGGAACTGAGGCATATATCACACATGGTATGGAGGATTACTTCGAGCCTGCTATCCATGTGGTACACAATGACTTCAACTCGTCGTTGCTGTTGAAATACCAATCGCATGAGGTGAAACAGGCATCTGATGGTGCCTCTGAAACCATTGTAACCCTACAAGATGACAAATATCCCGTAACGGTGAAGTTGCACTATGTGGCTTACGTTAACGAGGATATTATTAAGACTTTTACGGAAATCAGTCACCAGGAGAAGAAACCTGTGGAACTACAAAAGTTCGCTTCCTCAATGCTTCACTTCAATAATGCACATTATTACTTGACTGAATTTAGTGGTGATTGGGCAGAGGAGGTTCGTCCTGCTATACAACCCCTGTTTTTTGGCAAGAAGGTAATTGACACAAAGTTGGGCTCCCGTGCCGATATGTTTGTGTCACCTTTCTTCCAACTGGCTTTGGGTCAAGAAGCTACAGAAACGAATGGAGAAGTGTTATTGGGTACCTTAGGTTGGACAGGCAATTTCCAATTTATCTTTGAGGTGAACCAACTGAACGGTTTAAGGGTGATATCAGGTATCAATCCTTACTCATCAGCATATACCTTGAACCCCAATGAGGTGTTCCGCACACCAGATTTTTACTTCACTTATAGCTTCAATGGCACAGGAGAAGCAAGTAGGAATTTCCACCGTTGGGCTCGTAAATATCAGATAAAGGATGGTGACAAGACACGTTTCACCTTGCTGAACAATTGGGAAAACACCAGCTTTAATTTCAATGAGGAGAAGTTAGTGAGCCTGATGGGTGAGGCGAAGGATTTCGGATTGGACATCTTTTTGCTTGATGATGGTTGGTTTGGCACCAAATATCCCCGTAATGACGATCGTCAGGGCTTGGGCGACTGGACAGAGATTAAAGACAAATTACCTCATGGGGTGGGGTATCTCACAGAAGCTGCCAAGCAAAAAGGGGTGAAGTTTGGCATCTGGATTGAGCCTGAGATGGTGAATCCAAAGAGTGAGTTGTATGAGAAGCATCCTGACTGGGTGATTCACTTGCCAAACAGGGATGAATACTATTTCCGCAATCAACTGGTACTGGATTTGAGTAATCCCCAGGTACAGGATTATGTATATGGTGTGGTGGATGGCTTGATGACGAAGTATCCGGAAATCGCTTTCTTTAAATGGGATTGCAACAGTCCTATTACCAACATCTATTCCTATTACCTCAAAGAGAAGCAAACGCATCTATATATCGACTATGTCAGAGGACTTTACAATGTTTTGGAAAGAGTGAAGGCTAAATACCCCAATTTGCCTATGATGCTTTGTTCTGGTGGTGGGGCACGCACTGATTATGAGGCGTTGAAGTACTTCACGGAATTTTGGGCAAGCGACAATACCGATCCTATTGAACGTCTGTATATCCAATGGGGTTACTCGCAAGTCTTCCCTTCGAAGGTGATTTGTGCCCATGTGACATCTTGGAATCGCAATACAAGCATCAAGTTCAGAACGGATGTAGCTATGATGGGTAAGTTAGGTTTCGACATCAATCTCTCAGGATTGAATGCTGATGAGGCTACCTTCTGTAAACAAGCCGTTAAGAACTACAATGCATTGAAGCCTGTTATCCTGGATGGCGACATGTATCGTTTGGTTTCACCTTATGAAGGCAATCATACCTCTACGATGTATGTCAGTGAGAACCAAAATAAGGCGGTGGTCTTTGCCTTCGATATCCATCCTCGCTACTCTGAGGCAGTTTGGCCAGTAAAGCTTCAGGGTCTCAATCCTAACAAGCAATACCGAGTGCAGGAAATTAATCGTATGCCTAATGCCAGAGGTGGACAATATGCAGAACCTAAAACGTACTCAGGTGAGTATCTGATGCAAGTTGGTCTCAATCTCTTCTCAGCTTATGGTACCAATAGTCGTGTGATAGAAGTAACGGCAGAGTAAATTTGGAGTTTTCATCAGTTTTCAATATATTTGTGCAAAACATTAATTAATAAGGATTATGGACAGTACTCGACAGAATAAAATTGCTCGCTTGATTCAAAAAGAGTTAAGCGACTTGTTTCAGAAACAGACACAGGGCATTCATGGTGTGCTTGTGTCGGTAAGTTCTGTACGCATTAGCCCGGATTTGAGTGTGGCTAAAGTATATCTTAGTATCTTCCCTTCAGAGAAAGCGGCTGATTTGATGAATAATATCAATAGCAATATCAAAACCATCCGCTATGACCTTGGTCAAAGGGTGCGACATCAGTTGCGTATCATTCCTGAGCTGAAGTTCTTTGCAGATGACTCTTTGGATTATGCTGAGCATATCGACAACCTTATCAAAGAGGCAAAGGGCGATGGCTACAAAACTCCGGAAGGACCAGAGGAGGAGTATCTGAAGAATGAACAATGAAGAATTGAGTTTCAGTTCTGTTGAACAGTGAATGTTGAGTTTTATATTGCCAAGCGTTATCTCTTTTCGAAGAAGAAACACAACGCCATTAACATTATCTCTGCCATATCTGTGTGCGGAGTTGCCCTTGCTACCCTCGCTTTGGTGTGTACCCTTTCGGTGTTCAATGGCTTCCATGAGATGGTGGAGGGTTTGTTTACTGCCTTCGACCCACAACTGAAGATTACGGCTAAGCAAGGCACTGTGTTCAGCCCGAATGATGAGCGAGTTAAGCAAGCAATCAACTTGCCAGAGGTGGAGATGGTGGCACAAACCGTCGAGGAGAACGCAATGGTTCAATATAAGGACAAACAGTTGATGGTGACCATCAAAGGTGTAGAGGACAACTTCACCCAACTCACCGATTTCAATGATGTCCTCTATGGCAGAAGCGAGTTTCTTTTACAAGAGGAGGGGGTGGAATATGGCATCCTTGGCATGGGGGTAGCATCAACCTTAGGCACAGGCTTACAGTTTGTTGATCCTTTGCCTGTTATCGCTCCCAAGCAACATGTGCGAGTGAACATTGCCAATCCAGGAACCGCTTTTGCAAAAGACTACCTCCACTCGCATGGTACCGTTTTCTTGGTTAATCAGGAGAAATACGATACTCGCTATATCCTTACCAGTCTTCCTTTTGCCATTAAACTGTTTGGCTATCAAGACGAAGTGACAGCCATGGAGGTAAAGCTAAAGGATGGAGCCAATGAAGGCAGAGTCCAAAGTCGCATGAAAGATCTGTTGGGTAGCGACTTCCAAGTGCAGAACCGCTATGAGCAACAGGCGGATGTGTTCCGGATCATGGAGATTGAGAAACTGATTTCATACCTGTTCTTGACATTTATACTCATCATTGCCACCTTTAATGTGATTGGCTCTCTAAGCATGCTGATTGTCGATAAACGTGAGGATGCACAGACCTTGCGCAATTTAGGGGCGAGCAACAAACTCATTGAGCGCATTTTTATGTTTGAAGGATGGTTGATAGCGGCCTATGGTGCCTTAATAGGCATCATCCTTGGCATCATCCTGTGTTTGATTCAACATCATTTCGGCATTATTTCTTTGGGGAATAACTTCATTGTTGAGGCCTATCCTGTAAAGGTACACGTTACGGATATATTGCTGATTTTCATTACGGTATTGGCAGTTGGCTTTCTCTCAGTCATTTACCCTGTGAAGTATATGAGCAAGCGACTGATGCAACGATTGTAGCCCTTGCATAAAGCAACCCTTGTGCACCATAGTAAGGTATCATGATGAGCCAGGAGGCATGATCTATCGGACTCACGAACTTATTCCAAGCCAAGATAAAGTCGGACAAAACGAACAAAGTTGCACCCAAGGCAAAGAGCCAGTCTTTTTGCATCAATGCCGTCCATAACATCGTGAGAATCAACAGGCAATAGATAATCACACCCACCTTTACAATACCAGGAGGCACCATCGGCACTACTTTTATGAGAGCAAAGCCCCCTATAACAATACAAGGTATGGCATAGCCAATCGCATTTCTAAAATCAAATTTGCCCTTCAACCTGGAGACAAAATAGCAGATATAAGCCACATGAGCCAAACCAAAGCAACCCATCTGTCCCAAGAAATTGCCTTGTGTGCCTTGCCAATCGCCTAAAGCTGAGAGTACCAAGCCCATTGGCATCAAAAGACCAATGTGTTTGCAATCCAACAAAGCCATCAACCCCAAGAAAGCCACAGGGTAAGCTAACTTACTTGGTAATTGCAAAGGACTGAAATACAAGAAGGCCAATGCTACAAAAACAATGTTTATGTATATTAATTTTTTCATATTGATGCAAAGGTATTAAAAAAAACAGTAACTTTGCAGGCGATAAGAACATTAATTTTTAAACAATTAGACAAATGAAAAAGCTATTTATGATGATGATGGCAGGCTTGTTGATTACTGCTTGCGCATCAAAGCCTCAGGCTCAGGATTCAAATGAGCCTGCAAAAAAAGTATTGGTACTCTATTTCTCAGTTACCAACACCACAAAGCAACTTGCAGAATACATCCAACAGAAGACTGGTGCCGATATTGAGGCTATCCAAACTACTGTTGCCTATCCTACTGACTATCAGGAACTGTTGAAGCGTTGGGGTGCAGACAGAGATAACAATGTATTGCCAGAGTTGAAGCCTTTGGCACACAACGTAGCCGACTACGATGTAATCTTCTTAGGTTATCCACTTTGGGGAGGCACTTATGCTCAACCAGTTAAGACCCTCATTGCGAGTGGTGTCCTCAATGGCAAGAACGTGGTTCCATTCTGCACTAGTGGTAGTAGCGGTGTAAAGCAGAGTGTTGACGACTTGTTGAAAGCTGTTCCTGGCATTAAGATTTCTGAGTGTGTAGGTGTGCGTAGTTCTCTGATGAACAAGATGCCTGCTGCTGTTGACCGTGTTCTGATTTCATTAGGTTTGATTGAAGGCCAGAACGAGGTGTTGGCTGACTATTCAGCTCAGCAAGCTCCTACTGCAGAGGAAACCGCTATCTTCGATGCTGCTATCTCTACTTACGACATGATGAAAGGCACAAAGGCAGTTAGCGTTGGTAGTCGCAAAACCTCAAAGGGTACTGACTATAAGTTTGTAGGTGAGGCTAATGGTGGTAAGATGGACATTTATGTTACCAAGGAGAATGGTAATGAGGCTCCATACTTTACTGCAGTTGACAGATAAGTATTTGACTTATAAATATAAAGGGGAAGCTTTCAAAGTTTCCCCTTTTTTATTTCTTTTCCGCTTTATCTACTTAAATAGCCGTTATAATTGCCCCCCCATTGCATTTAATTGAAAAGAATTTTGCAAAAACATGCCAACACTTCACTTTTGGCGTATAAGTCATTACTAATCAACCTATTCTGGAGTGAAGTGTTTCGCCAACACTTCACCAACACTTCACTCTTCTGTAAGTGTCAAATATTGACTATTTAGCACGATTATTATCTGATTGGCTTAACTTTTGCTGTTATTATGAGTTGTTATAATACCATAACGTCATTTTTGACTACCAATTTCAAGGTTCTCAAAAGTGAAGTGTTAGTGAAGTGTTGCCAAATCACTTCACCAACCTATTTATTTGTATGTCTTTATATTAAAGAGCAAAAGTGAAGTGTCGGCATGTTTTGCGAAAATTCTTTTGCATTGATTTTATTGTATGCTAACCATCTGTTATTCAATGACGAGTTAGATGGGCGAAGGCAGCAATTATTCAAAAACCACCATTTTGACGTTTTGACATAGCCTCACATGAGCAGAGACAGGACGTGCCCAGTCTCAATATGCCACGCCATTCTCCACGAGAAAAGGTGGAAGCAAGGGGGCTTGCCCCCTTGTCAATATCATTTGTTTTGATGCGGCGGGTCAGGTTGAAGCTAGTGGCAGGTTAGGTCGGAGCGGACAACCCATCCTCTCCGACTAAACGACACTTTTGCTCCGACCAAGCAATTTCAGAGGATAAAGCAAGGGGGCTTGCCCCCTTGTTAGTATCATTGGTTTGATGGGTGGGGGATTGACAAGGGGGCAAGCCCCCTTGCTTCGTTAAATATAAAATACAATTAGCTTAGCGGCACTAAAAGATTTGTCGGAAAACCTATAATCATCCCAAAAAGCTTGTCATTGGAGGTCACAAATTGTGATTTACAAGTCGGGCTGGAAACATGCAACTGTTTTTTGATAGAAGAAAGTGTCGCTACTCTCATGAATATCATGATGTAAAAACCCAGAAAAAATCAATCTAACCTGCATCTTTTCTAATTTCTTTTTCTTACATTTGTGAATTGAAACTAAACGCCAGGCATAACTTATGTTTTTTCAGAAAAACGTCATCAGGAAATATGTGGCTACTCTGCCATTAGAGCAGACAGCTGAAGCGTGGAATCGTTATCAGCAGTACTTTCTTGATGTCAACATACAGGCCAATATCCGCCAGAGCAAGGAAGAACAGTTTCAGGAAGGTTTCCTGCGTGAGCTGTTTGTGAAGATACTGGGCTATACACTCAATCCTTCGCCTAACTATAACCTCATCACTGAGCAGAAAAACGAAACCAACGCAAAGAAAGCTGATGGTGCCATCATTTTACGGGAAACGCTAACTGACAGGGATTTGGACAGTCGAAGCAAAGGGGCAAACCCCCTTGTCAAAGAATCCGTGATAGGCGTGATTGAGCTGAAAGACCATAAGACTACTGACCTCTCAAAAGTTGAGACACAGGCTTTCGGCTACAAGAGCCAACACCCCCAATGCCGTTATGTCATCATCTCCAATTTCGAGAAACTTCGCCTTTATATCGACAATGCTACCTCATGCAGAGAATGGGATCTTTTCACAATGAAGGAGGATGATTTCAAAGAGCTTTACCTCTGTCTTGCTTGGACACAAATGCAACAGGGCATTGCCATACAGCTGAAGCAAGAGTCAGTCTCAGCTGAAGACCAGATTACGAATGCACTTTATAAAGACTATTCGCAGTTCAAACGCGCACTCTTTGCCGATATTGTGAAACAGAATCCATATTTAGATAGCAATGGGGCTTGCCCCATTGTAACAAGTGCTGAGAATGAGAAACAATGGCAACTGCTTTTATTCAAGAAAACGCAGAAACTGCTTGACCGGCTGCTGTTTATCTTCTTTGCAGAGGATTGTGCCTTATTGCCTCCCAACTCGATGGTGCAGATTATTGACCAATGGGAGAAGCTGAAAGAAATGGACGAATACCGTCCTTTCTACGACCGAGTGAAGAAGTATTTCGGCTACATGAACACAGGCTTCCAAGGCAAGAAGTACGAGATTTTTGCCTACAATGGTGGCCTATTCAAACCAGATGAGGTGCTTGACCATATTATAATCAGCGATGATGTGCTGGTGGGACACACTCGCAAACTGTCGGAATATGACTTTGAGAGCGAGGTGGATGTAAACATCCTGGGCCATATCTTTGAGAACTCGCTGACTGAGATTGAGGAGGTTACCCGCAAAATTTCACAAGGCGAGCAAACAGAACCAACTGTTTCCAAACGTAAACAAGATGGCGTTTTCTATACTCCTCAGTACATTACTAAATACATAGTTGATAACACAGTAGGTCGCCTCTGCGAGGAGAAGAAACTGAAGATGGGCATCATTGACAGCAAAGGTGCTTGCCCCCTTGTCAGTGACAAACGCAGGCAGATGCAGACCAAAAAGGCTCAACTCGACCTACTGAGCCAATATCGTGACTGGCTACTCCAACTAACCATTCTTGACCCTGCCTGTGGTAGTGGTGCTTTCCTCAATGCTGCGCTGCAATTCCTAATTAAGGAGCATAAATTGATAGACGAATTGGAAGCCAAGATTATTGGCTCATCCATTGAGTTCCAAGGGGTGGAAAACAGTATTTTGGAAAACAACCTCTATGGTGTTGACATCAATGAAGAGAGTGTTGAGATTGCCCAACTGTCATTATGGCTTCGCACCGCAAAGCCTCATCGCAAACTCAATGCCCTGAATAAGAATATCAAGTGTGGCAATTCATTGGTCAGCGACCCTGACATTGCTGGTGACAAGGCCTTTGATTGGCATAAAGAATTTCCCAAAGTCTTTGAGCGGAAAGATAAAAAGGCCTGGCACATAGTAACGGCAACACATGACAGTCGTACTTCTGAAAGGATGAAAGAACTGGAAGTGAGAGAAAAGCGGTTTAACGGTACAATGCCAAATGCAAATCCGGTGGAACTGACGCAAGAGGAAGAACTGCTTGTGTGTGAGGTAATAGACAAGATTATTGAGGAAAATAAACTGAACGTCATAACCTTCAATATTTGTAGAGATCATTTTCACATGCTACTCGTTTGTGAGGAAGATGAATGTGATAGAATTGTAGGTATGATTAAATCCAAGACAGCCATAGCCATCAATAAGCATCGCGACTTAATGACTATGAGTCAATTTAATAATGATGATACAAGGGGGCAAGCCCCCTTGCTAAGCGAGAACAAGTCGCGGTCTATTTGGACGCAAAAATATAGTTGCAACTGCATTACAGAATCAGGCCATTTCAATGAGGTCATCCAATATATTGATAATAATCGGATAAAGCACAATCTCCCACCGTTACCTTGCAATGAGAATAGCAAGGGGACTTGTCCCCTTGTGAATACAGTAACTGTAGATGAGGCATTTGAGGCTGAATATATAGGTGGATTCGATGTCGTTATTGGAAATCCGCCGTATGTTAGGGCTGAGTTATTATCTCAAAAAGATATTGATTATTACCGCCAAAACTATAAGGTATTTAATTCTGATGGTGATTTGTTTTCTTATTTCTATGAACGCGGAATTAACTTGCTAAAAGACAATGGCATATTTGGCTATATTTCTAATACGTTTAATAAAACATCTGCTGGCAAATCTTTACGTAACTTTGTTCAAAACTATACAAGTATAGAAGGTTATGTTGATTTTACTGAGGTTCAGATTTTCGAAGGAGCTACTACTTATCCTGTAATTCTTCTTCTTTCCAAGAAAAAGGAATCTAATCATTCTTTTATTTATACAAAGATTCCTAAAACGATGCAGGGAGCTGTGATGATTAACTCTGCACCCGTTAAAGAAGTTGTGCAGGATGAGCTTGACGTTGATAATTGGAGCTTCCAGAGTGGCAAGATGTCAAAGGTGATTAAGAAAATATCTGCCTATAAATCAATTAAGGATCAATATGGCAAGTGCTATAGAGGTTTACTAACAGGTTTAAATGAAGCATTTATAATCAACGAGCAAACAAGAGAACTTCTGAACAATCAAGATACTAAATCTAATGAACTGATAAAACCTATTTATGAAGGTAAGGACCTGCAGAAATGGTATAATCAAAAATTGAAAAAATACTTGATTTGTAGTCATAACGGATATGAAGGAACTTCTGCTATTAGAATTGAAGATTATCCCGCTATTATGGAATATCTTAAAGGTTTTGAGCCTCAATTAAGTAAACGATACGACAAAGGAGACACTCCGTATAATCTTCGAAATTGCGCTTATCAACCATTATTTTATCAGAATAAAATTGTATGGGGTAATTTACAGAATAATAATAAGTTTGGTTGGGATGATAGAGGAACAATTATTTCAGCCCCAGCATGTATGCTTCCAACCGATAGCAAAGCCTTACTTGCAGTTCTCAATTCAAAAATTGTTTGGCTTTTCCTTACTTCGGTATGTGTTGTTCGCAATGGAGGTTACATTGAGGTTAAACCACAATATTTTGAGCAAATCCCTGTTCCTGAGTTGACAAGGGGGCAAGCCCCCTTGCTATCGGAATTGGCTGACAGGATGCTCTCTCTGCATGAGCAATTGCAAGAAAAGCGAAACCGCTTCCTCCGCAGACTTGTTGATAATCTTAGCAATGGGGCTTGCCCCATTGTCAAAATAACCAGTGCCTTGCAAACTTTCGACCAACTTGATTTCAAGGGTTTTATGGCAGAGCTGAAGAAGCAAAAGATAAAGCTGTCGTTGTTGCAACAAGATGAGTGGGAGGAATACTTCAACCAATACAAGGCTGCTTGCAATGAGATCAACACCCAGATAGCTAACACTGACCAAGAGATTAACCTTAGGGTATATCACCTCTATGGCCTCACCTATGAAGAGGTGCTGACGGTTGACCCTGAAACCTGCATAGCTGAAGATAAATATTATACAACTTTATTTTAACTGCATTATGTCTGTATTTGATGAATTAATTGAAATTACTTATTCCGTAGATGGTTTTGCTGCGGTAGGTGAGACAACCTTCACGAAATGTGTTTCTGAGAGCATTTATAATAAGCTTAGAAATATAGAAGATGAAGGTGAAACCCTTGACTCTCTTTATTTGTCGGAGCACAAAAAAGGTCTTCACAAATATATTATCCGAGCTATTAGGGAGAATATGTTAGAAGAAGGGTTGAGTCCTGATGACGGAATGATAGAAAAAGGCACAATTCTTTTTGGTAAATACTCAGAATTTCATCCAGAAGCATCTTATAAGTATATGCATGATATGGCCATGGAAGATGAAATAGAATATACTATTTTCCTACTATAGTAATTGATAATAAAATATGAAAATAATCACTTTTTTGGGAGCAATTATGGCTCTGTGCTTGGTTTCCTGCACTGAAAACACAGAGAATGAGCGCATTGAAAAGGCAGTGAGAGGCTTGATTGATCAATATCCGAAGGCTACACTACAGGATGTTTACAAAAGTTTCTATCAAGAGCGATTCGGACCTGGACACATGATTTCCAATGTGGAGAATGCAAGGAACTACCTGATGAGCGAGATGGAACAAGCCTCAGAAAACACAGGGGCTTACTATGAGCCAACAGGTAGTGAGGGTAAATATGTTAGGATTTATCTCAATGCCGTATCGGATGGCAAGATTAGTGCCGAACAACTGTTGGACGCTTTTGTGGAGAGTGCCAACCATGTGGAACCTCTATCAGACAAATGGGCTGATCAATGGACTCAGATAGTGAATGTTATTGAGGAAAAAAGGATACCTGTGACTATGACGGAAGATTTGAAGCAGTTGCTTAAAGAATGTAGTGAGCAAGATGAAGCTGTTCACCATAGTGAAGCCTATAATCAAGCCTATCGTCCGCATTATCGCATTGTGGAACGAAATATCTTCAATCAACAACTAAAGAAGCTATTGGATTAATAAACAAGATATTAGGCAATGCATTGAAGCCCCCATCCCTCGCTTGCCTAAGTATCAACTCCTCTTGGCCTCATCAACCGTATTGAATAACATGCGATAGGTTTTGATGCGATTAGCAAATTCATAGTAGAATGAATGGTATTCCTGAGGTATCTCGTCACCGTCATAAACTACTTGGAAATCTCCAGTATTCATTTTGCGACTTCTGATATTCACCTTGATTAGGCCATCTTCGAAGTAAAAACGGAACTCATACTCAGAGCCAAGCTCCACATCCGGATTACGGGCAAATATGAAGGCAATGTCGCCATTTTGATTGTAAAGATACTCTTCGTAATACTCGCGAGCAGCATAGTTGTAGTGGGTTGTCACCAACTCAAGCCAACGTGAAGGCCAAATATCATGGTCTTCCCTATCGGCATAATACATGTTTATCACCTCCTCGTGGCCACCTGAGCCAGGCAAGTTCCGCATCACCTTCACTTGGTAATACTCAGCAGGCATCTCGCCAGCCTCCATGTGTGCAATTTGCTGTTTCACAGCATAGTAATGACTGCGAATGGCCTCTATGCCATCTTGTGCATTAACTATTGGCAAACATAGTATCATACTTAGCAAGGCCAACAAGCCACCTTTAATAATTGTACGTTTCTCCATATTGATAATATTTGGTCACCACAAATATACAAACTTATCTTGTTAATCTATTCTTTTTTCATTATATTTGCAAAGAAAACCCAAGGATTGACTATGAATAAGTTTTTGTTTGTTTTGACATTGATGTTGGCTGGCATAGTGCATTGCCAGGCTCAAACGAAGCACAGTGCCGTGATGGATGGGGGAGGTTCTGGACCTTACAAAGCTGTGATGACAGATGATGAGGGTTTGCCAGGTTTCACTATCTACAGACCTGCTGATATTCAGTCGGCAAGTAAAGTGGAGGGAGCCTTGCCTATCGTGCTATTTGGCAATGGAGGTTGCTATCGCAGTTCACAACCCTACGCCAAGTTCTTGACAGAGATTGCCTCACATGGCTATGTGCTGATGGCTGTTGGACAATGGAGTGAGGAGCATGATCCTGACGAAGCGAAAATATGGGAGATTGACGATGAGCAATCAAGCCTCAAGACTAATGATGCCAAATCGCTAATTGACAAAGCCCTCAACTGGTTGGAGAAAGAAAACCAACGGGCAGGGAGTGAATTCTTCCAAACAGTGAATGCCGACAATGTGGCTGCTATGGGTTACTCTTGTGGAGGTATCCAAGCATTGGTGATGGGAACCTTGGGCAACAAGCGTATCAAGACAGTGGTGGGCATGAATACTGGTGCCTTCCAACCAGGAAGTCCCCTCGATGGTATGATTTCAAAAGCTGACTTACAGAAGCTCACTACACCTATTATTTATATGTTAGGTGGTAAGGAAGATGATGCAGCTCCTAATGGCAGGGATGACTTCAAGCAAATCAACCATGTGCCTGTAGTGCTGGCAACCTACCCAAGTGTAGGACATATTTCTACTTACCATGAGCATCAGGGTGGTGCATTTGGCAAGATGGCAACGGCTTGGCTCGACTATCAGCTGAAAGGTGATAAGAAATATGACAACCTCTTCAGATATAGCGATAAAGGGAATGATTTCGAGGGATGGGAAATCACTCAAAAGGGCTTTAACCAGATGAAAACCATCAGGCTTTATGACCAACCGATAGACAACAAAGAAGTGGTGCATACCAACGATATTGGAGAGGTGGTAATGTATGAAAAAGTAACTGATCCTACTCTGACTATCAGTCTGCCAGAAACGAGTAAAGCTACTGGTACAGCGGTGATTATATGTCCTGGTGGAGCTTTGGTATCGCTCTCTTGGCAAACGGAGTTCCAAGATATAGCCCGTTGGCTGAACGCCAGGGGTATAGCCGCTATCGGGCTGAAATATCGTTTGAGGAATGGATTTCCTGATATGAGCAAGGTGGATACCAGCAAAGGCATGCCTCGCAGAATCACTGTCACAGAATTTGCTGATATCAAAAACGCGAATGCCAATCCTTCGGTTTTGAAAGATGGCGACCCAGAGATTGACAACGCTTTGAATGACGCTCTGGAAGCGATGAAGATTGTGAAAGAACATGCCAGAGAATGGCGCATTGACCCAGATAAGATTGGCTTTATGGGCTACTCGGCAGGTGGAGGAGTGGTTGTTAACGCTACAGTAAAGGCTACCCCAGAGTTGATGCCGGCTTTCCTCTGTTCACTCTATGGCCCTGCCTTGGATGATGTTATAGTACCAGCCAATGCTCCCAAGTTGTTTATCGGAGTTCATGCCGATCATCCCAGTGTAGCAGCTGGTTGTTTGGCGCTCTTCATGGAATGGAAGAAAGCCGGAGTGGATGCTGAACTGCATATTTATGGGGAAAAGACTGGCGGCTTATTTGGCGGAAGTGGGCCTTCAGCCGATCAGAATACACCTAATGGCTCATGGCAAGAGGCATTCTATAGTTGGATGATAGCCAATGGATTTACAAAATTAACCAAATAATATTCGAATACTATGAGCAAACCAAAAGAAAAGAAAGCTGGTAAGCGAATGAACAAGAAACAGCTTACTGAGATTCTGTTAGCATTGTTCCAGCAACACCCTACTGAGGAGTTGCCCCAAAAATATATATTTGACACCTTGAGGCTAACTACTCATCCTCTGAAGATGCTATGCATGGAGATTTTGTATGATTTCATCGCAGACGACTTTATCAAGGAGTCGAGCAAGCATCGCTACAAGCTGAATAACAGAGGCGTAGAGATGACAGGAACCTTCCAACGAAAGAGCAACGGCAAGAATACTTTCCTGCCTGACGATGGTGGTGACCCCATCTTGATTGCTGAGAGAAACTCTGCACATGCCATGAATGGCGACAAGGTGAAGGTTGCATTTTTCGCTAAGCGTAAGCGTCACATGCTGGAAGCTGAGGTGGTGGAGATTTTAGAGAGATCCAATGATACCTTTGTGGGTACCTTGAGTGTAACCAAATGGGGATATGCCTTCTTGTTGACTGAGAGCCGAACACTTGCCAACGACATCTTCATCCCGAAAGAGAACCTGAAAGACGGTAAGGATGGTGACAAAGCTGTGGTGAAGGTGGTGGAATGGCCTGATGAGTTGAAGAACCCAATAGGCAAAGTGATTGATGTATTGGGACCTGCGGGCGACAACAATGCTGAGATGCATGCCATTCTCGCCGAGTTCGGTTTGCCTTATGTTTATCCAAAGCGAGTGGTAACCGCTGCAGAGAAAATCAGTAGTGTTATTACGGAAGAGGAGATTGCCAAGCGAGAAGATTTCCGTAATGTGTTGACTTTCACATGTGATCCTGCTGATGCCAAAGACTTCGACGATGCCTTATCTATCCGCAAGATGGAGAATGGATTGTGGGAAGTGGGTGTGCACATTGCCGATGTGACTCACTATGTAGAAGAAGGTGGTATCATCGACAAAGAAGCATTGAACAGAGCTACCTCTGTCTATTTAGTGGATCGCACTATACCCATGTTGCCAGAGAAACTCTGTAATGATCTTTGCTCTTTACGACCAGATGAGGAGAAATTGGCATACTCGGTAGTTTTCGATATGGATGAAGATGCTTATGTGAGAAAATCACGCATTGTTCGAACTATCATCAAGAGCAACCGTAGGTTCTGCTACGAAGAAGTGCAGGATATCATCGAAAGTCGTAAAGGAGAGTTCGCTGATGAGATTCTGGTATTGGATGGGATGGCTAAGAAATTGAGAGAAAGACGTTTCAAGGATGGAGCCATCAACTTCGACCGTGTGGAGGTAAAGTTCAAGATTGACGAGAAAGGCAAGCCGCTGAGCGTGTTCTTCAAGGAGTCGAAAGATGCCAACAAACTGATAGAGGAATTCATGCTTTTGGCTAACCGTACTGTGGCAGAAAGAATAGGACGAGTGGGCAAAGGTAAGAAAGCCAAGACTTTCGTTTATCGTGTACATGATTTACCTGACCCAGAGAAGTTGGAAAACCTGTCGCAGTTCATCTCTCGTTTCGGTTACCGACTCAGAACAAGTGGGTCGAGAAACGATATTACCAAGTCATTGAACAACTTGCTGAAAGATGTGCATGGTAAGAAAGAGGAGAATCTGATAGAAAACATATCTATCCGTGCTATGCAAAAAGCGTACTACACCACTACCAACATTGGACACTATGGCTTGGCATTCGATTATTACACCCATTTCACCTCGCCCATCCGCCGCTATCCTGATATGATGGTGCACCGTTTGTTGACGCTATATTTGGAGAAAGAAGGCCGAAGTGCGAATGTGAAGAAATATGAGGGCATGTGCGAGCAGTCAAGCAAGATGGAAGAGGTTGCAGCTCAAGCAGAACGTGCCTCCATTAAGTATAAACAGGTAGAGTTTATGCAAGACAAGATTGGACAGGTATTCCCTGGTGTTATCTCCGGTATCAGCGAATGGGGCATTTATGTAGAGTTGAATGAGAGTAAGTGCGAAGGTTTGGTGCCAATGCGTGATCTGGATGATGATTACTATGAGTTCGATGAGAAGAACTATTGCTTGCGAGGACGCAGGAACCACCATGTTTATCAGTTAGGTGATGAATTGAATGTGAAAGTGGCAAGGGCAGATTTGGAGAAGAAGCAGCTTGATTACGAGCTGGCATAAACATAATCTGCTCGGCTGGATTGCAGCTCGCTCCCTTTTGATCCGTCGGATTTGTAATCCGACGGAAGGGAATATGAGCATTTGTAATGCGGAGAATAATCGGATTAAAAATCCTTATACTCAATGCGGCTGGATTTGCAATCCAGCCGAGCAGGGGGAATATTACAGTGGATATTCCTCAAAAGCATAAAGGACTGTGGAAAGATATCTTTCTCCTGTATCAGGCAACAATGCAACAATGGTCTTGCCTTTGTTCTCAGGTCTTTGGGCTAACCTAACGGCACCTGCTAATGCTGCTCCAGACGATATCCCCACCAATAAACCTTCGCTTTGTGCCACTTGACGACTTGCCAGGATAGCTTCATCATTCTCGATGGTCAACACCTCATCGATGACAGATGCATTGAAGTTGTCAGGCACGAAACCTGCACCAATACCTTGGATTTTATGAGGTCCTGATTGCCCACCACTCAGTACAGGAGAGCTGGCTGGTTCTACCGCTACAATCTTAACACTTGGATTATGCTGCTTCAAAGCTTGGCCTACACCACTTACGGTACCTCCAGTGCCTACGCCAGCAACAAAGATATCCACCTTGCCATCAGTATCTCGCCAAATCTCCTCGCCTGTGGTCTTTAAATGAATGGCAGGATTAGATGGATTATTGAACTGTTGAGGGATCCAGCTGCCAGGTGTTGATGCTTGCAACTCTTCAGCTTTGGCAATGGCTCCCTTCATACCAGCTGATCCTGGGGTTAAGACAACCTTTGCACCTAAAGCCTTCAGTAAATTACGGCGCTCAATACTCATGGTATCCGGCATTGTCAGTATCAGTTTGTAGCCTTTAGCAGACGATACAAAAGCTAATCCTACACCAGTGTTACCACTGGTAGGCTCAATAATGGTAGCTCCAGGTTGCAAGATGCCCTTGGCTTCAGCATCCTCAATCATAGCCAAAGCCACACGATCTTTCACACTGCCTGCTGGGTTAAAATACTCAAGTTTTGCAATGATGGAAGCCTGCAAATTTTTCTTCTCTCTTAAATTTCTTAGTTCCAATAATGGGGTGTTCCCCACTAACTCTGTTAGTTGTTTCGCAATATTAGCCATGATAAATCTGTTTAAAAGTACTTTAAAAAAGTTTTGTCGGCACAAAGATAGAGGTTTATTGATAAAAAATCAATAATTCTATGTAAATTTGCATTCTAATTCGCATCGTCTATGGAAATAGGTAACTTTTCAGATACTTTGGCCACTGTAGTGCAGGAACTATCAGACAGCCAGCTATACCAGGGTCTGTTCCATCGCCATTCAGATGACAGTCCTCTGCCATCGGCAACAACCATTCATCAATTGGTTGAAGAGCTGAGGGCTTTGTTGTTTCCTGGCTATTTTGGCAACTCTGCCGTCAATAGTCGTAATATTGTGTATCACATTGGCGTTCATACAGAAAAGGCTTTTAATTTATTAAAAAGCCAAATCCTGGCAGGGCTTTGCTTCGATGATACCGATGAAGATTGCAGTTGTACGGATTGCCAACAACAGGAGGCAAACCAGTTGGCATTGAGGTTTATGGCTTCATTGCCGGAGTTGAGACGAATCTTGGCAACAGATGTTGAGGCGATGTTTAATGGCGACCCAGCCGCACATAACTATGGCGAAGTTATTTCTTGTTACCCGGCTATCAGGGCTATCACCAACTACCGCATCGCACATCAGTTGCTATTATTAGGTGTGCCTTTGATTCCTCGCATCATTACCGAACAGGCACATAGCGAGACGGGTATCGATATTCATCCGGGAGCTCAAATCGGACATAGCTTTGCCATTGATCATGGTACTGGTGTGGTGATTGGCGAGACCTGTGTGATAGGCAACAATGTGAAACTGTATCAGGGTGTTACCTTAGGTGCAAGAAGCTTCCCTTTGGATGCTGACGGCAAACCTATCAAGGGCATTCCTCGTCATCCTAAATTGGAGGACAATGTCATCATCTATTCAAATGCCACTATCTTGGGACGAATCACCATTGGTAAAGGCGCGACTGTTGGTGGCAATATCTGGGTGACAGAAGATGTGAGACCAGGAGCCAGAATTACCCAAAATCGTGCCAAAGAAATAGACAATTTTAAGAATTATGCAATATAACGAGAACTTTACATTGATAGCCAAGACCTTCCAGGGACTGGAAGAGGTGTTGGCGAAGGAACTGACTACTTTAGGTGCTGAAAACGTGGAGATCGGCAAGCGCATGGTAAGCTTTACAGGCGACAAGCGTATGATGTATCTCGCCAACTTCTCACTACATACCGCTTTACGCATACTCAAACCCATCAAACAGTTTGAGGCCAATAATGCTGATGAGGTCTATGAAGCTGTAAAGAGTCTGGCTTGGGAAGATTTTCTCTCAGTTGACCAGACTTTTGCCGTTGATGCTACTGTACATAGCGAGGAGTTCCGCCACTCCATGTATGTAAGCTATAAGGTGAAGGATGCCATAGCCGACTACTTCCGTGACAAAGAAGGTAAACGCCCCAGTGTCAGCGTGAAGAATCCTGATATCACACTCAATATCCATATCAATGACAACCAGTGTACCCTCTCACTTGACTCTTCTGGAGAGTCACTCCACAGACGAGGTTATCGTTCAGAAACTGGTGAGGCTCCACTGAACGAGGTGTTGGCAGCCGGATTGATTATGATGACTGGTTGGCAAGGTGAAACCGACTTGATAGACCCGATGTGTGGTTCTGGCACTATACCAATAGAAGCTGCTTTGATTGCCAAGAATATGGCTCCTGGTATCTTCAGGAATCAGGGCTATGCTTTCGAACGTTGGCCTGACTTCGATGCAGAACTGTTGGAGTCTATCTACAACGATGAATCACAAGAACGTGAGTTCGAACACCATATTTATGCCTACGACAACAACCCCAAAATGGTTGCTACTACTCGAGGTAACATCAAGCGTGCAGGTATGACTCGTATTATCGATATAGAGATGAGAGACATCAAGGATTTTGTACAACCCACAGAGAAATCGGTGATGATAACCAATCCCCCTTATGGTGAACGAATCTCATCTGATAACATCCTGGAGTTGTATGCCACAATTGGCGAACGACTGAAACATGCTTTTGTGGGCGGACAGGCTTGGGTATTGAGCTATCGCGAGGAGTGTTTCGACCAAATTGGCTTGAAGCCTACCCGTAAAATCGCCGTGCTAAATGGTGAGTTGGAGTGCTCATTCCGTGAATATGAAATCTTCGAAGGCAAATATGTTCAATTTCGTGAAGCCGGTGAAGAGCTGGATAAGAAAAGAGATGAGAATCCAGATGAAAAGCCTAAAAAACGTGTCAATCACAGCAAATGGCTCTCTCCAGAGGAACACCGATTAGCTGAACTGGAACGCTATGAAAAAGCAGAGGCTAAGCGTAAGCGCCTTGAAGAGGAAAAGTTACATCCTGAGCTAAAAAAAGAACACGAAAGGCAATTCCGTTCAGAAGGAGATAGACCTTTCCGCAAGGAGGGTGACAGGAAGCCTTTTGGCGATAAGAAACCTTTCAGAAAAGACGGAGAAGGCAAGCCTTTCCGTAAAGAGGGTGACCGTAAACCGTTTAGAAAAGATGGTGAAGGCAAATCTTTCCGCAAAGAAGGCGAACACAAACCTTTCCGTAAAGATGGTGAAAGGCCTTTCCGCAAAGATGGTGGCAAGAAACCTTTCGATAGGAAAGGCAGTGGGAAACCCCGCAAAGAATCATACCCAGAAAGGAAAAAACGTGAATTGAATGAGAAGAAGGGAGAATGATATGATGCTGATAATACAAAATGCTTGGAAAAAAACAGCTGTTCTTTTGGCTGCTGTCTTAACAATGGGAAACCTTATGGCACAGGAACTGAAGATGCCTACCTTAGACGATTTGCTGTCTGGAGGTGAGACTTACCGCTATGCGGAAAATATATACGGATTACAATGGTGGGGTGATGTTTTGGTAAAACCAGACATTGACCGTATATCTACTGTAGATCTGAAGAATGGTAAAGAAACCGTTCTCTTGACTGTAGAGCAGGTATCCGATTTACTCCGCCAAAACGGTGAGCAGGTTAATCTGCCTTCTTTACAAAATGTTCTATTGCTTTGGCCTGGAGAAACTAAGATGCTGGTTCGTACACGAACAGATGTTTTTGTGTTGGATTGGAAGAATGGCAAGATAGTGACTAAGCGAGAGATGCCTCGAGGAGCATCAAGCGCAGACTTTCATAATGAAAGTGGCAACTTGGCATATACCATCAAGAATAACCTCTTCGTCAATGGGAAACAACTGACGAATGAGCCTGATGGCATAGTAGTAGGGCAGAGCGTTCATCGTAATGAGTTCGGCATCAACAAGGGTACTTTCTGGAGCCCAAAGGGTAACTTGTTGGCTTTCTACCGTATGGATGAGAGCATGGTGACAGAGTATCCATTGGTGGATATTGATGCCCGAGTGGGTGAGTTGACCCCTGTACGCTATCCGATGGCAGGCATGACTTCACACAAAGTAACGGTTGGTGTTTATAATGTTGCTACAGGTCAAACCCTTTACCTCGATGCGGGCGACCCCACAGACCGCTATTTCACTAACATCAGTTGGGCACCCGATGAGAAGAGCATCTGGCTCATTGAGCTGAATCGTGACCAAAATCATGCCAAGCTGTGCCAATATGATGCCCAGACAGGCAAGCTGATGGGTGTATTCTACGAGGAGGAACACCCTAAGTATGTAGAACCTGAAGATCCAATCGTGTTCTTGCCTTGGGATAGCAGCAAGTTCATTTATCAGAGCGAGCGAGATGGATTTAAGCATCTCTACCTGATGGATACTAAGACAAGTGTTTACCCTGAGAAGCATAATGTGGCTGGTTCTACTTACAAGGAATCTTTCAAGACCGTTCAGCTTACTAAAGGCAACTGGCTGGTACAAGGTATCTTGGGCTTCAATAATGCCAAACAAGAAATTATCTTTGCCTCTACTGAAGCTTCACCGTTGCAGACAAATATCTATAAAGTGAGTGTTAAGACTGGAGCAAAGACTACCTTGAACGATGATGAGGGCGTACACAGAGCTCAAATTTCTGCTTCAGGTACTTATCTGATAGACAGCTACTCCACTCCTACAGAGGCTCGTAAGATTGATGTATATGACACAACAGGCAAGGGCAAAGCTAAAGCTATCAACCTATTGACGGCAGAAGATCCTTTGAAGGGCTTTGTGTTACCACAGATAGAAACGGGTACTATCAAAGCTGACGATGGGAAGACAGACCTCTATTATCGCATTTGTAAACCAGCAGACTTCAACCCGAACAAGAAATACCCAGCGATTGTATATGTATATGGTGGTCCTCATGCCCAGATGATACACAATGGGTTGCGTTATGACGCTCGTGGTTGGGATCTCTATATGGCAAACAAAGGCTACATTATGTTTACCGTTGATAACAGAGGTAGTGATAATCGTGGTTTTGAGTTTGAGAGCACTACATTCAGACATTTAGGCGTGGAAGAAAGCAAAGACCAGGTTAAGGGTGTGGAATTTCTGAAATCTCTGCCTTATGTGGATGCAACTCGTATCGGCGTGCACGGATGGAGTTTCGGAGGACACATGACAACTTCGCTCATGCTTCGCTATCCAGAGATTTATAAGGTTGGTGTGGCAGGTGGACCTGTCATCGACTGGGCTTTCTATGAAGTGATGTATGGCGAGCGCTATATGGATACCCCTCAGACCAACCCAGACGGTTATAAAGAAACCAACCTGAGGAACTTGGCTGGCAATCTGAAAGGACATTTGCTGATGATTCACGATTATCAGGATGATACCTGTGTGCCTCAGCACACCCTGAGTTTCATCAAGGCATGTGTGGATGCTCGCACTTACCCCGACTTGTTTATTTACCCAGGTCATCCACACAATGTATCAGGTCGTGACCGAATCCATTTGCATGAGAAGATAACAAGATATTTTGAAGATAATCTATAAGAATTATGAAAATATTATTATTAGGCTCGGGTGGCCGTGAACATGCATTAGCATGGAAGATAGTCCAAAGCAAGAAAGTTGAGAAGTTATTCATTGCTCCAGGAAATGCGGGAACAACTTTAGTGGGTGAGAACGTGGCGATGAAAGCTACCGATTTCCCTGCAATACGTTCATTTGTATTGGAAAAAGGCATCGATATGGTGGTGGTAGGTCCCGAAGACCCATTGGTAGAAGGTATTTACGACTATCTGAAAGGTGATGCTGAAACGGCTCACATTGCGGTGATTGGTCCTACTAAAGCTGGTGCTCAGCTTGAAGGCAGCAAAGAGTTTGCCAAAGGTTTTATGCTACGTCACGACATCCCAACTGCTCGCTATATGAGTGTCACTTCAGCTAACTTGGAAGAAGGATTACATTTCCTTTCTCAATTAGAAGCTCCATACGTTTTGAAAGCCGATGGGCTCTGTGCTGGAAAAGGTGTTTTGATTTTGCCTACATTAGAAGAAGCAGAGAAAGAGTTGAAAGAGATGCTGGGTGGTATGTTTGGTGACGCCAGCTCAACCGTACTGATTGAGGAGTTCCTAAGCGGCATCGAGTGCTCTGTGTTTGTCTTGACAGACGGAGAGCATTACAAAGTGCTGCCAGTTGCCAAAGACTACAAGCGCATTGGCGAAGGCGACAAAGGACTGAATACCGGCGGTATGGGTAGTGTAACACCTGTACCTTTTGCGGATGACACATTCATGGAAAAGGTGCGTACTCGCATCATCGAGCCTACAGTGAATGGATTACGTGAAGAAGGCATTTTGTATAAAGGCTTCATCTTTTTAGGTCTCATCAATGTGAAGAACGACCCATACGTGATAGAATACAATTGCCGTATGGGTGACCCTGAAACAGAGAGTGTGATGTTGCGCATCAAGAGCGACCTGGTAGAACTGTTTGAAGGTGTTGAGGCTGGCAATCTTGACCAATATACCTTGGAACACGACCCTCGTTGTGCAGCTTGTGTGATGTTGGTAAGTGGAGGATATCCTGAAAAGTATCAGAAAGGCTTTGAGATTACAGGCCTGGAAATGGCAGCTGAAACAGGTAGTGTCATCTTCCATGCAGGCACAGCATACAAAGACGGCAAAATCGTTACGGCAGGCGGACGTGTGATAGCTGTATGCTCTTATGGCGATACTCGCGAAGAAGCCCTGAAGCAGAGTTATTTTGCTGCCAGCATGATTGAGTTTGAAGGAAAATACAACAGAAGAGATATAGGAAAAGACCTTGGTTAAGAGATTTCAGAAAAAGGTAGTCACCAACCAGCTGACCCTAACGATTGGCATCTTGTTGTCTGTCTTATTATGGGCAGCTGGTTATACATTGCATCCCGCTGCAACCCTGAGGGAAACAATCGGTGCATACGCGTTGTATGGCATCATAGGCTACCTGCTGATTGTACTTAACAAAACATTTGCCATCATCCGACTGAGGGCTTCCTTCCAAACTGTCATCTTCTTGATACTCGTAGGGGTTAGTCCAAAAATACACTCGATCTATGCCGGCAATCTGATGGCTTTGTGTTTTCTTGCTTCTGTGTTTTTATATTTCAGCAGTTTCCAACTTGAACGAACTTCAGGCTTGTTGTTTCATGCTTTTATGTTTTGGAGTATTGGATGCCTGCTGGTACCTATCATTGTGTGGCTCATTCCCTTTATCTGGTACGCCTGCTTCAAATTCCGGTCTTTGAACATCAAGAGTTTCATTGCTTCTATCTTAGGATGGTCAATTCCTGTTGGAGCCTATGCCACTTATATGTATTTGACCAATCAATGGAGCGAGTTCTTAGACAAAGTAAACGAGCCTATAACATTGGGGAACAATATCCTAAATATAGATCAGCTTCCTGCAATCATAACCCTTGGTTGCTTGTTTGTTGTTTTTATGATCAGTGCTATCCACACAATAGCTAATTCATTGGAAGAAAAAGCTCAGGCGCGCATCTATCTGCTTCATCTCATTACCATCTCCTTTGCCATTTTTGTCCTGATGTTCTTATTCCCAACAAATATTAATCGCTTATTACCCTTGGCTCTGATAGGAGTCAGTGTCTTGTTTGGGCATTACGCCACTCTTACAGAGAGCAAATGGTCGAATATCGTCTTTATTGTAGTATTGCTCTGCTCAATTCCAATATTTATCATCAACCTATATCTTTAATCATGGATGCTTTCGTACAACTCATGACCGACTGGGGTTATATTGGTATGCTACTTACAGCTTTCTTAGCGGGTAGCCTCATACCTTTCAGCTCTGAGCTCGTACTCACGGGTCTGTTATCATTAGGATTAAGTCCTATCGGCATCCTGATATCTGCTACTATTGGAAATACATTGGGCGGCATGACTTGTTATTGGTTAGGAAGCTTAGGCAAGATGGAATGGATAGAGAGATATTTCCACATCAAAGAGAAGCATGTACTGAAAGCACAGAAATTCCTACAAGGCAAAGGAGCCTGGATGGCGTTCTTCGCCTTCTTACCTTTTGTTGGAGGTCCCATTGCTGTTGCTCTGGGTTTAATGCGAAGCAACTTGCCCATCACCATCATAGCGATGATTTTAGGCAAGTTGCTCAGATATATTATTCTAATAGGTGTACTCTTATCTGTGTTTTAAAGAGCGCTATTGAATCTTAGCTGCGAAGCCACCGCCAGGGGCGAGATGAATCTGCAGGCGACCAGCTGTCTCATTGGTGAGTTTATAGTCAGAAGCCTTGCGGTCGGCATTCACACCATCCTTGAAGAGCTGCATGCGCTTTCCACTGAGGAACGAAAGGTCGATAGTCAGGTCTCTTGCCTCGCGATTGGTCAAGCCACCCACATACCAAGTATTTCCACTTCGACGTGCCGTAACGATATACTCGCCTAACTTGCCATCCAAGATACGTGTTTCGTCCCATACAGTTGGTATTTTAGCGATGAAATCGGTACATTCAGGCTCACGCAGATAATTCGTAGGAGAATCACACAGCATATTGAGTGGAGAATCCAGCACCACATACAGACCCAACTGATGGCATCGAGTACCCTGGCTCATCGGCTCCGAGTTGAACGGATGGTAGTTTCTCACGCCTCCATTCAGCATGGCACCTTGGGTATAATCCATCGGACCAGCCAGCTGACGGATATATGGTATTGTAACATCATACTTGAGCTGGTCGCATGTGGCAGGCTCCCACTTCATCTGCTCCAAGCCATGCACACCCTCAAAGTTTATCACGTTAGGATAAGTGCGGTTCAGTCCAGAAGGCTTGTAAGTTCCGTGGAAGTCAGCCAGCAAATGATACTTGGCACAGGTTGAGGCAGCCCTATACATAAACTCAGTCATCAGCTGGTCGTCTCGATCCATGAAGTCTATCTTGAATCCCTTGACACCCATGTCGGAGAAATACTTGCAAACATTCTCCATATCACGGTTAAAGGCGTAGTAGCCTGCCCAGAGGATGATGCCCACGCCCTTCTGCTTGCCGTAATCGACAATGCCTTTCAGGTCAATCTCAGGAATAATCTGCAGCAGGTCGGCTTTGAGGTTCACAGCCCAGCCTTCATCCAAAATCACATACTCAATACCTTTTTGAGAAGCAAAGTCAATATAGTACTTATAAGTCTCGGTATTGATGCCGGCACGGAAATCCACACCAGAGATGTTCCAGTCGTTCCACCAGTCCCAAGCCACCTTGCCAGGCTTCACCCAACTATAATCAGCTACTCTGCTGGGTTCACCCAGCAGATAACTCAATGTGCTGGCAGCTATATCCTTGTCCTCCTTAGATACTACAGCAATTCTCCAAGGGAAAGTACGCGGACCATTGATTTTAGCTATATAATTCTCTCCCTCGCTCACAAGCTCCTGTAACATATTGTGTCCGCCCTGCTTCATCGTTTTAGGATAAGGTGCATTGACTGATTGCATTTTGTCAGACCCTGTTCCAATGAGATATAGACCTGGATAGCTTTCCAGATTTGTCTCAGTGATGCACACTTTACCACCCTCAGTTTCCACAAACACAGGGAGGAAAGTCAGTCGGTCTTTCTTCATGTCGGAAACCTTATATTCGCTGTAGATATTCTCAAACGAGTTGCCAAACTGAGAAGTAAAGTCACCATCCTTACCAGCAGAAACATAAGAAGCAGTTACTTTGTCATCGCCATCAAACTCAAACATTGTGTTCTCCTTTTGAATGAAGAAAGGAGTCTTGCGGGTGGTTGATAAACGGTATGCTATACCGTCATCGTAGGCGCGGAACTCCACTGCGTAATCGCCCTTGAAAGTAAGGGTCAAGGCATTGTAATTATCTCTCAGCTCCTTGGCGCGATAAAAGGGTGAAGGAATCATATGATCTACCTTCTGAGTTTTCTTCGAACTCAGCTTAGGGCTTTTACCCCAAACCTCACCTGTAGTCAGAGTAACACCGATAGGCGAATCATCCATCACTTCTTTACCATCCAAAGAAATGGAGTAAGTGAGCTGATCTTCCAATGATATCTCAGTCGTCACCCTACCATTCGGTGAAGCAAGCTTAAACTCCTTCTGAGCCGAAGCACTTCCACATAGGCAAAGTACTATTGCAGTAATAAATAACTTTTTCATAACCATCATTCATCTAAAGCGTGACATATACTTGAGTTCATTCGTCTTAGTTGAGCCTCATCGAGCTTAATCACCTTGCGGTCGTAAGTCATCAGACCATTCACCTCAATCTCCACATCGGTGGTCTGGGTATAGACAGCCGCTGAGAAGCCTTTGGGGATGTAATCCTTCAGCATCTGGGCATACTTCAGATACTCATCCGTCACCTCTTTCTCTGTGTTGAACTGCACATAGCCCCAGTTGCGGTCAGGTTCCCAGATGTTCTCCTTGATAACGCGTCCGATGCCACCATATTCACCGAGCACATTCACGCGTGAACCATCGTATAGATACATGTCCGGTTGCGGATAATTATGCAGGTCGAGGATGTCGCCCACAGGATAGTGGTTACCACCACTGGCAGGGTTCACTAAACGTGACGGGTCGTACTGCTTGGTCCACTCCACAATCTCCTGAGTCTTAAACTGACCCCAAGCCTCGTTGAATGGTACCCATACGGAAATGCAAGGATAGCTATAGAGGGCATCCATGATCTCCTTCCACTCCTTACGGTAGTTGGCTTCGCTCTCTGCACTGCGATGCAGTTCGGTATCATTAAAGTACTCCTTGTTTTGCCAACGAGGATTCCTGTCGCCACTTGGCATATCCTGCCACAACAAGATACCCATCTGGTCGCAGTAGGTGTACCAGCGAGCAGGCTCCACCTTGATGTGCTTGCGAATCATGTTGTAGCCAAAGTCCTTGGTCTTCTGGATATCGTACTTCAGTGCCTCATCGCTTGGGGCGGTGTAGAGACCATCGGGCCACCAGCCCTGATCCAACGGACCATACATGAAGATAGGCTTGTTGTTGAGCTGCAAACGCATAATGCCGTTCTTGTCTTTGCCAGCAGAGATCTTGCGCATAGCCGCATAGCTATCCACCTTATCTACTACGTTGCCATTTTTCAGCAAACTCACCTTTACAGTGTAGAGGAATGGAGAGTCGGGTGACCACAACTTGGCATCGGCAGGCATTTGTACTTGCACAGGCAGGTTGTTCACAGCTGCCCCCTCGGCTACTAACTTAGAACCGTCATAAACGCTCACCTTAGCCTGATAGCCCTTGCCAGAAAGGCCTTCCGTCTGTACTTCCACTTGCAGCAGATGCTTATCAATGTCAGGAGTTGTCTTGAGATTGGCGATGTGAGCCTCAGCCACAGGCTCCAGCCAAACCGTCTGCCAGATACCTGTTACAGGAGTGTACCAAATGCCACTTGGGTTGTTTACTTGTTTGCCACGAGGCTGGAAACTTTGGTCGGTTGGATCCCATACGCGGATAGTAAGGGTGTTGCTGCCCGATGCTTTTAAGGCATCTGTCACATCAAGGCAGAAAGGCACATAACCACCGGTATGTGAGCCCACATTCATGCCATTTATCCATGCGTCCATCTTCCAGTCAACGGCACCAAAGTGAAGCAAAACACGTTTGCCGCTCCAGTTCTTAGGCACATCAAAGGTACGTTGATACCACAATTCTTCCTTATCACTCACGCGCTTGCCCACGCCAGAGAGCGATGACTCCACAGCAAAAGGCACCAGTATCTGACCGTCCCAAGCTGTAGGCATAGCTTCACCCATCGGCTTGATGGCATAGTTCCACAGTCCGTTCAGGTTCTTCCAGTCGGGGCGTTCCATAATGGGGCGAGGATATTCAGCCCACACATTCGTTGGGTTTATCTGCTCAGCCCATTTTGTCTTAATCTTGTCGCCTGCAGGCTTCCATCCTTGTGCCAATGCGGCAACAGAAATCAGCAGCATTGCTACTATTCCACAAATTTTGTTTTTCATCATATTGTTTTAAGTTTATTATTCTATTGCAAAAATACAATTAAGCAAGTATAAATGCAAAATATATTTAGTTTTTTTCGAATAATGCCATGCAAACACCAAGACGGAAGTATATCGGCTTAGACATACTATATCTGACATTGATATAATTTACCTCGCAATGGTATGGATAAAGTTTGCTATCACAAAGGGTAAAACTTGCTACCACTTGTCGCAGTATCTGCTATCACCCGTCGCAATATCTGCCATGGGGGTATAGGAGATATTGCGACAACTCATAACAGATATTGCGACGACCCATAGCAAGGTCTCCGACAACCCATAGGAGGCATTCCTGTTATTTCTCTCGATTTTTACCATTAAAAACTAATACTATCACTCGAAAAAGCTAATATATTTAGCATAGAGGTGTCAAAATTTGGCAGTTAACTCAAAAATGACTACCTTTGCAGCCTTAAAATCAAGATTAAGAGAATTTTAATGAAGACTTTCGAAGAATTAGGCGTTTCGGCAGACATTTGCCGCGCCATTTATGAACTGGGTTTCGTAAACCCTATGCCTGTACAGGAGGAAGTAATACCTTATTTGCTGAGCGGTGACGCCGATGTCGTGGCGTTGGCACAGACGGGTACAGGCAAGACGGCAGCATTCGGTCTGCCTGTGATTCAGAAACTGGATGTGGAACAGCGTGTTCCCCAGTCGCTGATTCTTTGTCCTACCCGTGAGCTCTGCCTGCAGATAGCCGGTGATTTGAAGGATTACTCCAAGTATGTAGAAGGCGTTCATGTGCTGCCTGTGTATGGCGGCTCATCTATCGAAAGCCAGATACGCGCTTTGAAACAAGGTGTACACATTGTAGTGGCTACCCCAGGACGACTGCTCGACCTGATGCGTCGCGAAAAGGTTTCACTGGCTGCTATTAAGAATGTGGTAATGGATGAGGCTGACGAGATGCTCGATATGGGTTTCTCAGAAGACCTGAACGCAATCCTGGAAGCTGTGCCTGAAACCAGGAACACACTGATGTTCTCGGCTACGATGAACAAGGAGATAGAGAAGATAGCGAAAAACTACCTGCATGATGCGAAAGAGATTACTATCGGTCGCAAGAATGAAAGTACGCATAATGTGAACCATGTTTACTATTGCGTACATGCGAAAGATAAGTATGAAACTTTGAAGCGCATCGTGGATTATCATCCAAACATCTATGCCATCATTTTCTGCCGAACCCGTGTGGAGACTCAGGAGATTGCCGACAAGCTGATGCAGGACGGCTATAATGCCGACAGCTTGCACGGTGAACTCTCACAGGCAGCCCGCGACTTGGTGATGCAGAAGTTCCGCCTGCGTCATTTGCAGCTGTTGGTGGCAACGGATGTGGCAGCCCGTGGTTTGGATGTGGATGATTTGACGCATGTCATCAACTATGGTCTGCCTGACGATATTGAATATTACACCCATCGTAGCGGACGTACAGGACGTGCCGGCAAGACGGGTACTTCCATCGCCATCATCAACCTGCGTGAGAAAGGCAAGATGCGCAACATCGAGAAGGTGATAGGTCATGAGTTCCAACCAGGAGAGATGCCAACCCGTCAGCAGATTTGTAAGAAACAGCTGATGAAATCCATCGACAACTTGGAGAAAGTACAGGTGAACGAGGAAGAAATCAACGAGTTCATGCCTGAGGTCTATCGCAAGCTCGACTGGCTGAGCAAAGAGGATGTGCTGAAAAGGGTTGTTTCCATCGCATTCAACCGCTTCCTGGATTATTACCGCAACCGTCCAGAGATTGAAATAGACAATGGTCGCGAGCGTTCAAAGGAGAAGAAGGAAGGTAAGGGTGGCAAGCGTGATCGTGGACGCGTAGCCGAGGAGGGTTTCAGCCGACTGTTCATCAACTTGGGACGTACTGACCATTTGAATCCTAAGGCTCTGATGAGCTTTATAAACGAGCATATTCATGGTAAGGTGGAGATTGGCCGTATTGATGTGATGCAGAATTTCTCTTTCTTTGAAGTGAGGGAAAACGATGCTGACCGAGTGGTGAGATTCCTAAATGGTCAGAATTACAAGAATAGGGGCATCACAGTGGAGTTCTCTAACCCTGGTGAGGGAGAGGAGAAACCCAGGAGGTCGGACAGACGAGAAAGAGACAAATCGAGAGGTGCAGAGAAACCAACCCGAGAGAGTAAACGTTCAGCTCGTGAAAAGGATAAGGAGGTGGTGAAGCAGTTGAAGGAAATCAAGGCTGCCAAGAAAGCTGCCAAAAAGGAGAAGGCACCCAAGAATAAACCCAGCCGAGAAGAACGTGGCTACACCAAGCCTCGTGGACGCAAGGATGACTGGATGCAGTTCTTCATGCAGGATAACGACTTAAAGGGTGATGCTCCCAACTTCGATGAAGGAGGATGGGCAAAGAAAGGCAAGAAGAAGAATAGCTGACTTACCAATGCTACAACGTAACTTCTGCAAAATTTACTTGTTTCTTCCTGTATTATAGGATTAATAAACCTCTAAATAAAGAACACCGCACAAGTGACATTCAACTTGGCGGTGTTCTTAGTATCTAAACAAAAACCCTTATTTTATATACTCTGAGAAATCAGTCAGATGCATGTCGCCCTTGCGAGCCAGTGTGTCGTGGAATGCAAATGCTGCGGGCAGGTAGTGGTGAGTCTGGCCACCCTTAGCAATCTTCAGGTAGTCCCACAACAGCTGCTTGTAGTCAGGATGAGCGCAGTTCTCGATGATGCACTTAGCACGTTCCAATGGAGACTTGCCACGGAGGTCGGCTACGCCCTGCTCTGTAACAATCACATTCACATCATGCTCTGAGTGATCCTGATGGCTCACGAAAGGCACGATTGAGCTGATGAAGCCACCCTTGGCAGTTGACGGACAAGTGAAGATACTGATATAAGCATTGCGCTCGAAGTCGCCTGAGCCACCGATTCCGTTCATCATCTTTGTACCGCTAACCTGGGTAGAGTTGGCGTTGCCGTAGATATCCACCTCGATAGCCGTGTTAATGGCGATGACGCCTAAGCGACGGATAACCTCTGGAGAGTTGGAAATCTCGCTCTGACGCAGTGTGAGGTGATCTTTGAAGTAGTCGATGTTGTCATATACCTGCATCAGGCAATCGTTGGTTACCGTCAGTGAACATGCAGAAGCATCCTTCACGCGGCCTTCCAGCATCATGGCAACCACTGAATCCTGCAATACCTCAGTGTAGATGTTGAAGTCAGGCACATTCTGGTCCTTACCCAAAGCTCCAAGGATAGCGTTGGCAGTGGTGCCCACGCCACTCTGCAACGGCAGGAATGAGCTTGGGATGATGCCACGCTTCATGTCATTCACCAGGAACTCAGCGGTGTTGTGACCAATCTGAGTGGTGATAGGATCCTCACCCTTGAAGCCACGAGCCTCGTCAGGGATGTTGCACTCTACCACTCCCACCAGCTTGGCTGGGTCGATCTCCACATAAGGAGTACCGATGCGGTCGCTCACCTTCGTGATAGGAATAGGCTTGCGGTAAGGTGGGTCGAGAGGCTGGTAAACATCGTGCAACAGCTTGGCACCCTTAGAGTGGAATGCGTTCAGCTCCAAGATGATATGTTCTGCCAACATAGCTACTGTAGGGCTGATGCCACCGGCAGCAGTGAGGTAAGCGCGAATCTTACCGTCTTTCTCCTCAATGTCGCACACTTCCAGGATACCCCAGTTCAGCTTGCCATAGAAACCGTAACGAAGCTCCTGCGCCATGTGACTCAGATGCAGGTCGTTGTAAGCGATTTCATTCATGTTTACATGCTTACGGAAATCTGGGTTGGTAGTGTAGGGGGCACGGAACTTCAGTGCTTGAGCTAAAGCCAAGTCGCCATCGGTGCTCTGGCCAGTAGAAGCACCTGTAAACACACTTACTTGGAAAGGACGACCCGCTGCATGTTCTGCAACAGCTATCTTAGCCAGTTCCTTTGTCGTTGCCTTAGCTGCACCTGCAGGTGTAAAACCGCTAAGACCGATTTGATCGCCATTCTTGATGAGCGAAGCTGCCTCAAGGGCAGAAATGTACTTTAAAGCCATAAATCTTTACTTATTATGTTTTTAATATTTTTTGTTCAATATCTCCGACCAGATGATGGCCTTGCGGACATCGTCGATTGAATCAAAAGCATACTCTGATCGTTGCTGGATCTCCAGGGGTTGAATGAAATTCTCGGTACTACGTATTCCTTCGTTCTGGAACTCTCTGCGTTTGCTCAGGTCTTCCCTGTTGTGCCAGTTTTTCGTCTCGGCTCCCTTGGTCGTCTTTCTGACCGTTCTCTGTGGTTGCGGCTGTTGATGGGGTTGCTGCATGGTTGGTATCTCCATCCTTACTGGCCCCGTGTCTGGCTGTTTCTGAGTCTTCTTCATCGCATTGCCAAACTTGTCGAAGAAGATGCAGAGGCCTATGAAAGCCGCAAATATGATAAAGTCAATAAATCCGTCCATGATAATAAATAACTAATTTATTGTGCAAAGATAATACTTTTTTTTGACATCAATACATACAGGCACGAAAAAAGGGCAGTTTCACAACTCCCCTTCTTCCTTTTTTAACCTAAACCTTAACTATGAAAAAATCTAATTTTATTCTTTTGAACACTGCAAATTTCTTCTTTTTTCTTTATATTTGCAAGAAATGCCCCCTAATATCTTCGGATAATTAAAGTTTTTTAATAAAAAGTGCCTTTTTCGTGTAACGCGCACACTTTTTATTGCGAAATGAAAGTTGCTTGCATATGTGATATTTAATAATTATCTTTGCACGCTATTTAAACGAAAGACGATATGGAGAAAGCCACTACAGACATGAAGAAACTGTTTATCGAAACCTACGGATGCCAGATGAATGTGGCTGACAGTGAGGTTATTGCCTCTGTTATGCAGATGGCAGGCTATGAGGTGACAGAACAACTGGATGAGGCCGATGCTGTGTTTCTGAACACATGCTCAGTGCGAGATAATGCCGAACAGAAGATTTTTAATCGTTTGGAAGCCTTACACGGCATGCGCAAGCGGCATCCGCTCATCATTGGCGTGATGGGTTGCATGGCGGAGCATGTGCAACAAGATTTGATTGACCATCATCATGCCGACTTGGTGGTGGGGCCTGATGCTTATCTGAGCCTGCCTGAACTCATTGCCTCTGTGGAAGCAGGACATAAGGCGATGAATGTGGAATTGTCGAAAACGGAAACCTATCGCGATATCATTCCTTCACGAATCTGTGGTAACCATATCTCTGGCTTTGTGTCTATTATGCGTGGATGCAACAATTTCTGCACCTATTGTATCGTACCATATACCAGGGGGCGTGAGCGTAGCCGTGATGTGGAGAGCATACTCAATGAGGTGGCAGATTTGCAGACAAAGGGCTATAAGGAAGTAACACTGCTGGGACAGAACGTTAATTCTTACCGTTTTGAAGGTGCCAGCGGCATTGTGACCTTCCCGATGTTGTTGCGTCAGGTGGGAGAGGCATTCCCAACCATGAGGGTGAGGTTCACCACATCGCATCCGAAAGATATGAGTGACGAGACATTGCAAGTGATTGCTGAGGTACCCAATGTGTGCAAGCACATCCATTTGCCCGTGCAGAGTGGCAGCGACCGCATCTTGAAGCTGATGAATCGTCATTACGACCGTAAGTGGTATATGGAACGTGTGGACGCTATCCGTCGCATCATTCCTGACTGTGGCTTGTCAACCGACATCTTTTGTGGCTTCCATTCCGAAACGGAGGATGATCACCAGCTTTCTCTCTCACTGATGGAGGAATGTGCCTACGATGCAGCTTTCATGTTCAAGTATTCTGAGCGTGAGGGTACTTATGCTTCGAAGCACTTACCGGATGACATTGCTGAGGAGGTTAAGATTCGTCGCCTGAATGAAATTATCGCCTTGCAGAATCGTCTGTCAGCTGAGGCTAATGCCCGCGCTGTTGGCAAGACCTACGAGGTGTTGGTGGAGGGTGTTTCCAAACGCTCTCGCGAACAGCTTTTCGGACGTACGGAGCAGAACCGTGTGGTGGTGTTCGACAGAGGCTCTCACCGTATAGGCGACGTGGTTATGGTTAAGATAACAAACTCCACCTCTGCCACGTTGTTGGGTGAAGAGGTGAAGTAATGTCTTATTACCGTGCTCCCAACATAGTTCGATAACTGCTGTTATCTATCAGTATTTCCTTAGCCTTTGCCAAATCGGGATCGTCCTTCAGCTGCTCGATGATACTACCTTTCTGGTAATAGAAACGCTTCATGATTTCTATGGCAATCATCGGCTTGATGTCGTTTGCGAAATAATCCAGGTCACGGTCCAGGTTGTGTTGCAACTTCTTCTCCAATGCCGCAAACTCTGCTTCTGCCTCCTGCTTGTAGCCTTCGAACTCTGCCATAGTCTTGAGGTCCCTCAGCAACCTGTCGCTCTGCTGGTCATACTTGAAATCAGCAGCTTTCACCTTCTCCTTGAATTCTTCGTAATCCTTGTCGGTTAGCTTGAAATCCTGCGCCGGTACCACATGTTTGTGCTTGATGCAATAGTCTGTGGCATAATCGAAAATCAGGTTATCACGAGAGAGATAATACAAAATATTAGGCATCTGAGAATGCTCTACCACGATATCGGGAGTTACACCACCTCCATCGCGCACCTCTCTGCCTGCAGCTGTATGGAACACGGTTGTCAGGCTGTCAGGAATGCGCCCCACACTACCATCCGTATTGCGATGTGAATAGTCAATTGCTTGCACACAACGTCCGCTGGGAATGTAATATTTAGAGGTAGTGACCTTCATCGTACCACCGTAGGGAAGTGGACGGGTGGTCTGTACCAATCCCTTGCCATAGGTTCGTGTGCCCACAATCACAGCTCGGTCGAGATCCTGCAGCGAACCTGCTAAAATCTCTGACGAAGATGCTGTGCCACTGTTCACTAACACGGCGATAGGTATGTTCAGGTCAAGTGGTTCACGCAATGTCTTGTAGGTCTCGCTTGCCTGCTTCGTCTTGCCACGAGTAGTCACCAAGGTCTGTCCCTTCGGTACGAAGAAATTGGCGATCTCAATGGCTTCATCCAACAAGCCACCTCCATTATCTCGCAGATCGATAACGAGTGAGGTCATTCCCTGTGATTTCAACTCCTGAAACACACGCTTGAACTCTTTTGACGGGTTGCCTGAGAATGTACTCAGGTTGATGTAGCCGATGCCGTTCTCCATCTGTGTATAGTAAGGAATCAAAGGCAGTTCTATGTATTGGCGTACAATATTAAAGGTCAGCGGCTTCTCCTCGCCAGGTCGTTGTACCTTTAAAGTGAATGATGTACCTGCATCACCTCGCAGCATCTCACTCACCTGCTGGTTGTCCTTGCCTAACAGATCCACGCCATCCAGTTCCATCAAAATATCGCCCACCTTCAGTCCCACCTTGGCAGCAGGCATCCCCTCGTATGGTTCAGATATGACAGATCGTTTCAGTTTATCGTTCCATGTAATTACCGAACCAATGCCACCATATTTATTACGTAGCATCTGTTCAAGTTCATCACGGTCATCCTCTGGATAATACTGAGTATAAGGATCTAATGAGTAAAGCATGTTATCGATGCCCTCGCGGATAGTCTTGTCGGCATCTAATGTATCTACGTAAAACATGTCGAGCTCCCTGACGATGGAGTTGAACACGTCCAGATTCTTAGTAATCTGGAAATCGTGACTCTCGCCTTTCTCAAAACCCCATAGCGCAATGGCACTGATCGTAAGTGCCAAAAGGGCTACCGCATGCCAGCTTTTCATTCTTTTCATATTTCTGCAATTTTATGTTTGATATCAATCCATTTCTCTGGTGCCAGTTCTGTACCAACCACTTGCACAGCTTCGGCAGCTATGACAGAGCCTATCTCTGCACATTGTTTGAGGCTATATCCATTGACAAGACCGTTGAGGAAGCCTGCTGCGAAATAATCGCCTGCGCTTGTACTGTCAATGCATTCCACTTTCTTTGTCGGAACCTCTATTATCTGATCTTTGGTGGCAATCAGCGATCCTTTGGATCCTATTTTCACCACAGCAACCTCACAGCATTGCTTCAGCTTGCTGGCAGCTTCATAAGGTTCAAAGCCTGTAAATGCTTTAGCCTCTTTTTCATTGGCGAAAACGATGTCAATATATTCTTGCACCAAATAAGTACAGAATTCCAGATCCACCTGTATGATGTTATAGCTTGCCAAATCCATCATTACCTTCATCCCAGCCTTTTTCCCCATCTTGGCGGCTTGCTCTATCAGTTCATGGTTCTGCACCAGATAACCTTCCAGGAAAAGGTATTGGTAACCATCGAACATGGTTGATATCAGGTCTTTAGCATTCAAATCGATAGAGGCTCCCATGTGGTCAGCAAAAGTACGCTCCCCATCTTCAGAGATGAATGATGTGCACACCCCAGAACTTAAGGTTGGCGACACCACCAACAGGTTCTTCACTCCTACGTCAGTAAGGCTTTTGGCGTAAAAGTTACCTACTTTATCCTGACCTACTTTGCCGATGAAGCCAACAGGAACACCCAGATGCCCCATGGCCCTGCAAGAGTTGGCTATTGATCCTCCAGGGGTAATAGTAGTATGTAATGGATTGATAGTCTGCTGGATTCTTTCAAACAGTTCATCCCCTATATGAACCATTCCTCCCTTGGGAAGCCCCAGTTCTGTAAGGATGTCATCGCTTTTCAGAATCACTGAAACATCAGTCAAAGCATTGCCTATTCCTAAAATTTTGTCCATTCAGTGAATTTTTTTTTGCAAAGATATTGCATATTTCAAAATATCCTATTAATTTTGCACCGCATTTAAGAAAAAAAAACAAAAGAGTGTAATTCTTCCTTAGCTCAGTCGGTTAGAGCATCTGACTGTTAATCAGAGGGTCCTTGGTTCAAGTCCAAGAGGAAGAGCACAACAGAATGTTTTTAAGGGGTAAACAATTCATTCTTCCTTAGCTCAGTCGGTTAGAGCATCTGACTGTTAATCAGAGGGTCCTTGGTTCAAGTCCAAGAGGAAGAGCAAGAGAGGGAAAGTTTTTTAAGCTTTCCCTCTCTTGCTTTACATCAAAGCTGTAACCCCTCTCACTTAATGATGAAGAGTTTGTTGAAACCAGTCATCTCGAATACCTTCTTGATTTCATCGTTGATATTCTTCACGACCACAGTGCCTTTTCTTGCCTTTACACTCTTCAAGATGCTGATGAAGATACGCAGGCCGGAACTACTGATGTACTCTAAATCTTGGCAGTCAAGTTCTACCTCAGTGCAATCAGCGTCAATCAGAGGCTGTACATCCTTAGCAGTCTGTACAGCTGCGAGCGTATCGAGTCGCCCGTTAAATACAGCAATCATCTTGCCTTCTTCTTCTTTAATCGTTGTGTTCATTTTTACTTCATTATTTATAGTTATTAATTACAATGGAAATACCAAAATTACTGTTATCATGTTTACCGTAAATAGCACCAAATGCATCAATGTGCCAAGTCTGGCGAAGTCAGTGAACTTGAAGCCTCCGGGACCAAAGATTTGCATGTGTGTGAGCGAACCTACAGGAGTAGCATAGCTGATGGTTACAGACGTCATTAAGGCAATGGCGAATGGTAAGGGGGAACATCCCATCGAAATAGCTTGGTGGTAGATAATGGGAAAGAACACAGCTGCAGCTGATACATTACTGAAGGCTTCACTCATCAAGGAAGCCAGGAGGCACATCACTACCATTACGATGTAGGGATTCTGCCCACAAAGGTTGATGATGGGGTTGGAAATGATAGAAACCATACCCGTATTGGAGATGGCAGTTGAGAATGCCATCATAGAACCCATGGTGAGCAAATAGTTCAAGTCGATATACTTGGTTACACTGTCCATGCGGCAGCATCCCATGAATAACATGGCTCCTGCAGCCATCATGGTGGAGGTGATCAAGGGCACCAACTGGAACGATGAGAGCATGAACATGATAATGAGTATGCATGCCGACACTACGGTACGCAAGCCTAACTGTGGTACGAACTGTGAATCAAAGAAAGTGAGCGTGCGCTTGTAGGTGTTCTCCAAATCGATGTCTTTCTTTGATGGACATTCCAGCAGCAGGGTGTCGCCAGCTTGCAACACCACTTCGCGAGGTTGCTCATCCACTCGCCTGCCTTGTCTTGCCACTGCTACCAGTACCATGTCGCTTCGTTTTTCAAAGCTACTCTTGCTCATGCGTGTGCCTATCAGGTCACTTCCGAAATTCACATAAGCAGTACGTAGCTTGCGGTTACTGTCTATTTCATTGATGTTGTAGATATGATGGTCAGCTGCTACCAGTCCGTGACTCAGTTTCAGCTCTAACAATTCGTTGATCTGTCCAGAATAAATCAGGCGGTCGCCTCCAAAGATAAACTCATCGGGTGGCACAGGTGAGATGACCTCCTTGTCGAATCGAACTATCTCAATCAGTGAACCTCCTCGCACATTACGTAGGCCTGCCTCGTCGATGGTCTTCATTACTGCTTCATTGTCAGTGGGAACAAGTAATTCTACCGTATAATCGCTGGTTTCCTCGAATGAAACATCAGGCGACTCACGAGGTGGTATTCTGTTGCGTAGGAATGTCATCAGCGTGATACCTACTACCGTGCATACCAAGCCTGGCACCAAGGGCGTGAACAGGTTCAGTGACTCGCCTGTCTGCTCAATGTACAAACCTGCAATGACCAAGTTAGATGTGTGTCCTAACAGGGTGCACATACCACCCAAAGTGGCAGCATAACTCAGAGGTACTAACAACTTGGAAGGTGCAATGGACAGCTTGCGCGACCAGATCTTCACCAAATCGATGAACAAGTGAGTAACTTCAGTACATCCCAACATGGCACTCAAGGTAGCAGCTGGTCCCATGAGCTTGATGATGGCTCTTTTGTAAGATGAAGGGTCGCCTAACAGATGCTTGCTAAGCCAATAGAAAAGGCCTGTGGTCATCATACCTGCCAGTACCACATAGAAGGCACTCGTCACGATGACTGCTTCTGACCCGAAGGACTCCAGTACGTTCTGCTCTGTAATGACGCCTGTAGCCAAGAGGAAAGTGACAGCACTAAGGAATGTCACCTCGGCTGGCACGCGTGTACGCACCAACAGATAGAAGACGCCAATCGTCATAATAATGACCAGCCAAATCTGTACTGACAAACCCAAAAACATAGTCACTTCACCAAAATCTTTTTATTTATGCTTATGCAAGGTCAGGACATTCTTGTCGTCCTTTCGGCAGTATTTCACACTATCCATGATATTCCTAACAAGGTGTATGCCCAAGCCGCCGATGGGTCTGTCCTCCACCCCCAAATCTACATCCACCTCTGCCTTAGCAGTGGGGTCGAATGCTTTGCCGCTATCGCTGATGACGAACTCCAGGTCATCTCCATTAGCTGAAGCAGAAATCTGTACCTTGCCTACTGTTCCTTTTGGGTAAGCATACTCCATGACGTTGACAACAGCCTCTTCCAAAGCGAGTTGTAGTCCCATAACCAAAGAAAAATCTATGTTTTCTTCTTCGGCAAAAGAATCTATAAATGCCGATAGCTGAGGTATTTCTGCTATGTCATTATTTAATTCAATCGTTCGTTGCATAAGCTTTATTTTTCCTAAAAACTACAAAATAATAAAGAAAATCTGAGAACGCCAAATAATAATCGCCTCTTTTTGACACATTTTTTTAAGACCCGTTCAATGGTCGGCAATCGCCACCGTCAAAAAGCTAACTCTTATGCCCGGTACTACCTGCAAAGCATCGGCACAAGCTGTCAGCGTAGCGGAAGTAGTCATTACATCATCCACTAACAAAATGTGCTTGCCGACTAAAGGTTCTCCTTTTCTGGAGCGGAACACGTTTTGCATATTCTCAAAACGTTCCTTCGATGATCGTTGGGTTTGCGTCTCAGTATAGCGTATGCGTTCCACTGCATCACAAACCACGGGAATGTGTGTCACCGATGACACTCCATATGCAAGCAGTTCGCTTTGGTTGTAACCGCGCTCTCTTTGTCGTTTGTTATGCAACGGAACAGGAATTATACAATCGATGCCTTCGAAGAAGCCAGATGATAACATTTCTATAGCCATCATACGTCCGACATCGATGGCTAACTGTTTTCGTCCCTTATATTTAAAAAGATGGATAATGTGTGCATAAGATGAACCTTGTGAGTAGAAAAACCATGCAGCTGCACGTTCCATAGGAAACTTGCCCCAAAATTGTCTTGCCATCCGATTGTCTGGCCAGGTGTGATACTTTGTGCGCGGCATCTTGCTGAGGCAACTTTGACAAAGTACTTGCCCCTCTTTGGGCAGGCGATTGCCACAAATGTTGCAATAATGTGGAAACAACCAATCTTTCAGGGATATACCCCATTCCTTTATCCTTTTCATACAAGCATTATTGATGAATTAACATTGCGAAGATACAACAATGTTTTGAATCAGCAAGCATTTTTTATGAAAAAAAAAGTCATTAATGTAAACAATGTTATAGAATTTTTATACCTTTGTAACCGCATTTCGGTTTTACCAAACGGGAAACTTTTCCATATTTAAATTTCGAAAAGTTTCCCAAAACGGAAAACTTTGCACGAACTAATATCATGGAAAATTAGACATTATTCAGGAATATGGAAATTAAAAATTTTACTATTACCAAGCGTGACGGTTCTAAGGACCGCTTCTCTTTAGACAAGATTATGAATGCTATTCTGAAGGCATTCGAGAGTGTTGAACAACCTGCTGATTTGGCTACTATCTCAAAGATACTGAGTCACTTGGATATGCATGATGACATCAAGGTGGAGGATATCCAGAACCAGGTAGAGGAAGCCCTGATGCGTGAAGGCTTCTATAAGGTTGCTAAGTCGTTCATGCTGTATCGCCAGCAGCATTCTGAGGATAGAGAGACGCTTGCTAAGTTGCAATTCTTGTCTGAATATTGTGATTCGGTAAATGCTGCAACTGGCTCAAAGTATGACGCAAACGCAAACGTAGAACATAAAAATATAGCAACTTTGATAGGTGAGTTGCCCAAATCGAATTTCATCCGACTGAATCGCCGTCTGCTGACGGACCGTATCAAAAAGATGTATAACAAGCAATTGGCAGATGAATACATCGACAAACTGACACACCACTTTATATATAAGAACGATGAGACAAGCTTGGCGAATTATTGTGCTTCCATCACCATGTATCCGTGGCTGATTGGTGGTACCATCTCTATTGGCGGTAATAGTACTGCACCCACCAACCTCAAAAGCTTCTGTGGCAGCTTTGTCAATATGGTGTTCATGGTGTCAAGTATGCTGAGCGGAGCATGCGCCACTCCTGAGTTCCTGATGTACATGAATTATTTCATAGGTCGCGAATATGGTGCGGACTATTATAAACGTCCGAACGACCAAGCTGACTTGAGTTTGAAGAAGCGTACCATCGACAAGGTAATTACCGACTGCTTCGAGCAGATAGTCTATACGCTGAATCAGCCAACCGGTGCTCGTAACTATCAGGCTGTTTTCTGGAATATTGCATACTACGACAAGTATTACTTCGACAGTATTTTCGGCGAGTTCTACTTCCCCGATGGTTCGAAGCCGGATTGGGAAGGGCTGTCTTGGCTGCAGAAACGCTTCATGAAGTGGTTCAACAAGGAACGTACAAAGACACTGCTGACCTTCCCAGTTGAGACAATGGCATTGCTGACAAACAAAGAGGGTGAATGCTTGGATCCGGAGTGGGGCGATTTCACAGCAGAGATGTATTCGGAAGGCCATTCTTTCTTCACTTACATGAGTGATAATGCTGACTCTTTGAGCTCTTGCTGTCGCCTGCGCAACGAGATAACCGACAACGGTTTCAGCTATACACTGGGAGCTGGTGGCGTATCAACCGGTTCAAAGAGCGTGCTGACCATCAACCTGAATCGCTGTGTGCAATATGCTGTAAACCATAAGTTGGATTACTTGGAGTATTTAGGCACAATTATCGATTTGTGCCATAAGGTACAGTTGGCTTACAATGAGAACCTCAAAGAATTGCAATCGCATGGCATGCTTCCGTTGTTTGATGCTGGTTACATTAATATCGGACGTCAGTACCTCACCATCGGTATCAACGGCTTGGTGGAGGCTGCTGAGTTCATGGGATTGAAGATTACGCCTAATGATGATTACTTGCACTTTGTACAGGGAATACTTGGCCTGATTGAGAAATACAACAAGCAGTACCGCACCAAGGAGGTGATGTTCAACTGCGAAATGATTCCGGCTGAGAACGTGGGTGTTAAGCATGCGAAGTGGGATCGTGAGGATGGTTATTTCGTGCCTCGTGACTGCTATAACTCTTATTTCTATGTGGTGGAGGATGATTCGCTCACTATCCTGGATAAGTTCAAGCTGCATGGCGCTCCTTACATTGAGCACCTCACAGGTGGCTCTGCACTGCACATGAACCTGGAAGAGCATCTTAGCAAGAACCAGTACAAGCAGTTGCTGAAGGTGGCTGCCAAGGAAGGTTGCAACTACTTTACTTTCAATATACCGAATACCATCTGTAACGATTGTGGTACTATTGATAAGCGTTACCTGCATGAGTGTCCGAATTGTCACTCCAAGAATGTCGATTATATGACCCGAATCATCGGTTACCTGAAGCGTGTAAGTAATTTCTCGCAGCCACGTCAGGAAGAGGCAGCACGCCGCTATTATGCATCAGTTGCCAAATAAAGAAAGGTAGCCATGCTGAAGTATGTCAATACCGACGTGGTATTTCAAGAGATACCCGATGAGGTAACCTTGGCCATCAACATCTCGAATTGTCCTTGCCATTGTCCAGGCTGCCATAGCCGTTATCTTTGGGAGGATGTCGGGTTGTCGTTGGACACGGAAGCAATAGATGCTTTTATTAGCAAGTATGGGAAGAATATCACTTGCCTGGCTTTCATGGGAGGCGATTGTGACCCCAAAGGGGTGAATCAGTTGGCACAGTATATACATGAGGAATATCCGCAATATAAGGTAGGCTGGTATAGTGGCAGGCTCCGTATTCCGCCATCGGTCACGAAAACGGATTTTGATTATATCAAGGTGGGGCCTTACATCCGTCATTTAGGACCATTGGGAAAGCCCACTACGAATCAGCGGATGTATATGCAGAATGAAGCTGGTACCTTCGATGATATCACAGATAGGTTTTGGAGAAAGAAATAACCAGTACCAAACAACACTTCGTGATGTAATTATTAAAGCATCAAGCATTTTGTATGAGAATGCTTGATGCTTTTTTTCAATAAGGGATAAAAGCATTTGTGAACTTTTTGTGAATACTCTGTTACATGTTTCTCTTGGTAGTTTTATATCTTTGCGGCATAAGCATTATGCAGTTAATGATCGCCTATATTTTACTTTTGATGGCGAGATTCAGTTCGGCTATCAGGACTTGAAAGGGATATTAGGCTAAGGATATGAATTGAGGGGATGTCTTGACATACTGTGAACGTGGTGGTGTATGTTAGTTACATAGTTACACTATGCTTGTTAATTGCTTAATACTTACTGCCTTTAATTAAGTGTAGCTTCTCTCCAAAGTTACACTGCTTTTGCAAGCACCAAAACAACTTGTTTTGGTGCGAGAGGAAGCTATCTGACACCTTGCTGGAAGCAATCTGATGATACCAAAACAACTTGTTTTGGTGTGTCGCATTACTTATCTCTAACGAGGGGAACATAGTGTTAACTCTGGTGCTATCCTATGTTTCCCCTCTGAACAAGCCTCCTCAGTGTAGTTTTTCGTGCATTTGTAAGTCGGTTGACGGGGGAGGAAAGCTCAGATGGGGCAGGATAATGAAAAAAGTGAAATAAAAGTGAATTCTTTTTTCTTCAGATATGCGTTTTTTTAGTTGTGTTGCGTGAAAATTATATTTCAATTATATTTCCTGTGAGGCGATGTGGGTATATTTAAAGCTCAATATAAAGAATAAGGTATGAAATCAAGGATAGGGATAGGACTATGGTTTATAGCAGGCATGTGCAGCCGGTATATCTACCTCCAATGCAATAGAAGATGGGCAATTATAGTAGTTGCACTATTATTTGCGGCTTGTAATAATGGCGGAAAGTCTTCGAGTTCTTCGGAGGAAGGCTTTTTGTCATGTCCTCACTTCTCTCTAAAAGTATCCAATCGAATAGATGTTGAAGAATACGGCATTTTGAAGCCCCAATTAATAGAAAGGAAAGATGGGCTATACATTATCTATAATGATGCGATGAAGCAGGCATCATATTCTGTCTCAAAACGAGGGGACTCCCTTTATATATCTAATAAGACTGATTTGTCAAGAGAAGGAGAAAGAGTAATATTTGCTTCATCCCAAAATACTGCCATTGCTGTTTCCGGGTATTTTTCTGGTTGTTGGGCAAAATACACTTCAAGTGATGGGCATGAATTTATTATTCCATATCCTGAGATAGAGTCTATCATAGAACTCACTGACCATGAAAAATCTGCCTTGTTGATGAATACGAATATTGCCATGAGTCCAGATGCGAAGCACATGGCTCTGTCAACAACAAACGGTTGTGCGTTGGCTATTTATGATTGCTCTCCCAATGATGTAAAGAAGGTTTCTTTTAAAATGTATGATGAACCTATATTTGTGGTTTCACAGCAATCTGTTGCTGCAACAATAGATAGTCCCATCGGATTTGGCGATATCTTTGCAGGAGACAAGTATCTTTATTGTTTATATGAGAAAGCCACCATGGGAGATTTACTGAAAGGTCACCAATCAAATACATGTTTGTTAGTCTTCAACTGGAAAGGTGAACTGTTAAAAAGCTACTATTTAGAGAAGCCTTTAGTTACATTTGGCGTTGATGAAGAAAAAGGCATCCTTTATGGTATCGGTAATGACCCCGAAGGTTGCATACTTGAATACAAACTTTAAAATTCTTGTATTATGAGAAAAGTATTAATGAGCGTAGCCCTCGTAGCTGCTATCTCAGCTGGCTACAGTATGATTGGCTCTGACAAGAGCGATGTGAGTGTTAATGATTTGACAAAGGCTAATGTGGAGGCATTGGCTGATGATATTAATTATGTAAAGCCTTGCCCTGAGATGGGATGGGATTGTACCGACCCAGAACTTCCTGTTGTCTCAAGGAGGTCAAAGAATCAGAATCAATAACAATCTTCTTACAAGCTGTTCTGGAAAACTTCTGCTTTTCAGAATAGTTTGTGTTAATAAAACACTTTGAAATGAGAAAATGTAAATCCTTGTTTTTGTGTGCATTAGTGATTTCCCTTTTTGCGTCATGTGCTACTGATGATACAGAAAAGTATCAAGAGAAAGGTACAAGAATAGAGGATGTCAGTAAATACGTCATCGCTATTAACACGGGAAATGACATTATACTGGGACGATCTTCACGAGCTTATATAACAGGAGATTATTTAGTTTTCAGCGATTATTCTTCTGGCGACAAGAAAGTCCATCTATATGGCAAGAATTCGCTCAAATACATAGCAAGCATAGGCAATACAGGACAAGGGCCAGGGGAAATTATAAGTTTGGGGAATGTATTTGTGAACGGAGATGGCAATAAGCTGTATGTGACTGATTTTGGTCACATGTGTATATATGGTTATGATACAGATAGCCTTATAGCTGATAGTGACTATATGCCAATTACCAAATATAGAATAGATAAAAGTCTCTTTCCCATAGATTATGTCTATGTCTCAGATACTCTCTGTTATGGAACATTTATCCAATCAATGGAAAATAAGACTGTTAAGCGAACGACAGGTAAATGGAATATGCAGACGGGTGAGGTGAAGCTAATGGAATACGAACACCCCGATGTAAATAACAAACAGACAAACATTGCTTATTCTCGCCTGCATGACACACTGGTTGAGGGACATGGTTGTGCTGACCTTATCAGTATCTTTGATGGTAATCTTAACCTAAAGTATAATGTATATGGATCCGATTGGGATGATGGTGATGGCAGTAAGTTGAATTACTATCCTTTAGTAGCATATAAAGATTATATCATAGCCGCATATTCGGGAAGTAGCTATGATGATTATATACTGCCCACTAAACTACATGTATTTAAAATGAATGGCGATTATGTGAAGACCTTGGAAACTGGTCTTAAGATTCACTTCATGAGTGCAGATGAAGACAATAACAGATTGTTCCTCTCTTTTGATGAAGAGATGCAGTTCGGCTATTTGGACTTGAAAGGCATTTTAGGCTAAATGATAACGAATATGAAGAGAGTAATTATGAGCGTAGCCCTCGTAGCTGCTGTTGCAGCTGGCTACATGATGACAGGCTCTGATAAGAGCGAAGTGAACATGAGTGGACTAACACAGGCTAATGTTGAAGCGTTGGCGCAAAGTATTGGAATTGGTTATCCTTGTGCTCAGATAAGTAAAGAAAGCTGCGGTCCTGGGTACGATGACGCACTTGGTATAATTCAGTATCCTGACCAATAATTATAAGCTGATGAAGAAAGTAGCTCTATATTTGGTTATGTTTTCTTTTATGGCTTGTTCATCTGATCAAGCCATAAAAGACCCCATAGAACATTTTTCTCATACCAAGAAAATACCCATTAGTGTGTATAATAATATTGAATTGGAATCTTATGGAATATATCGCCCATGGGAGTGTGTTAAGACTAATGGGAAATACTATGTTCTTGAGGAAAAGAAGGGTAATGTATTTTCATCAATCAATCCTATAACGGGTAGTTTCTATCAAGGAGTAAATATTGGTAACGGTCCTGGAGAAGTGCTTTTGCCGGAGCGGTTTATGCTTGAAGGCGAGGAAGTTACCTTTTATGACACTACTAAGAAAAGGTATAAACTCGTTGAGAATAAGGATTCTACGCTAAGTGTTGAGGTTTTCAAAGATATTGACATTGAATCTATCTCATACCCCACATTTCATGGTGAAAAGATACTGTCAAAAGGCTGGTTTGTTGATGCATGGCTGCATTATTACATTGGCAAAGATGAAATTGATACAATTGATTTTCCGTCTTTTCCAGAGACAGATGGGCTGAACGGATTAGAGAAAATGAGTGTTTTCAAGAATGGACAACAAAAGTTTAGCCCAGACGGTAATAAAGCTGTGGCTACAATAAGCAGTGGATGTGCTTTGGCTATTTTTGATTGTACAGATGATGGTTTGGACGAAGTGGCTATGTTGAACTATTTTCCTCCAGAATTTGTTGCAATTGAATATGAATATCATCCTTTAACCATATCACGGAACTGCAAGATAGGATTTGTTGATGTTTGTTGCACGAATCAATTCATTTATGCTCTCTATTCAGGAAAGATTTTCGGTGATGATATCTTTACATCACATTATGGTGGCTATGTCTTTGTCTATGATTGGAAGGGTAATCCTGTAAATTATTACAAACTTGAGAAAGACCTGTTTTCAATCGAGATCGATGAGCAAAATGGTATCCTTTATGGTATAGGTAATGACCCCGAAGGTTGTATATTAGAGTATAAACTTTAAAATATTAATGTTATGAAAAAAGTATTAATGAGCGTAGCCCTCTTAGCTGCTGTTGCAGCTGGCTACATGATGACAGGTTCTAATGAGAGCGAAGTGAATATGAGTGAACTGGCTCAGGCTAATGTCGAGGCATTGGCAGATGGTGTTAATACGCTTGTGGGCTGTAATCCTTATGAGAGAGCGATTTGTATAGTAATGGGAGTTCCTTTATCGAATCTAACACCTGTTGTTGATAAGAATCAATGAGTTTTTCCTGCATGCAACTATTTGTTGCATGCGGATTATTATAGAATAAAAGATGAGAATTATTACAGTTTTGATACTCTATGTAGTGGTTGCTGTATCTTGTTCGCATATAAACAGAACTGATGCATTTGAATCATTATACGCTTCTGATTCAATCAATCTTGAACTATCAGACCCTGGAGCAATATATATTCATGGTGACTATCTGTTTTTGATAGATAGAAAAGCGATAAGTGATTATATTCAAGTATATGATATTAGGAAGAAAGAGTTTCTTTTTTCTTTTGCTCCTATGGGCCAAGGACCTGGTGAATATGTCAGTCTTGCATCTATGAGTTTCTACGAACAAGAAGGCACTGAGTTAGTTGATTTGTATGACTTCAACCATAAAGTATGTACTTACCTCCTTGATGATATTATGGAAAAAAGGGAATCTGTTATCCCTTTCAAGGAGAAATTTGTTAATGATACAGGACTAACCATTCTTAATCTTTATAAAACTCGAAACGGATATATTTCAACTGGCATGTTTCCAGAAGGTAGGTTTGGACTTTTATCAGATACAATGATGTCCTTAGGATTTACAGGCTCTTATCGTAAGAAACCAAATGAATCAATATCTGATGAAGTACACTTTATGGCGAGCTATGGATTGCAGTATTTGTCAGATGATAAACAGTATTTGGCTGATTGTGTGACGACTGCCTCTGTTCTTACTTTGTATGAATTAAGAGGACAAGATGTAATAAAAAAGTGGGAATATCTGATTGAGGAACTGGATTATGAGATTGAAGCTGATATTGTTCCTGTTCGTAAATCTTCTAGAGGATACGTCAGTGTTTCCTTCTCATCTGAGTATGTCTATGCCATCTATTCAGGTGAATCACCAGAAATACCTGATGCCTATGGCAATGAAATCCATGTGTTTGATTTGGACAATGGCGAGCTTGTCAAAAAACTGATTCTTGATAGAAAATCGAGTCACATTGTTGTAGATGAGCATAATGGAAAAATGTATATTGAGACGGATTACCCAGAGCCAGTGGTCCTAATTTATGATTTACCCTTATTTATTTGATTAATTATATTAACAGAAATATGAAAAATTTTTTTTGGTTGACATTCTTTGTCGTTTTTGTATGTTGTGTTATTGGGTTTAACAGGCATAGTGATTTGACTAATATTGCTCAAGTCAACATTAGGGCTTTAGCAGATGATATTGTAGATGTGCAAGCCACTGGTTGCAAACCATATATGAATGGTGTTTGTACGGCTGGTGGTTATGTGTTGTTAAATTACATAGATTATATAGTAATCGATCAATAAGATATTTTTGTTATGAAGAGGTTTTTAATGAGCGTAGCCCTCGTAGCTGCTGTTGCAGCTGGCTACATGATGGCAGGCTCTGATAAGAGCGAAGTGAACATGAGTGGACTAACACAGGCTAATGTTGAAGCGTTGGCAGAAAATCCTGAGGGTGATGGGGTTAATAAAATTCCAGGATGCAAATTTAATTTGCTGTATATCTGTGAAACCTCACATGATGACTATAAGCTCTATAAAAACAGAGATGAGAATCCAAATCAGTGATACTAATTGTTATGTTTAGGATTCATCATTTTTATTTAATTTGCATTCTTGTTCATCTGGTATCATGTTCAAATAATGCAAAACTAATGCGAGAAGAAACGAATATTGAAGTGATTGACTCAATAGAATTGGAATTAAGTCTGCCATATAGTATGGTTACGTCTAATGGCATGCTTTTTCTTTCCGATGCTATGGGGCACGAGAGATTAGTGCAAGTTTATGATGTTAATGCTCGTAAATATTTGTTTTCTTTTGCGGACAAAGGCTCAGGCCCAAATGAGTTTATTCTTATAGATAATATGAGTTTGGCGGATGATAAGATTCTTCTATTTGATACGGGCTCAAGAAAAATGGGAAGTTTTACATTCGAAGATATAGAAAAGGATAAAGATGGAGTAAATCCATACGCAATAGACTCATTCGCAAGTGACTCGTTAAGAGTATTTAATATTAATAAGATAGATGGTGGATTTGTGGCAACAGGAATGTTTGAAGAAGGAAAGTTCGCATTGTTGACTGATTCTTTTAAGATTCTAGGTTACGAGGGTGAATATCGTGCTAAGCAAAATGAGGCTGTAGATATTTCAAAACATATAATGGCTAATCATGGGGCTCAGTTTCTCTCCAGTGATAAATGCTATATGGTTGATATTATTTATGGCGCTAATATTATATCATTGTATAAACTAAATGACATGACTATTTCTAAAGTGTGGGAATATGTTGGTGACGAGCTGGATTATACAGTAAAAGGGAGCGGAGTAATTGTTAATAACAAGAAGATTGGCTATATCTCTGCTTTCATCAATGGTGGTTATGTGTATGCCTTATATTCTGGTGAGGCCGAGAATGACGATGAAATTGCCCCTTATGGTCAGTCAATACATAAATTTGATATTAGTACCGGCAATCTATTAGAATCTTATAATCTGAATAGAAGGTGTTTCGCTATTAACACTGATGGGGGAAAGCTTTATGTGTTGTCTCATCTTCCTGAGCCTGTAGTCCTGATCTGTGATTTGCCTGTTTGAAATTAATTATCGATGGCATCAGTCATGAAGCGTAGCCTCAACATACTGGTGAACTTAGTGTTCTATGGATGCCTGGCAGTGGTGGGGTATCTGCTGCTGCAAGTATTTCTCTTGGTGTCGTTTAAGGTGCCGACCAATTCTATGGTGCCTGAAATGATGCCGGGAGATTTTATTTTGGTTGAGAAGCTCAGCATGGGACCGAGGCTGTTCAATGTGTTCAAGGCCACAAGATTAGAGGAGGTTGAGATATTTCGGCTGCCCGGGCTTAGGGGCATCAGGCGGAATGATGTGGCGGTGTTTAACTTTCCCTACGAGTATGGGCGATGGGACAGCATAAGGTTTCATGTGATGAAATACTATACGAAACGCTGCATAGGCTTACCAGGGGATACTCTCCGCATCAAAAACGGATTGTATCAGATAGCTGGCGAGAAAGGGGAAATTGGAAAGCGTTCGCGGCAGATGGAAATGCTTCTGCTCTCAGACAGCATCCTCTATGAGAGGTATCCTGACCCTGTGTATCCAGAGGCATCGGCAGGTGTGGGCATGGGTTGGACCTTGAAGGAGTTTGGCCCCCTGCCCATTCCTAAGCGCGGACAAAAAGTGAGGATGGACAGCACAGCCTGGAAACTCTATCGCCAGTTGGTGGAATGGGAGCAGAAGCGGAAGCTGACGATTGATGACCGGGGAGTAGTGAGGTTGGGTGAGGGAACTATTCAAGAATATACCTTTACCCACGACTATTACTTCATGGCTGGCGATAACACCGTTAGCTCCATCGACTCCCGCTTCTGGGGCTTGGTGCCTGATGACTACATTGTAGGCAGGGTTTGGCGCATCTGGAAGTCGGTTGACAGGGAAGGAAAGCTCAGATGGGGCAGGATAATGAAAAAAGTGAAATAAAAGTGAATTCTTTTTTTCTTCATTTATGAGTTTTTTTTAGTTACTTTGCGTGATAATTATATTTCAATTATATTTCCTGTGAGGCGATGTGGGTATATTTGTAGTTTAATTAAAAGAAAAAGGTATGAAATCAAGGTCAAGGATAGGACTATGGCTGATGGCAGGCTTGTGCTTAGCTTGTAGCGGTCAGGCAAATAACGCTGATACTTCCGGCGAAGGAGTGAACGCTTTGGAGCAGGCTGAACCGAATGAGGTGACTACCATTACCCTGAAGCGACAGGCTTTTGAGCATGAGCTGGTGAGCAATGGAAAGGTGGAGGCCATGCAGCTGACGGATGTGCATTTCGAGACAGAAGGCGTGATTGAGGCTGTGAAGGTGAAGAATGGCGACCATGTGGCACAAGGACAGGTGATTGCCGAACTTGACAAGTTTAAGTTGCACAATGCGGTGGAGCAGGCGAAGAACACCTTTGAGCAGGCAAAACTCGACTTGCAGGATGTGCTGATAGGGCAAGGCTATGGCAACAAGGCAGAGGCTGAGATACCAGCAGACATCATGCAACTGGCAAAGACCCGAAGCGGATATAGCCAGGCACAGTCAGCCTACGAACTGGCTTTGACAAACGAGGCAAATGCCTCATTGAAAGCTCCTTTTACCGGAACGATAGCCAACCTCAACGTGAAGCGTTTCAACAGGGTGACCCCTTCTGATGCCGTGTGCACCATCATAGGCTCACAAGGGATGGAGGCCACCTTCAGTGTGCTTGAGAATGAGCTTGCAGTGATTCATCGGGGCGATAAGGTGGTGGTGGCTCCATACGCTGATATGGCAGCTACACATGAGGGAACTGTCACAGAAATCAATCCGATAGTGGATGCTAATGGTATGGTTCAGGTAAAGGCACAGGTGAGGGGAACCGACAGGCTGTTCAGCGGCATGAACATCAAGGTGAGTGTGAGGCGTGAGATGCCTGATCAGCTTGTGGTGCCGAAGAGTGCGGTGGTGCTGAGGCAGGGCAGGCAGGTGGTGTTCACCCTGCAAGGCGACCAGGCCATGTGGAATTATGTGCAGACTGGTTTGGAGAATGCCGACTCTTTCTCTATCTTGGAAGGGCTGAAGGAGGGCGATAAGGTGATAGTGACTGGCAATGTGAACCTGGCACACGAATCAAAAGTAAAAGTCGGAAGAAATGAATAAAATATCAATGGTCACTTTCTGGAGCAGCGAGGGCAGAGCGATGCTTGCATCAGCTATGCCGAGTCGCGACAGAAAAGGACGCAGTCAATCTTCAATCTTCAATCTTCAATAAGCTAAAGTGGTAAAGTTCCTGATAAATAGACCTATTGCGGTGCTGATGGCATTTACTGCCTGCTGCATCATCGGCTTGGTGACCTATTTCACCTTGCCGGTATCACTGTTGCCCGACATAGCCATTCCTGAGATTACCGTGCAGGTGACTGCCCAGAACACCTCCGCCCGTGAACTGGAAAATACGGTGATGAGGCAGATAAGGCAGCAGCTCATGCAGGTGTCGAAACTGAAGACGCTGGAGTGTCGCACCCGAGATGGAAGTGGTATTATCCGTTTGGGATTCGAGTATGGCACCAACACTGACCTGGCATTTATTGAAGTAAATGAGAAGATTGACGCTTCGATGAATTTCCTGCCCAAGGATATTGACAGGCCAAAGGTTATCAAGGCCAGCGCGACAGACATCCCTGTGTTTTACCTCAATCTGACAACAGATGCTGGCTTCTTGGAACTGTCAGAGGTGGCAGAAGGCATTATCAAGCGCAGGATAGAGCAATTGCCGGAGGTGGCTATGGTGGATATAACCGGAACTGTGCAACAGCAGTTGCAGATAATCCCAGATGAGGCAAAGATGGCATCAATGGGGTTGACCGTCAGCGACCTGGAGAATGCTCTGACAATGAATAATGTGACTCCTGGCAGTATGACTGTGCGGGATGGACACTATGAATATAATATCCGCTTCAATACCCTGTTGCGTACAGCTGATGATGTTAAGAATATCCTGCTCAACAAGGGTAATAGGTTTTTGCGGATGGGCGATTTTTGTGAAGTGGAGCAGGCTTCTGTGAAAGCTGTAGGCATGAGCGAAGCTGATGGTAAGCAGGCTGTTACCCTGGCTGTTATCAAACAGGCGGATGAGAATATGGACAACATGAAGGAGGTTGTGAATGAGGTAATAGATACTTTCAGAGTTACCTATCCGCATATAAACTTTCAGGTGAGCAGGAACCAGACAGAGCTGCTGGACTATACCATCTCTAATCTGCAACAGAACCTACTGCTGGGTTTCGTCTTTATCTTCATCGTGGCAGTGTTCTTCTTGGGCGATGTGCGCTCACCCCTGATAATCGGCGTGAGCATGGTGGTGAGTATCATCACCTGCTTCGTGTTTTTCTACCTCTTTAATATGTCGCTCAACATTATCTCCATCTCAGGTTTGATTCTGGCCTTGGGTATGATGATTGACAGTAGCATCATCGTAACGGAGAATATCTCGCAATACAGGGAAAAGGGGCATGATCTGTCGGAGGCTTGTGTGGCAGGTACTACAGAGGTGATTACCCCTATGCTCAGTTCTTCCCTCACCACAATAGCCGTGTTTGTACCTCTTATATTTATGAGCGGCATTGCAGGGGCTTTGTTCTACGATCAGGCTTTTGCGGTAAGCGTGGGCTTGCTGGTCTCATACTTTACGGGCATCATGCTTTTGCCTGTTCTATATTATTTGGTTTACCGGATTCTCAACGGTCGACGGTCAACAATCGATGGTCAACAATCAACGGTCACTTTTCGGAGCAGCGAGGGCAGAGCGATGCTTGCATCAGCTATGCCGAGTCGCGACGAAATAGGAGCGAAGCTCAATGGTCAACGTTTAATGGTCAAACGTTGGTACGATGCCGGCATCAGTTGGGTCTTCTCTCATAAGTTGCTTTGCTCGGTTGCTACCTTGTTGACCTTGCCCCTCTGCGTTTTGATGTTCAATGTCATCCACATAGAGCGGATGCCGGAGATAGACCAGCGAGAGCTGATGGTGAGGGTGGATTGGAATGAGCATATCCATTTGGATGAGAACCGCTCTCGTGTGGATGCGCTCTTTGCCCAAACTAAAGCTTCATCCATTGAGCAGACAGCTGCCATTGGCCAGCAAGACTATTTGTTAGACAGGGGCGAAGCCTTGTCTGTCACTGAGGCAGAACTGTATTTCAAGACGGAGGAAACAAAAGATATTGCTCCTTTGCAGAAGCAGATAGCATCTTGGATACAACGAAATTACCCTTCTGCTGTGGTTACCTTCTACCCACCAGAGACCTTATTCGAGAAACTGTTTGACACAGGAGAAGCACCCTTCACGGCTGAGTTCTATGCGCGCAATAAGGCTATGGCTCCGCGTCCGGATGAGGTGAGGGGCTTGCATGAGCGTATGACTTCACTCTCTGGCCTGACTCCTGAAGGTTTGGCGTTTGAGAACCAGTTGAACATACATATTTCGCAGGAGTTGCTTCAGCTTTATCATGTCAGCTATGATGAGGTAATCAGGGTGCTGAGGACAGCATTCAAGGAAAACAGTGTGGCTGTGCTGCATGCCAATCAGCAGAACATGCCCGTCAGTATTGTGTCGCACGAGCAGACAGTGAGTGAGGTGCTGGCAAATACCTTGGTAAAGACCGATGACATCAATTATATCCCGCTGAATAGCCTCGTGAAGTTAGAGCCGTCGGAGGATCTCAAAACCATCACGGCAGGAAGGAATGGTGAATATATTCCTTTCAGATTCTTTGATGTTGCTGATGAACGACCTTTGGAGAACGTATCACATCAGGTGGCTGATGAGGCTGGTCATTGGGATGTATCGTTCAGTGGCAGTATCTATGATAATCGTGAGATGATGGGCGAGATGGTGGTTATCTTGCTGATATCCATTATGCTGATGTATTTCATTCTGGCATCTCAGTTTGAGAGTTTCGTGCAGCCGCTGATTGTCTTGTTGGAGATACCCATTGATGTGGCTGCTGCTTTGGTGCTACTGTGGGTTTGTGGCCATACCCTGAATTTGATGTCTGCTATTGGTATCATCGTTACTTGCGGTATCATCATCAACGACTCCATCCTGAAGATTGATGTGATTAACGAGCTGCGCAAGAAGGGGATGCCGTTATTGGAGGCCATCCATGAGGCAGGGCGGCGCAGGTTACGATCCATCATCATGACCTCACTCACCACCATCTTTGCTATGTTGCCCCTGCTTTTCAGCTTCGACATGGGCTCAGAGCTTCAGAAACCCCTTGCCATAGCTATGATAGGAGCTATGGTGGTGGGGACTTTAGTGAGTTTGTTTATTATTCCATTAGCATACTGGAGGATTTATAAAGATTGAAGATTGACCATTGAAGATTGAAGATTGAAGATTGAAGATTGAAGATTGAACATTGACCATTGACTATTGACTATTGAACATTAAACTATAAACTTTAGATGATTATGACAGCTATAGACACTATAAAACCTATGCATCTTTCCAGATTTGCCATGCTACGCCTGGCATTGTTCATCATGCTCAATGTACTCAATTGTCAATTGTCAATAGTCAATGGTCAATCGTCACTTGTTAACGGTCAACGGTCATTAACGCTGAGTTTGCAGCAAACCATCACCCTTGCCAACGATAGCTCCTTGGAGGCATTCCGTACCAAGAACATGTATCTGGCAAGCTATTGGGAATATAGGACCTACCGTGCCAACCGTTTGCCATCGTTGACGCTGAACCTAACGCCGGCTCAGTATTATCGCGACATCACCCGCCGATATGACTCTGGTCAGGATATCGATGTCTATCGCAGTCAGCAGTCATTCTATTCTTATGGCCAGCTCTCGTTGCAACAGAATTTCGACCTTACGGGCGGTACCTTCAGTGTGGATACCGACCTGGGTTATATGCGCAGCTTCGGGCATAATAAATACACCCAGTTCACCACAGTGCCCTTGCGCATCGGCTATTCCCAGAGCCTGATAGGCTACAATGCCTTCCGGTGGGAGCGCAAGATAGAGCCGCTGAAATATGAGAAAGCCAAGAAGGAATACCTGTACAATGCCGAGCAGGTATCAGAGCAGGCTACGGAGCATTTCTTCGCCCTCGCTATGGCACAGGCAGAATACGATTTGGCACAGGAGAATGTGCAGAACACAGACACACTTTACGAAATAGGTATGCAACGATTCAAGATTGCAGCCATCAGCAATGCCGATTTATTGACCTTGCGTTTAGACAGGGTGAATGCCCAGAATACGCTGAAGAACAAGCAAAGTGCCCTGAAACGGGCCATGTATTCTCTTGCCACCTTCCTGAATATGGATAAGGAGATGGAGATAAGGGTGGAGTTGCCGGGTAAGCCGCAAAGGATGGAGGTGGCTGTGGATGATGCCATTGCTGCTGCCCATGCCAACAATCCCAATTTCTTGGGCTTACGGCAGAATGTGTTGGAAGCTGAGCAGAATGTGGATCGCACCCGTCAGGAGTCTCGCTTCAATGCCAGTATGACTGCCAGTGTGGGTTTCAACCAGGTGGCTGAGAACCTGCGTGATGCCTACAGTCATCCCATGCAGCAGGAACTGGTGAGTGTGAGCGTCTCCATCCCCTTGATTGACTGGGGTGTGCGTAAGGGTAAGTATAACATGGCGAAGAATAACCTGAATGTGGTACAGACTTCGGCACGCCAGAGTGAGATTTCCATTGAGGAGGAGGTGATTATGGCGGTGAGCGACTTCAATATGCAACAGGATCTGGTGGCGAGTGCGGAGGAGGCACTCGACCTGTCTATCCTGGCTTATAACGAAACCCGTCAACGCTTTATCATAGGCAGGGCAGACATCAATAGCCTGACGCTATCGCTGAACCGTCAGCAGGAGGCACAGCGCAACTATATCTCTGCCCTCCAGAGCTATTGGCAGAATTACTACAAGATCAGGAAACTTACGCTTCATGATTTTGCCACAGGCTTCTCCCTCTCCAATAAGTTTGACTGGCAGTGAGATGGATGATGATGATATATGATGTAAGTAGTATGGATCTTGCTCCGTCGGATTTGCAATCCGACGGGTACGAGTGTTAGGATTTATAATCCGAAAAAGGCGCATTATAAATGCTTATATTCAATGCGGCTGGATTGCAAATCCAGCCGAGCAGAGTAGGGTGTAGGGAGTTTAGTATTAATGATGATTAAATGAATAGGATTTCTTCTTTTTCTGTGATAGTCTCGTTCGTCTGTCTCGCTTTGGTGGGACTGGCGATGCTGCCTTTGCTTCCTGTCAAGCTCAACCCCTCGCGTACCCTGCCAGGCTTCACGGTGTCATATACCGTTCCTAACAGCTCTTCAAGAGTGGTAGAGATGGAGGTGACAAGCAGGCTGGAGTCTATGCTGGCACGTATCAAAGGTGTAAAGAAGATAGGATCCACATCCGATAACGGCTCTGGCAGCATCAAGGTTGAGCTCGACAAGCATGTTGACATTGATGCCGCGCGCTTCGAGGCCTCTACCATTATCCGCCAGACTTGGCCCCAGTTGCCTGATGGTATGAGCTATCCCGTCATCACCATGCAAGTGCCAGACGAAGAAAATGAACGGCCATTTATGGTTTATACGCTCAATGCCTCAGTAGCACCTATTGAGATACAACGGTACGCAGAAGAGAACATCAGTCCACGATTAGCCCAGCTTGATGGTGTCTATCGCATCACCCTCTCTGGTGCCACACCCATGGAGTGGCAATTGCAGTACGACAGTCGTCAGTTGCAGAGCCTCGGGGTGACAATAGATGATATTACTGCTGCTATTCAGCATCATTCACAAAGGGTGTTTTTGGGTACCCACAACATGGATGCTCAAGGCAGCCAGGAGTGGATTCGCCTGACGGTGGCGCCAGAACAGGATGAGACTGTTTTCAATCCGGCTGACATTGTGGTGAAGGCTTCAGACGGCAAACTGATACACTTAGACCAGTTGGTGAAGGCGATTCATGTGGAAGCTGCTCCGCAAAGCTACTACCGCATCAACGGCTTAAATTCCATCTACCTGACTATCACTGCCAATGAGTCGGTCAACCAGTTGGAACTCAATAAGTCTATCAAGGCAGTTATGGCAGGGATAATACAACAACTACCCCAGGGCTATGAGGTACATGCAGGCTATGATGCTACAGAATATATCCGCAAGGAGCTGGACAAGATTTATTACCGCTCAGCACTGACAGTTCTCATCCTGTTGGTGTTTGTTTGGCTCATCAGCCGACGGCTGAAATACCTGCTCTTGATTACCGTTTCATTGTCAGTCAATATCGCAGTGGCACTCATTTTCTATTATTTGGCAGGATTAGAGATACAGCTGTATTCATTAGCTGGCATCACCATCTCCCTGAACTTGGTAATCGACAGTACCATTGTTATGGCTGACCACTATATGCATCGCCATAACCTCAAGGCGTTCCTGTCGGTCTTAGCTGCCGCCCTCACCACCATGGGCGCCTTGGTCATCATCTTCTTCCTAAATGACAACATCCGCCTGAACCTGCAGGACTTTGCAGCGGTAGTCATCATTAATTTGGCAGTTTCCCTGCTCGTTGCACTCTTCTTCGTGCCAGCTTTAATTAAGATGCTGAAAATGGAAGTTCGTGCATCTGTTTTCAAAAAGAAGAAAGGTCAATTAGTCTTCTCCCGTATTTACGAAGTCGCAGTTCGCTACCTCGCCCGCTTCCGCTGGGCAGTCTGCCTCCTGCTCATAGCAGCTTTTGCCTATGGTCTCTATATCTTCATCAATAAAGTCTATAACGGCAGCTACTTCACCCGAAACGATGAGGTAATTCTTTATGCCAATGCCAACTTGCCCAATGGCAGTACCCTCGACCAGATGAACACCCTCATTCAGCGGATGGAAGTGTTCCTCAGTGACTTCGATGAAATCAAGCAGTTCCAAACCACCATCTACAATGCCAACCGTGCCAGCATCAGCATCTATTTCAAGGACGAATACGCTCATACAGGTTTCCCCTATCTGCTCAAGAGTCGCATGACTACCCAAGCCCTGCAGCTGGGTGGGGGCAGCTGGAGTATCTACGGACTGGCAGATCAGGGCTTCAGCAATGATGTGCGTGAGACGGCAGGCTCCTATCAAATCCGTATGTATGGCTATAACTATGATGAGTTATACAGTTGGGCAGAGAAGTTGAAAACTAAGCTCTTAGAGCATCGACGTATTCAGGAGGTGGCGATTACCAGCGAGTTCTCGTTCTGGAAAGATGATTATCAGGAGTATTATATCCACCTTGATAGCGAGCAGATGATGAATGCAGGAGTCACTCCCTCGCAACTTTTCTCCACCCTCCGTCCCGTCTTTGGACGTGATTTGGCAGTGGGCTCTGTATCAACTCCTGATGGCACGGAGCGCATCAAGCTCACTTCCCTGCAGTCGCAGGAATACGATATCTGGGCGATGCAAAACTTCCCTTTAAACCCGTCAGGTGCCTCTGCTTCCTCTACCTCCCCCTCTAAAGTAGAGGGGGTGCCCGAAGGGCGGGGGAGTATATTCTCCAAACTCTCCAACCTTGCCTCTGTAGAAAAAGGACAGCAGCCCCAGCGGGTAGTGAAGGAAAACCAGCAATACAGGCTGTGCCTGCAATATGAGTATGTGGGAGCAGCAGAGATGGGCAAGCGAGTACAGGAGAATGAGCTGAAAGCCTTTGCTCCTATGTTGCCGATGGGCTATACGGTCGAGGCGGTGGATTATTACGGCAGTTGGTCAAAGAAGGACAATCGTCAGTATCTGCTGCTCTTGGTGGTGGTTGCCATCATCTTCTTTGTCACTGGCATACTCTTTAACTCCTGGAAGCAGCCCTTAGCCATCATCTTCGTCATCCCAGTGAGTTATATCGGTGTTTTCCTGACATTCTATTGGTTCCACCTCAATTTCGACCAGGGAGGCTTTGCCTCTTTCGTGCTGCTTTGCGGCATCACCGTCAATGCCAGCATCTATATCATCAACGAGTATAACAACATCCGTAAGCGTTATCCTCTCCTCTCTTCTGCCCGTGCATACGTCAAGGCGTGGAATGCCAAGGTTATCCCCATCTTCCTCACCGTGGTCAGCACCATCCTGGGCTTCATCCCCTTCATGGTAGGTACGGCTCACGAAGCCTTCTGGTTCCCTTTGGCAGCAGGCACCATCGGTGGCTTGGTCATGTCCGTCATCGCCATCTTCTGCTTCCTGCCAGCTTTCGTGGTGAGGCGTACCTTAAAATAGTGCATGTTTTTTCTTGCTTTTGTGCAAAATGTTTATTATGTTTGCGTTGTATTTTGATTGAAAATCACAAGTTATACTTTTGATTTTAAAGGAAAAACACAAGTTGAACCTCTATAATTAATAGCTATGTTTGAGCGTATATTGCCTGCTATGGGTGATGGTAATATCTTCTATTCTTCCAAAATGATACTGTCGTTATATATGAGAAAGATTATAGCTGTACTGATGGCAATATGCCTCTCCTCTTGCTATGGACAGAAGGCAATAGGCGAGGCTCTGGCTGAGTCTGATAGCCTCTATGCCGTTGGACGGCAGAGCTTAGATGAATATCCAGCCCTGCGTGCCGTGCTTTATTATCAACGTGCCATAGATGTCCTGCCAGACAATCAGGCTTCACTCAGTCGTAAGGCAACTTTATTCAACGAGATGGGCAGACTCATGGCAAAGCAGCAGCTGTACCAGGAAGCCATTGGCAGATACGAACTTGCGCTGCAATGCGCCACCAGCTTGCCTGATACGCTCGCCATGATTGATGCTTACATGGGGATGGGCGATGCTTATCGCAGTCTGAGCAACTTTCAGGAAGCCATGAGGTGCCTGAATCAGGCTGGACAGCTTGCCGTGAAGCAGAAAGACGTGAAGGCACAGAATGCAGTTGCCCTGCGCAAGGCAGCAGCCTATTGCGAAACAGGCAATACAGATAAGGGGCAAGATCAGCTTCCAAAGAGGCTTGACCAGCTCAGTGAAGACGACGGTCATCTGTATAATTACGTGATGGCCCACATATATGAACAAAAAAGCAACGGGAGTGACTCGGTTAATCAGTTCCTTGACCGGTTGATGGAAAGCGGAGTGCCATCCTATCGACAATATGCCATTAACAAGAAAGTGCAGCAAGCCATCAGGCAGCGGGATTACAACCTATTATCAAGCCTGTTTGAGCTGCAAAGAGACGTGGAGAAGGACAGGGAGATGGAAGCCCGCTTTGAAGCATCGGGCAATGTGGGAGCCTTGTATCAGGCCTTGCATACCGAACGAGAGAAAGCCAGCCTTTTCATCAAGAACCAGCGGATGCAGTTCTTAGTCGTAATTGGATTACTCACACTTATACTGGTTATTGCCATTGCCATTATGTTGCTATACCGTATGAGGAGCGAGAAGATGCGTATGCAACGTAACCAGGCTCTGTTGGAGAAATACAATGAGGCTTTGCAGGCAGACCTGAAGGAGGAACGGCTGAAAACCTCCACGCCACAGCCTGACACTGACAAGAAGACTTTGGCCATACGTGAAGCAGATATATACCAGCGTTTGCTCGCGTCAGAAAAACCGATGAATGAAGCGGATGCCAGTACCATGATGGCATTAGTCGATTCTCTTTACCCTGATTTTAAGACGCGCCTCACTACATTTGGCGTTATCAAGGAGCATGAGCTGAAGATGTGTTATCTCATCAAAATGGGCTTCAAACCATCTCGCATAGCCATCCTGCTGAGCCGTAGCGACAGTGCCATCAGTAATGGCAGGATGCGGTTGTACAGGAAAGTGTTCGGTCAGGAAGGCAGGGGTGAAGACTGGGATAAAGTCATTCAAAGTCTGTAGGTTAACTCCCGTGTCTGTTATTGTAAATTATTTGTAAACTCGTTTTTACATCATCTTTATGAGGTGTTTGCTACTTTTGTGGCATTAATCACCAAAATAAAGATAAAAGATGAAAAGGTTAATAATGCTGATAATGGCAGGGGCATTGCTTGCAGCTTGCCAGCGTAGTGATAAGACAAGTGGTTTGATGACCGTAGATTTAAACCTGTATTATCCTGAGAAGGAGTTGGTCTTGCAGGATTTCATGGATGTGGAATACTTGCCTTTGGAGACCAACGACGAGTTTATTACCTCAGGCATTTTAAAAGCAATGGGAGAGAAGTATCTTGTGATTGTCTCTGACAGGAAACTATTCTTGTTCGATAGGCACACAGGCAAAGGCATCAAGGTGATAGACCGCGTAGGACAAGGACCTGAAGAATATACTATGGCGTATAATGTTGTGCTGGACGAAGCAGAGAACGAGTTGTTTGTAAATGATCCCCTCATCGGGAGAATCTGTGTGTATGACTTGCAGGGTAATTTCAAGCGCAGTTTTAATCATGGTGAAGGTTACAAGTTTGTTGATGTCACAGGTTTCGACAAAGACTATCTGATATGTTTCAATGAGAACATTTTCATGGATGCTGAGAATGCAGAGACAGATAGCAGCAAGTCTTATCATTTCTTGATTTCTAAAAAAGACGGGAGTGTTGTACAAGAGATTCATGTTCCCTACGAGAAGCTGAATGTGCCAATGATTCAGGCGGGTGGGATAACCTCTATCGCCTTTGTTAAAACAATTATGCCACTGCATGACGATGCGCTGATTATCCAAAACTCTTCAGATACCGTCTATCGTTTCACTGCCCAGAAACACCAGCTGGTGCCATACTTGGTAAAGGTTCCCTCCACTGATCCTGAGCGAATGATTACTATCGGCACAGAGACATCTCGTTATTGCTTCCTCCAGACCATCGACAAAACATTTAATCCCCAAACAGGCAGGGGGTTCCCTCTCCGTGAATTGGTTTACGACAAGCAAACAGATGAGATTTTCTCGTCTGTGGTATTGAATGCCGACTTTACTTCAAGGCAGCAAGTGGATATGATCAGGTTTGCGCAGAACAGAACGGTCTCATGTGTACAAACGCTTGAAGCCCAAAAGCTGATGGATGCCCTCGAAAAAGGTGAACTTAAGGGCAGGTTGAAAGAAATAGCTTCAACGCTCACAGAGGACTCTAATCCTGTGATGGCGATAATGACAGAAAAATGAAGATACTGGTCATATAGGATGGCGATATGGAGGCTTGCCTGCAGCGGGCGATAATGGATAAAAGCGTGCAGGCAGATAGCTTCCGAAAGGTACTATCTCTCATCAGTATAGTTGGTATTCACCTGTCACTACCTTTCATCGTCCGGATAATCACTACGCCATTGGCTCCACGAGAGCCATAGGAGGTTCCGTCACGGTCAACAGACAACTCTGCAATATCTTCAACCGCAAGCGTGTTTTCCGCCACAGCTGCTCCTACAGGAACACCATCCACAATAAAAAGAGGCGGTTCTGGAGCCCGGAAAGAGTTGCGGCCTCGAACAATAATCAAATGTCTCCCACCTTGTGAATCTAATTCAATTCGAGCAGCTGGCGCAATACGCTGAACAGCAGCATAAACATCCTTGACCCCTTCACGCATAATCATATCATGATTCAGCACCTGCATCTTTTTTAGGGTAATAACCGAGGTGTATTCTTTTCTCAAGCTTGAAGGTGCAGATATAGTAACTTCATCCAGCCCTGCTTCAACAGTGAATCCATCTTCCTCAAGATTGACAACGATGTTGCTGTGTGAACCAATTGCCAATTGAGCATCATACTTAGTACTGATACCCATCACCAATGTATCAGAGGGCAGCACATTCTTCAATACAAACACTCCTTCCTTGTCCGTCTTAGCTGCACCACGACTATGCTTCAACCACACCCTGACGTTCTTCTGAGGCTTGCCGTCCTTCATTATCGTGCCTGTCAAGTCTTGTGCCTGAATGATTTGACACATTGCAATGACTAATAGTATAAAAACATTTACTCTTTTCATGACGAATAGATTATTAGGAATAAACTTTTACAAATATAGATATTATTTTGCATCCAAATATAATTAAAATGTAATTATTTATCATGTGCAATCTATTTCCCCCAAACAATATTTGATATTATGATGATTTTTACGATATTTGCATAAAAGAGTAGTCAATTAATATAAGAACGATGAGCAGGATATTGATTATAGACGATGACAAAGCTTTTTGTACAACTGTTTCAGTGATGCTACAGAAACTGGGACATGAGGTTGTGGTGTTAAATACATTAAGAGATATTTCCAAAAAAATGGAACAGATAAAGCCTGATATGATCCTGCTTGATATTGAATTCCCCGATGCAGATGGCATAAGGAGATTGCCTGATATCAAGATGGCAGCCCCGGACGTGCCCATAGTGCTTGTGTCCAGTCATAGTGAAGACAGCTATGTGTCAAGGGCTATCAAATCAAAAGGTGATTTTTTTCTGCAAAAACCCATCGGTTTTGCTACACTCCGTGAAACAATTCGCAGGTTTGATACCCATCAACCACTCCACCTTCCGTTGCTTTCCTTTGGGGATTATGTGTTGGATGTAAAAGCTCATGAGTTGAAAAGAGGAAGCCAAGTCATTGGCAATTTAACACCTCAGGAAACCAGGTTCTTGGCATATATCGCATCGCATCCCAACCAAGTCATCACCTTCGATGAAATCAATCTTCATGTATGGGGCGATGAGGTTGGTAATCAGCATGGATTGTACAATTTGAAAGCCAAAATCAACAAGTTGTTGAAAGATGATAAGAACATTGAGATTATTACACTTAACAGAGTGGGTTTCAAATTATCCATTTTATAAATTATTCTCATCGAAATGAAGAAGTATAAAATTATCACAATCATTGCAGGTATAGCCATTATCTTACTGCAATTCAGCTATATCTCGAGTATTTATGGCAAATTTATTCAAGACATGACCCTTAAAATTGACAGGGCTTACAAAATAGCTATAGATGAGGAGATGTTGGCAAGAGAACTTCGTTTTAATCGGCTATTGCTTTCACTTACTAAGGAACAAAGGGATAGCATCTACCAAATCATTCCACGTGCTGAATTTCTTGACATTGATATTGAAGATTATCGGAAATTAGGAGTGTTCGAAACTAGTGGTGATATTTACACACATTCCAGAGAAGACAAACACTTTCAATTAAAGGATTTGATGGATATGCCAGTACTCGATAGCTTATTCTGTGCTTTGATATCCACAAAGTTGCCTCATCGTTTTACTTTATTCGACAAAGAGATGCAGGCCACAGATTCTATCGGGAATTCCCACATAACACGTATCAATTATTCTAAGTATCAGCCTTTAGGATTGAGGGGGTTCCAGTCCCTTCAATTGGATGTCAAGATACCTTTAGAAGTATTTATAAAAGATGAAATAGGATCATTGTTGCTGAGTTTGCTGTTGATGCTTTTGGCTATATTCTGTGTATTATTCCAACTCACAGTTATACGCAATAAGGAAGAAGAACTAAAACAACGAGATGAAGCGACAAGATACATTGTACATGATTTAAAGACTCCGATTACCACTGCCATGACAATCGCTGAAACCATGAAAGCCTTGAATGATGACAAGCTGCTGCATGAGGCAATGGATTATAATTACAATAAGTTCAACCATGTGCTGCAACAGGTGGAGGAACTGAAGGATGCCACCAGTGAAGATGCGACGAGATATAAGCTGCAAATGCAGCAAGTGAACCTCTTCAAACTGACTCAGCGAGTGAAAGAAGAGTGTGATATGTTATTTGCAGATAAGGAGCATACCATTGTCATCACGAATGGATTGCCTGAAGGTTATCTGATCATGGGCAATGCTGTGATGATAGAACGTGCCATGAGGAATTTGGTGGAGAATGGCTTGAAGTATGCCGACCATGGAGTGCAGGTAGAAATAAGGCTGAATAAAACAGAGAAAGGTGTATCGGTTGATGTTCAAGACAATGGATGGGGCATAGCACCCGAATATCAGAAAAAGATTTTCAAGCTGTATTTCCGCATACCATTGGAAGGAGATTATGAAAGGAGAGGTTCTGGCGTTGGCCTTTCCAGTGCCAAGTCAGCCGTGCTTGCCCACGGCGGCAAGATATGGGTTGAGAGTGAGCCGGGCAAAGGCAGTACATTCAGCTTTACTTTGCCAGCCACAAGAAAAAGAATTACATGAACGTATCACCTGTCGCTGCCTCTCATTGTTCGGATGATAACCACTCCATTGGCACCTCGAATGCCATAGCCACTACCGTCGCGATCCACAGATACCTCAGCTACATCTTCTACAGGTAGAATATCTTCTATACCCGAAGCATCGTATGGTATGCCGTCGATGATGAATAATGGAGGTTCGGGAGCACGCATGGAATTGCGCCCTCTGATGATAGTAAGGTGTTTCTCAAAAGTCATGGGATCAGTCTCAATCTTTGCTCCAGGCACAATTCTCCTGATAATATCATATAACGACTTGATACCCTCTCGCATAATCATATCATGATTCACCACTTGCATCTTCTTCAGGGTAATCACAGAGGTGTATGTGTTCTTGGTAGAAGGCGCAATGACAGTAACTTCGTCAATTTTGTTCTCTACCGTGAAGCCATCCTCCTCCAAGTTTACAATGATGTTTTTGTGAGAGCCCACCAACAGCTGAGCGTCATATTTATTACTCACACCCATCATGATGGTATCTGTAGGTTCCACCCTCATCAGTACGAATTGCCCGTATTTGTCAGTCTTGGCAGCACCCATCCTGTTCTTCAGCCACACTTGAACGTTCTTCTGCGGCTTGCCGTCTTTCAGAATCGTTCCTGTCAGGTCTTGCGCTTGAATGATTTGACTAAATGCAACAATTATAATAAACAATGCAACTTTGAATCTTGCCATATAATTAAAAATTTCTGGTAGTTAGAAATAATTACATAAGTAGGGATATTGTTCTAATCCCTTTTCATGAGTGCTTATTTACCCCCTATGTACTCCATCGCATACATACCAGTCATAACAATATAAATAGCAATTTGCACAACTGCTCGTTGGATATGAGCTTGAATCATTATTGCAATGGCAATACAAATTCCCACCTTTAAGTGCTTTCATCTGCTTTTCTGTTAAAATGTTAGCAGCCTCACCAATTGTTAAATCCTTTAAACTTTTCATAATCCTTTTTTATTTTACTATAGTAACTACAAATATAAAAATAATATCGGGGAAATAATGTAATTAAAATGTAATTATTCGCATTAGAAGAATACCGGTAGGCACATGGCGGGGAGATGGCTGTTCCCCTACAGATTAAGTAACCTTCGGAATAGACTGCGCTCGCGGGTCACTATCTCTGCACTGCCTGTCATGATTTTCTGGACAGAGAGATTTCTACCGTGACTGGTGACCACGCCTTTTGGCATGTATATCCCTACCACATACATGCCATCGGTATCCGGCACTGGAGATATGGATGATACTATGCCTTCCAAATAGCCGAACTCCTGTTCGGGGAAACCTGCCAGGCGGATGATGACTCGCTGGCCTGCCATCACCTTTCCAGCGCCATCAGCGGGCAGTAAAGCCTTCCCTACTGGAATATTCTTCTCTTCCGGAACAATAACAAACAATGTTTCACCAGCAGATACTTGTTGCAAAGGTTTCCATAACTGCATGAAGTTTACTTGTCCTTTGGCGGGAGATTCTAACAAATAGGTGCTTTCCCATTTCGACATAGCTGTTTGTAAAGAGGAGGCAGCACCCAGCATGGTTGCAGACATTCCAAGCTCATTGGGACTTTGTAAAAATCTGCTCCAAGCTAATTGACATGCGGAATAGGCATCTTGCACATCTCCCAATCGAGGCATACCATGTAGGAGTACTTCATCGAAATCCTCAATGCGTGCACCATTCTTTCGCCATTTCCTGAGACGTTCACGGAGCATCAAGACATCTTGTGTCTCGCCAACATTCTCCAATACACCAAGTATCGTACCTGCTTCTACAGACTGGTTATTGCTGACCTCAAGGTGTATCAGTCTGCCACTGCTCCCAGCCTGTATATAAGCAGGTGGGTTGTCTGATGTGAGTGTAAAAGAAGTTTCAACGGTGTCTGGTATGGAGAAAAACATACTCCCCAAAAACAGCAGACAGATTACCCCTAACAACACACCAATGCCATAACGCAACAAGGCAGGGGGGATAGCGTTCATCACCTCCTGTACTTCCTCACTTCGCAGCTCTATTTCTTTATACTCTTCTTCCATGATGCTTGTTTTCAGTTTCCTAATTCCAATTGGTTTCTCACCAATGTATAGTATAAACCCCGTTGGGCTGTTAACTCTTTATGTGTACCCTCTTCTACTATCTTGCCCTGGTCGAGTACCACAATCTTATCGGCACCCTTCACAGTGCTCAGCCTATGTGCCACGATTACCACGGTCTTCCCTTGGAAGCATTCGTGCAGGTTTTCCATTATCTCACGCTCATTGTTGGCATCAAGTGCATTGGTGGCTTCGTCAAAGAACAGATACTCGGGGTTCTTGTATATCGCTCTTGCAATGAGCAAGCGTTGTTTCTGTCCCTGGCTGATGCCATTGCCTTCCATGCCTATCTTCGTATTGAACCCTAAAGGAAGACTGTCAATATAGTCGCCAATGTTTGCCATTGTTACCGCATGGCGTAGTCTTTTTGTGTCTATTCTTTCTTCACCAATGGCAATGTTGTTGGCAATGGTATCAGAGAAGATGAAACCGTCCTGCATCACAGCCCCACATGATTTGCGCCAAAGGTGAGGGTTTATCATCCCTACAGGAACGCCACCTACGCACACTTGCCCATGATTTGGCTCATAGAAACCTAAAAGCAATTTCAAAAGCGTGGTCTTACCGCTACCACTGACTCCCACGATAGCGGTAACTTTGTGTTGGGGAATGGACAGGTTGATGTCATCCAAAACATAAAAACGATCTGAGCCATCGTAACTGAACGATACCTTGTTAATGGTCAGTGAACGGTTAGAAGGCAGCTCATGCAGTTTACCTTCTATTTGTTGCTCCTCATCCTTTCAGTCGTGTATCTCATTGAGGCGTTCCAGACTTATCTTAGCATCCTGCAGTTGTTGGGCAAAGCTGATAAATGAACTGACGGGGGCATTGAGCTGACCGATGATATAAGTCAATGACATCATCATACCCAAAGTCATCTGTCCATCCACCACCGCTTTAGCGGCAATGAACGAAATGATGATGTTGGTGGTCTGGTTAAAGAATACCGAACCCACCTGTTGTACCTGGCCAAGGGCAAGGCCTTTCACGCTAATCTTAAAGAGCTTTGCCTGGATGCGCTCCCATTGCCATCTTTTTTGTCGTTCACTATTATTGAGTTTGATTTCCTGCATGGCAGTGATCATCTGAATCAAACTGCTCTGCTCTCCTGATGCTTGTGCAAAACGCCTGATGTCTAATTCCCTGCGGTACTTCATGAATACAAGAATCCACAATACATATAGCGTATTACCCAAAACAAAGATGCCGAATATCAAGGGATTGTAGTAGATGAGTACCAGTCCGAATATGATGAAGTTCAGGAATGAGAAAAGTGTGGTGATGGCAGAACCCGTGAGGAATGTCTCAATGCGACGGTGGTCACCTATGCGCTGCATCACGTCTCCAATCATCTTCGTGTCAAAGAACCTAAGAGGCAGCTTCATCAGTTTGATGAGGAAATCGGAAATCAGAGAGATGTTAATGCGTGTGTTCATGTGAAGCAAGATCCAACTTCGTATGAACTCCACGGACAACTGTGAGACAGACAAGATTAATTGTGCAACCAGGACCAAGGTGATGAAACCGATGTTTCCGTCACGGATGCCAATATCAACCAACGATTGTGTAAGGAAAAAGGCATGCAAGTATCTGCAGGATAGTATAATTCCAATTGATCATTTATAAAATCAGTTGGCAATAATGAACAGATAGAATAGTCTTTTATAAAATCGACATATTCCTCAGAATAAGAAACATGAGGAATAGACGATTGAATAACTTTAGTATTATCATTTAAATATTCATTCTCACTATTTTTTTTTGATAGAAACATTTTATTAAAAGCGTCCATCTTCTCATTTCTAACATTTTTATTTAACAGTTGGGTTATTTCTGGAATTTTACCATATCGGTTATAAATAAAATGATATATTTTCGATACAGAACTATGATCATTAAGGACAGCATTGAAACTGACATGGTTTTGGAAATAATCAGGATAATGAGACTTCACATAATCAACATTGTGCAAAACTATATCAAAAGAAGGCTTCCCATTTGGAAATGTTCTATAACTATGAGATAAAGAATCGCCATCCAAACTAACTAATAATTCAAATTCTTTTTCCGAAAGATACCCTATATATTTTTTAAGGAGTATGGCGTTTGTTGTCATCGAGAATTTAAGGTTTAACCTTATATCGTTTATACTTAATGCATATTCTGATATTTCTTTTATAAATTCTATGTTCATTAATGGTTCACCGCCATAAAACCCGATCATGAATTCATTATTCAGTTGTACTTTTCTTATATTGAAAAGGTATTTCAACAAAAGTTTTGCTTTTTCAATTTCTATATTACCAAAATGCCTATCACGTCCCATTTCGTACATTTCACCAAATGCGCAATACTTACATTTTAGATTACACATGTCTGTAACCTCAAAGACCACAGAAGGAGTGGTAGCTAAACTATCAAAAACCATCTGAGGTGTTACCTTTCTGGTTAATGTAAAACAATCATCAAATTGTAATAAGTGCTGCCTTAAATATTCAAACTTAGCTGAATAATAGTCTTCATTTTTATCTTTTTGGCATCTGACTAGAGAAGGGTGAATTAACATACATAATCTGCTGTGATGATCATATAAATAAGTGTTATTTCCTTCTGACTTGAAAATTGTATGCATAATTTTAGAACTGCTAGTCTATAATATGGTGGGTTCAAAAATGTTTAAAGAAAAAAAATGAATTTATGCCAGCCAAGGATTAACCTTGACTGACATAAAAAAAATTAATTTTCTGGTTCTGGCGTTTTTCCAGTATGTTAATGTCTGTGTAACACCTACACAAGAGCAACCAGGTCGACCGCCACCTCTAACATTAAACATACTTCTTCGACTCAAAACGATTCCGTTCAATTGGTTTAGTTTTAAACCTTTAGTCATTTCTTCCTTTTTTTCATAATTTTTAATTTTTAAAATTAATAACTAATATCGAGCATACACTCATTCACTCTTCAACACATCAATTAGATTGACATGGGATACTTTTATTACTTGTTTGATGACGCTTAATAACACAAAGAACATGGCCAAACAACAGATACCAATTAACATAGTAGGTGTTATGGAAATACGATAGGCAAAGCCTTGAAGCCAATAATTCATTACAATCCATGATACTGGCAAGGCAATCAGGCTAGCCATAACCACCATGATAACATATTCTTTCGACAGAAAGGCAACGATTCCCTGCTCTGAGGCACCCATTACACGACGTACAGCTATTTCTTTACGTCGTTTTCTGGCTGAAATTATGGCAATAGAATTAACACCCACCAATGAAATGGCGAAACTTACGAAGGTTAGGATAGAGAACAGCTTGGTACCAACTTGCTCAGATTTGTTGAGTTCGTCATAAAGATGCTGCATTGGCATTACTCGTGCATTGATTAAACTTCCATGGATATTGGGCAATAATTCGTATATTTTACCTATCAGTTGGCTTACTTCATCAGAAGTGGTGCGAACATACAGAATGTTACCAAACATACCAGCAGGCAACATGATAGTGGGATTGATTTGATGTCGAAGCGATAATGTATGGAAATCCTTTACCACACCAATTATACTATAATCTTGCCTAATGGAAGGATCCATAATGGAAGGCATGTTGATAACCTTGCCGATGGGGTCTGAAAGTTGCATTGACTTAACGGCCTCTTCGTTGAGTACGATGGAATTGATTTGGTTTTGGTGCCACCAAGTACCATCTACCATTGACAAACCCATAGTGGTGAAAAAAGCATCGTCTGTTAAAAGCAAGTCAAAGGCAACATTCACATCTATTCCCTTGCCCTCCCACGATACGTCAGAAATCACAAATGAAGGATTTGTTTCATGTTGGGGCTCAAAGAAAGAGTCAGAAATGTCCTTGACTTGAGGCAATTGTTTGATCCCATTTATCAACTTTCTTTCTACTCCACCAGAATAATCTTGAAAACCTTTGAGCATGACAATCTCATTGGAGGGAAATCCAAGGTCCTTATGGGATACGAAGTTCATCTGCTTAAACATCACAACAGAAACTACCGCAAGCAAGATACTAACTATTAATTGCATTGTGATAGCCAATCTTTTTAACATTAGCTGGCTTGTGGCTGATTGTCCAGAAAATGGGAGAATGGCTCTGGAGCTTATGAAAAAATAAACGGCTATAGAAATCAAAAGTATCAAAACATAGGTCATCAGTAGAACTAATAATTGTAATTTGAACATGCTCCAAACACTAATGTCAATCTCCAAGAGGTTTATTAAGAAAGGCCTGATTATTACAACCAATAGGAATGACAACAATGCTATGATAAATAAAGCAGTGAAAAGTTCAGTCAACATCTGTATCATCAACATACTTTTAGAGGCACCATGCACATATCGCATGCGAAACTCCTTCATGCGCAAAAGAAGTCCTTCCGCATTGAAATTGATGAAGTTGAAAACACTAGCCAACATCAACAAGATACCCGCCATAACAAACAGATTGATGAAATCGAGAGTAAACGACACATTCTTGCCAACAGCATGACGTATATCTTGTATGGGCATCATGTCCAATTCAATTTTTGCTCTGTGCATAGCAGGTAACTTGCTTATCTGACTTCTAATCAATTCAATATCTGCATGTCGATTGGTCTTGACAAATACCTCCAAGGGGAAAACAGACCATTGTTCCTCTTCTGGAATGGAAGCAAAATATTGCAGCATATCATGGTTGATTATGGCATCAAACAAAAGATTGGAGTTACGAGGTGGGTCTTTAACTACTGCTGTCACCAAATAGGGCTCAAGGTCAGGCCTGATGGTATTTTGAATGTACTGACCTAATGCTTTTTCACTATCACCAAATAGTTTCTGAGCCAGACTTTCTGTCAACACCATGTTGTTGAGCGTGGAAAGGGGGTTAAGGTAATCCCCACAGACATTGTTTTGAGGGAATAATGAAAGGAAAGTGCTATCGGCATATATGAGTTGTAGGCTTATATAGGGAATTTCTTTTGTCTTGCAGTTTTCCTGGCTTTTGATAATTGCTGTAGATGACTCGATGGATGGTACTTGATCTCGAAGTGTTACTTCTATCCCTTTTGAAGCATCATTCATGGTATCTGATTCTTTGTCAAAGGTAAATACCTTATAAATATGTTTTGACTCAGGATAGAAACTATCAAAAGTGGTTTCATATAGAATCCAGTATAGTGCAGCAACTATTGTTATAATGGCAAATGTCATACCAATATAAGAAGAGGCGTATTGAACGATGTTCTTTCTTATATGCAAAAAGAAAATATGTAAAAGTTGCTTATACATATCAAAACCTTTTACTATACCCTAATGCAAAAATACGAATAAACAATAATATCATGATTGTCAGAGTTGAGCCAACTTAATAGTACTTAGCTTTTTCATAATATCTAATTTTTAAATTTAATAAAAATGTACTTCTACATGCCTTCACCACCATTCCCGCTGGTTCCATCTACCCAAACCCATGAATGGGTATCTTCATCCCATTCCCACTCACCTCCTTTTAAGTTGGCAAGCTCATCTTTAGTCAATGTTGTTAATTTCTTATCCATAATGATTCAGTTTTAAGTTTAACATAAAGTTTTTGCAAAGAAGTGCATTATTTTTAAATGTGTATATAACTGAGATATAATCAGCACTTGTAAGAAGTGTTAATAAATACTAAACGGAAGTTCTGTTGCCTTTTTGCTCCAGATAAATGCCAGAAATCTTGAAATAATATGATAACTTTGCAGGCAGAACAAAGGATGAACACGAAATGAAAATACTTACGATAGATGATGATGAAGCTCTGTGCATGGCATTAGAGATATCTTGAATGATGAAGGAGGGATGTCTATTTTTTTTGTCATTTTTTGATAATCATTTTTTGACAATTACAAATAATTCTCTATCTTTGCGACGTAAATTAGAATATGCGTATGACAGAGAATCCTTTTGTTACAAATGGTTATGTGGGTCCATCGTATTTCTGCGACCGCATAGAAGAGACGAAAAACCTGGTTGATTTCCTGACCAATGGAAATAATATTGCATTGATGTCACCGAGGCGTCTTGGCAAAACCGATTTGATTAAGCACAGCTTTAACCAGCCTGCCATACGTGACAACTTTTATACATTCTTGGTAGATATCTATGCGACCGATTCGTTCCGAGACTTTGTCAATGTATTTGGCAAGTCCATACTTGAAGGGCTTAAACCTAAGGGACGAAAAGTGTGGGAGAAATTCCTTGATGTACTGTTTTCAATTAGGTCAGAGATAACTTTCGACATTTCCGGGAATCCTGTTTGGGGATTGGGTGTAGGAGCTATGACACCACCACAAATCACTCTCGATGAGATTTTCACCTATCTACGTGAAGCTGACAAGCATTGTCTGGTAGCGATCGACGAGTTTCAGCAGATTCTTTACTATAATGACAACAAGCATATCGAAGCTGAGTTGCGTACCCAGATTCAACATTGCACGAATGCCAATTTTATCTTCGCAGGTTCACAACGTCATCTGATGAGCAACATGTTCCTATCACCTGCACGACCATTCTATCAGTCAGTGGTTCCTATGGGATTAGCACCAATACCTTTCAATCGCTATTGGGCATTTGCCGAATCCCTGTTTGCCAGGAATGGTGGCAGACGAATAAAACAAGATGTTGTAGAAGAGGTACATAAACGATTCAATGGCATCACGGCAAATGTGCAACGCATCATGAATATCCTCTATATGCAGACTCCTATAGGTGGCGAATGCACTAAGGATATGGTTGATCCTGCCATCGACACCTATTTGCAGATGTCGTCAGAGGCTTATGGAGCCCTTCTCAGGCAAATGCCTGAAAAGCAGCGAAACGTTTTTTTGGCAATAGCAGCTGAAGGACATGTGAAAACCATTTCTGGAGGGAGCTTTGTCCACAAGTACAATTTGCCCTCTGTAAGTTCTGTGGTCTCGGCTGTCAAGGGGCTGTTGGAGAAAGATTTCATCACTGAAACAGATGGTGAATATTATGTTTACGACCACTTTTTCTTGCTGTGGCTCAAAAGAAGTGGCATCATTTAGCCCTTGTTTTTGGCCATAAGCCGATAACTGACAAAGTTACGACATCTCATTCAATACAGATATAATTGAAATATCATTGTTGCTTATATTACTCTCATTTAATGGATTCTCTTTTGTCCGTGACCTTGTCAAAGCATGATATACATCCTTGCAGAAGTGCCATATAGGAATTTACCCCATATTTTGAGCCTTTGCAGACCTCATCTATCAGATACAAATGACTTCTCTTCATGTTGCTTCTCAATCATAGGACAAATGCCTGCTTTCCAGAAAGCAGCACATTCCACCTGGTTCATGTATTTCCACAATGCTTCCATGGATAAATCATAGTTATTGACACCCATTTCTTTACATCTCGCAAGCAATTCATTGATATATTGTTCATCAAGCATTGGGTGTTCCAAACCCAACTCAAACCTTGCAGCCACATAAGCTGCGATACCACGTAGCCCTTTCTCTAAGGATGTGTTGCCGATCCGCCTGACATCCCTTTGAGTAATCAATCTGTCACAGCAGTTAAGAATGATATTCACATCACCATCAATATAATGATGCTGGTAAAGATAAAGTACCGCCCAACCAATGCCAGCCAGTCCATCGCCAAACCATATAGGAGTTTCATTAGAGATTCCTTCTGTTACCTCATACAGCAATTCCTCCGCTAAATCTTCAAGCACAGCATTATTGCTATATTTACTATACAGGAAGTAGAACAGACAAAGGCCGGTTTTCCCTTTTATCAGACCTATATCTGTGTTATCACCTGATTCTATCAGACAACGCTTAGCTATATCCTCAATAATATTCTTCACCTTAGAGACTAATCGTTGAAATTCATATCATGTAAAACAAACTCTTCGTCTTTGCTTTGTTTGAGTTTGCCTATCAATACCACACTATTCATATCTTCGGTATCATGCGTTTGCAGATATCTCATGAATTTTGCCATATTAGGTGGCAGCTCGGAAAAGTCATTACTGCCTTGCCATTTCTCTAATAACTCATAAGGAGATATACCTTTCATAAAAATACCACGACGAAATCTTAACCATTCTTGACCATTCAAATTGCCTAACATATCAAATTTGAATCGAACATAACTTCCTTTCAACGTTTGTTTGTCTATCAGAATGTGCTTATAATTCGTGAGTGTACCGCCATAATCTCCCATTTGTATTAAGTAGTGACAAGGAAGCTCTATGTATAAATGATACGTTGGGATACTTGTGAGATTTGCAGTAAAGACAGGTCTCATGAGATTGGAAGTCACATCATAATGGTACAAAGTGTCAATTCGGTTTTCTCTCCACCAATAACCAATAGCATAATCGAAAGCCGAAGTGTTAAACAACTCACCTAATCCATTGTTTAAGCCTCCTCCATCAACGGCTGCTAAATGACCAGCTGGCAACTGTTGAATCATATTGCCATCCAAATCTTGAACCCAATAAGCAGGTTCATCAGCCTCGTATAAACCTCCATGAGCCACAATAACCCTTTGCCTCTTATTGTCAATTTCAAACTTTATGCGATTTGAGAGCTTTTGCCTCGCTAAAGGAATAGGTTTGTAAGAACCACCTCCCAAATCAAATGACATTATTTTATCACCAATAATAGTAGAAAAATACAACCTATTATAAGGCTCATCAATATACATATAGTCAAGCCCATAAGGATAATCCTCTGGTCCTTGTCCCATCTTTGAAACATTAGTAATGTAGTTACCTTGCCTATCAAATAGTTTGATGCCATTATAATAGGAATATAATGCCAAATGCCGTGAACTAACATTCATAATGGCTATCATGTCAATCAAAGCATCGTCTCTATCATCTAATTTCACCATCTCAAAGTCAGAAAATAACAGACTCATGGGAAAGTCAATGGTGTCATTAATCAAGTCTGTATTACAAACTATCATTGTATCTCCTTTTTGGGTAACAATTTCTTGTGCTATAACAGGAGAAGCATCCAATGGAGAATTAATATTAATCACTTCTTTATTACAAGAACATGATAGTACTGTAAAAATAGCACAATATAATTTGGTTAGTTTGTTTATCATATTTTATTTTTCAGTTTGAGGTTAGGGATTAATCCCTAACCTCAAATCATGTGTTCTCAATTTGCATTACCATACAAAAAACCGGGGAGGTCTGAGGAAGCATTGTGTGCTGTGTATGAATTTAAAAGCCCCCTCGTCATTTGATTATCTTCACAACCACAGATGCAACACAACTCAGCACCACCAATAAGGCGGTTCATTTCCCTTTTGCTCAACTCCTGCTCGTTAAGTTGAGCCAACTTAATACTGTTTAATTTCTTCATAGGCATTAATTTTAAAGATTAATCATTGCTATCTTCATTACCAAAAGTTTTATAAAAAGCATCAGGTATATAAATACTATATTTGGCAGCATCAGCATACAGATACTTGTTACATGACTTGGCTGTCGTTATTAGATAATCTTTCATTTTCTTTCTTATTAGATACTTTCAACTCTTTTAGAGTAATCACTATTTATTACTAGTTCATATCATGTAAAACAAACTCTTCGTCCAGATTCTGTTTAAGCTTGCCTATCAGCACCACGTTGTTCATGTCTTCTGTGTCATGAGTTTGAATGTACTTCATGAATTTCTCCATATTAGGAGGCAATTCAGAAAAACCTTCGCTACCTTGCCATTTATTTAATAATTCATAGGGCGCAATGCTGTTTATAAAGACACCATGGCGGAAACTCAACCAATCTTGCCCACCCATATTCCCAAGCATATCATATTTGAACCTAACATAACTCCCTTTAAGAGTCTGTTTGTCAATTAGAATATGTTTATAATTAGTCAACACACCACCATAGTCTCCCATTTGTATTAAAAAATGACATGGTAGGTCAATATACATGTGATATGTAGGAATGCTAGTTAAGTTAGCTGTAAATACAGGTATAATGCGATTTTTTGAAGGGTCATATTGATAAAGAGAATCAATTCTATCTTCAACCCACCAATAACCAATGGCATAATCTAATGCAGTAGTATTCATAATCTCACCTAATCTGTTGGAAAAGTCGGCTCCTTCTACAGCTAAATGACCTGCTGATACTTGATTGATCATGTTACCATCCTTATCCTGTATCCAATAGGCAAGGTCATTTTCTGATGACAGACTTCCTTGAGCCATATAAAAAAGCTGTTTACCTTTATCAATGCGGAATCTGATAGTTCGGGCATATTTCTCAATAGCCAATGGTATGTGTTGAAGCGGATTACCTTTTAAATCAAACACTAGTATTTTATTGAGATATGATCCTGAGATATAAATACAGTTCTCACTCTCATCAATTACCATATTGTCTGCCCCTATCCGATATTCATCTGGCCCATTCCCTCGTCTTGAAATGTCAGTAATGTATTCACCTTGTCTGCTATACAGCTTGATTCCATTATTATATGAATTTAATACTAAATAATTCTCACTCACAGCAGAAGTATAGATTAAGTCCATGATGGCTTCATCCCTGTCATCCAACTTCACCATTTCAAACTCAGAAAACAGCAGACTCATGGGAAAGTCAATGGTGTCTTTTAATAAGCCAATGTTACATACAATAATGGTGTCACCATACATGTTAGTTACAGGCCGAGCAATTACCGGAGCTGTGTCCAATATGTATCTAGGATAATCATTATTCTTACATGAAATATAAATCGAGCAAATAATTATGGCTTGCGCAAAAAGTGAAAAAGTAAGTCTCATATTCTCCTTAATGTTTAATCAAGGTTAAGAAAAATCCTAACCTTGATTAGAAAACTAAGCTTCATTCCCATATAAAAAACCTGGTCTATTTGAAGAAGCATTGTTGACAGTATTTTCATTCAACAAAAACATGGTTTCCCCATTTGTTTGACATCCGCATATGCAACAATAAGATGCTCCACCCACAAGTCGATTCATTTCTCGCTTGCTCAATTCCTGCTCATTCAGTTGAGCTAACTTAATACTACTAAGCTTTTTCATAATATTTAAATTTTAAAGTTAATAAAACAATGTACTTCTACATGCCTTCGCCACCATTTCCGCTGATTTCCTCTACCCAAACCCATGAATGGGTTTCTTCATCCCATACCCATTTGCCACCTTTTAAGTTGGCAAGCTCATCTTTCGTCAATGTTGTTAATTTCTTATCCATAATGATTCATTTTTAAGTTTAACATAAAGTTTTTGCAAAGAAGTGCATTATTTTTAAATGTGTATATAACTGAGATATAATCAACACCTTCAAAAAGTGTTAATAAATACTAAACGGAAGTTCTGTTGCCTTTTTGCTCAGGATAAAAGCCGGAAATCTTGAAATAATATGATAACTTTGCAGGCAGAACAAAGGATGAACACGAAATGAAAATACTTACGATAGATGATGATGAAGCTCTGTGCATGGCATTAGAGATAGCCATCACTGAGAATGGTGATGAAGCCTTTAGCCTGTATAGCCTTGATGATGTTGGTGTTAAGGTGGGGAAAATCATGCCCGATATCATCCTATTGGATATAGAATTCAATGACGGTGATGGAGTGCAAGCATTGCCCAAGATAAAAGCAGCCGCTCCTTTTGCGATAATCCTCTTCATGTCATCTCATACCGACAGTGCAGAAGTAACCAGGGCCCTGGGCGCAGGGGGCATAACCTATTTAAAGAAGCCCGTTAGCAGTATAGAGGTGTTGGCCCAAATCAATGCATTGAGAAGAAATTTAGTCTTCAATAAACAGATTGAAAATATCGGCTCTTTCATGTTTGATGTAAAGGGGCAGAAACTTTCATATTATGACACAGAGATCAAGCTTACTAAATATCAGACCATTTTGCTTAAAATGCTAATTGCTAATAAGGGACAGACAGTAAGCCGCCAGGAGATATACATGAACATCTGGCATGATGAACTGGGTAACGACTTATCCTTGAATAACATGGTGAGCCAGCTTCGGAGGATATTAAAAGCTGACACGGGCATCAGTATCCAAACTGTTGAGGGAGTAGGTTATAAACTATGCATTAACGGGATATGAAAAAGTACTACTGCATAGCTATTTGTGCCATTGTTGCCATCATCCTGCTGCAGATAAACCATATTGACAGCATCTATAGGAACTACAAGCTGGAAATTGAAGATAAGCTGAAGCAGGCTTTGTCCATAGCCATAGATGATGAGCTGCATATCAGGGGTGTGCTACTTAACGGACACAAACCAGAGAAAACTCATGCCATTGTGCGGATACGAATGGAAGACATGACGCCTGCCATGCTGGACAGCATTAGCAAACTGCCAGGTGCCAAAGACACCATTAACGTAACCAAGGCAAGGGAAGAAGGTGCAATAGGCACATCGGCAGAGATAAGCCAGCAGCAAAGCCAAGACAATTATATCCGGCGTGGTGACTATATCAAACTTCCCATATTAGACAGTATCTTCATCAATCGGATGAAGATGCAATTACCACACCGCTTTGTCCTTTTGGATAAGGACGAAAAGGTGATGGATTCAATCGGTGACTTCCCGTTCAGGCATGGCAATTTTATCAAGACACAAGCCATAGGTTTGAAAGGATTGCAGACTCTGCGTTTGGAAGCTGACATTCCCATGAGCCAGTTTGCCAAGCAGGAGATACTGACTCTAATCTCAAATGCACTGCTGATGTTGCTGTTATTGGGTTGTGTGGTGCTGCAATTGAGAGTGATACGCCATAAAGAACAGATGTCACGCAGGAGAGAGATAGCTTCCAAAGGCATCATCCATGACCTGAAATCACCTGTGGGCACGGCTGTCACCCTGCTCGGTATGGTGAAATACAGGCATCAGAATGACCCGGAAGCCAAGCCATTAGAGAAAAACGAAACAATGATGCAGCACCTGTTGCATGAGATCGAGACATTGGCTGACACTGTTGGTGAAGATGGGGTAAGGACAACAATCAGCCGTGAGCCTGTAGATTTAGCTGCTTTGGCGGATAAGGTGAAGCAAGAAGTAGATATAGTATATCACTCCAAGCAGCATAACATCAGCATTGACAACCAATTACCTCAAGACCTAATGCCAAAGGTGGATGCCGACAAGGTTGAGCGTATTCTTCGTAACTTGGTGGAGAATGCGGTGAAGTATGCCGATGCAGGGGTTGAGGTGCTGGTGGTACTTACTTTGCAAAACAACGCCCTGTTAGTGTCAGTGAAGGATAATGGATGGGGCATCGAGCCACGATACTTCAAGAAGATATTCAGACCTTATTATCGTATTGAACAACCTGAAGACCGTTATCGCAAGGGGCATGGCATGGGACTGGCCAATGCCCGGCAGTTGGTGCTTGCCCACGGGGGCAAGCTATGGGTTGAGGGTGAGCCGGGCAAAGGCAGTGTCTTCAGTTTTACTTTGCCCCAGAAGTGACTCGCTTTATAAAGTAACAGGTGTGTTCCACAACGGTTCATTTTCCCAACCGTGAGGGAATCCCATTGCATTCGTGTCGATAGATGGGTAATTAGTCAGCAACGCATCAATCAAGTCCATTGTGTGACGGAACTTTGCTGCATCGATGAAGTTGCCACTATCTGTCATCCAGAAGGGATTGCCCGTCATGTCACAGCCGATATTGACAATAGCACTTCTTACTGCCACTTCAATCTTCTCTATCTCATTAAAGATAAGCAGGCGAAGCTTCTTGTCGAAACGATAGAGCATCATTACTTGGCTGAACGTTGAGTTCGGTTTATAACGATGTTGCTCCTTTGGCATCTGTAATAAAGGATACATATAGGCTGACAATCGGTAATAGCCTATGTATTCGAGATAACTCTCAGCCTTAGCAGTATCTGTAATTGTCAATCCTCTTGACTGCAAGAGACAGACAAGGTCGTGCGCACTGGTGTACGGCTTCTGGAAAGGAATTCTATTGTTCTTTGTATAAAAAACGACCCGCACATTTGAGCATCGTTGAGAGGCTTGGCGGGTTCTAGTGATTCAAAGGTACTGCTTTAATTTGGAATAGCCAAACTTTTTTGAAGAAAAAGATTAAAGCTATCCTAAAAAGTATTCATTTTGTCAAAAAGAGTGAGCCTGGCAAAGGCAGTACATTCAGCTTTACACTGCCAGAAACTGGCAGGCAATAGTCTCACATCTGGATGACCCTAACCATGCCGGCTCTCTTCCCTTGTAAAAAAGTAGCCCCTCACTATCAATAATTACATTTTGATGATATCTAAATGCACAGGTTTATCTATATTTGCAATTAAATTGCGATGAGTATATTAAATCAAGGAAGTCACAGAAAATGAGAAAACAAGTATTAGTGTGTTTGGTATTACTATGCCTCTTTGGCTGCCAGCAAGCAGGAAGGGGAGTGCTGCAGATTAACGCGGCAGAGGATTTTGGGAAGACTGTCAAGGTCAATCTGTCTGGAACAGTGGGAAGCCTCGAATACATACAACTGGAAACGGATTCAGCTTGCATAATAGGCAGGAATCCTGAGTTTTATGTGACAAGAAAGTACGTAATCTCTATTGACGGAAATCGTTGCCTGCTATTCTCCCGTAAAGATGGCAGGTTTGTTAGGGAAGTTCTTCACAAAGGACAGGATGACACTGGCTATAGATCCACCTTACGAGGGGGCAATGTGGCATTGATAGAGGAGACCGACGAACTGATGCTGAAGGGATGGAAACCCAATGAGATTGTGATCCAATCACTCGATACTGAAGCTAAAAGAACATTGTTCCTGCATGGGGAAACCCCTACGATGGCGCCTCTTGGTGCTGATGCTGCTGTGAGTGCATCGCTAATCGTGCTGGGCAACGAGCCTTACAGCATGTATTTGTATAATCAAGGCGAGGTGACCGATTCCATAGCCAATGGACAATTGTTTGAGAATCCTGAAAATGTAGTGCTGATTATCACCAATGATGATTATTTCTACCGCCATGCAGGCAAAACCTATTATAAGAATATGACCAACGACACACTTTATCATATTGATTTTCAGGGCAAACATCCCCATGCCGTGTTTATGCTTGACGGCAAGGGCGTTTCCTTGGAAATGAGATACAAGCCTGACTTGTTCAGGGACTTGCAGCCTTTACAAGTCAACAGGATCACTGAAGACAGCGATGCGATCTTCTATCTGATTCGTCAAGGCAAAGAAACTTACCCGATGTTATATAACAAGGCTTCTGGAAAAGGATTCCGTCTCGAAGGTAAAGGGCTGACGAATGACATTGACGGTAAGGTGGATTTGTTCCCAAGCCGCATTACAAAAGACAATGAGTATATCTTCGTGGTTGACCCCACCACCTTGGAAGATGACGAACTTGCCAATTTAGGTATAGACGCAGAAGATAATCCAGTGATCGTAATAGGTAAGAAATAATCAACACACATCTGGCAAAATCCCCAAATCTTGTCAATTCTTTGCCCTCAGGGAACTAACACGCTCGGCTTTTCCAGCAATAGTTGCTGATGCTCATGATAATGGCTTTGTGCAGGAGCCCAAGCAACCGACAGAACCCAAACTCCCATTCTAACCCCAGTATGAAGCAATGAACCTCGTGTATGCGACTTTCTCTATATACTTACATTTAATAGTCAACTAAATGTAATTCCTATATATAAAAGTTAGTATATGTAGCTTCATTGCTTCATATCGACATTAACCATTAATCACCAAAGTATGTATAAATCCATGTCAAAGCAGCAGCTTGCCGATTCTGCCGGGGTAACGGTAAAAATGTGCCCAATAAACGGAAGAAAACCGCAAAAACGGGAGCAAACTGCCGTAAACGGAAAGCAGTCTT
>JAGCGS010000047.1 GCA_017649485.1 Bacteroidaceae bacterium | reverse complement strand
GTAATGCGCAAAAATAATATTATCGGATTAAAAATCCTTATAATCAATGCGGACGGATTACAAATCCGTCCGAACGAGGAAGCTCAATGGCTAATGTCTGTTCGTTCGGATTTAGATAACGTCCGAACGGGGTGGTTGGTAAAGATGAAAAAAAGACTGCATTTCTGCAGTCTTTTTTAATCTTCAACGGTCAACGGTCACTTCTCGGAGCAGCGAGTGCCATCAAGCTTGCTTGAATGGCCGAGTCGTGACGAAATTGGAGCGAAGCTCAATGGCCACTTCTCGGAGCAGCGAGAGCAGAGCGATGCTTGCATCGGCTATGCCGAGTCGCGACGAGATTGGAGCATAGTTCAATCTTTGAAGTATCTGTTGTAAAGACCTTCGAAGCCTTTGCCGTGGCGAGCTTCATCTTTCGCCATCTCATGAACGGTGTCATGGATAGCATCGAGGTTCAGGGCTTTTGCCTTGCGAGCAATCATCATCTTACCCTCGCATGCACCTTGCTCTGCCATCATGCGCTTATATACATTGGTCTTGGTATCCCAAACTACCTCACCCAAGAGTTCTGCGAAACGTGCAGCATGGTCTGCCTCTTCAAATGCATAACGTCTGAATGCTTCTGCAATCTCTGGATAGCCTTCACGGTCAGCCTGACGGCTCATAGCCAAGTACATACCTACCTCTGAGCACTCGCCGTTGAAGTTGTCAACCAATCCCTTATAGATCTCTGGGTCAACACCCTTGGCAACGCCAATCACATGCTCGTCAGCAAATGACAAAGGTGCACCTTCTTCTTCTACTAATTCCACAAACTTTGAAGCTGGAGCCTTGCACTGTGGACAACGTTCAGGAGCTTCGTCGCCTTCATGGATATAACCGCAAATAGTACATCTAAATTTCTTCATAAAAACACAGATTTAAATAATTAGTAATTCTTTTATTGATAATATTTTTAGCAAAGATAACAAAAGATTTGTTATGCTGAAACTATTTAACTATTTTTGTAGAAATAATTCTTATGACTATGGATTACGGTTATGTAAAAGTGGCAGCTGCCATACCGGGCGTGAAGGTGGCAGACTGTATGTATAACGCCGCAGAGATTGAGAAGCAGATTGTGGAAGCTAATGACAAGGGTGTGGAAATCATCACCTTCCCAGAGCTGGCACTGACTGCTTATACCTGTGGAGACCTCTTCGCGCAACAGTTGCTGTTGGATGAAGCTGAACGTGGCTTGCTGCAGATTATGCAGAACACCCGGCAGATGGATATCATCTCGATCATTGGCCTACCTGTATCGGTGCATGGAATGTTGCTGAACGCAGCAGCAGTGATTCAGCATGGCAAGGTGCTGGGCGTGGTGCCGAAGTATTACTTGCCGAATTATAAGGAGTTCTATGAGATGCGCTGGTTTACCTCTGGGGATATGATCAAGCAGGATAATGTTCGACTGTGCGGACAGTTGGTACCAGTAACGCATGATATGTTGTTTGAGACACCCAAGGCCATCTTCGGCGTGGAGATTTGCGAAGATGTGTGGGCACCTATACCAACAAGCTCTATCCTGACACTGAAGGGGGCTGACATTATCTTTAACTTGTCGGCTACAGATGAGAGCATTGGGAAGCATGATTACCTTTGCCAGTTGCTGAGTCAGCAGTCTGCCAGGAGCATGTCGGGCTATGTATTCAGCTCATGTGGCTTTGGGGAATCAACAACGGATGTGGTGTTTGGAGGGAATGCACTGATCTATGAGAATGGCAAGTTGCTGGAACGAAGCAAACGCTTTGAAATGGAGCCTCAATTAATTATCAGTGAGATTGATGTGCAGTTCTTACGCGGAGAACGTCGTGTAAATACGACTTTCGCAACGAGTATGCGACAGTATATCGGTAAGGAGGCTTTACGTGTGATTATTGATCGTACCACAGACAAGCCTCTGAAACTGACACGTGTGTATGAAGCTCATCCGTTTGTGCCGCAGGATGCTACGCTGGATGATCGCTGTGAAGAGATTTTCTCTATCCAGGTGGCTGGACTGGCAAAACGTCTGATTCATACTTATGCGAAGACTGCTATTGTGGGTATTTCAGGAGGATTGGACTCTACCCTCGCCTTGCTGGTGTGCGTAAGGACATTTGACAAGCTGAAACGTGACCGTAAAGATATCATAGGTATTACGATGCCAGGGTTCGGTACGACAGACCGTACGTATAATAACGCGATTAACCTGATGAAGTCACTGGGTGTGACCATAAGGGAGATTAGCATCAAGGATGCCTGCATCCAGCACTTCAAAGATATAGGGCATGATATCAATAACCATGATGTGACGTATGAGAACTCTCAGGCAAGAGAGCGTACGCAAATACTGATGGACATTGCTAACCAGATGAATGGTCTGGTGGTGGGTACAGGTGATATGTCGGAGCTGGCACTGGGCTGGGCAACCTATAATGGTGACCATATGTCGATGTATGGGGTGAATGGCAGTGTGCCAAAGACTTTAGTGATTCATCTGGTGAAGTGGGTGGCATTGCATGATGTGGATGAGTTGTCGAAGATGACGCTGCTGGACATCGTGGATACGCCTATCAGTCCGGAGCTGATTCCTGCGGATGAGCAGGGTAATATCAAGCAGAAGACGGAGGATTTGGTGGGACCGTATGAGTTGCACGACTTCTTCCTGTATTATTTCATGCGATGTGGGTTTAGTCCAGCTAAGATCCTGATGCTGGCGACACGTAGCTTTGAGGGTTCGTATGATGAGGAGACGATTAAGAAGTGGCTCAAGACATTCTGTCGCAGGTTCATCAACCAGCAGTTTAAACGTTCATGCTTGCCCGACGGGCCAAAGGTCGGCTCAATTGCCCTGAGTCCTCGCGGTGATTGGCGTATGCCAAGTGATGCTTCTACAGCTTCGTGGTTGAATTCGATTGACGGTTGACGATTGACGATTGAACATTGACGATTGAACATTGACGATTGAACATTGACCATTGAACATTGACCATTGACGATTGAACATTGACGATTGAACATTGACGATTGAACATTGACCATTGAACATTGACCATTGAACATTGACCATTGAACATTGACCATTGAACATTGAACATTGACCATTGAACATTGAACATTGAACATTGAACATTGAACATTGACGATTGACAATTAAAAAAGACTGCATTTCTGCAGTCTTTTTTTCATCCCGTTCGTTCGGATTACAAAATCGCGAGTAAGCGAGAGCAGAGTCAAGCTTGATTGAACTATGCCGAGCGTGAGCGATTTATCTAAATCCGAACGAACTATGAGGCAGCGAGAACTATCAAGCTTGAATGGCCGAGTCGTAATGAAATAGGAGCGAAGCTCAACGGTCAACGGTCAATAAAAAAAGCAGCCGAAGCTGCTTTTTTTTAGAACCTTACGCCTAACGTCAACATTGCTTGGTTGCGGGTGTTGGTGACCTTAGTAACTGTTCTGGCTGAAGGATAGATAGTGTAGCCATCTTTCACTACAAACGGATACATGTCGGAGTTAAAAGTGTCGAACTTATACGCCAGGTCTGCATAGAACATGCTGCCACGATAGCCAATACCGAAAGTGAAGGTGTGACGATCCTGGGTGTTGGCATAGTCAGTATCGGTCTGGATAGAATAGTACGGCAGGTCCTTGTAAGCATTCTTCTCGAAGAGGGCTGTGCGGTAGTTGTAACCTGCACGGATACCAAACTCTGGAATAGGCTTAAATTCCATACCAACCTTGACACCATGAACAGCCTTGGTCATCTTACGGGTACTGTTCTCAAAGTCGAAGATAGCGTCATAACCATCAACATCCTTGAACTTCATGAAAGAATAGTCCTGATACTCGTATTCGGCATCGAAAGCAAACTGGTTGCCAACAGTAGATGCCAAGCTGACGTTGAAGAGCCAAGGAGTCTGGAAGTGGAACGGACGAATCATCTCACCCCGATTGGGCAGTTCATCAACAGTATTGACTTCGTAGTCGTAAATATTACCATCATTCGGGTCAAGAACTGTAGATGTCAAACGTGCACTGGTCTTATAGTCCAAACTAAAGAATGTAGGGGTATGTACTGCCAGACCGAAACGGAACGGTGAGTCTTCGAACGGACGAAAGATAGCACCTAACTTGAAATCAACACCTGTTCCCACGATGCGGTTCCAGCTGGCAAGATCGTAGCCTTCCAACTGCGTACCAGGATAGTCTTCAACATAGGTAGTGTACTTCTTATAGTTGAGGTCGTAAGCACCTAAGGTAAAGCCCAGATAGACACGGTCGTTGAGGTTGAACGCCAGGTTGAAGCTATACTCATCCAAGTGACCACGCTCTTCCACATCCAATGATCCTAAGCCATTGTCGTACATGCCTACATATTCTTCGTTTTCACCAAACTCCATAATTACACCACCATAATAGCCAATGGCTGAGAGCCAGCCAATTTCATCGTTTGAGAAGGCATTGTCCCAAGCATCATACCTGATACCATCGGCCTGCTGAGCCATCTGCAAGGTCTGGGTATAATCTCCCAAGCCACCGCTGAACTTCTCCTTGTGGAAGAAGGACTTGGCTCTGCGGTAGTTGAAGCCGAAGTTGACGTAACGCAGGGCTGTGGCATTACCTATCTTGGCAGAATAAACAAAGCCAATTTGGTCGAAGTCAGCTCTGACATCATCCATCTTATAGGTGCCGTCAAGGGTCTTGCTCTTGGAGTTGAAGGCTGAGAGGCCAAAGGTTGCCTGGAGGTCATTACTGCGATAGATACCTATACCAGCAGGGTTGGTATTCATCGTGGAGATATCACCACCCAAAGCACTCATGGCACCACCCATACTCACAAAACGTGCCGTTCCATTCAAATCTTTGTCGATGATCTTGGCGGCATCATATACCGTTTGAGCTGCTGCGGAGCTTGCCAAAAGTAGCAAACTCCATGCAGCCAAATAAAATCTATTCTTCATATCTATTGTATTTTATTGTTATTCTCTTTAATTGACCGTTGACGATTGACTATTGACCATTGACGATTGACCATTGATAATTGGCAATTGACAATTGGCAATTGGACATTAAGTCAACTTATTATTCTTTTTTGTTGTCAAAATAATATTTGTTAAGGTTGCAGCAATTCTTCCACAATCATTATAGAGAGATTGGAATTGCTCCTTATTTATAAAGTCTGTTTCATATAGTAATTCTAGCCAGTACTCTGTTTCATCAGCTTCTTTTAACGCTATATTCAGTTTACTAATAAAATCTAGTGTACTTTGGGCATTTATACTTTCTCTAATATTTGCACCCATGCTCGTACCACTTCTCAACACTTGTTTTGACAAGATAAACTCTTTCCTAACTTCAACTAAATACTGGTAAAACTTAATAATTCGTATAGCATATATTTTACTATCTTTCAAAACTTTATTATTATCTCTACTTTTCATCATTAAATTGTTATAATAGAATTAATTGTACACAACAAAAACACATTCAATGGTCAATGGTAAATAGTCAATGGTCAATGGTCAATGGTAATCATCGAGTACGAGTCCCACCACCTCCACCGCGGGAGCCACCGCCACTGAAGCCGCCACCGCTGCTACGGGTGCCACCTCCACCGCTGAAGCCGCCACCGCTGTAGGAACGGGTTGAGCCTGAGCTGCCTGAATAGCTGCGGGTTGTACCAGCGCTACCACTGGAAGAGCGTACGCGTGAGCTGCTGCTTGAACCAGTTGAGTAGCTGCGAGTGGTAGTGCCACTACTCTGGTTGTAAGAGCGAGAGCGAACAGCGTTATTGCTCGAACTGCTTCTTACGGTTGCACCACTACGGGTATTGATAGAGGTACCTGAGTTACTGCGTACTGCATTGGTATTGCTACGTACACCAGTGGTGTTGCTGCGCACTGTATTGGTATTGCTACGGGTAGCCGTGCTACGTACGCCAGTGGTGTTGGTTGCATCAGTATTGGTGCGTACACGGGTGCCCGAACGAGTACCTACTACACGACCTGTGGAGGTGCTACGGGTTGCATCGCTGCGAACTGCAGTGCTGTTACTGCGAACACCTGCTGTATTGGTACGGGTGCGAGTTGCAGAACGAGCACCGTTGGTTGCGTAACCGCCACTACCACCACCCCTACGGGTCAGGTTTGAATAGTCGCTACGTGATCCAGGCTGACCACGGAAGGTGTAGTTTGCAGGACGATAGTGGTAGCCACCCCAGCCATAGTAATGACCATAGTATGGGCTATGCCAACCAGCATACCAGCCACCATACCAGCCAGTGTACCAAGGGCTATACCAGCTGCTGTACCAGCCATAACGCCATGGGCTCCAACCCCAGCCACCATACCAAGAGGTGTACCATGGGCTATACCAAGTGTTGTACCAGCCCCAGCCAGCAGTTGTGAATCGCCAATCCCACCACAGACGGTTGGTCCAGGTTGGGAATACGTATGCATAGTAATCGTCAACAAATACGTTCCACTCCCAAGAGTTATAACCATATACGATGTCCCAGTAGTATGGACTACTGATGCTGATGGCGAAACGGGGGTTGCGGAAACGGATGATACGAGTAGCATACTCGTAGTCATCTTGATTGCCGTCGAAGCCATTTACCCACTCACCATCGAGTTCGCTGTCGTAGTTGGTTTCACCGCTCACTACTGCACTTTCATTGCTTTCGCTGTTGGTATAACGGCGGTTGTATTCATCGACACTACGCTTATTTTGCTTGTTACCACTTACCACCACCTTGGTTCCCCTTGGAACGACAACTGTAGTGGAAGGAGTATTTGACTTAACGACCACAGTTTTGCGTGCTGCATCAGCCTCTGTTTTCTGCTCCGCAGCCTTCGCCTGTTCCGTCTTTGTCTTGGAAGGAACATAGTAAAGGTCGTCAACCACATTCTGTGCTAACACCAGGAAAGGTGAGCACATTGCCATCAGCAATAAAACAATCGACTTCTTCATTTTTAGTATATTTTTTAAATTAGTTATTCGCTTTTATACTTTTAACACCCGAAAGTAATCATTACTGCGCACTTCAGCAAATAAAAAAGTGATTTTCTTCAGTAAGGTTGTTTTTTTTAACTAAAATGCTTTTAGTATTGGGGAAAATAAGCTATCTTTGCGGTAAATATATGTAAGAAATTATGAGAATTGGAAATTACCTCCAGAATTATATAGCCGAGCGAGTGATGCCGATGTGGTGTATTGTTCTCCTCGACATTTTTATAGTAGCCTTATCTGTCTTGCTGGCTTGTTTGCTCAGGTATGACTTTAATACGGTGTTTTCGAATCCAGACCTGTTAGGTAGAGCTCTCTTGTGGATCACTTCTGTGAACATCGTTTTCTTTAAAGTTTTCCACACTTATGCCAATATCTTACGATTCTCATCTTTCGTGGATATCATGCATATCTTCGTTTCGCTGACTATCAGCTTTATCCTGCTTCTGGCTGCCAGTCTGATTGCTGAGGTGGCCTTCAACTATGAGTTCCTGCCTGCCAGTATCTTAATTATCTCGTACGTCATCAGCTTTGCCATCATGGCAAGTGTACGCGTCGTAATTAAGATCCTCTATGAGTACATGAACTTTGACGGACAACATGGTACGAATGTATTTATATTTGGTACGCGCGAATACGGTGTGGATATTGCCAAGTCTATCCGTTCAAAGGCACATTATAAGTATCGTCTGAGGGGCTTCATATCCAGTGACCCTGCGTTTATCAACAAGGTTATCATGGGTGTTAAAGTATATCCTTTCGATGACGACCTGATAAATGTGCTGATTCAAAAGGGAACAGGTTCCGTGATTGTGACGCCGTATAATATGGATAAACTGAAGAATACGGACTTCACGGATAAGTTGCTGGCTCATAATATCAAGATTCTGATTATTCCCAACCTGAGTGAATGGAATACTGAAAAGACACATAGCATTAACCAACTGAAGGAGTTGCAGATTGAGGACTTACTGCAACGTGATCCTATACAGATTGACATGCACAAGATTGCTTCTCACCTGGAGGGTAAGCGTGTGATGATTACGGGTGCTGCAGGTTCTATCGGTAGTGAGATTGTGCGCCAGGTGGCATCGTTCAATCCTTTTAATCTGGTGTTGATTGATCAGGCTGAGACTCCTCTTCACGATATTCGTTTAGAGCTACAATCAAGGTGGGTGGAGATTGAGGCAGAGACGATTGTGGCTGATATTTCGAATGCTACCCGTATGGAACAGATTTTCCAACAGTATCGTCCCCAGTATGTGTTCCATGCAGCTGCCTATAAGCATGTACCGATGATGGAGGACAATGCATCGGAGGCTATTCAGAATAATGTGGCTGGTACCAGAATACTGGCAGATCTGGCGGTGAAATATAAGACGGAAAAGTTTGTAATGATTTCTACCGACAAGGCAGTGAATCCCTCGAACGTGATGGGATGCTCTAAACGTATCTGTGAGATTTATGTTCAGTCGCTCGCCAAGAAGTTGGAACATGATGGTAACAAGATTACACAGTTCATTACTACCCGATTCGGTAATGTGTTGGGCTCTAATGGTTCAGTCATTCCTTTGTTCCGCAAGCAGATTGAGAAGGGTGGTCCTGTGACAGTGACACATCCTGAGATTATTCGTTACTTTATGACAATTCCAGAGGCTTGCCGTCTGGTGCTGGAAGCCGGAAGTATGGGTAATGGCGGTGAGATCTTTATCTTCGATATGGGTAAGCCAGTGAAGATCCTGGATCTGGCAAAACAGATGATCAGCCTCTCTGGTAGGTCGGACATACAGATTAAGTTTACGGGTCTGCGTCATGGGGAGAAGCTCTATGAGGTGTTGCTGAACGATAAGGAACACACGAAGCCTACATATAACGAGAAGATTATGATAGCCGATGTGCGTGAATATGATTATGACGATGTGAAGGAGAAAATTAAGGAGCTGGAGGATGTGGCTGGCACTTATGACCAGATGAAGATTGTGGAGAAGATGAAGGAAATAGTTCCTGAGTATGTTAGTAAGAATTCTATTTTCGAACAGTTAGATCATAACCATTGACCATTGACGATTGACCATTGACGATTGAAGATTGAAAATTGAAAATTGAAGATTGAAGATTGAAGATTGAAGATTGAAGATTGAAGATTATGGTGAGTATAATAATTAAGGCTGCATAATGCAGCCTTAATTGTCAATGGTCAATTGTCAATGGTCAATGAACAAAATCGGCAGCGTTTCCGCTGCCGATTTTTGTTACATCTGAGGTAGTTCGAACCACTTCACATAACAGAAGTCCTGACGATGAGGCAATGCCTTGTTCTTCGGATACATGCGAATGGCACTCTTATACTGACCAAACTGTCTTGGAGTCAGGGTAGCCTCGAAAGTGTAGAAGTTACCCTCGCGATCTGTCAGTTCCAGAGGCTCTACATTGAAGACGCGCTCCTCGCCGTCTTTGTCGGTAAAGACATTGACTTTCTCCAAACCTACAGCATCGTCGAGACCCTGCTCGTTGATGACATATTTGATGTGATAATTCTTACCTGCCTCGAAAGCAGTTTCATGGAAGTCCCAAGAGCAAGATACCACGTTGATGGCATCCCAACGCTCTGCTACCGCCTCTTTCCACTGCGCAATGTTCTTGGCAATACGGAAGTTATCCTTAGCCAATTCTTTGAAGCGATTAGCCTGCTTGATGTAGAACTTGCTGTAATAGTCATCGAGCTGACGCTTCATAGTATAATGAGGTGCAATCTGGGCGATGGAATTCTTGATGACCTTAATCCAACCCTTAGAAATGCCCTTCTTGTCCCTGTCGAAGTACAGAGGTATGATTTCGTTAGACAACAGACTGTAGATAGTAGCTGCATCCAACTGATCCTGATAACCTTGATTCTGGTAGGTACGCTTCTCGGTAAGAGCCCAGCCAGCACCCTCACGATAACCTTCTAACCACCAGCCATCCTTGACACTGAGGTTTACAACACCATTCATCTCTGCCTTCTCGCCTGAGGTACCTGATGCCTCTAATGGACGTGTCGGTGTATTCATCCAGATGTCAACACCAGAAACAAGACGACGAGCCAACAGGAAGTCATAATCCTCCAGGAAGATAACCTTACCCATGAACTCTGGACGCTGAGAAATCTCGAATATCTTCTTGATGAGACCCTGACCTGCACCATCAGCAGGGTGAGCCTTTCCTGCAAAGAGGAAGATGACTGGATGTTCAGGATCATTTACAATCTTATTCAAACGATCGAGGTCGGTAAACAGCAGGTGTGCACGCTTATAGGTAGCAAAACGGCGGCAGAAACCAATTACCAATGCATTGGGGTTGATGCGACCCATGAGTTTCACTACACGTTGTGGATCACCCTGGTTCTTCAGCCAAGTCTCACGGAACTGTTCCTGAATATATTCGAAGAGTTTCTTCTTCAAGGTCTTACGAGTTTCCCAGATTTCTTCATCAGGACAGTTGTAGATGGCATGCCAGATCTCCTCGTTTGACTGGTCGCTCAGATGCTTCTCATCAAAGTATTTGCTATAGAGATGACGCCATTCTGCTGCACACCATGTGGGGAAGTGTACGCCATTAGTTACATAACCTACATGGTTCTCCTGTGGGAAGTAGCCGTTCCATATAGGAGCAAACATCTTCTGACTTACCTTACCATGCAGCATGGATACACCATTTACTTCCTGGCAGGTGTTGCATGCGAATGTTGACATACAGAACTTCTCACCGTGATCATCAGGGTTGGTACGACCCATGCCTATGAACTCGTCCCAACTGATGCCCAATCGCTGTGGATACCAACCCATGTACTTGCCGAACAGACCTTCGTCGAAGTAGTCGTGACCAGCAGGAACAGGGGTGTGAACGGTATAGAGTGAAGAGGCACGAACAAGCTCCAGAGCCTGGTTGAACGTCAGACCGTCACCCTCGATATAGTCGCACAGACGCTGCAAATTGCAGAGAGCAGCATGACCTTCGTTGCAGTGATAGATGTCTTTCTTGATACCTAACTTCTTCAGCAACAGCATACCACCGATGCCTAACAGAATCTCCTGCTTCAAACGGTTCTCCCAATCACCACCATAGAGGGTATGAGTGATGGGCTTGTCGAACTCAGAGTTCATATCATTGTCGGTATCCAGCAAGTAAAGCTTCACACGACCTACATTGACACGCCAAACATAGGCATGTACCAAGTAATTGTTGTAAGGAACATCGATAATCATTGGATTGCCATCCTTGTCGAGCTGACGTTCGATAGGCAAGCTACCGAAGTTTTGAGTCTCGTAGTTAGCAATCTGCTGGCCTTCCATATTGAGGCTCTGGGTGAAATAGCCAAAGCGATAGAGGAAACCAACGGCACACATGTCCACGTTAGAGTCGGAAGCTTCTTTCACATAGTCGCCTGCCAACATACCCAGACCGCCACTGTAGATCTTCAGGGCAGAATGGATACCATATTCCATACAGAAGTAGGCAACTGACGGGCGCGTAGTATCTGGCTTCACGTCCATATACTTGCAGAACATGTCATAAACGTTCTTGATACGTTTCATCAACGACTTATCTTTGATGATTTCATCCTTACGGGCATAAGTAAGGCGCTCCAGTAACATCACTGGATTATGCTTTACCTCGTGATAAAGCTCAGGGTCAAGGTCACGAAACAGGTCACGTGCCTCAAAGTTCCATACCCACCACATGTTGTGGGCAATCTCGTCCAAACACTTCATTTCCTCAGGAAGACTTGCCTTAACGGTCAGGTTCTTCCACTGTGGAGTGTTTGCATAATCAGCTTTGATTTTCATGTGTAAAACTTTATATGTGAATAAATTCTTTTCTCTTTATAAAAGCATGCGTACTTTAGCACGGCGTAGTGCGAAGTCGTAAGCCTGGTAATAATAGGTGATGAAATGCTTCCACAAAGCTTTTTCAGCAATGTAGGCTGCCCTACGACGTGCCGCTTTCACCTGGTTTTTGTCTAATTCCATAAAATTAAGCACGGTATCGCGTACAGCATCAACCACTTCATGGTAATTGTAGTCTGAGCGATGCAGCACCTCCACACCGTCAGATATGCCTTTAACATTGTCCATATCCTTTGCCCAGAGTCCGAATCCTGCCAAGTCAGTGGTAATGGTTGGCACATGGAATGCCACACTCTCTAAAGGTGTATAACCCCATGGTTCATAATAGGAAGCATAGATACTCAGGTCATTGCCCAACACTATGTCATAGTAGTTTTTATTGAGGATGCCATCGTCACCATTCAGATAACTTGGCACGAAAATGACCTTTACTTTATCATAACTCTCATTGCGCATGCCTAAGTAGTGCATCATACCCAATACTTTGTCTTCATCCATATTGTAAAGCCAATGGGTGATGTAAGGCTGATTGAGCGGAGTAGTATATTCCTCGTGTGACGCCAAACGACCCTGCAGGTCGGCACGAGGCTCCATGGTCCATGCAGGCACATTGATAAATGCCAATACCTTGCGATTCAGCTTGGGGCTTTGGTTCAAACGGTGCATGGCATCTATAAACACATCGATACCTTTGTTCTTGAACTCATAACGTCCACTGGTGTCAATGATGAGGGTATCATCTTCAAATTGTTCACCTAAGAGACAGTTAGCAAGTCGGAACATGCTCTTACGGGCACGTTTCAACTTACCTGTATAGGTAGAGGATTTTGGAACAAAATCGTCTTCGAAACCATTGACCAAGACTACATCTGCTGGTTTATCAAGCAGTTCCTTGCACTCGGTATTAGTGATCTCACTCACGGTAGTGAAACAATCTACCGCATGGGCTGTCTGTTTCTCGATGGAGTGTTTAGACTGCATATTGAGCTCAGCCGCCATCTGATCGCCATTGTATGCAAAGAGATAATCATAGAGGGGTTTGTTGTTACCTGCAATGGAACGACCGATTGAGGTGGCATGCGTGGTGAAGATAGTGGCAATCTCAGGCACGTTCTTCTGGAGATAGAGGGCACTCATGCCAGTCATCCACTCGTGTGCCTGAAAGATTACTTTCTCACTAACAGAGATGTTATAACGGTAGTAGCTTTCCACGACCTTGGCCGCTGCAATAGCAAACATGCTACTCTCATCATAGTCGCCGTAAGCATGCAGGGAATCAACGCCATAATTCGCCCACATGTGGGCATAAATCTCGTTTTTCTGTTCAAAGAAAGGCATAAAGTCAACCAGGATGACGATAGGCTCACCTGGGATGTTCCACCGCCCTACCCTTACCTTGAGACCATCATGAAAGGTGGCATATTCACGCCAGGCAGAAAAAAGAGTATTGGATTCTATAAAAGTGAGATTTTCTTTACCATTCCAGATATCAGGGCCCACAAAGATGATTCTGTTACGCAAGACTTCTTGCAACGTCTTTGCTCTTGTAGAAAGTACGGTGTATATGCCACCGACTTTGTTACACACCTCCCAACTCGCCTCAAATATATAATCTGGCATCAATAATTTTTCAGTCATAAATGTAGGTTCCGATTTTCAGACTGCAAAATTACGGAAATTTATTTAAATATTGGCATAGATAAAAGAAAAAGCCCGCTTTTTTAGTGCAAAAAGTACATTTTTACCTAAAAAAGCGAACTTTTATGTCTATAAACAGGCGACAGTGATTATACCATCAATGCTGCAATCAATGCCAAAATAGCGTAGAATTCTGGAAGTGCGCAATAGATCATGGTGTTCACCATCACATCATGACCCTGAGCGATACCGTTAATACCATTAGCAGCAACCTGACCCTGACGGATAGCTGAGAACAAGCAGACGAAACCAACTGCTGCACCAACACCCAGCATCAACAGACCCTGCTGAGAGAAATCACGACCGATTGACATCAGGAAAGCAACGAAACCATACAGACCCTGTGTTGAAGGAAGTGCAGAAAGAATCATAAAGCTTGCTGACTTAGAAGGATCTTTCTTCAAACCTGCTTCAGCTGCATTACCTGCAATTGTTGTTCCATAGCAACTGCCAATACCAGACAAAGCCAACATGAGGCCAAGTCCGATGTAACCTAAAAGTACATTAACATCCATAATGATTTAATTTTTATTTGTTATTAATTTTTTGTTATTTTATTTCTTATCGATATTTGTAAAAGGATTGTAGAGCACACCTGTACCTTCATAGCCTGAGTTCTTGAAGTATTCAACGAAATTCAAACGCAAAGGGTGAACGAAAGCACTGATGCAGGACATAGCGATGTTGAACGCATGACCAAGCACAAGAATGATGCAGCAAAGCACCCAACCTGGTATGCCACCAGCCGATTCTTGTACCATGAGACCCAAGGAGTTGAACACACCACCCAACATACCACCTGCCAAACCGAGGGCATAGAGACGCATGTAAGAGAGGATGTCACCCATCAGACCTGTAGCCATATTGTAGGTGTCCCACACACCAGCACCAATGTTGACAAACACATTGCGATGCAGGTCGTTGAGCAGGTAGATGCCAATGGCAGCTACAGCACCCACGGCAATCAAAGCCCACTTGGAGATATCTTCAGGTATCAAGTTAAGGAACATAAAGGTGGCAATAATGGTGCCAGCGCCTACCAGCAGGAACCATCCCCAAGCTCCTAACGCATTCTTGAAACCAAAACGTGAGGTCTGCACTAACGCCTTGATGAGCATAGCCACAATGGTATGGAAGACACCAATTCCCAGCGCCAATACCATCTGCTTGTCGTAAGTGCCACCAGCCACGTTGATCTTACCTGAAACCATAAATGCCTTCAAACCTTCAGGTACCCAAGTTGCTTCGTAGATGTTGATACCGAAGAATGTACCCAGTATCGTTCCGAAGATAGCTGTGAATACACCCAAGGAGATGACCAGGTTCATGATGCCTCGCATATCTGGCATCTTCTTCTTCAAGATCATACCTAATGCGATGAGCACCAAGCCATAGCCTGCATCACCCAAGCAGAATGCAAAGAACAATGAGAAGAATGGTGCAATGAGCGGAGTCGGGTCGAACTCAGTGTATTCTGGCATGCCATACATGCTGGTCAATGTCTCATACATCTTCACAAACCAGTTGTTCTTCAACTTGATTGGTGGGTTGTCACCCTTCTGCGTATCGCGTATCTCATAGTACACGCTACTTTGGTCAAGGTATTCTTTCACAGGCTGCTCATTCTCAACAGGAACCCAGCCTTCCATAACCATTACAGCACCCTCTGCACGGGGTTCGCCATCGAGACGAACCTTGATGAGGTCAATCTCGCCGTCTAACTCCTTATTATATTGCACCAAGGTATTGTAGTTGGCTACACAGAAAGCAGAAAGTTCGTCTTTAGCTGCAGCTAAAGCATCCTGTATATTAGTTTTCTTATCTTCTAACTGCTTTAGACTCAGATTAGGCAGTCGTAATGGTTCAATCTCCAGTTTAACGGGTTCACGAGAAACGGTGATAAAACTCAGACGGCCTACTGTCTTGTCGATAGTCACAATGTCACACAATTCTTCCCACTTAGGGTTGAATTCTCGTTCTGAGCAAGCATAAAACTGAATGTTATAGCCTGCCTCTTCAAGCTTGCGGATGGACTGCCAGTCGAAATTACCCCAAACAGACATTTCAGCTATCTCCTTGTCGAGAGATGGTAATTGTTGCGTGAGGTTGCCTATCTTGTTGTTGAGCTCGGCATATTGATGCAACAAGTCATCAACAGGCAACTCACGATGAATGGTTTCATCGGCTTTATCCTTGATCTTGAATGACATGTCTTTCAATACATCTTTATACTGAGCACGTCTTGACAACGATTGCTGTAAGTCGTCGTTCATCAAACCTGCCTGTCTTTCCTGGACATGAATCACACCTAACTCACGGATTTGAGCAAGGAAAGCTTCGTATTCCTGGTGATAGATCAGGAACGTGAGTTTCTTCATTTTACTAATCATGACTCAGCCTCCTTTCTTGCCTCCTGATGAGCCTTCATGATTTTCTGTGATGACTTTGAAAGATTTTCCTCATCTTCCATGAAGCGTTTGATCTTTCTGATGGCATCTTGATAACCAGGTATCTGCACCTTCTCGAAGAGGTTCACCTTCTGGGTGGTCTTCTTACGGGCATGCTCAAGCAGATTTAACTTTGCAACAACAAATTCTCTTTCAATGGCTGTCTTGGCCAGGCCTGTCAAGAGTGTAACACCGTCGGCATACCATTTCGGCATGTTGAACATACTGTATTTCTTGGTCTCGAAATCTACGTTATCCAACACGGGTACACGCACACCGGCAATCTTCTTGACAGAGAGTTGCACATCCTTCACACTAACTAAGGACGCGTCGAACTCACTCCAAAGAGCAAACATGGCCTCGTAAGCTTGAATTCCTTTTTCTAACCCCTCTTCCAGCTTGACAGCATCGTCCTTACAACGCTTAACTTCCATGCGCAAGGCACTCTCCTTATTCTTAATAATAGGAAGGGTACGCTGACGCACTTTCAGCTGCTTCTCCAATTGCTGAAGTGAGGTCTTGTTATATTGAAACTTAATAGCCACTTTATTAATAGTTTAGTTAATTACTTAGGCCAATGCTTGTCAACAAATTCCTTCTTGATGTTCACCTCTTCCGGACGGAAATACTTGCCGAACAATCCCCATGTTACATCAAGCATCTCAGTGGTATCGAGGTTCACGTCAATAGCCAGCAATTTGTCTGAATAGTCTTTAGCGAACGCCAGGGTACGCTCGTCGTAGTCGGTCAGGTCGAAACCGTTCTCCATCTTGGTCTTAGCATTTGCTGCATCGGCATACAGACGAACGGCAGCATTCATAACCTGCGGATGATCCTTACGTGTCTTCTTACCACTTACGTTCTGTTTCAGACGAGACAGTGAGCGGAATGGGTCAACGATGACCTTACCAATATCGCTATCACGACGCAGGAACAACTGACCCTCGGTGATGTAACCTGTATTATCAGGCACAGCATGCGTAATGTCGCCACCTGACAATGTGGTGACTGCGATGATGGTGATAGAGCCGCCTGATGGGAACTGCACGGCCTTTTCGTAAATCTTTGCCAAGTCTGAATAGAGTGAACCTGGCATAGAGTCCTTGGAAGGAATCTGATCCATACGGTTTGACACGATAGCTAACGCATCTGAGTATGACGTCATATCGGTAAGCAACACCAGCACAGCCTCGTTCTTCTCAACTGCGAAGTACTCTGCAGCCGTCAGTGCCATATCTGGCACCAGCAGTCGTTCTACAGGTGGGTCCTCAGTGGTGTTCATGAAACTGATAATTCGGTTCAACGCACCTGCATTGGAGAACACGTTCTTGAAGAACAGGTAGTCGTCGTTGGTCATACCCATACCGCCCAGGATGATCTTATCTGCCTTGGCGCGCATGGCGACCAATGCCATTACCTGGTTGAAAGGCTGGTCTGGGTCGGCGAAGAATGGAATCTTCTGTCCAGATACGAGGGTGTTGTTCAAGTCGATACCTGCAATACCGGTAGCAATCAGCTCAGAAGGTTGTTTACGACGAACAGGGTTCACGGAAGGACCGCCAATCTCTACCTCGACACCTTCAATTTCAGGACCACCGTCAATAGGATCGCCAAAAGCATTGAAGAAACGGCCAGCCAACTGGTCGCTAACCTTCAGCGTAGGCGATTTACCGAGGAATACGATTTCAGCGTTAGTTGGAATACCTTGTGTACCCTCGAACACCTGCAAAGTAACCTCGTCACCGGCAATCTTCACCACCTGGGCAAGTTTGCCGTTTACCGTAGCGAGCTCGTCATAACCAACGCCCTTAGCTTTCAACGAAAGCGTAGCCTTGGTAATCTGAGTCACCTGAGTATATATCTTTTGAAATGCTTTAGTTGACATTTTTCTTCTCTGGTATTATTTTAACAATTTAGATACACTCTCACTAATAGCACGTTCCTCTAACAATTCCATCATCTCGTTCTTGTAATCGTAGTACTTCTCAGACTTGAAAGGAGCGTAGTTCATCTGCTTACCAATGTTGATCATTCGCTTGAAGTAGTCCATAACTTCATTGAAAGTATCGAACTTGAACTCTGTGTGGCAGATGTCAATGACAAGGTTCATGATTTCTTCCTGGCGCTCAAGTGGAGTCACCGCATCAATTTCGTCGAAAGCATCCTGCTGAAGGATTACGAAGTCTATCAGCTCTGCCTTCCAGAATGTTACGTGATATTCTACTGGTACACCATCATCACCCAAGATGTTGATCTGTTCGGAAATTTCCTTACCTCGCTGCAAACGGGTCTTCAGTTCGTTTACCTTATCAAGCCAAGTAGGCTCTATACGCTGTGCAATGTATTCCTGGAACTCTGGATACTCAACATACTTAGAATAAGAATCAATCGGGTTGATAGCTGGATAACGCTTACGGTCAGCACGATCCTGTTCCAAAGCATAGAAGCAGCGAGCTACCTTCTTGGTATTCTCGGTCACAGGTTCCTTTAGGTTACCACCAGCCGGTGACACAGTACCTATAAAGGTGATAGAACCCGTCTGGTCATTGTAGAGTCTTACATAACCGCAACGGCCATAGAAGTTAGAAATGATTGAAGAAAGGTCCATAGGGAATGCATCCGGACCAGGCAATTCCTCCATACGGTTGGACATCTCACGCAAAGCCTGTGCCCAACGGGAAGTGGAGTCTGCCATTAACAACACCTTCAGACCCATGCTACGGTAGTACTCACCCAATGTCATGGCTGTATAAACGGAAGCTTCACGAGCCGCCACAGGCATGTTAGACGTATTGGCGATGATGATGGTACGCTCCATCAGCTTACGTCCCGTATGTGGGTCAACCAATTCTGGGAACTCGGTAAAGATTTCCACTACCTCATTAGCACGTTCACCGCATGCAGCAATAATCACGATGTCGGCTTCAGCCTGCTTGGAGATAGCATGCTGCAGCACTGTCTTACCTGTACCGAAAGGTCCAGGGATAAAGCCTGTTCCACCTTCTGTAATAGGATCCAAGGTATCAATCACACGTACACCTGTTTCCAACAGTCTGAAAGGACGAGGTTTTTCAACGTAATTCGTCATAGCCACCTTTACAGGCCATTTCTGAATCATATTGACTTTCACCTCATTGCCCTCAGCATCTTCCAGTACGGCTATTGTATCTTCAATGGTGTAGTCACCTTCAGCTGCAATAGACTTCACAGTGCAAACACCTTGCTGTTGGAATGGCACCATGATCTTCAATGGCTGGTGGTTTTCCTCAACCTGACCAAGCCAATGAGAAGATTTCACCTGGTCGCCCACTTTTGCCAAAGGCACAAAATGCCAAACCCGTTCTTTGTCAAGCGGATAAGTATATTGTCCGCGTTTTAAGAATACGCCCTCCATCTTATCGAGGTCGTTTTGCAGACCATCATAATTCTTAGAGAGCATGCCCGGTCCCAATGTAACTTCAAGCATGTGGCCGGTAAAATCAGCTTCGGCTCCTACTTTCAGTCCACGTGTACTTTCAAACACCTGGACATAAACCTGAGAGCCCACCACTTTTATCACCTCAGCCATGAGGCTGTCTCCACCAGTATGAATATAACAGATTTCATTCTGGGAAACAGGTCCGTCAACGGTGAGGGTTACCATGTTGGAGATAACTCCACTTACAGTTCCTTTTGTTGCCATATATTGTTTTTTATTATTTTATTCAGAATTCACTAGGTACCCTGACTTCACCTTTCAATGAACCAATGATTTCACGGAACATCTGGCTACCTTTCTCCTTATCCAAAGAAATCCAACGCTCAATGATTTCTAACTGTAACAGGAAAACATACAGACGCTCGATTGAGAAATAGTCGAAGAAGGTCTTGTCTTCCATCCATTTCCAACGGATCTGGTCAAGTCTTTTCTCTCTTTCCACCAAGTCTTCCGTCTCGCTGATCTTCAACAACTGGTCGAAGTAATCAAGCTCGGAAGTCAAGCCAAAATCACGTGCGTTAGAGGTCTTCAAGGCCTGACATACTTCCGTATCTCCCACTACCAGCGGTGCAATCTGCATCTTGTATTTCCTGGCAGCCAAAGCAACCAGCACATTGTTGGAGTTCAGGTTGAACTCAAACCATGATGACACAAAATCATTCTTACATTGCATAGCATATTCATAATAAAGACCAGCTAACCAATCCTCAACCAACACGTCACTGGGGGTTCCCTCTTCCTGCTGGGTCAAGTAAGCTTGGATGAACTTTATTATGTAAGGTGGTAATGAGCCGGGGGAAGTGATGACACCTTCCTCATTAAATTGCTTGAATACAGCCACAAACTGATCAGCAGTGAAATTACCACGAGGGTCTATCACCGCTTCCCTATCCTTTAGCAGCTTCAAAAGATTTGCATTGTCAAATTTAAGGTAATATAAGTCCACCAGTTTCTGGTCTTCTTTTGACAATTGAGGATAAAACTCTGTTTTGAAGTCGCTAACAGTATAGTTCAGTTTATTGTCTTCCAGAGAGAGCTCGGGAAGACCTGTAACCAAATAATAATACTGACTCATAAGAATAAGTGTTATTTCTTGAACAGCAAATCAACCAATTGAGGACGCAGGAAGTCTTTGAGATAGTTCACGAATTCTTCTTCACCGAAATTCACCTTGTAAGAACCATCGGCTGGTGAAATGGAGAAAAGTGTCTTTAAACCGTTTACCTGCTCAATCTTTACACCTTTATTCAGCAGATCTTTGGCTTGTGCAGCAAAGAACTTAGTAAGCCCCTCAGCATCAGCTGTGGCAATCTTAACAGGCTCACTGGCTGTCCACTGTTTTGCCAATGACACGATGAAAGAATTCAGATAATCCTTGTTACTTGTGAAGTTTTTCACATCGGCATCAACAATCTTGTTGGTCAACAAAGATGCCACTTCAGACTTTAAGGCATTGACAGCTTGACTTGCAAAAAGCTGCAACTCAGACTTGGCATTGGCCATCATCTCATCAGCTGACTTACGGGCATTGCTTAAAACGTCATCAGCCTGCTTCTGGGCCTCTTCCATAATTTTCTTTGCCTCACCTTGAGCATTTGCTATCAGCTTTTGAGCTTCCACATTGCCCTTTTCAACGCCTTCACGATAAATTTTATCGGTTAGCTCTTGAATTTTGTTTTCCATGATAGTAGAAGTTTTATATTTTTATAAAATTATTTTTACTTTAAAAAAGGCATAGTACACTTCTTTGGGTGTAAATTTACTAAAAAGCTTTGACATTTTCTTTTTTTTGTCTAAAAAAATACGTATTAAGCCTAAAAATTAATACGTAGACTGCTATAGAACAGGTAAAATGAGGTGTTTTTATACTTGAATTGGGAATAAAAAAGGGGACAGCTTCCATGCTTGGAGCACGAAAGCTGTCCCTACATCCAAAGACGGCGGCTACCTACTCTCCCACCTTGTGGGCAGTACCATCGGCGTAGCCGGGCTTAACT
>JAGCGS010000046.1 GCA_017649485.1 Bacteroidaceae bacterium | reverse complement strand
GGATGTCAGCTCAGTTTCACCCGGAAGCCTGTGGCGGTCCAACCGATACTGAATGGATGTTTGATGAGTTTGTTTCTTTAGTTGAGAAGTTCAACAGCAAACATGTAAACGAGTTGAACGATAGAGCAAACGACTCATCCACTCCTCTATTCCTCAACTCGTTAACCAAAAAAAAGGTATTGCTATTAGGAAGTGGTGCTTTAAAGATAGGGCAAGCAGGTGAGTTCGACTATTCAGGTTCTCAAGCATTGAAAGCTCTGAAAGAAGAAGGTATTGAGACGGTGCTTATCAATCCTAATATCGCTACGGTCCAGACATCAAAGGGCGTGGCAGATAAAGTTTATTTCCAGCCGGTAAAGTTCGATTATGTGGAACGAATCATTGCTAAAGAGCGCCCCGACGGCATCCTGCTTTCTTTTGGAGGTCAGACAGCGTTGAATTGCGGTGTTGAACTTTACGAAAAAGGTGTGTTCAAGAAATATGGCGTGGAGGTACTCGGTACACCCATTCAGGCCATTATTGACACGGAAGACCGTGATTTGTTTGTGAAGCGCCTCGACGAAATTGGTGTGAAGACCATCAAGAGTGAAGCTTGCTTGACTCTTGAAGAAGTACAAAAGGCAGCCCATGAACTGGGATACCCTGTAATTCTACGAGCAGCCTATGCTTTAGGTGGTCTAGGCTCAGGCTTCTGTGACAATGATGAAGAACTTTTGGTACAGGCTGAGGAAGCTTTTTCTTTCTCACCACAGGTATTAGTGGAAAAATCGTTGAAAGGATGGAAAGAAATAGAATACGAGGTGGTACGTGACCGCTATGACAACTGCATCACTGTGTGCAACATGGAAAACCTTGATCCGTTAGGAATCCATACGGGAGAGAGTATTGTGGTGGCTCCATCGCAAACGCTTTCTAACAACGAATACCACAAACTACGTTCTTTGGCCATCAAGATAATCCGCCACATCGGCATCGTGGGAGAATGCAACGTTCAATATGCACTCGACCCTCAATCTGAGGACTACCGAGTCATCGAGGTTAACGCTCGTCTATCTCGTTCTTCCGCACTCGCATCGAAAGCCACAGGCTATCCGCTTGCTTTCGTAGCCGCAAAGCTAGGTCTTGGTTATGGTCTTTTCGACCTCAAGAACAGCGTAACGAAAAACACCTCTGCTTTTTTTGAACCTGCCCTCGATTATGTAGTGGTAAAGATTCCACGTTGGGATCTAATCAAGTTCCATGGCGTAAAACGTGAGCTGGGTTCATCGATGAAAAGTGTAGGTGAGGTGATGGCCATTGGTCGTACGTTTGAGGAAGCCTTACAAAAAGGACTGCGAATGATAGGACAGGGTATGCACGGTTTCGTAGAAAATCACGAAATCAAAATACCCGATATCCAAAAGTCTTTGAATGAGCCGACGGATATGCGTATTTTTGTCATTTCAAAAGCGCTGAAAGCTGGTTACTCTGTCGAACAAATTCATAAATGGACAATGATAGATAAGTGGTTCTTGAAGAAACTCAGGCACATCATCAATATCGATCAACGGTTGAAGCAGTATGAACAAGTGTCAGAGTTCATTAAGTTTATGAATAAAACCGAACTATTGGAGTATTTGGAAGCTCCTGATTTTATTAATTTATTGAACGAAGCCAAGATTTATGGCTTCTCTGACTTCCAAATAGGACGAGCTCTCGGCTTGGAGTCTTTGATGAACATGGAGAAAGCAAGTCTCACTGTCCGTGAATGGAGAAAAGAGTTTGGAATTCTTCCTAACGTCAACCAGATAGACACCTTGGCAGCTGAATACCCCGCCCAAACTAATTATCTTTATTTGTCGTATCTTTAATTGAATAGATTATGTGTGGAATTGTAGCTATACTAAACGTAAAGGAGCAGACTCATGAACTGCGCGAAAAGGCTTTGAAGATGAGTCAGAAGATCCGTCATCGTGGACCTGACTGGAGTGGTATATACTGTGGTGGTTCGGCCATCTTAGCTCATGAACGACTGAGCATCGTTGACCCTGAATCAGGAGGACAACCATTGTATTCGCCAGATAAGAAACAGGTGTTGGCGGTAAATGGCGAAATATACAACCATCAAGAGATTCGTCGTCGCTATGCAGGACAGTACGAGTTCCAGACGCGTAGCGATTGTGAAGTCATACTGGCACTTTATCGCGAAAAGGGAATCAACTTTCTTGAAGACCTGAGCGGTATCTTCGCCTTTGTTCTCTACGACAAGGAACGCAATGAGTTTCTGATAGCTCGTGACCCTATTGGTGTGATACCACTCTATATTGGCTACGATAGCGACGGAACTGTCTATGTCGCTAGTGAACTCAAGTCCCTTGAAGGACAATGTGAATGTTATGAGTCTTTTCTGCCAGGGCATTATTACTGGAGCAAGGAGCCCGGCATGAAGCGTTATTATTATCGTGATTGGTTTGAATACGAAGCAGTTAAAAACAACTCAGCCAACGTAGAAGCTATCCACGATGCTCTAACTGCCGCCGTTAAACGTCAGTTAATGTCTGACGTTCCCTACGGCGTATTGCTATCTGGAGGTTTGGACTCTTCCATTATCTCAGCCATTGCAGAGAAGTTCTCAGAGCATCGAATTGAGGACGATTCAAAGACAAAGGCCTATTGGCCTCGTCTGCACTCCTTTGCCGTAGGACTGAAAGGAGCCCCTGACCTTAACAAAGCTAAAATGGTAGCTGACCATATTGGCACAGTACATCACGAGATTAATTATACCATTCAGGAGGGACTGGATGCCATCCGTGATGTTATCTACTTTATCGAAACCTACGATGTCACTACTGTGCGCGCTTCCACTCCGATGTATCTATTGGCGCGTGTCATCAAGTCAATGGGCATTAAGATGGTGCTTAGTGGCGAAGGGGCCGACGAAATATTTGGTGGTTACCTCTACTTCCATAAAGCTCCAGATGCTAAAGCCTTTCACGAGGAGACGGTTCGTAAATTGGGGAAGCTCTACTTATACGACTGTTTACGTGCTAACAAGAGTTTATCGGCATGGGGTGTAGAGGGTCGTGTACCCTTCCTCGACAAGGAGTTCCTCGATGTTGCCATGCGCACAAATCCAGTTGCTAAGATGTGTCCTGGCCAAACAATTGAGAAAAAGATTGTACGAGAAGTTTTTGCCGACCTCCTTCCTGCAGAAGTGGCTTGGCGCCAGAAAGAACAGTTTAGCGATGGTGTGGGCTATTCTTGGATTGACACGCTCAAGAAGATTACAGCTGAAGCCGTAACTGACGAGCAAATGTCCCATGCTACAGAACGTTTTCCCATCAATACGCCGAAAAACAAAGAGGAATACTACTATCGTTCCATCTTTGCGGAGCATTTTCCTTCCGATTCTGCAGCCCGAAGCGTGCCAAGTGAGGCAAGTGTAGCTTGTTCTACCGCCATCGCTCTCGAATGGGATGCTGCATTCCATAACATGAACGACCCTTCAGGCCGTGCAGTTAAAGGCGTTCATGAACAAGCGTATTGATAATCTGAGAACTCTTCTGTATTATTTATTTTCATATCTCTTGACAAATTATTAATTTTGTGCCGGCAATTAAATAAAGCTTATGCAACAGAAGATAATAATATTGGATTTTGGCTCGCAGACCACCCAACTAATTGGTCGCAGGGTGAGAGAAATGGACACCTTTTGTGAGATATTACCCTATAACAAGTTTCCCCATAATGATGATGGTATCATTGGTGTGATACTGAGCGGATCACCCTATTCTGTGTACGACCAGGAAGCCTTTCGCGTGGATTTCAGCCAGTTTGTGGACAAATACCCCGTTTTGGGCATCTGCTATGGCGCCCAACTCATGGCCTATTGTTCAGGTGGCAAGGTAGAACCTGCAGGTAGCCGGGAATATGGACGTGCCCATCTAAAATATATTGACACTAATAATCCCTTGTTCAAGGACTTTGAACGTAATTCGCAAGTGTGGATGAGTCATGGCGATACCATTACTGCATTGCCAGAAGGTTATCACTGCATAGCCTCTACAGATGATGTGCACTATGCAGCCTATACCAATTCTGAGAAACGTATCTGGGCAGTGCAGTTTCATCCAGAAGTACAACACTCTCTACAAGGTTTCCAACTATTGAAGAATTTCGTGGTGGATATTTGTGGTAGCCGTCAGGAATGGAGTGCTGCTTCGTTTGTGGAAACTACTGTCAAGGAGTTAAAAGAACAGTTGGGCAACGATCGTGTTATTTTGGGCTTGAGCGGAGGTGTGGATTCCAGTGTTTGCGCGACCTTATTAAACCGAGCTATCGGAAAGAACCTAACCTGTATCTTTGTAGATCATGGTATGCTCCGCAAGAATGAGTTCAGCAAAGTGATGGATGCATATAAAGGATTGGGACTGAATGTGATTGGTGTGGATGCAAGTGAGAAATTCTTCAGCGACTTGAAAGGAGTGGAAGAGCCTGAACAGAAGCGAAAGATTATCGGCAAGAACTTTATCGAAGTATTTGATGCCGAGGCGCGAAAGATCAAAGATGCTAAATGGTTGGCTCAAGGCACCATCTATCCAGACCGTATCGAGAGTCTAAACATTACAGGTAAAGTGATTAAGAGCCATCACAATGTGGGAGGCTTGCCCGAAGAGATGAACCTGCAACTCTGTGAGCCTCTGAAATGGTTATTTAAAGACGAAGTCCGTCGTGTGGGACGCCAGTTGGGGATGCCTGAAAAGCTTATTAAGCGTCATCCATTCCCTGGCCCAGGCTTATCAGTAAGGATATTGGGAGAGATAACTCCAGAGAAAGTAAGGATATTGCAAGAAGCAGACGATATCTATATCGAGAGCATGAACAACTATATCTGTGAAGATGGCGAATCGTTGTATGACAAGGTTTGGCAGGCAGGTGTCATACTACTCAGTTCTGTGAGGAGTGTGGGTGTAATGGGTGATGAGCGTACTTATGAAAACCCTGTGGCTCTGAGAGCTGTGACCAGCATGGATGCCATGACTGCAGACTGGGCTCATTTGCCTTATGACTTTTTGGCCAAGGTGTCGAATGAAATCATCAACAAGGTGAAGGGCGTGAACCGTGTTTGCTATGACATCTCATCAAAACCACCCTCGACTATTGAGTGGGAATAGGCAATTTATAGCAGTAGCTGGGGCAACTCTTGCAAGGATTGTATGGTGGTGATGCCCTCTACCCTACTCTGAGCTACTGAACAACCATGGATAACTGGACAACCTAATGACAAAGCGGGTGCAATGTCGTTTTTATAGGAGTCACCTATTACAAGCACCTCATTAGGTTTGTAGCCTTGCGATTCGAAGGCTTGTTGCCAGATGGCAGGGTCAGGTTTGCGTATGCCTACAATCGTAGAGTCTGTAATGCTTTGGAATAAGGGAAGAATGCCCGTTTCGGCTACCACCTGTCGAAGATTACCATAGAAATTTGAAACAAGCAACAGAGGGTAAAGCTTTGCCAATTGTTGTAACACTGGCTTGTTGGCTTGCACCAGGCCTTGGGCATAGTTAGTTACCAATTGGGCAGCTTGCTCTGCCAGCATGCCTAAATCTGAAGGATTAACCATTCCTATCTGGCTCAATATTTGAAACTGCAAATGTGTCTTATATCGTTGCGTTTCTATAAAACCATCCGTAGGCTTCACACATTGCAGGCGCTCCATCTCTCGCTCTGCAAATACATAAGCATCACGGAAGTTCTCTGGAGTAAGATTAAGTTGCAAATGGTTGTTATACACTTGGATATATACTTGCATCCAGTGCAGGAATGGCGTATCTATCGTGCCACCATAATCAAATGCTATTGCTTTTATATTATTGACCATTGACTATTGACCATTTACCATTGAAAACATTTCTCTACTTATCTTCTCGTGCTTCCACACCATATATATAAACAAGGCATTTAGCACTGTTAGCTCAAAAACAAAATAGAGCCAAGGCATATCTATCAGCAATGAGATAAACAGTACTATCACACGGATATTGAACGACAGGATGTTGGTGTATTTCATCAAGGGCAAACTCTTTTGGCGGAACTGCTCACGAAGCACAACAGGTGCTACCCCATCGGCATACCTTTCTTTCAATGCATGGAAGAACCGTTGAAAACATGGTGTCATCTGCTCTTGGTTCGCCGTATAGTTCTTATAAAAGAATTGAAAGAGTTTCTGAACAAACCCATCGTGCCAACTCATTTGGTTATAAATGGCAGTCTGTTGACGAGCATTATCCAACTCACTCCCTTGTTTGCCCAACAAGAAAAAGAGGTGGATATTTCGATAGTAATCGGCCATAGCCGCTTGCTTACTATGACAATAACCTGCCAAGGCTGCTAAGATAAATATCCAAAAAGACCAAGTAGGCATCAATCGAAAACAGATGGCGAAATAGATGGCAATAAACCAACAGTCGCCAGACATGCCGTCAAGTATTCGTCCCAACTCAGACTTCTGTCCTGTGAGGCGAGCCAATTGACCATCGGCACTGTCATAACTGTTAGCCCATACCAAAAAGAACATACCTATGATGTTCAATGGCAAAGAATGGAAATAAAACAGCACGCCAGCTATAATGCCCAAGAAAATGGAGGCGATGGTAACGGCATTGGGCTTGACACCCAATCGTCTGAATAGCAACGCCCAACGGAAGCCTATGGGACGATAGAAAAGCAAGTCTATCCATTCTTCAGTATCCTTAGATTTCAAGGATGCCTGATACATTTTTTTATCTTCAGGAGTCATATCTTTCTATTTTTTGAATAATTGCCTTAGCAATGGCTTTAGCAGCTTCTAAACGACAAGGAGAGAAACTGGGCCAATCGTTGAAGTCAATGAGCCGGATTGTTCCATTAGTAGCTATGACCGCATCACCTCCATACACATCAACTCCCAACACCTCTGTTGCCTGGCGACAGATCTCCTGTAAGGCTTCTACAGAGAACGAGATACCTGTTGGAATGCCATTCACCTCCTCATTACCAAACTTACTATGCTGAGCCTCCCAAGGATAAAACCAATGGAAGAAGTCTGTGCCAGACACTCCATAGAACTTTACCAAATCCCCAGGCAGATGCTTGCTAATCACCACCCTATAGATGCCTCGCTGAGCAAAGTCATCCAACACGGAAGACAAACGGGAAGCCTCACTTACAAACATTACATCACTCTGTTCAACAGTATGGCCATCAGCTCGTTTTACCCAACAAGGACCGTTGAACGTTGACCATTGACCATTGACCATTGAGCTTCGCTCCAATTCTGTCTCGTCTCGGTATAACTGATGCAAGCATCGCTCTGCCCTCGCTGCTCCAGAAAGTGACCATTGGTCATTGACAAGATTGAATATTTGGCTTGGAGCAAAGGGAATGTTATTGTTCAACAACAAGGTGGTCATTAATTCTCGACGGCAATGCTCGATGCCAAAGCCGGAGTTTATCGACACCACTCCAGTCTGCTCCAATGTTTGAAGTTGGGTAATAGCCATCTGGCTTCGTACCATATTGAATATATAGCGTTCCTCAACCACACCAGCCGACAAATCGGCTTCATCATACACCATCACCTGATGCCCCAACGACTCCAAACATTTCAACACTTCCAAGAAGATGGCAGCATCTTTGTCCACGCTATTAGGCGAATAGATGGTAGCCCTACGCACACCTGCTATGTGATAAAAACCTCTCATCTACCCAACATCTTTTCTGCCGCCATGATATCAGTAGCATGGTCAATGTCTATCACCTGACCAAACGGCCAAGCTTGTAACTGTAAACCTGCATCCACCAAATACTGTTGAAAACCTCGCATCCTCCTTATGCCATCTTCTTGAGCCTTAGGCAACAAAGTCAAAGCTTGTTGGTTCATGCAATAGATACCTGCAGAGATAAAGCGACAACCTTCGTAAGCCGAGTTAGCATAGCCAGTAATACGCAATGTCTCAGGATCTGTCTTTACAAACAAAGGTTTTTCATCGTCGATATAATCAGTTACTCCCATCAAGGCATCGTTAGATTCATCCTCCCTAAACCTGCGGATATAACTAGCAAACTCATCCTCCAGGAAGATGGGATCAATGGTGGTGAGACAAAACTTACCTCCACTATCAATTCCATCTTTTCCATATTCTACTCCTGCATCCACCTTCTTCTCCTGTAAGAAAGGCATGAGTTCACAGAAACTACAAAAAGAGTCCGGGGTGCTCTTTACTACCAAGTTCAAAGGTACAGGCAACTTCATAGCCATCAGATAATCATATACCTGAACCATTTCTTCATTGATAATGATACTGATGCTCTCGGCTCCGTTCTCACAAAAGATACGGCAAAGCCTGTCCAAGAGTGTTTCACCTCCTACCTTGATAAGAGGTTTGGGGGTAGTGATACCATCGGCCAACAGTCGTGAACCTTGACCTGCTGCAATCAGTCCGTATTTCATAGATGTCAAATCTCCTTTACAATAAACGATACAAAATTATCTATTTTTATCTGAAAAACACTATCTTTGCAGAGAAAAAATAAATAATTATGAAATACGATTTTGATGAAATCATTGTGCGTAAAGGCACAGACTGTGTGAAATACGATGGTGTGGCAGAGATGTGGGGACGCGATGACCTGTTGCCTATGTGGGTGGCAGACATGGACTTCCGCACGCCACCGTTTGTGATTGATGCCATCCGTCAACGTCTCGACCAAGATGTATTGGGTTATACCCTTCCTTGCGAGAGTTGGTATGAAAACATCATTAGATGGGTAGGCAAGCGTCACAACGTGCAGGTTCAGAAAGAAGAGATAGGTTTTGTGCCAGGCATCGTGCGAGGCATTGCCTTTGCCGTGAATTGTTTTACCAATCCTGGAGAGAAGGTGATGGTGCAAACACCTGTTTATCATCCTTTCTTTCTGGTGACAGAGCACAACCACAGAGAAGTGGTGTATAACTCGTTAGACATACACGACGGACAGGTTCACATCAATTTCGACCGTTTTGAACGTGATATACAGGGGTGCAAGCTATTCATACTCTGCAATCCTCAAAACCCAGGTGGAAGGGTATGGACTTTGGAGGAACTGCAACGCGTAGCTGACATCTGTCAACGTAATGGGGTTATGGTTATAAGCGATGAGATACATGCCGACCTTACCTTGCCAGGTTACAAACATCATTCCTATGCAACCGTGTCAGAGGCAGCTCGCCAACATAGCATCATCTTCATGGCACCCAGTAAAGCTTTCAACATGCCAGGATTGAGTAGTTCTTATAGTTTGATTTTCAATAAAGATAAGCGTGATAGATTCAACACTTACATGGAGGCCAGCGAACTCTCAATGGGCAACATGTTTGCCTATTTGTCATGTGCAGCTGCATACGAACAGGGTGAAGATTGGTTGAACCAGATGCTGTCTTATGTACAAGGAAATATTGACTTTACGGAACAATACCTGAGAGCACACATCCCAAGCATTTCTATGTTGAAACCACAGGCATCCTATCTGGTATTCTTGGACTGTCGCAAACTGAATCTGAGTCAAGAACAATTAGTTGATCTATTTGTGGATAAGGCACACTTAGCCTTGAACGACGGCACAATGTTCGGTCCTGAGGGCAAAGGTTTCATGCGACTGAATGTAGGATGCCCTCGTAGTATCTTGCAGCAAGCATTAACACAATTAGAACAGGCAATCAAGTGAAATAACACGATTCATTGTGTTTATGTTAATTAAATTGAGTAAATTTGCCGATTATAATTAAAACAAATTGATATATGTACACAATTCAGACCAATCAGAGTGGCACTCGCTCCCTGCAAATCAGTGATGAGCATCTCGCCACGATTCGTAGATATGGGTTGCTCGAAAACCTGGCAGACAGCAATGGCTTTGTGGATGAGAGCGTGTTAGAGAAGCTGAAACTGAACATTCGCTCACTCATTGCGGCCGATAATGGCGATATCAAGGATCTGTTGACGCTCTGCATTGATGTTATCTACCATGATAACATGAAAGCATTTGGTTTGCAGAAGCTGATGGCACTCTATGATGAGTGGTGTTTGGAACATTGATTTTACATGAGTAATCTGACAAATTGGCTTCCTACCACCAAGAAAGAGGTGGAACTGAGGGGATGGAACGAACTGGACATTATTTTGTTCAGTGGCGATGCCTATGTTGACCACCCCTCGTTTGGCGTTGCCGTTATCGGGCGAATCCTCGAAGCGGAAGGGCTAAAGGTAGCCATTGTGCCTCAACCCAATTGGCGTGACGACCTGCGCGACTTCAAGAAGTTGGGTAAGCCTCGGCTGTTCTTCGGCATCAGTCCTGGATGTATGGACAGTATGGTGAACAAATATACTGCCAATAAGCGCATCCGCCATGAAGATGCTTATACACCCGATGGTAGGACTGACATGAGGCCTGATTACCCTACGATTGTATATACGAAGATACTCAAGCAGTTGTTTCCCGATGTACCTGTATTCTTAGGAGGCATAGAGGCAAGCATGCGACGCCTCACACATTATGATTATTGGGAAGATCGCGTTCGTCCAAGCATCTTGGTGGATAGTGGTGCCGACTTACTGATGTATGGCATGGGGGAAAAAACGGTGGTGGAATTGGCTCGAAAGTTGGAGCGCGGAGAACCGTTGACTGATACACCTCAGATAGCCTATCTCACCAAGGATATCCAACCTTCTGATCAGGATATCGTGTTGTATTCCCATGAAGAGTGTGTGAAAGACAAGAAGAAGGAAGCTGCCAACTTCAAGCATATCGAGGAGGAGAGCAACAAATGGAGTGCCCAACGCATCCTGCAACGCACAGGAAAACAAACGGTGGTAGTGAACCCTCCCTACCCTCCGATGACGGAAGCAGAGCTTGACCATTCGTTCGACCTACCCTACACACGATTGCCACACCCCAAGTACAAGGACAAACGCATTCCAGCCTTCGACATGATTAAATTCAGCATCAACCTACACAGAGGTTGTTTCGGTGGTTGTGCCTTCTGTACCATCTCTGCACACCAAGGCAAATTCATTGTAAGTCGTAGTAAGGAGAGTATTCTCAAAGAAGTGAAACAGGTGATAAAGATGCCTGATTTCAAGGGTTATCTGAGTGATCTGGGTGGTCCTTCTGCCAATATGTATCGCATGCATGGCAAGGACTTAGAGTTGTGCAAGAAGTGCAAACGTCCCTCATGTGCCCATCCAAACGTTTGTCCGAACCTTAACAATGACCACCGTCCACTCTTGGATATCTACCATGCCGTTGATGCTTTGCCTGGCATCAAGAAAAGTTTCATTGGCAGTGGTGTGCGCTACGACTTGCTCTTGCATCGTAACCAAAATGAAGAAGTAAACAAAGCCAATCGACAATACACAAAAGAATTGATTGTCAAACATGTTAGTGGAAGATTGAAAGTAGCGCCAGAGCATACGAGCGACGATGTACTCTACCTCATGCGCAAGCCATCGTTTAAACAGTTTGAGGAATTCAAGAAGATATTTGACCGTATCAACACTCAAGAGAACCTGCGCCAGCAAATCATCCCATATTTTATCAGTAGTCACCCTGGATGTAAGGAAGAAGATATGGCAGAGTTGGCAATTATTACCAAGCGTCTGGATTTCCACTTGGAGCAAGTGCAGGACTTCACCCCTACCCCCATGACTGTTTCAACAGAAACTTGGTACACAGGCTTTCACCCTTATACCTTAGCCCCTGTGTTCAGTGCCAGAACACAAAGAGAGAAATTAGCCCAACGACTTTTCTTCTTCTGGTATCAACCGGAACAGAAACGAGAAATCATCAATGAACTACGAAGGATTAAACGGCCAGATTTGATTGATAAGCTTTACGGAAAGAGGTGACCATTGAGCTTATTCATTATTCATTTCTCTCAGAACATAAAGAGCATGCTCTACACTTTCAACATCTTTCACCAATGCCGTACGCTTATGGTCATTTCTCTCCTTCAACTCACATCGACGAGTATTCTTCATCATATAATCAATCAACTTGTCAAAAGTACGGCTCTTATAGTATGGACTCTCAGGATTTGACACCAAGAACAGTGTCATACGACCACCCTTCAGGATTACCTTCTCCACTCCCAATCGAGCCGCTAACCTACGCAAAGGCACAATACGCAACAATTCCTCGGTCTCGTGAGGAATAGGGCCAAACCTATCCAACAGTTTGATTTTAAAATCATCTACATCTTTGTCCGATGACAGATTATCCAACTCACGATAGAGCAACATACGCTCACTGCTTCCTGTTACATAGTTGGCAGGAAGCAACAATTCCAGATCACTCTCCACCTGACAGTCATCCACATAATTTCTTCCCCTATCGGCTTGCTCCTGTGCATTCTCCTCTGCAAACAGCTCACTAAACTCATCCATCTTCAACTCGTGCACGGCCTCTCCTAAGATCTTCTGATAAGTCTCATAACCCACATCGGCAATGAATCCACTCTGCTCAGCACCCAACATATTACCTGCACCACGGATATCCAAGTCCTGCATAGCAATATGGATGCCACTACCCAATCCCGCAAAATTCTCAATAGCTTGCAAGCGTCGCCTAGCCTCTTGCGTCAAGGTTGAGAGTGGAGGTGCCAACAGATAACAGAATGCTTTCTTATTGCTTCTACCCACACGACCTCGCATCTGGTGCAAATCAGACAAGCCAAAGTTATTCGCCTCATTGATAATAATGGTATTGGCATTGGGAATATCAATACCATTCTCCACGATGGTGGTAGAAAGAAGCAGGTCGTAGTCATAGTTAACGAAACCCATGATGACATTTTCCAAAGCAGAAGGATCCATCTGACCATGTCCTATTGCTATGCGACAATCTGGAATATGCTTTAGAATCATAGACTTCAGTATCTCCAAGTTAGAGATATGGTTATTCACGAAGAACACCTGGCCATTACGACTCATCTCAAAATTGATGGCATCGGCAATCACCTCCTCGTTGAACGTATGCACCTCTGTTTGGATGGGGTAACGGTTAGGTGGTGGTGTCTGGATGACTGACAAGTCACGAGCTCCCATCAACGAGAACTGTAATGTTCTGGGAATAGGTGTAGCCGACATCGTTAGAGTATCCACATTCACCTTCAGTTGGCGTAGTTTTTCTTTGGTGCTCACACCAAATTTCTGTTCCTCATCGATAATCAGCAATCCCAAATCCTTAAACTTCACCTCCTTGCCCAATATCTTATGCGTGCCAATTAAGATATTTACCTTATTCTCAGCCAAATCTTTGATTATCTGCTTTGTATCTTTAGCACTACGAGCACGGCTCAGGTAATCTACACGACATGGCATATCCTTCAGCCTATCCTTGAAGGTTTGGTAATGTTGGTAAGCCAACACGGTGGTTGGCACCAACACCGCCACCTGTTTATTGTCAGACACGGCCTTAAAAGCCGCTCTGATGGCAACCTCAGTCTTACCGAACCCCACATCACCACACACCAGGCGATCCATCGGACGATCACTCTCCATATCAGCCTTTACATCTGCAGTTGCCTTGCTCTGGTCAGGTGTGTCCTCATACAGGAACGAAGCCTCCAACTCCTTCTGCATAAAGGTGTCAGGACTATACTGGAACCCTTTCTCATCACGGCGGGCGGCATAGAGCTTGATTAAATCACGGGCAATATCCTTGATCTTCGTCTTCGTCTTTTCCTTGATGCGTTCCCAAGCGCCAGAACCCAACTTACTCAATCGAGGAGGCACTCCATCCTTGCCCTTGTACTTCGAAACCTTATGTAGTGAATGGATAGATACAAACACAATATCCTCATTCTGATACACCAACTTTATCACCTCCTGGGTGGTATTGCCATTGGGTATGCGTACCAAGCCGGCAAACCTACCCACGCCATGGTCAGTATGCACGACATAATCACCCAGCTGAAACTCATTAAGCTCTTTGAGGCTCAGTGTAATCTTGCCACCTCGTGCCTTGTCGCTCTTGAGGTTATATTTATGGAAACGGTCAAAAATCTGATGATCTGTGAAGACACACATCCTCTGTTCATGATCCACGAAACCCTCATGAATGGTCTTCTCAACGGGTGTGAAGACAATGTCATCTCCCCTATCCTCGAAAATGGTCTTGATACGTTCCGTCTGTTTCTGACTATCGCTACAGATAAAAAGTCGATAGCCATCATTGAGATAACCCTTCAGCCGTTCACTCAGCAAGTCGAAGTTCTTATGGAAGATGGGTTGCACATCCGTATCAAATAACAGTGTGGCATCTGGTGTACCAGTGGGTTTCACGCCTATCTCCATTCTTCTGAAAGTCAAAATCTTTCTACAGAACTCCTCTCCATCTATCAGTTTACCTTCCAAGATTAATGTACCTTGATCTTCCGCTTCTCTGGTCAGCTTAGCCTGTTCAGTCAAGGTCTCGTCATGCACTTGCTGGATGCGTTCACGCAACCAGAACAGGTCACGCATCACCACCATCGTTTCAGGTTGTAGGAAATCCATGAAAGACACCATTCCTCCATCTCCTTGGCGAGTCAGTCCTGCACTCAGGTCAGGCACAATCACGATGCTATCCTTCTTCTCTTTAGAAAGCTGACTCTCCACCTCGAAAGTACGGATGCTTTCCACCTCATCACCAAAGAAGTCGATACGATAAGGATATTCCGATGAAAAAGAAAACACGTCTATGATACTACCTCGTTGGGCGTATTGTCCTGGCTCATAGACATAGTCGGTATATTGAAAGCCATAATCACGTAACAGGTCAGTCACGAACTTCATATCCAATTGCTCGCCAACCGACATCTTCAGTGTCTTCTCGTCCAGTTCCTTGGGTGCAATCACCTTCTCCGCCAGAGCATCAGGATATGTCACCACAAACAGGTTAGATGCATTCTTCTCCAATCGGCTCAACACTTCCGTTCGCAGAATCTCGTTTGCGGCATCTTTCTGGCCATACTTGATAGCCCTTCTGAATGACGAAGGGAAAAACAAAACCTGTTCTTCACCCAATATTTGGTTAAGATCGTGATAAAAATAACCAGCTTCTTCCAGATCACCCAAGATAAAAACAAAGGGGCAATGTGTCTTATCAATTAGCGCAGAGGCATAAACCGACGAAGCCGAAGCCTTCAGACCTCCGCAATAAATATGTCTAACCTTACCTTGTTCAATCAGCTCACTCAGTGCCTTTACCTGTGGGTGTTTCACCATGAGCTGTTGAAGTTCACCAATCTTCATGTAAACCAATTTCAATTAAGGTTGCAAAGATAATGAATTTTCCAATAATAGCCTCACAGTCTCGCAGATATTTGCCTTGGCAACCTGTGGTTTCATGGCTTCTGTCAAGGGCAAACCTTCAGGATTGATACATACCACTTGTTTGAAACCTGCTTTAAGCAGAGCCTCTTTGTCGGCTATCCTACCTGCAATCAAAGCGATGTCAACACCTTGTTGTTGGGCTCTCCGCATGATGCCCATAGGTAATTTTCCCATCAGAGTCTGAGCATCAGACGATCCTTCTCCAGTGATAATCAAATCAGTATCTTTCAGCATGGCATCAAAGTCAACCATATCCAATAAAACGTCGATGCCTGAACGTCTATCAGCATGTAGATACTGCATGAACGCATAACCCAAACCTCCAGCAGCTCCGGCACCAGGGTTCTCCGAACAATCATAACCCATTTTCCTAGCTGAATATTTTGCAAAATCTATGGCTCGCTTATCCAACTCCTCCACCATCTCTGGAGTAGCTCCCTTTTGGGGACCAAACACATGAGCTGCACCCATGGGACCACTCAGTGGGTTTGTCACATCAGTCGCAATACTGAATGTCATTTCTTTTAAATCATCTTCGGTAAATTGATTGCTTTCAAGAGCTTCCGCAAATGCCTGTAGCATTCCCATGCCTGCATCACTTGTAGCACTTCCCCCCAATCCAATACTAAACCGTCTGCAGCCTTTGCGAATGGCATCCACAATCAATTCACCTGTGCCATACGATGAAGCTTTTAAAGGATTCCTCTCCTCTGGCTTCAAGAGATTCTGCCCACTGGCCTTGGCTATCTCAATAACAGCTAATCTCTCACTCTTGAGATTGATATAGCAAGCCTTGATTGGTCTCATCAGTGGGTCGTGCACATCAGCCTCCACCAGTTCCCCACCAATAAAGGGATGAAATGCCTCTATCCAGCCTTCGCCACCATCACTCACGGGAATCTGCACCACCTCCACATCAGGGCAACACGCCTTGATGCCCTTGCAAGCAGCCTCATTTGCCTCGGCCGAAGTGAGGCATCCCTTAAACGAATCTATGGCTACAATAATCTTCTTCATCTCTTCTCACTTATTAAATAACGTCATTCACACCCCTACTTTTTATCAATGTAAATGATAACGCTAAAGTATACCAAATAATAATTTAAAAGTATACCACTTCGACTGAGTGCTGCAAAGGTATAAAAAGTTTGTTATACATTATTTCTTATTGATATATTTTTTTGTTTCTTTAATACGATATGATGTGCCCGTCATGTTGACGAGGTATGATTTGTGACACAGTCTGTCGACCAGTGCGGAGCATAAAACTTTATCCTTGAGCACCTCTTCCCACCTGGTAAAAGGCAGGTTTGTTGTGATGATCGTAGACTTCTTGCCGGTCCTTAAGGAGAGATGATTGAAGAGCATTTCGGCGCTTTCCTTGTCGAAGCCGACATACCCAAGCTCATCACATATAACGAGGTCATAGCGCTCAAACTTAATCTCCAGATTCCGCAGCGTTTTGTCTGTTTTCGCTTCCCTGATCTGTGTAAGCAAGCGTGGTACGGATGTAAAGAAAACTGTATATCCTTCAAGGCATGCCTTAATGCCCAATGCGATGGATATATGCGTCTTCCCTGTCCCCGGATTCCCGTACATGACGATACTCCG
>JAGCGS010000045.1 GCA_017649485.1 Bacteroidaceae bacterium | reverse complement strand
TTTGCCATCCACAATCATATAGCTGCCACCATATATATTTTGTAGCTGGATGCGTTGGTATGTTTGGAATGTCCATACAGAGCCAACTACAATAGCTATCATTGCTGCTATGCCTACCATCGTTTTCCACCATCTGCGATATTTGGGTGGTGTTGAGTTAACAGCCTGCTCTGCAATAGGTAGGCTCTCCTTGGGCTCAACCATTGTTATTTCTACAGATGGTGCATCAGACAAGCAAATGGCATCGAAACCCAAGAATGTCTCTCGATATGCCTCCAGTTCCTCTGGCAGTTCCTGTGTCTGTTTGAAGTAGTCATAGAGCCATTGTTCTTCGGCTAAGGTGGTGTCACCCTCGAAGAATCGCTCTATCAATGTCTTTATTTCTACTATATCTTTCATTGTCTCTTACCATTTAGTTTATCTCTTACTGTCTGTCTGGCTCGGCTCAATGCCTTCCTAACTGTTGCCTCTTCCATTTGCAATAATCGGGCGATGTCTTTCATCTCTAATCCTTCCATGTGCCTGAGCCGGAGAATGGTTTGTGGTACATCTGGCAGATTCTCAACCACTTTCATCATTTGTTCGATGCGTTCATGTTCCACCTTTTCATTGTTACCACTTCCAATTACAGGTGGCAAAGACTCAATGCCTTCACGAGGCTTTCTGCGACGAATGGCGTCGAGGCATCTATTCCTAACCAATATCCGTGCCAACCCATCTACAGGATTATGCAGTTGCGAACACATCTGCCAGAGTCTCATCATTACATCCTGTACCATATCCTCGGCATCATCAGCATCACCCAGATACCTGTTTGCCTCAGCTATTAATGCAGGCCTTAATCGTTGCATCGCTATTTCATATTCGCTTCTTGTCATCAGTTAGTTTCCTGTTCTTACAATAATAATACGCAAAGTAAAACGTTTTGTGACAAATATTGTGTGCAAAAAGAAAAATTATTTGTATTTTCGCCCTATCTAATCTGTAAATAAGAATTGACTATGAGAAAAATGTTTATGACAATCTTGCTGGTTGCAGCAAGCATGGGGCTGATGAATGCCCAGACAGCAAGGAAACAAGTGGTGGAGAATGGTGGAACAGGTCCGTATAAGGCTGAGGTGGTGGAAGATCTTTCCTGTCCGGCCTTTACGATGTATCGTCCACAGAACCTGAAGGAGGTAGTGGCTAAACAGGGTAAGTTGCCTGTAATCGTTTATGCCAATGGTGGTTGTGCCAACAATAACGTAGAGATGCGCTTCCTGTTAAGCGAACTGGCATCATACGGATATGTGGCAGCTGCTATAGGTCCTTATGATGAGGATGATGTGGTAGCAAAGTGGAAAGATGTGCTTTCCTATTCTTATCCTGAAACCAAAACCAAGGTGGTGTTGGCCAATGGTGAGGTTATTAAACCTAAATCTCCAGAGGAAGTGAAGGCTTATCAGGAGCAGATGCGTGCCCAGATAGAGAAAATGATGAAAGAGCAGGCTGAGGCTCGTGCCAAGAGCGGAAACAACAATGCTCCTACTCCCGTGCAGGAGACCTATCCCAGGATGTTGTTGGAGGCTCTCGACTGGCTTACCGACCAGAATGCCGACCCGAAATCAGATTATTATCATTGCTTGAATCTTGACGAGGTGGCGGCTATGGGACAATCTTGTGGTGGAGCACAGGTGTTAGGTGTATCTCATGATCCTCGTATCAAGACTTGCGTGATGCTGAATACTGGTATTGGAGATATGGAAATGCAGGGAGTTACGCAGGAAGCATTGAACAGCTTACACCAACCAATGTTCTATCTTATTGGAGGACCGGCAGATGTTGCATTCCCCAACGCACAGAAAGACTTCGATCGCATTAAGAACTTGCCTGTTGTGATGATGAACACCAAAGATGGACATAGTGGTACCTATTATGAAAAGAATGGAGGTAGCTATGCAGTTGCTGTGTTGAAGTGGCTTGACTGGCAACTGAAAGATAAAGTAGGACAGGCCGCTTTCTTCCTGGATGATGACTACCTGAAGTACGTTTATCCAGAATGGATTGTCGTTCGAAAGAACTTTTAAAGAATAAACAAGTGAGGCTCATCAGAGCCTCACTTGTTTATTTGCGATCTGCAATTTTACGGAAGGATTGAAGCTTCTCCCCATAACATAGGTCACCACAGTCGCCGAAGCCTGGCACAATGTATTTCTGCTCGTTCATGCCTTCATCGATAGAGGCACACCAGATTGTGGCATTGTCAGGCAATACTTTCTTAACCACCTCAATGCCTTCAGGGGCAGCTATTATACAACAAACATGGATAGCCTTTGGCTTACCAGCTTCCATGAGAGCTTCGATAGCAGCTGCCATACTACCACCTGTGGCAAGCATAGGGTCAGCGATAATAAGCGTTCTGCCTTTAACACTTGGGGTGGCAATATACTCTGCATGGATACCAACTTCCGTATGTTCGCGATTGATATACATGCGGTAAGCAGATACAAAGGCATTGTCGGCACCATCGAACACATTGAGGAATCCCTGATGGAAAGGAAGGCCGGCGCGAAGCACAGTGGCAACTACAATATCCTCTTGTTTAGTCAGAGGGATGTCGATGTTACCCAAAGGAGTCTTGATGTTCTTAGGCTTGTACTCCAAGGTCTTAGATACCTCATAAGCCATGATTTCTCCAATGCGTTCCACATTGTGACGGAATGTCAAACGGTTCTTCTGATAGTTCTTGTCACGCAATTCAGCCATGAAATGATTAAGCACTGAATTTGATTCTGCGAAATTATGTATCTTCATAATTATTAATTAAGGTATAAAATTGTACAAAGAAACGAAAAAATTAACGAAATGCACAATTGTTTCAAAGAAAAATGTTATTTTTGCAGTCGATTAGAGAAGATGAAGACGATTAACATTAATAATTACAATATTTAACCTATTAATTAAATGGCAAATTTAGATTTAACTAAGTACGGTATCACCGGTTCAACCGTGATTGGTCACAATCCTTCTTACGAAGCATTGTTCGAGGCAGAAATGAAACCAGAGTTGGAAGGCTTTGATAAAGGTCAGCTGACTGAGCTGGGTGCAGTGAATGTGATGACTGGTATCTTCACCGGTCGTTCTCCTAAGGACAAGTACATCGTAATGGATGACGTTTCTAAAGACACTGTATGGTGGACAACTGAGGGTTACAAGAATGACAACCACCCAATGTCAGAGACTACTTGGGCAGCTGTAAAGGAAATGGCTGTTAAGGAGTTGTGCAATAAGGATCTGTATGTTGTTGACGCATTCTGCGGAACGAACGAGGATACTCGTATGGCTGTTCGCTTCATTGTTGAGGTAGCTTGGCAGGCACATTTCGTAAAGAACATGTTCATCCAGCCAACTGCTGAGGAACTGGAGAAATTCGAGCCTGACTTCGTGATCTACAACGCTTCTAAGGCTAAGGTTGAGAACTTCGAGGCTCTGGGCATGCGCTCTGAGACTTGCTCTGCATTCAACGTGAAGAGCCGTGAGCAGGTTATCCTGAACACTTGGTACGGTGGTGAGATGAAGAAGGGTATGTTCTCAATGATGAACTACTACCTGCCTCTGAAGGGCATCGCTTCTATGCACTGCTCTGCTAACACTGATATGGAAGGTAAGAATACCGCTATCTTCTTCGGTCTGTCTGGTACAGGTAAGACCACTTTGTCAACCGATCCTAAGCGTCTGCTGATTGGTGACGACGAGCACGGATGGGATGACAATGGCGTGTTCAACTTCGAGGGAGGTTGCTATGCAAAGGTTATCAAGCTGGACAAGGAGTCTGAGCCAGATATCTACAACGCTATCAAGCGCGATGCTCTGTTGGAGAACGTAACCGTTGACGAGAACGGCGTTATCGACTTCAATGACAAGAGTGTGACTGAGAATACCCGCGTTTCTTATCCTATCGAGCACATCACCAACATCGTGAAGAAGGTGAACGGCAAGAGCGCTGGTCCAGCTGCTAAGCAGGTTATCTTCCTGAGTGCTGATGCATTCGGTGTGCTGCCTCCAGTATCTATCCTGACTCCAGAGCAGACTAAGTACTACTTCCTGAGTGGCTTTACTGCTAAGTTGGCTGGTACAGAGCGTGGTATCACTGAGCCTACTCCTACTTTCTCAGCTTGCTTCGGTCAGGCATTCCTGGAACTGCACCCAACCAAGTACGGTGAGGAGCTGGTTAAGAGAATGGAGAAGAGCGGCGCTAAGGCTTACTTGGTGAACACCGGTTGGAACGGTACTGGTAAGCGTATCTCTATCAAGGATACTCGTGGTATCATCGACGCTATCCTGAGCGGTGACATCAACAATGCTCCTACCAAGAAGATTCCTTACTTCAACCTGGAAGTACCAACTCAGCTGGATGGCGTAGCTTGGGGTATTCTTGATCCTCGCGATACTTATCAGAATCGCAATGAGTGGGAAGAGAAGGCTAAGGATTTGGCTGCTCGCTTCATCAAGAACTTCGACAAGTACACTACCAACGAAGCTGGTAAGGCTCTGGTAGCTGCTGGTCCTCAGCTCTAATCAAGGCATTTGATTAATAATCTTAGAGAAGGGTGAGCCTTAAGGCTTGCCCTTCTTGTTTTATTGTCATCGCAATCGTTTCGCACTTAGAATCGTATCTTGAAGCGGGTCAGCCCGTCAGGATAAGTGCGGAGGGAGAAGGTACAACCATGCTTCATCAATACCTCGCGGATGAAAACAAGACCGATGCCTTGTCCGTTGGGCTTGGTGGAGAAGAATGGTGTGAAGAGTTTCTTTTCTGTCTCAAGACTGATGCCTTTACCATTGTCGGCAATCTCTATGCTATTCGTTTGTGTTGTTATAGTGATAACTCCATCTGCTTCTATGCTCTCTGCTGCATTCTTGACAATGTTCACCAATACCTGCTCAAACAGGATGGGGTCGATATGGGCGATGCTGCCGCCTTTACACAACTGCATGTTGATAAGGATGTTTTTGTCAACACAGATGCTCTCCATAAAAGACTTGCATCCTAAAAGCAACTGGTTCAGGTCAACCTCCTGTAGCTGAGGCTCAGGAATCTTCACCACATCCGCGAAGCGGGTAATGAAATGACTCATGCCCAGGCATCGTTCACTGCCTGAAGCCATTACCTCTCGTAAGTCTTCAGTGTTAGGAATATCTGCTAAGGCATCGTTCACCGAGTCGATGGCGGAGGTAACACCTGCTACAGTGTTGTTCACCTCGTGGGCGATCATGCGGATCACCTTCTCGTAGGCTTTCTTTTCCGCCTTCATCACCTCATCTGTCAGGCTCTCTATCAAGAGGAAAGGGTGGGGGAAGCCTCTATCCATGAAACTCAGGTGACTGCATCGGTAAATCATTGAGTCGCTCAGTCTTATTGTTTCTGCCTTGCCTAAAGGAATGTGTACCATCTCTTGTGCCAGAGGGGAGTCAATATGCTTGAAAGGCTGATGCAAGACCTGCCCCACATCATTAACCTCCAAGATTCGCAAAGCAGCATCGTTCATCATCGTGATTTGCCCGTCGAAGTCCAAGATAATCACACCCATAGGCGAAGCACTAATCAGTAAGTCTAAGAAGCGGTTCTGCTCTTGGGTATGGAGTTTCTCTTCCTTCAGCTGATCCATCATCTTATTGAAGACACTGACAATGCGATCGCTCTCCTGTTGGCCCACAGGCTTCAGACGGCTGCTGAAATCCTGTTCGTTCAATAAATCCATACCATTGCCGATGGCATCGAGCGGTTTCAACACCTTATAATAAAAATAAACCAGGAACACCAATACCAGCACCACCACTCCCTCGCCGATGTAGAACAGTAAGTTCTGACTCTGAGAAGCAGAATAGAACAACATGGCAAGGATGACCACCTGCAGGAGTGCCAATATGTAGAATAGGTGTTTGAGTCTCATATTCCGATATTGAATTTCACCATTCTGCGGTACAATGCCTGACGCGTCAAACCCAAAGCTGTTGCCATTTGCGAGATATTCCCATGATACTTCTCGTATGCCTTGAGTATGGTCAAGCGTTCCACTTCGTCCAAGGTCATGCCTTCGGCATTAGCATTAGCAGGCATACTGACTCCTTGGTGTTGTTTTTCAAAGTCAGAAGCCTGCAATGGGTTGTTTGCACTCACCAATATCGTACGTTCTACCAAGTTCTTCAGTTCACGGATATTACCCGGGAAGGGTAGGGAAGCCAGGTATTCGTTTGCCTCTTGAGAAATTTCTACAGGAGATAAGCCGTTAGCCTCGCATTGCTTTTTGGCAAAGAAAGCAGCCAATAGTGGGATGTCCTCCTTTCGCTCACGCAAAGCAGGCAGGTGGATGGTAATGAGGTTGATGCGATAGAATAAGTCCTCACGGAAAGTCTTCTCCTGCACCATTTGCTGCAAGTTAGCATTGGTGGCACTCACCACGCGGATATCCACTTTCTTTGGTTTGCTGTCGCCCAAAGGTTCAAAAGTCTGCTCCTGTAACACACGTAAAAGCTTTACTTGGCAACTCAAATCCAGTTCGCCTATCTCATCGAGGAAGATGGTACCCTTGTCTGCCAGCTCGAAGCGACCTTTCCTGTCGGCAACGGCATCGGTGAAAGCACCTTTCTTGTGTCCGAACATCTCGCTCTCAAACAGGCTCTGTGATATGCCGCCGAGGTTTACTTTCACAAAAGGTTTGTCTGCACGCCTGCTATTGCGGTGAATGGCTTCGGCAATCAGCTCCTTTCCTGTTCCGCTCTCGCCGGTAATTAGCACTGAGGCATTGGTTTTTGCTATCCGTTCCACCACCTTTAGCACATCGTTCAAAGCCTTGCTTTGCCCGATGATGAAACTACGGTCTATACCATTGACCATTGACGATTGACCATTGACCATTGACGATTGAGCGTCACCCTGCCTTCGCTGCTCCAGAAAGAGACCATTATCTTTGGTTTCTGTTAGTTGCAGAGCTGTCTCGATTCGTTGCATCAAGGCGACATTGTTCCAGGGTTTCGTTACGAAGTCGAAAGCACCGGCTTGCATACCCTGAACAGCTAAGTTGATGCTACCCCAAGCCGTCATCAGAATAACTGGAACCTCTGGGCGAAACAGTTTCACTTGCTTGAGCAGGGTAAGCCCTTCCTCGCCAGAGGTGGAGAGGCTAAAGTTCATGTCCATCAAGATCAGGCGAGGTTCTTCATTGCGAACAATCGCCATCGCCTCTTTAGGCGTAGCCACTGTCTGTACCTCATAGCCTGCTCGCTTCAGCATAAAGCCTAATGAGGTTCTTATCGCACTATCGTCATCAATTACCAGTATCATACTGCAAAGGTAGTCAATTTATTGAAGACTGAAAATTGAAGATTGAAAAATTTTCATCCCTTGATGATTGCCTCAAAATCCGCGTCAATGTTAGTGCCTTTCTCGAAGTCCCAAAGCGTGAGACTACGGAGGCGATAGAAGTAATACCAATAATAGAACAGTTCGTTCACATGCTTCTGCCTTGCCTCATCTTTTTTCACCTGTGCATCGTTGAGGTCGAGGGTCGAGATTTTGCCAATCATAAATGTCTCCACATTGGTAGCATATCGCTTCTGTGCTATCTGGTCACTTTCATTCGCTATGTCCAATTGAGCCAACTGGTTGTTGTATTGCTGTACCAGCACAAAGAGGTTCTGGTTGAACTCCTGCGTTTCTTGCCTCAGTTTGCTTTCAGTTACTTCACGATTGCTCTTGGCTACTCGTACCTGCCCTTTGCGTCTGCCCCAGTCGAGGATAGGAATTTTCACTCCTACCTCCACAATCTGGTTCGACTTTAACCCATCATAGGCAGAGCGGAAGGTGTGGTCAGTGCCCGTTAAGCCGACTTGGGCATATAGCTGTATCTCCCTCAGGTTACCTCTTGCCTTTGCCACTTCATAGTCCGCTTCCAATTGTCTGCGTTGGATATTCTGGGCAAACGAGTTATTTTGAAGTGCTTTCTGCAACACATCATCATAATACAACTCTACTGATGGAGCAGAGGTTGGCAGTACAGGCTCTAAGTCAACATTGTCTTCTATCGCCAAGAAAGAACGCAACTTAAACATACAGCTCTTGAGGGTTGTCTCATTGTCAGTCAGTGAGGATTTGGCATCGAGCACATTCAGGCGAAGCTGCAGCAAGTCGTTCTCGCTGATCTGTCCCATCTCTCGTTTTACCTTTGCCACCTCATAGAGCTTGTTGGCATTGTCGAGGTTTTGTTGGGCAATAGATACCCTCTCCTTTGCCAAAAGCAAGTTGAAGAAATGGTTAATAGTGGCGATGGTGACATCCTCTGTGGCACTCAGGAAAGCCGCTTTTGCCTCACGATAGCGCACAGGCTCAATGCGTCTGTCCCACTTGATCCGGTTCACCCCGAAGATGGGTTGGTTCAGTGTCAAGGCGATAGGAACAGTCATAAAGCTATGGTCCTTTGTGCCTGTGAACTGCTTCAGGTAATCCAATGAGGTGTTCAGTGAGAGTGTACCACCTGTCAGCCAGATATTCTGGTCGATGCTCAGTTCCCCACTCATCCGCATATAGTCGCCTCTCAGGTAGCTGTATTCACCTGCATCATTCTGATAAGCCGTATAGCTCTTGTTATAGGATGGCAAGGTGGCCTTGAAGTTCACCTCTGGCAATAGTTCTGCCTGGTAGGTTCGATACTCCCAGTAGGCCGTCTTCAGCTCATTGAGGGCTACTGCAGCATCCACACTCTGCACCCTTGCCAGGCGGATGGCCTCGTCAAGCGAGATTGGTCTCACCGAGGTCTCCACCTGAGCATGCAACGAAAGGGTGCTCATCATTACGGTTAATAAGGAATGGACTATTCTTTTCATAGTTAATTTATTATTCATTATTCATTGTTACTCGTCTCTTAAAGCCTCTGTTGGCAAAATGCGACTGATGTTCCTTGCTGGGATATAGATACCTATCAGTACTACCAGTAGCATCACTACATACAACACCAACGAAGTGATGGTGAAGTGCAACGAGAAGCTATCCAACCACGAGGGGGCAGGCTCCAATCCTGCAAAGGGGATTTCGCTATATATTCCCTCCATACGGGCATAGTTCCAGTAGATAAAGCATCCAATAGCCCAAGTCACCGTAGTCAGTACAACACCTTCACCTAATAGCATCCCCAAGATTTGCCATTTGCTGGCACCATACGCTTTCATCACGCCCACGTCATTTTGCCTTGTTTTGGTCTGTAACCAGAAGGCACCTATCACACCCAAGCCTAAGCTCAGGAAGAAGAATACAAGCAAGGTGACATGCATGTTAAACTTTTTGGCAGAAGAAGCTCCCCATCCATAATTATAGATATAGGAGTCGTAATCCATAACCGAGCTTACATACAGGTTACCTATCTGCAAGTTGGCGATATGGTTATCCCTAAACCTTTCCATAAAGGTGTTGATATTCAAGCCATCACGCACACGCAACATAATCAGTGAGGTATCTTCTGGCTTGAGCATCGGCACGAAGAACATGGGTATTGGCCTGTAATTCAACCTGTATTTCATGTCTGGCAATACGCCCACCACCTCTGAGTAGATGGTGTCAAATCCTGTTTGCATGATGGGTTGGGGCAAACGGTTATCGCCGAATAGCATCTTTGCAGCTGTTTCCGTAAGCAGCAGCTGTTTGTCAGACAACGCTTTGCCTGTAACTTCTTGTAAAGACTGCCCTTGAATAGCTTTGATACCCATAGTTTCGAAATAGTCGGTGCCAGGCATGTAGGCTATGCCATAGCCTATTATCTTTCGTTCTGGGTCTTTCTCTGTAGATAAATAGGCTCCGAATTGACGCATCGTACTCGGTATGTTCAGCATCCTAGGTACTACGGTGGCATATTCCACCCCATCAATCCTACGAACAGCTTCCCTTAATCTCATATAGTCGTCTATGATGGTTGAGTCGTTTTCTGCCTTGTACTGAGACGAAGCTTTAGGATAAGTGGCAATATTAACCATACACACACGGTTGGTTTCAAAACCCATCGGCTGAGCCAATACCCATGAATCCACGATAATCGGGTCGATGACATTCCATGCCACTACCGCCACAATAATCAGTTCGGCAAAGAGCCATCCGTTGCGCCAGCGCCTTGCCCATAGGTTTTTAAATATCATTTCCAACATAATGGTTCCTCCTCAGTCTTTTTGGTTAATGGAATATACAATAGGCTTGCGCAGGGCATACCAAGCAGGTATCAATGCCGAAAGCACATTGACTACTATGCATATCAACAACACTGCTATCAACAAAATAGGCGAGAACATCACTTCTGATGGCACTTCATAAGGAATCTCTGCTGTAGGCCGTATGTCAGTTCCCCACAGATAGAACAAAGAGAATATCCAGTTCTTGGCAACTACCAATCCTCCCCACAGGAATAACAATCCCAAGATGCCTCCGATGAAGGTAAGCAACAGGTTCTCCCACAACACTTGCCCAAGCAGTCTGCTCTTGCTGGCACCAAACGACTTCATGACTCCCATCTCTGGCAATCTGTCTTCCATGCGACTGCTAATCATACCACTCAAATTGATAGCTGGCACTATCAGCAACAGGAACATCAGGTAGATATAATAGCGCACCACCTCCCACATTTTGAACCTGCTGTACTGCTTCATCATTGTAATACATATAGTGCAGTGTAGTATGGCTATTGGACATAGGAGCCTGCTGAAACGCTATCTGCATGATGCCTTGATTGGCTTGGTTGAACTCACGGGCTTTAGCTTGCAGCTGGTTCCAAACAGCATCAAACTGGGCTTGACCTTTTATCACCAAATAAGCTGTGAGATTGCCTTGCAGGGGCATACTTTCATTGATGGCATCATAGTCCGGCTCTGTGGTATAGGGGAGATATACATGGGCAAAGGCAAACGAACTGGCTGTACTGGGTGATTTCACCACGCCACAGATGCGGTAATCCACAAACGATATGTTCAGTTCTTTGCCTACCAAACCATGCTCTGTACCAAATATCCGCTTTGCCAGCATATCGGTAATCACGATATTGCGGATGCCGCTTTGAAAATCCGCTTCAGTGAAAGGGACTCCTTCTATGAAGTCGAAACTGCAAACCTTGAAGAAGTCTGGGTCGGTGAACTTGGTGTAGATAAGATAGTCACCCTTGCCGTCTGGTAACTTTACGAACCTACTACCACTAGTGGAATACAAAGTTGTCACTCCTTCTACATCTTTCAGTGAACGGCACCAGTCGTTCACCGTTTGGTGAGAAAGACGATATACCATAGACTTCTTGTCGTCAGGCATCGTCACTTGGATGTAAGGTATACAATAGGTGTCAGCCTTGTCATAGTCAGGGTAGAAACCTGCCACCCTGATATAGACGGAATACACTACCGCCAGTGTAAAGCACACCGCCAAAGCTGTACCTAGTATATAGATGGTGCTGAACAGCTTCTGCTGCTTCATCATCTGCCAGGCTTGTTTGAGGTAGAGTTTTAGCATATCGTTTATGATTTTAATGGTTTAACTTGGGGATAATAGTCAATTGTTAATGGTCACTCCACCTGTCGCCCATCAAAGAAGCGGATGACGCGATCGGTCAATTTGGCTTGCGCCTCATTGTGTGTTACCATCACGATGGTACGCCCATCTTCTTTATTCAACTGATGCAGCAGTTCCATAATCTCAGCTCCCATCTTGCTGTCCAAGTTACCTGTTGGCTCATCGGCAAGGATAATCTCGGGATTGCCTACAATAGCTCGGGC
>JAGCGS010000044.1 GCA_017649485.1 Bacteroidaceae bacterium | reverse complement strand
GGTAGTACCAACGGTACTATCACTGACATCGATGGTAACTACACCCTACAGGTTACCAACATGAACGGCGTTCTGCAGTTCTCATTCATCGGTTACAACACGACCGAGGAAAACATCGGCGGACGCACTACTATCAATGTTCAGCTTTCCTCAGGCGTTATCAACCTGGGTGAGGTCGTGGCCATCGGTTACGGTACCCAGACCCGCCGTGAGATCACCGGTTCTGTGGCTAACGTAGATGAGGCTTCATTCAACAAGGGTATCTCCCGCGACGCATCCGACCTGCTGCGTGGTAAGGTTGCCGGCTTGTCAATCACATCAGGTTCTGCCGATATCACCCAGGGATCAATGATCCGCCTGCGTGGTACCTCAACCCTGATGAACGACCAGGGTCCTATGATCGTTATCGACGGCGTTCCTGGCGGTGATATGTCAAGTGTGGCTCCTTCCGATATCGAGTCAATCTCCGTGTTGAAGGACGCGTCTTCACAGGCCATCTACGGTTCCCGTGCTGCAGGCGGTGTCATCCTGATCACCACCAAGAAGGGTACAGGTGCCCGCACTACTGTAAACTATGACGGTTATGTAGGCATTGACGTAGCTGCCAACAAGCCTGACATGCTGGATGCCAAGGGATGGATCGAAACGAACAAGCAGCTGGGTAATTATGAAACAGAGGCTGTTCAGAGTATCGTGAATAACTACCATGCTGATACCGACTGGTTCGGTGAGGTATTGCGCACAGCATTCACACAGAGCCATTCTGTTTCCCTGACCGGTGGTTCTTCTACCAGCAACTACCGTGCATCCTACACCTATCTGGACCGTCAGGGTGTTGCCCGCAACAACGAGTTGCGTCGTCACAGCTTCCGCTTCCAGGTACAGCAGCGCGCACTGAACAACAAGCTGCGTCTGACTTTGGATGCTGCCGGCACACTGACCGACTCTTACCGTCCTCAGGGCGGTGACTTCATCCGCGCATACAACATGCTTCCTCTGTATCCTGTCTATAATGCTGACGGTTCATGGTTCGAGGGTGCTACCGGCGCTCTGTTCAACGAGTACGATATGGGTAACCCTGTTCACGCTATGGCCGAGAACTACGACCGTACTAAGTCTTCCATATTCTACGGACGTGGTGAGGTTCAGTACGACATTATCGACGGTCTGAACATCAATGCTAACCTCTACAAGAGCCGTGCTGCCAACGACCGTAGCGCCTGGAACGCGGCTACCAACTATGCAGGTGCTGGTTCTAACAGTAACGCTCGTCGTCGCAACTGGACCAACGACCGCATCCTGATGGAGTGGACCCTGAACTTCGACAAGACCTTCGGTGATCACCACGTGGGTGCCCTGGCAGGTTACTCTTGGGAGAACAACGAGTATGCTAACCATGAGACTTACGTTGAGAACTTTGCTGTTACCTCAATGGGTGCAGATAACATCCAGGCAGGTTTGAACCTGAAGGTCGGTAACGCTACTTCAGCACGCAACGCTTACAAGCTGATCTCATTCTTCGGTCGTGCTACGTATTCGTTCAAGGAACGCTATATGGTAACAGCCACAATCCGTCGAGACGGTTCCTCTAAGTTCGGTAAGAACCACAAGTGGGGTACCTTCCCGTCAGTATCTGCTGCTTGGGGCATCTCTCAGGAAGCCTTCATGCAGAACGTGAACTGGGTGGACGACCTGAAGCTGCGCGCAGGTTACGGTGTAACCGGTAACCAGGACGGTCTGTCTCCTTACAAGTCACTGGAGTTGTATGAAGCTAATGGAACATATATCTCTGGCGGTTCTGCTCAGACAGCATTCCGCGTTTCTCAGAATGCCAACCCTGACCTGAAGTGGGAAGCAACCCACATGTTCAACATCGGTCTGGACTTCTCTCTGTTCCATGGACGCTTCGGCGGTACCATCGAGTACTATGCTAAGAAGACCAAGGACATGCTGTACAACTACTCTGTTCCTACTCCTACCTATGTATATAACTCAATCGCCGCTAACGTAGGTGATATGACCAACAAGGGTATCGAGGTTACTCTGAACTGGAACGTCATCAAGACCCGCGACTTCGACTGGACCACCACGCTGACCCTGTCTCACAACGAGAACCGCGTGACCCGCTTGTCAAATGACTTCTATTCAACTTCTGCTGTATATACCGGTAACCCATGGATCCGCGGCCAGTCAGGTCAGACCTCTCACATCGTTGAGGAAGGCCGCTCATTGGGTAACTTCTACAACCTGAAGTGCACAGGCCTTGACGCTGACGGCCACTTCATCTATCAGGATGTAGATGGTGACGGTGTCGTTTCTGATAACGACCGTACATACATCGGCAATGCACTGCCTAAGGCTGAGTTCGGCTGGACCAACAACTTCAGCTGGAAGAACTGGGACTTCAGCTTCTTCATCCGCGGTACACTGGGCAACAAGGTGCTGAACAACCCGTTGGCTGCTTATGGTACTCCTAACTACATCACCGGTACCAACGCTATGAAGAATGACAACCTGACCAAGATCGCTGAGTCTGCAAAGGTTAGCTCATTCTGGATTGAGAACGGCTCATTCGCTCGTCTGGACAACATGACACTGGGTTATACCTTCGACACCAAGAAGATCGACTGGCTGAGCAAGGCCCGCCTGTACGTGACCGCACAGAACCTGTTCGTGATCACTGGCTACAAGGGCTTGGATCCTGAAGTGAACTACTCTTCAACCTCAGGTCTGTCTCCAGGTATCGAGGCACGCGAGTACTTCCCGAAGTCTCGCTCATTCATCTTCGGTGTAAACTTAACATTCTAACCTTTAAAAACAGGACATACATTATGAAAAAGAATAAGATATTCAGTCTGCTGGCTGCCGCTGCCCTGGTGATTACAGTGCCTTCTTGCACGAACCTGGACGAGCGTATCTACGACCAGCTGCCGGCAGAGACTTTCGGTAGCACAACTACAGAGATCAACGCTCTGGTAGGTACCTGCTACAACACATTGAAGCGTGTGTTCCCGTCTGACGGACTGACCATGAGCGAATCTGCTGGATCCGTTCAGATCTATCCAACCCGTAAGGGTGGTGACTGGTGGGACGGTGGTCAGTACCTGCAGATGTTCATGCACACCTACACCAGCATGACCTCTTGTAACCGTGGCGCATGGAACGCTGCCATGGAGTCAATCGGTACCTGCAACGCTAACCTGAACACCGTGCTGGGTTCAGATATGGCGAACAAGGATCAGATGGCTGCTGAAATCCGCGGTATCCGCGCATATTGGTACTATTTCTTGGTAAATGGATGGGGCAATGTCCCTATGGTTATCGACTATAACGACAAGGAGTTGCCTACCAACTCAAGCCGTGCTGAGGTTTATAACTGGCTGGTAGGTGAGGTTAACTCACTGGTATCTGCCCTGCCAGAGGCTGATGGCAACTACGGTAAGTTCACCAAGGCTTCTGCTCACGCACTGTTGGCTAAGCTGTACCTGAACGCTGAATCTTGGGGTCTTGGCAATAAGTATGCCGAGGCTGCCAGCGAGGCTGCTCTGGTCATCAATGACCCAGGTCTGGAGCTGCTGAGCAACTGGAGCGACAACTTCTCTTGGAACAACTCCGGCAACAAGGAATCAATCCTCTGCGCACAGTATTCATCAAGCGATACCAGCAACACCAACTCACTGCACTTCCGTACACTGGGTTATGTTGAGAACCAGGCTATCGGTGCAAGCTTCGGTGCTTGGAACGGTTTCTGCGCACAGCCTGACTATGTGAAGCTGTTTATGCACGACCCAAGCAAGGCAAGCGATCCTACTTACACTTACTATGACGATCCAGAGAACGATCCACGTATCGCATCATTCCGTCTGGGTCAGCAGTACAAGAAGGGTACTTCTGAAATCTTGATGACAGGTCACTCTCTGCCAATGAACCACTATGCTGAGGTATTCCCTCTCTACGGCGCACAGCGTGACGGTACCATCTGGGCTGACGTTCAGCAGCAGGATGGTGGCCGTGTAGGCAAGTGGGAGTATGACGCTTCTCTGACCAGTGCCATGAACAACGACTTCGCTATCTTCCGTCTGGCTGACTTCTACCTGGTACGTGCAGAGGCTCTGCTCCGTTCAGGTGGTGACGTGGCTGAAGCCACCCGTCTGGTGAACGCTGTTCGTCAGCGCGCTTGGGGCAATGCTTCTCACAACTACGCTACAGTAACTCTGGCTGACGTACAGTTGGAGCGTCGTTTAGAGCTGGCTTGGGAAGGCGTGTCTCGTGAGGACGATATCCGCTTCGGATGCTACGACAAGGATATGTGGAGCATGTTGCGTGCAACAGTTAGCCAGGATGTTGACGAGTGGGGTATTCCAAAGACCTACACTATCAACCCAAGTGCTTGGAACCGTAAATCAGATGAGTATCTGAAGCTGTTCCCAATTCCATTGACAGCTTGGCAGACCAATCCTAAACTGACACAGAATCCTGGTTATCCAGCATTCAACTAAATCCAAGGTTTAATGGATTCATAATGTCAGAGGGAGGCAATATCGCCTCCCTCTCTTTTTATGCTTAAACCAACAGCAAATCCCGCCTTCTGCTATCCCAGTTAACACAATCATCCTTCCGCTTAATCATAACATCACGATGTTTTCGCAGTAACGCCGTGATCCCTTCTCAGTTCCACCGCGATGAAACGCTGGTCCCACCATTATGTACAGCCAGTTCCAGGCGTCAGAACAGCCAGTTCCAGGCATTAGAACTGGCTGTTCCAAGCATAGAAACTGACTGTCCTCGGCAAGCGAACAAGTCGTTCTCCCCAAAGGAACGACGAATGGCAAGCATCAGAACCAGTGAGGCAAAAAAAGAGACGGAGATGCTATCCCCGTCTCGATCGTATATCAACCATACTTATTCCTTTCGCTCCTTGGTATTGGTGCGGGCCTCAACCACATTCACCACATAGTCGCCCAGCTTCTCGCACTCGTTGATAAGGTCCATATAGATGGTACCCACGCCATAGGTGTATTCGTTTTTCTCTATATCAAGGATATTCTGAGACTTCAGCAAGTCGCGATAGTTATTTATTTCAATCTCTTTATTAAACGTGCGGTTCACATCAAAATCACTCTTGCGACCTGCCATCAGTTCATTCATCAGGCTCAAAGACTGGTCTGTAAGATCCATCATGTGATGTATTCGCTCATAATGTTTCTCAGTAAAGTGATCCTGCTTCCCATGGAACTTGCGATTAATGGTACGCGCCATATTATAGCAGGCATCACCGATACTCTCCAACTCTGATATCTCACGCAACATAGCTCGAATCTTAGCTTTGGTGTCATCAGACAGATGAGCATCACTGACAGACTCCAGATATTTGGCAATTTCAATCTCCATATTGTCGGATATGCCTTCATACTTCTCAATGCGCGAATATTCTTTCGTGAAATTCTCATCGTTCTTCTCTACCAGCAAATCTTTGACCATACCAAACATTCTTTGCATTCTTTCTGCAAAAGCCTGAATCTCTTTCTGTGCCTCCAGTACAGACAACTCGGGAGTCTTCATGAAGCCGGCAGTGATGAAATGCAAACGGAAGTCCTCTTCCTCATCCACCTTCTTAGGTTTGATAACCCAGCAAACGAATTTCTCGATTTGAGGAATGAACCAAATCAATATAAAGGTATTCACCACATTAAAGCAGGTATGGAAGGCAGCTAACACAAACGAAAGCTTAGCGGCATTGGCAAGATAAACTTCATGACTAACGGATTCGATGCTCATATCCGTGTCATATCCCACCATTCCGCAAACCATATCTACAAACGGACGAAAGACGAAGAGTATCCAAACCACGCCGAACACATTGAAGAACATGTGAGCCAGAGCCGCTCTTCGGGCTTGCGTATTCGCAGAGAGAGCCGCTAAATTTGAAGTAACAGTTGTTCCTATGTTCTCACCCATCACCAACGCAATGCCTTGATAGATTGGCAACACGCCACTGGAGCAAAGAATCATGGTGATAGCCATTACTGCAGCAGATGATTGTACACAGAATGTGAGCACACCACCCAACAGCAAAAACAGAATCGTAGTAGAGAAAGAATTAGGGTCGAATGAAGCGAAAAAGTCGAGCACAGCCTGTTGCTCTCCCAAATGCATGTCAATACCCGTCTGCCTCAATGTTCCCAAACCAAGGAACATGAAAGATATACCAAACAAGAAGTCACCGATGAAACGGCGCTTCTTCATATATATCAAGATGATACCTAAGAAGAAAGCGGGATAGACAAAGTCGGTAATGTTGAAGGAAAAGCCTGCCGACATAATCCAAGCCGTCAGGGTTGTACCGATATTGGCACCCATGATTACAGAGATAGCCTGCGCCAATGTAAGCAATCCGGCATTAACGAAAGACACAGTCATCACTGTGGTTGCGGTAGAAGACTGAACGGAAGCCGTAACGAGCATACCTGTCAGCATACCTGTAAAGCGATTGGTGGTCATAGCGGCCAAGACGTGACGTAATTGGGGACCAGCCATCTTCTGAAGCGCCTCACTCATTGACTTCATACCGAACATCAACAGGGCAAGGGAGCCGAGAAGTTTAAAAAGAATCCAAATAGACATACTATGGAAAGTTTAAGTTATTTTTTCGCAAAGATATAAGTAATTCGCTATATTTGCAAGCAAACTTGACATCAAATTCCCAATGTTACAGCATTACCGTCATAATCCACACGGGTTGAAGAAGCATCCAAATCAAAAGGAACTGGATTATTCTTCGACACTTTTACCACCTTGAATACCCTTTGCTGCAACATACCGGGGAAGCTACCTTCTCGCTTCCCGATTGTCAGTTTTCCATCAGCATCGCTATAATGCATCGGAATCTCAGCATACCTGCCTTGCTCATAGCCATAGTTCACTCCTTCATCCTCATAGAGGGTAAAGTCAGCATCAGCTCCGGCATAGACATAAAGGGTTATCTCTTCAGGTTGCTTTTCCATCGCATACTGGATATCTGGCCCGAAAGGTACAATGCTACCAGCCTTCACGTACAGAGGCATTCGCTCGTATGGTGCCTCAACGGTAAGCTGCTGACCTCCTTGCACGAACTTACCGGTATAGAAATCATACCAACCCTTGCCAGCTGGGAAATACATATCCCTTGTGCGTGCACCATATTTATAAATAGGAACCACCATAAACGATGGGCCAAACATATATTGGTCACCAATGTCATACACACGCTGATCGGTGGTAAAGTCCATTGCCAAAGGACGCATGATGGTATAATCCTTAAAGTAGGTCATGCCTGCCAAAGAATAGATGTAGGGCATGAGACTATAGCGCAGCTTAGTATATGTCACGATACTCTTATAGGCAGGATGGTTATCAGGCGCGATATTCCACACCTCACGCAACGGATACTGACCATGCGCCCGGAATAACGGACAGAATGCGCCAAACTGATACCAACGGGTGTTCAGCTCTCTCCATTCCTTCAAATCTGCATTCTCAACACCTGTGCGGTCAAACAGGCGCTGAGCAGACACATAACGGTTCTCCACACAGAAACCGCCAATATCCATTGTCCAATAAGGAATGCCCGATGCGGCAAAATTCAAGCCAGCTGAAATCTGCGCTTTCATATCCTCCCAACGGGTAGCGATGTCTCCGCTCCACGTAGCGGTAGAATAGCGTTGCAAGCCGGCAAAACCAGAGCGTGTCAGCAGGAACACGCGCTTGTCGTTATCTACACCACGCTGCCCATCGTAGATAGCCTCAGCATTCATCAAGGCGTAAGCATTGAAATATTGGTCGGAAGAACCCAAAGCCGTAGGTCCGCAAAGCAGCTTGCGATACTCCATATCCGTACAGTCACGGATATTCGGTTCAGAGGCATCCATCCACCAGGCATCAAAGCCTAAGGGGTAGAGATGGTCCTTCATCTGACTCCAGAACAGCTTGCGTGCAGGAGCAGAGTAGGCATCATAGAACGAGCCCACATAGCCGGGGCCCACCCAGTCGCGAATGCCGTCCTGAACAGCCTGCCTATACATCCATCCGTTAGAGTCGAATTCCTTGTAGTGCTCTGTATTGGTATAGAACTTGGGCCAAACGGAAATCATGATATGACCGCCCATATTGTGCACATCATCCACCATCTGCTTGGGATTGGGGAAGCGTGTTGGATCGAACTCATGGCTGCCCCACTGATCCTCACGCCAGTAGAACCAGTCCTGCACAATATTGTCAATAGGTATCTGTCGCTTGCGGAACTCACGCAAAGTAGAGACCAGTTCCTCCTGGGTATTATACTTCTCCCGGCTCTGCCAATAGCCCATCGCCCACTTAGGCATGATAGGAGATTTGCCCGTCAGGGTACGATAGCCACTGATGACCTCATCCATCGAGTCACCATCCACGAAGTAGTAATCCACTGCATTCGCCACCTCGCTCGACCAATAGATGAAACCTCTGCCCTCAGCTGGCTGTGCCACACGCAGGCCACAATACGACACGCTACCGTCAGGCTCCCACTCTATACGAATAGGCACACGACGGTCAGCAGCCATTTCCACCTCAAACTTATAGCTATTAGGATTCCAAGCCGTTCGCCAACGCTCTGGCACCACCAATTCGTTGTCAATATACACCTTCATGTAACCTGCATAGTAGAGTATAAAGCGGAACAGACCTTCATCATACGGTTCCAACTCACCCTCGTAGATCACTTTCGCCCCATTGAAGTCGAAATTCTGAGGCAAGTTCACAACAGTCTGCAAGCCATTGTCACGATCCAAATGTTCGAAATAGATATCGGACTCATTGCGCACCAATGTCTTTCCCTTTGCTGGTATATAAGTGCCTGTGAGTGAGCCTTGCTCACCCTCCTTGTTATACAATTCAAACCATTCACTCAATTGACGATAGCCTGTTTCGCCAAAGCTCGACAAAGAATAGTTGTCCCACAAGATACCATAACCCTTGGTTGACATAATAAATGGCACCGACACCTTGGTATTATACTGAAACAGTTCCTCACTCTTGTTCTTGTAATTGAACTCATCTGCCTGGTGTTGACCCAATCCGTACAAAGCCTCATCTTCTTGACCAAAGAAACCTTGCGTCACACTAAACTTCCACTCATCACCCACCTCTATTGGCTGGAAAGTACGTCCGTTTTCCAACTCCGACAAGATTACCTCGCCCGTTACAGCATTCTGGAACCTCACGCTACCCGTTTTTCGCTCCACACCTGCAATCACAGCACTTGTCATCACAAAAACAGAGTCTTCGGTGCTCTCTACCTTGAAAGGAACTTTGGGTAAATTGGGAACGATAATCAAACTGCTATCCTGTGGAAATTCCAACAGCTGCTTGGGTGTCGGCCATTCATCATCATCTGTTGATAAGTCTAGGTCTTGCACAGCCCTCACGTGAATCAGTTTGTCACCCATCACTTCCAGCATCACACGGCTGGTCTGGTCAACCCGGTCATAATTGCCGCTCAGGTCGATATCAACTATCACGCCCCGCTCTGTCCGGTGAAAACCCTTGTCGCATGATACCATGCACCAAACTGCCAATAAGCCAAATAAAAACTTCTTCATAACGTTCACTTATTGAAAGGGATCCATACTCTCATATCACTCACTCCCCGATGTGCCCAAGCATAATAAGGTATCAGAGTCACACCATCGTCTGTTATAATCTGATTGATGCCATGTAATTTCTCAGGTTGCCACTCAACCTTCAATTGAGTATTGGGAGAGATGGCAATGCTTTTGATTGCTTTCGCATTGTCGGGTGACTCTGCACAATACACAAGAGGACCATATTGGATAGCCACTAAACCCCTATCTGCTTCCACTTGGTTATTAGCCTTCACCAAACGTGGTTGCAAATTAAAGCTCACCTCTACCACATCCCCAGCTTTCCAATTGCGGGTAATGGAGCAATAGCCCTGCTGCAAATCCCCCTTCACATCCTCACCATTAACCTTCACGCTATAATTACTCTGTAATCCATCGGTAAAGGTATAGAGGTCTGAAGGCATCGCTTCATCACGAGCCCATCCAGGGATACGTACTTTCAAAGTAAATGACTGATCAGCTTGTTCCACCTTCAGCTTCACATCTCCACTATAGGGATAAGCTGTTTCTTGACTCAGTACCACAGGCTTGCCGTTCACCTGTAAGGTAGATTTGTTACCCATAAAGAGGTTCACGTACACATCGTTGTCCTTAACTGCATAAACATAGCCAGGCAATGAGGGAATGAAGCGTGAGATGTTTGACGGACAGCAAGCACAGCCAAACCAAGCCTGACGTTGATACTTGCGTTCCTTACTCACCTCTAACGGATTGGGGTAGAAAAAGGCATCGCCCTCTAATGATACTCCCGATATCAAACCATTATACAAGGTGCGCTCCAGCACATCGTAATATTTTGAATCTCCATGAAGTAAAAACAATCGATGATTCACATAAACCATACCGATAGCGGCACATGTTTCATTATAGGCCGTAGAATTGGGCAATTCATAGTCTGCTCCAAATGCTTCACCGTTGTTGGTGGAACCGATACCACCCGTAATATACATCTTCTTGGAGACAATATTATCCCAAATGGTATCGATGGCATTGATATATCCTTGGTCGCCAGTGAGTGCCGCAACATCGGCCATACCTGCATACATGTAAGTAGCACGAACGGCATGCCCCACAGCCTCTTTCTGTTCCAATACGGGCAAATGAGTCTGGTTATAAGGGTCGCGATGCTCTGTTTTGCCTCTATAGTCGAGGAAGAACTTCGCTTGATCTAAGTATTTCTTTTCTCCAGTAGCCAAATAAAGCTTAGCCAATCCCATTTCTGCAATCTGATGTCCCGGCACCCTGATTACCTGCCCTGGATTAGGTCCCACCTCCCTTATTATACAATCGGCATAACGGATGGCGATATCGAGGAAGTTTCGCTGGCCTGTCGCTTGATAATGTGCAACAGCTGCCTCCAACATGTGTCCCAAATTATAGAACTCATGACTCAACTCCTCCACTTTCTCCCATCGCTTGGTACCTGCCCATTCGTGAGGATGCTTGGGGTTCATGGTTCGGGCAGTATATAGATATCCGTCAGGCTCCTGCGCCCCAGCCACTATCACCAATACACTGTCGATATAACTTTTCAGCTTGACATCAGGATAGGTTTGCAGGAGATAACTGGCTCCCTCAATGGTTTTATAGACATCTGTATCATCGAACGAATAACCACCCACATGAATGGTATCACTTGGATGAGCCGCATTCTCGAAGTTACGATAACGGCCTGTTTCTTCACATTTGCTGAAAGCCAAAGGCACCGTCACTTCCCTACTGGCCTGCAAGCGTTGCCCCCAAAAGCCCTCGCTCACCTTCACGCTAGTGAAAGGTACTGGGTCGATGGGGTATTGGCCATTGACGATCGACCTTTGACCATTGACCATTGGCCGTTGACTATTATTCGAACAACTGGCCAGCAGGATGAGCAATGTAAATAACCAACTACTTCTCATACTCTTTCTTCTTCTTTTCATACCAATCCTTCATCACATAGAATGCCAATTTCTTAATCCCTTTCTCTGATACCAAACCCTTGCGGTTAAAGAAATCTTGGATTCCATAAAGCTGTCGCCTGGGCGAACGGAAATCCATCAATATCCAAGGTGATGTGCCAGCCAAGCCCTCAATGCGTTCGAACATATCCACATTTGCCTTATAGAGATCTTCCTGAAATTCTTCGGTAAAACGCTGGTCAACAGAACCGTGCCAACCTTGCAACGCTCCACCTCCAAACTCACTGATGATAGCAGGTTTCTCATAAGGAATCTCCCAAACCATATTGCGGGCAGCTTTGGTGTCACGATACCAACCCACATACTCGTTGAAACTTACTACATCCACATACTGATGCATATTGTCTTGCAAACGGTTGAGGTTGCCAGAGGTAGTAGATGTTACCTCCATCGCCATACTTACCAGACGTACAGGATCGTTGTCGTGACAATACTTCGCCAAACTGCTCAGGAACTTATCCCTTGCCTCACCGTGAGGAGTCTCGTTAGCCACCGACCAGATGATGATGGCGCAACGGTTGCGGTCTCTCGCAATCTCATCCCGCAACTGCGCCTCGGCGTTCTTGTATGTCTCAGCGTTCTCCCAAGAGATGGTCCAATAAACAGGTATTTCGCTCCACACCATGATTCCCATCTTCTCTGCTTCACGCACCATGTGTTCATTGTGCGGATAATGAGCCAATCGCACATAGTTACACCCCAATTCTTTTGCCCAACTCAGCAGCGTATGCGCATCAGCCTCACTCCAAGCCCTGCCTTGACGGAAAGGAGCTTCTTCATGGATGCTAACCCCACGCAGGAAAACAGGCTTACCGTTCAAGAGTATCTGCCTGCCACGAGTCTCAATGGTTCGAAAACCTATCTCGTCTTGCATCTGCTCGTCAGCCTTGCTCACAAACACCTTATACAATTTAGGGTTCTCTGGCGACCACAGTTCCAGTTTCGCTTTCACCGAGAATTGTGCTTTGCCATCTACCCCTGTTTTGAGTGTCTGTTTCAGTTTCAGCTCTGGAATGTCAACCGTTACTTCCACACCAGCCTTTGGCTCGTTGAGCTTTACCCAGCCTTCTATCTGACCTGCATTTCCTTTGGCTAACTGTAAATAGTAATCCTCGATATAAGTGTCTGGCACCTCCACTACAAGCACTTCGCGTGTGATACCTCCATAGTTCCACCAGTCAAAGTTCAATGTTGGTACATTATCTTGCGCACGTTTGTTATCCACCTTCACAATCACGAAGTTCTCACCATCTTTCAACACATCAGTCACATCGAAATTGAAAGCCGTGAATCCTCCCACATGCTCACCTACCTTCTTGCCATTTACATACACCTTAGCATCGTAGTTCACCGCTCCGAAATAAAGGATGGCACGCTTACCTGTTTTAAGCTGATAGTTAAAGCTTTTCTTAAACCACACAGTTCCCTCATAGAAGAACAACTGATCGTCAGCTGTATTCCAGTCAGTAGGTATGGTCATATAAGGTGAAGTATCGAAATCATACTCTACCAGTTCAGAAGGATTAGCAGGTTTCTTGTTCTCAAAGAACCCATTGGTATCCCAAGGTCTATGACGATAGTCATAATATCCATTCTCCAGTGGGTCAACAATATAGTTCCATTTGCCACAAAGGGAAATAGAAGGACGAGCAAAAATATTAGTTACCAAAGGGACTTGCTCAGCAAACAGCTGGCTACTCATCAGCAAACCAGCAATCACTATCATTGATTTCAGTGTTTTCATACTTATCTTGGTTTATTGTTAATAATCTTTATCATTCTGCCAACCAGGAATCCAATTTAAGAACATACACTCCACGTTGTGGGATCTCCACTGGATTCTGTAGGTTAACCACCTTACCTGTCACCACATCCAACCCGACAGTATTGCCTCCTATCACCTCATGGAAGCGTTTCATGTCAAGCGCCTTGTCCTCATCTGTTCCGTTCATGATAACCAGCACCGTATTAGTGCCAGAGATGCGGGCATACACATAACATCCGCTACGGTCAGGAGTATAGTGTATCAGTTTGCCTTCAGTAACGGCTTTACTACTCTTGCGCCAGTTCAGCAACTTCTTCATATAATCCCATGCTTCGTTCTCTTTGTCTGTACGTCCTGATGCCGTAAAGGCATTACGCGCATCGCCCTCCCAACCTCCTGGGAAATCAGTACGTATCACACCGTCACCTTCCTTCTTGGTACCTGTCATCAGAATTTCTGTACCGTAGTAGATTTCAGGAATACCCCTGGTAGTAGCCAAGAAAGCGATGGCCTGCTTGTATTTATTCAGGTCTTTGTCTTCTTTCAATGAGAATCTGCCCAAGTCATGATTATCCAAGAATATTAATATATTGTCTGGATCAGGGAACAGGAAATCCTGTGCAATCACCTCATACAGTTTGAATAATCCTGCCTCCGAACCCTCGCTGCTGTTGCACTCATCGATGAAAGCTTTGGCAGAGGTGAACGCCAAGTCGAAATCCATCACCGTCTTCAGTTTCGTATTATTGTCGTTGATTCTGTTGTTGCGTTGCCACCAAGCTGATGCCGTTCCCCTGGGGTACCAAGCCTCGCCCACAATGTTGAAGTCGGGATATTGCTTCTCTACTTCCTCACACCATTCGGTCATTAAATCATAGTCGGCATACGGATGGGTGTCTTGCCTAATGCCGTCTATCCGGGCATATTCTATCCACCAGATGCTGTTTTGTATCAGGTATCTCCCCAAGTGCCTGTTGCGTTGATTCAAGTCGGGCATACCTCGTGTAAACCAGCCGTTCACCAATATATCTTTCTCCGACTTGGGCGCATGCACGTCCATCAGTGTCCACTTGAAATGGGTGGTCTGCACATATTCGTCAGGATTGTTCAACCAATCATGCGAAGGCATATCCTTCATCCACCAGTGGTTACTGCCACAATGGTTGAATATCATATCCATCACCACCTTCATTCCTTTGGCGTGAGCCTTATCTATCAGTTCCACATACTCTTCATTGGTGCCGAAGCGTGGATCCACATTATAATAATCGGTGATGGCATAGCCGTGATAAGAGCCACCTGGCTGACGGTTCTCTAAGATAGGGTTCAGCCAGATGGTGGTAAAGCCCAACTCTTGGATATAATCCAGATGGTCGATGATGCCCTTGATATCACCGCCGTGTCTGGATCCACTGCGTTGGCGATTTACTTGCACATCATCTAAGTTGTCATTCTGTGGATTACCATTGGCAAAGCGGTCAGGGGTAATGAGGTAAATCACATCTTTCGTAGAAAAGCCTTGTGCACCCTTACGCTGGTTGCGTTCCCTCAGCTCGAAACGCTGCTTCTGCTCTTTTCTACCCTCTTTCAACACAATGTCCAATGTGCCAGGCTGTGCATTTTTAGCCACATTGAGATACAGAAACAAGTAATTGGGATTCTCCACCTTGGCTATTTCCTTCAAGGTCACACCCGGATAGTCAACACTTACTTGGCAATTAGCGATATCTTTGCCATAAAGCAACACCTGTACCTCGGGATTCTCCATACCTACCCACCAGTTGGCAGGCTCCATGCGTTGCACCTCTACCGCTTGGCAAACACAAGCGAACAATGCAGCTATACAAACCCAAACACATCTTTTCATATTAACTTATCAAATCTATGGTTTTACACCACAAATATAGTTAGTTCGCATGAAAAAACAAAGAAAGGCTCCTGCAAACTGCAAGAGCCTTCCCTTATTTTTGTTTTTAGAACACTTATCCTAATTCCAATACGCGGCGTGCATAGTTCATGCAAGTGCCAACCTCCTTGATAGAGTTGCTCCAAGGAGCCACAGCATACTCGAGCTCGCAGTCGCAGTAGAGGTTATTATACTTAGCCTGTACCAGCTTCAGAACATCATCCAGAGGAGTTTCACCCTGGCCCCATACCTGGTTCTCATTAGCCTTAGCAGCATTAGGACCGGTCTTGTCCTTAGTATGCATAGAGAAGATACGATCGTGGTACTTCTCGATGAAGTCACAAGGATTCTTGCCAGTTGAGCCGAAATAGTGACCGAAGTCGAAGTTCAGCATGATGTTTGGAGAAATAGACAATACTGGTTCTGGACCTGCTGCCCACTCTGGAGTAGAATACTGCATGTGGTTGTGCATGCAATAGAACATGTCGTACTTCTCAGCAAACGGAGCGCAACGCTTAGCTGCGTCAATTGACAACTCAGCTGTTACACCCTTAGCACCCATAGCCTTAGCCAGCTTGAATGCATAGTCGCAATCCTCGTCAGAAGAGTTAGCACCTGGCTGGGTCTTCACGATGTGGATGTCGATGTTCTCAGCAGCAAAACGCTTGCGAACTGATTCCACCTTGTCCCAATCCATGTTCTTACGGAAGTTAGCAAATGCCTCGTTGTAGTCGTTCATCTGCTTCTTCTCGTTATCGTTCATGAAGTCCATAAAGCCACCAAAACCTCTCATGCCCTGACGCTGCTCTGGAGTCAAGCGAGCATTAACGGCCTGCATGATAGTCATCATAGGGCTCTGAGGGGCATCCAGACAAGCTTCCAGGTCGTTGCCCATCAGCTCGAGGTTGCTTACATTAGCCTGCTTGCAATAGTTAATCAGGTTGTCCAAACCACCCTTCTGGTCACGCCAGCTATAGGTAATGGTACCCATGTGAACACCACCGAAGTTAGAATTTGGCTTGTCGCCATCGCGCTTAGCCACCTTAGTATTCTCACCGCCACAAGAGGTCAGTGAAGGAACAAGTGCCATACCTGCCAAAGCAGCTGCACCCATACCCAAGAAATTTCTTCTGTTCATTTGCTTATTTATTTAAAGTTTACAACAATTCGCCTAAATCGTCGCAAAAATACAATCTTTTCATTATTTATCAAAGAAAAAAAGGGAAAGTTATCCTTTTCGTGTCCATTTTATTACTATTTTTGCCCTATAAAACAAATTGGAGGTACTTTATGAAAAGGTTTTTTACTCTTTTATTGCTTGCAGCTTCTGTTTGCCTTTGTATAAATGCTCAGAATAAGCAGTTCACTAAATTTACCGTAGCCAGTTGGAACATCGGTCATTTTGCCTTGGGCAAGTCAGGCGATACCACGCTGAAGCATAATGTATTCGACTTCTACCGGCAGACATACCGTGCTTATTTCAACGAGCTGAATGCCGACATCCTGGCGTTGGTGGAGTACAATCCCCTGATGGTGAATGCCACCGATAATCAGCCAGCAGTAAACGCCTACGAGGCTATCCTGTCGAACTACCATGAAGCGCAGATAGGTCCTCAATACGAATATAACTGCAACGCTATCTTCAGTAACGGGTTCGAAGTGATATCCACTGAAATAGTTGAGTTCAAAAAGATGGTACAGAAACGCTACTACCTAGTGACCACCATGCGGATAGACGGCGACATTGTAAAGGTGGTTTCTACCCATCTCGACTGGAACCAAGGTGAAAACGGGGCTCCCTATCGTGCTATTCAGATTGAGGAGCTGATAGAGGCGTTTAAGAATGACAAATATGTGATTATGTGTGGCGACTGGAACACGGGCAAGACCGATGAGTTCGATGCTTTCATCCATGCTGGCTACGACATGGCGAATCACGGATATTTGGGCGATTTGCTCACCTACCCCGCAGGTCTCAGTCCTCGCAGCTGCATCGACAATATCATCACCAAGGGCTTTGCCATCAGCAATGTTTCGGTCATCAACAACGCTATGTTGAGCGACCACTGCCTCATCAAGGCCGACCTGACGAAACTTTAAATTTGTAAATATATGAAAAAGACATTCCGAATCTTAACATTGGCTTTAGCCCTTGTAACTTGTTTCTCTGCTTTCGCGCAGGAAGCCAACTCGCTGGCGTTCCGTGCCGGAGCAAAGTCCCCAGAACTGAAAGACGGCAACGTCACCTTCCGCTTTGTGGCACCCAAAGCCCGCAAAGTCAGTGTTTCCGCCTCTTGGTTAGGCTATGACGCCTCTAAGCTGCCTATGACACAAGACGAGAATGGTGTATGGACAGCTACTACCCCTCATCCGGCTCCCGAGCTTTACACCTACAACATCGTGGTGGATGGTGTGACCATGCTCGACCCTTCTAACGTACTGGTGCAGCGTGACGGTTCCCGCTACATGAACTCATTACTGATTTCTGGCGACTATGCTGACCTCTATGCGGAGTGCAGCAAGCCAGGTAATGTGGAACATGTGTGGTACTACTCTGCCGAGAACGGCATGACTCGACGCATGTACGTCTATACCCCGGCAGGCTACGACCGCAACAACAAGAGCGTGAAGTATCCTGTGCTTTACCTCCTGCACGGAGGCGGTGGCGATGAGGATGCTTGGTCAACCTTGGGACGCACATGCCAGATACTCGACAACCTCATCGCGCAAGGCAAGGCAAAGCCTATGATAGTGGTGATGCCTAATGGCAATCCTAACCAATATGCCGCCCAAACTTTGGGCATACCTGTCAAGACTGATGTCAAGCAGTATGCCTCTGGCTTCGACAACTATTCGTCATTAGTGGCAGACATCCTGCCTTACATCGAGAAGAACTATCCTGTTATCAAAAACCGCAACGGTCGTGCTGTAGCAGGTTTGTCAATGGGTGGTGGCCAGTCCTTCTACATTGCCTTCCGCAACGTGGATGTATTTGCCAATGTAGGCATCTTCTCATCGGGACTCATTGGTGCTACTGCTATCGGTGGCGCACCTTTTGATGCCGAGCAGCACTTCCCGGGCATGTACACCAACCCATCTAAATACAATAAGTTCGATGTTATCTACCTGGCTTGTGGCGAGCAGGATAACCGCATCGACGGTATGCTGGATTTCAAGCAGAAGCTCACCGACAAGGGCTACAAGGGTGTGGTTTGGGAACAATACCCAGGTGGTCATGAATGGAAGGTTTGGCGTCGCAATCTCAGCTCATTTGTACAACTGATTTTTAAATGATTACGATAACCGAAAAGAAACAGATTGTCTGGCTTGATGCCGTTCGCCTCGTGGCATTTTTTAGTTTGGCCATGTGCCATGCAGCCGATCCCTTCAATGCCGCTGCAACTTATGGCACAGGTGAAATCGTAGGGGCCGACGCTCAGTTATGGGGTCAACTGTGGGGGTGCTTTGTGCGCCCCTGCGTACCTCTCTTTGTCATGTTGACTGGAGCCCTATTGTTACCCGTCAGTCAACCTATGGGTGGTTTCTATCGCAAGCGCATCGGGCGAGTGTTGTGGCCATTCCTCATTTGGTCAGTCCTTTACAACCTCTTCCCTTGGTTCTTAAAGTTGTCGGGGGTGGATGAGAATATATTTTATATCTTCTATCCCTGGGCAGAGAGCGATGCCCAGACTTTGAATGCTTGCTTGAAAGCCATCGCCTCTATCCCTTACACGTTCAGCAGCATAACCACCCACATGTGGTACATCTATATGCTTATCGGCCTCTACTTGTACATGCCCATCCTCTCTGCTTGGGTGGAACGTGCCTCTCGCCGACAGATAGAGTTTTTCCTGCTGCTTTGGGGTGCGAGCACACTGCTTCCATACGTTCAGCAGTATGTAAGTCCCTTTATTTTCGGAACCTGTGACTGGAATGCCTTCGGCACTTTCTATTATTTCGCAGGATTCACTGGCTATCTGCTACTGGGATACTATCTACGCCATTACGTAACCCTTAGCTTTTCTAAGACGTTGCCACTGTCAATAATCCTATTTGCAATAGGCTATGCTGTCACCTTCGCTGGTTTCCATAGTATTCTTGCCTTGCCCGAGCTAACACCTTCGCTGGTTGAGCTCTTTTGGACTTATAACTCGTTGAATGTGGTGTTGATGACAACAGCTTGGTTCCTGTTAATCAAGCATGTAAAGTTGTCTGCCGAGAGCCGTACTACCCGCCTGTTGCACTCACTTACTCTTTGTGGTTTTGGCATCTATATGATTCATTATTTTTTCGTTGGTCCCTGCTTTTTGCTTGTTACCTCGTTGAATATACCTGTAGCATTGATGATTCCCGTATCTGCCCTGTTTATCCTCGTTATCTCGTGGATTATCGTGGCAGTTACAAAGCCCATATTAGGACGTGCAGGCAAAATTATTTTCGGATAATTCACAATTACAGATTATTGCTGTCCGGTTAAACTTTTGCATCAGAATAAAAATTAGGCTGAATCCCGCATAGGTATTCAGCCTTTTTAATTTGATGCAATTTAAGCATTAGCGGACAGCAATAATTCCTTTTATAACAAAAATAGCAAATGCCAAAAGCAAATTACTGCCAACAAGTATTTAGTTCCCTTTTTAGGGCAGTACAGATTTTAATCATATAAAGACATAAAAAAGGTTACAGGTTACAAGTGTAACCATGTAACCGCACGGTTCTTAAATCTTAACATTATCTTATCATAAATGCCATTATGTAAAGTAATTATAACAAGAACTGTACAGATATTACAGCTCTGAGGGGATATGGTTACAGTGTAACCGTGTAACCTTTTGGGCAGCTATTTGTAACCTTTTCCAGGATCTTTACTGAACCAGTTGACAGTTATACTGACATTGTTGACAGCATGCCTTGCTTATGAAACACGTTACCTAATTAGTAGTAAACAGGGAGAGACCCCCAAGTAATTAATCGTTTGGCTATGCCCAAACGATCGTGCGGCTATAGGCAAATGATCATGCGCCTATACCCAATTTGAAACGCACTTTTTATTCCATCTTTTTCTTTGAAAGGACTTAATCTTTGGCACCTATATAGGGTTAGACCCCATAATTCTCGCATCATTGAGTCGCCAACTTCAACGTAAAACGTTTGATTGACCTCAAGGAGTCACGCTAACAATAAATATCCCTTGGGGTCAAAAAGTATGTAATTACCTAATAAAAACAAATCTGTTTCACCAATGTTTCAGCAACACCAAACAAAAAGCGTTGCAACCGATTAAGTCACAACGCTTTATAAATCAATTACTTGTACCCAGACCCGGGGTCGAACCGGGATGGGTTGCCCCACTGGTGTTTGAGACCAGCGCGTCTACCGATTCCGCCATCTGGGCAACTGCTTTTCGCAAAATTGCGGTGCAAAGATACGAACATTTTCTGAATTAGCAAACAGGAAACATAAAAATTTCATCTAAAGTGTAAATTATTGAAGAATATTGCTCATGTTGAAAAAAAAGATGTATATTAGCCAAACTAATAAAACTAACACTGATTTTCCATGATTAACAAAAGAAACAATTATTGCGTGATAATGAGCGGAGGCGTGGGTAGTCGCTTCTGGCCTTATAGCCGAAAGAACTTACCAAAGCAGTTCCTGGACTTTTTTGGTACAGGACGTTCGTTGTTACAGCAAACCTTCGACCGCTTTAATAAGCTGATACCTGCCGAAAACATTTTGATTGTAACTAACGAGCTATATGCCAACCTGGTTCAACAACAGTTGCCACAGCTTCACCCACAACAGATCTTGTTGGAACCTTGCAGAAGAAACACAGCTCCGTGCATAGCTTGGGCATCATATCACATCAGGGCACTGAACCCCAATGCCAATATCGTGGTAGCACCATCCGACCACCTGATACTGAAGGAAGACGAGTTTTTGACAGCCATCAGCAACGGATTGCAGTTTGTGAAAAAAGCAGATAAACTGCTTACCTTGGGCATCAAGCCCAACCGCCCCGAAACAGCCTATGGATATATTCAGATTGCTTCCAAAGAGGGGGATAATTTGTATAAGGTGAAGACATTTACTGAGAAACCAGAGCTGGAACTTGCAAAGGTGTTCCTGGCAAGTGGTGAGTTTTACTGGAACTCGGGCTTGTTTATGTGGAACGTAAACAGCATCATTAAAGCCTTTGAAACCTATCTACCGGAAGTAGCGAAGAACCTTAAATCGGACGACTATGGAACAGCACAGGAGATAGCGTTTATCAACGACCACTTCCCCTCCTGCACGAATGTGTCAATCGACTTTGGCGTAATGGAGAAGGCTGATAATGTGTATGTATCATTAGGAGATTTCGGATGGAGCGACTTGGGTACCTGGGGATCACTCTATGATTTGTCGCCTAAGGATGACAACGGCAATGTGACGCTGAAATGCCAAACATTACAGTATGACAGCAAGGACAACATTATCGTGATGCCGAGTGGCAAGTTGGCAGTAATTGCAGGACTGGACGGTTATCTAATTGCGGAAAGCGATAATGTGTTGCTGATTTGCAAGAAGGATGAGGAAAGTGCCATCCGCAAGTATGTGACTGATGCACAGTTGAAATATGGGGATAAATATACTTGATACTACCCCACCTTATAGGCTCCCCACTCTAAATTAGAGGGGGAGCTAAGGGGTTCTTCTTTTATAATTCTTTACGAATTTTCTCTGCTATCTCTGCCAGCTCCTCATTGGTGAGCTTGAGTTTCGGATTAGAGAAGATGAGGTCTTTCTCGCTCTGCATAGGTACCAAGTGGATATGAGCATGACGCACCTCAAGACCCAGAACACCCATGCCAACCTTAATGCAAGGGAAAGCTTTTTTGATAGCAATGGCAATGTGCTTGGCGAACACTATCATCTCTGCCAAGTCATCATCGGGCACATCGAAGATATAGTCAATTTCCTGTTTGGGAATCACCAGTACATGACCCTTTACCAATGGATTAATATCCAAAAAAGCAAAGAACTTGTCGTTTTCGGCAATCTTGTGAGAAGGAATCTCACCTGCCACGATTCTACTGAAAATGCTTGCCATAAGTTTACCTCCTAATTCAATTGTTATAAACTAATCTCCATAATCTCGAAAGTCATCATGCCTCGCGGCACTTTGATGTCCACCACATCACCCACCTTCTTGCCCAACAGTCCCTGGGCAATGGGTGTATTCACTGAAATCTTACCTTCGCGCAGGTTAGCCTCTGTATCAGAAACGATGGTGTAAGTCATTTGCTGATTATTAGCCTTGACATTCTTCAGTGTTACCTTCGTCAAGATCTGCACAGTATCAGCTTTCAGCATCTTTGTGTCCAGAATCTTGGAATCGGCAATCGTCTGCTTCAGCTGGTTAATCTTCGCTTCAAGCATTCCCTGCTGTTCTTTAGCAGCATCATACTCGGCGTTCTCCGACAAGTCCCCCTTGTCACGAGCCTCCCTAATGGCTTCAATGACCTTTGGACGCTCCACAGCCTCCAAGTGTCGCAATTGTGCTACGAGTTTATTGTAGCCTTCTTCAGAAATGTATCCCATAATATTTAGTTTTTAATTTTTCCTTCGAATCAAAAGTAACAAAAAAGAATTCCAACACATGGTTGCGTTGGAACCCCTTTTTACCTCAATTTGCACTGCAAATATAAATGATTATGTTGTTATAAACAAAAACTTACATGTTTTTTTGAAGGTTTTTACTTATTTTTCTTGCTTTAGAGCAATTTCTTAACGGCTGCCTCCAGGTTTTCGATGTTATCTACGCGTGAATTCAGTTCGTTAGCACGGTTGATTATATACACAGCAGGTAATGACTGGAAGTTGTAAAGGTTAAGCAAATCGGAGTAAACACCCCGAGGCTCACGCACGCAAATCCAAGGCAATTTATCTGCAGCAGTTTTCCAATAATGCTCGTTGCTATCAAGCGAAACCTGATAAATCTCCAATCCCTTGTCGGCATACTTAGCATAAACCTCACGCAAAGCCAAGTTATGGTCAGCCGAGAAGTCGGTTTGGTATGCAGTGAAATCAAGCACAACCACCTTGCCATTCTGTTCGCTGAGCTTGCGCACATTGCCGTCGATGTCGCGCAACTCAATATCGATAATGCCAGTCTCACCTACCTGATTATCTGCCACCTCGATGGAAGCATCCGCCAGGCGGACGTTGCGCATACCCTTGATGGCAATATTATAAATGTTCTTGGCACGCTCAGAATGTGGGTACAGTGTGTTGAAGCTGGTAGCTACGGCACCGAATGCCTTCACATCGTCCTTGCTGCTGAGAGGGTCGAACAAAGTATATTGTCCCACCTGCTGGAACAAAGCATAATAAGCAAACGGCGTGTTGGGTGCCGCATAGATATACTTGGTCTTCACTTCTTCTTTATAAGCATTGATCATGCGCTCGAGGCTATCACTGAACAGGATGTTGGAAATCTTGTTGTCATCATAGCTCTTCGAGAGGATATCCACCTTGTCTTGCAACTCAGCCAGTTTCAGGCTCAACTCCTTTATCTTGTCATTATTGTAGGAATCCTCGATGGTATAGCCAGTCGCGAATCTGGCATAATCGGCCTTTACACGTATTGTCTCAGTTGAATCCACACAGAAATTGATTATTTTGTCTTCAATGCGTAGGCGGTAGAAGTCAGGCGCATCAGGAGCCGCATGATTAAATTTGAACGAGCCACTGCTGCCTAATTTAGCAGAGTCTGCCAGCAGAATACCATTCAAGGCTGACTGTTCAAAATAAATCGTCTTACCGTTAGCTCCACTCACTTGTCCTTCTACGATGAACTGCTGCCTATGCCCGCTACAAGCGGTAAGTATGGCCACAGCAAAGGCCCAAATCACTGTTTTCTTCATAATTTTCCGTTCATTTTTATAAAAATCGCTGCAAAGATAAGGTTTTGATAAATATAATGTGTAACTTTGCGCGATTTTTATTAAGATATACACAGTTTTTTAAAGATTTTATGATTAATCCAATTGTTAAGACGATCGAGTTACCTGATGGAAGAACCATCACACTCGAAACGGGAAAGCTCGCAAAACAGGCAGACGGTTCTGTGATGCTGCGTATGGGCAATACCATGCTTTTGGCTACTGTTTGTGCGGCAAAAGATGCAGTTCCCGGAACAGATTTTATGCCTTTACAGGTAGAGTACAGAGAAAAATACGCTTCATTTGGTCGCTTCCCAGGTGGCTTTACCAAGCGTGAGGGCAAGGCTTCAGACTATGAGATTCTGACCTGCCGTCTGGTGGACCGCGCTTTGCGTCCTTTGTTCCCAGACAACTTCCATGCTGAGGTGTATGTAAACATCATCCTTTTCTCTGCCGACGGCGTTGACATGCCTGATGCTTTGGCAGGTCTCGCTGCTTCAGCTGCTTTAGCTGTATCAGACATTCCTTTCAACGGTCCTATCAGCGAGGTGCGAGTAGCACGCGTAGATGGCCAGTACGTAATTGACCCGACTTTCGAACAGCTTGCAAAAGCTGATATGGATATCATGGTAGGTGCTACTTACGATAACATCATGATGGTGGAAGGTGAGATGAGTGAGGTTTCTGAGCAGGATCTGCTGGGTGCCCTCAAGGCTGGTCACGATGCCATCAAGGTGATGTGCAAGGCTCAGATGGAGCTGGCAGAAGAAGTTGGCTCTACCGTGAAGCGTGAGTATAACCACGAGGAAAACGACGAGGATTTGCGTAAAGCTGTACGCGACTTCAGCTACCAGCGTCTGTATGACCTGGCGAAGGAAGGTTGCGCCGACAAACACAAGCGTGAAGACAACGCCACCACCATCTGCGACGAGTTCAAGGCTCAGTTCACAGAGGAGGAATTAGAGGAGAAAGCAGCTATGATTGACCGTTACTTCGCTGATGTGACCCGTGACGCTATGCGCCGTTGTGTGCTCGACGAAGGTACCCGTTTGGATGGTCGTGTGCCTACCGAAATTCGTCCTATCTGGTGCGAGGTAAGCCCATTGCCAGGTCCTCACGGATCAGCAATTTTCACCCGTGGTGAAACTCAGTCATTGACTACCTGTACATTGGGTACCAAGCAAGATGAGAAGATTGTTGACGATGTACTTGACCAAAGCAAGATGCGTTTCCTGCTGCACTATAACTTCCCCCCATTCTCAACTGGCGAGGCTAAGGCTCAGCGCGGTGTAGGTCGTCGCGAGATTGGTCACGGTCACTTGGCTTGGCGCGCTTTGAAGGGTCAGATTCCTGCTGATTATCCTTACGTAGTTCGCGTGGTTTCTGATATCCTTGAGTCAAACGGTTCTTCTTCAATGGCTACTGTATGTGCCGGAACATTGGCACTTATGGATGCTGGTGTGAAGATTAAGAAGCCTGTATCTGGTATCGCTATGGGTCTGATCAAGGACTCTGAGAGTGACAAGTATGTAGTGCTTTCTGATATCTTGGGCGATGAGGATCACTTGGGTGATATGGACTTCAAGGTAACTGGTACCCGCGATGGTATTACCGCTACCCAGATGGATATCAAGGTAGATGGTTTGAGTTATGAGATTTTAGAGAAGGCTTTGCTGCAGGCTAAGCAGGGTCGTGAGTTCATCTTGGGCAAGCTGACCGATTGCATCGCAGAGCCTCGTGAAGACCTCAAGCCTCATGCTCCTCGCATCGTTACCATGATGATTCCTAAGGAGTTCATCGGCGCTGTGATTGGCCCGGGTGGAAAGATTATCCAAGGTATGCAGGAAGAGACCAAGACCGTTATCTCTATCGAAGAGGTTGAGGAAGGTGGACGCATTGAAATTGCAGCCAACAACAAGGAGAACATCGATGCAGCTTTGCAAATGATCAAGGCTATCGTAGCTCAGCCTGAGGTTGGTGAGGTTTATACTGGCAAGGTTCGTTCTATCATGCCTTATGGTGCTTTCGTTGAGTTCCTGCCTGGCAAGGATGGTCTGCTTCACATTTCAGAAATCGACTGGAAACGTTTGGAAACCGTTGAGGAAGCAGGCATCAAGGAAGGTGACGACATTGAGGTTAAGTTGCTGGAGATTGATCCTAAGACTGGTAAGTTCAAGCTGTCTCACAAGGTGTTACTGCCAAAGCCAGAGGGTTATCAGGAGCGTCCTGAGCGCCGTCCTCGTCCTGAGCGTCCTGAGCGCCAGGAGAATCGTGGTGAGAATCGTGGCAATAACGAGCGTCGCGGCAATGGCGAACGTCGTCCTCGCCCAGCATTCAACCCTCGTAAAGAAGAGCAATAAGATACACTTCTGATATAAAGCAATGCTCCTGACTTCGGTCGGGAGCATTTTTTATCCCCAAAAACCGTGAAAATTGCGACAAGAGTTGTAACTTTGTGCCCATAATATATAAATAAGGTATGAAAACAACATTCCAATACCCACCATTCTTGCAGAAAGGAGATAAGGTGACAGTGATTTCCCCATCGAGCATCATCGAGCCATCCATCCTCACTGGAGGCATCAAATGCCTGAAAAGCTGGGGATTGAAGGTCAGCACAGGCCGATATGTCCGTAGCACTTACGGCAACTTTGCCGGAACGGTACAACAACGCTTGGGCGACCTGCAACGGGCTATGGATGACGCAGATTGTCGAGCCATCTTTTGCAGTCGTGGAGGATATGGTGCCAATAACCTGCTGGCTCAGTTGGACTTCAGCAAGTTCCACGAGCATCCCAAATGGCTGATTGGCTTCAGCGACATCACGGCTCTGCATTGTCGCATACAGAGCGAAGGCTTTGCTTCCCTGCATGCCCCAATGCTGAAACACCTTTTGCAAGAGGGAGCCGATGATTTTTGCAACCGAGCCATTCACGACATCCTGTTTGGCATCAACGCTCAGCAGCATTATACTTGCGAGGGCAATCCCCTGAATCACACAGGCAAGGCAACAGGCATCATCCGAGGTGGCAATATGGCGGTGTGGCACGGATTGATAGGTACTCCTTACGACATCAACCCCGAGGGAACCATCCTCTTCGTGGAAGATGTAGGTGAGAAACCTCACGCCATCGAGCGAATGTTCTACAATCTCAAGCTAAGTGGCTTCCTCGACAAGTTGTCGGGCTTGATTATCTGTCAGTTCACGGAGTTTGAGGAGCACAAGCAGTTGGGCAAGGAGCTATATCCTGCTTTAGCAGACCTGCTAAAGGGCTACACCTACCCCATTTGTTTCCGTTTCCCTGTGGGGCATGTACCAATGAACCTGCCTATCATCGAGGGAGCTAAGGTGGAACTGAAAGTAAGCAAGAAAGAAGTGACCTTGAAATTTGGTGATAGGAAAATAGGAAATTGAAACTTGGAACTTGAAACTTGGAACTTGGAAAATGAAAATAAGAAATAGGAAAATGGTTAATTTGATAATGATTTTGACTTTGGTGAGCTTTGTGGCTTGCGGAGGGCAAAGCAAGGGAAGCGAAGGCGAGGATGCCGAGACGAGAACCATCGTCAATGTGCCACAGTTCAACGCCGACAGTGCGTTTAACTATGTGAAGGCACAAGTGGATTTCGGTCCTCGTGTGATGAACTCATCTGCCCACGATGCCTGTGGCGACTATCTGGCTGAGAAGTTGGCTCAGTTTGGCGCAAAAGTGTATAACCAGCATGCCGACTTGCCCTCTTACGAAGGTAAGATGCTGAAGGCTCGCAACATCATAGGTGCTTTTAACCCAGATGCCAAGAAGCGTGTGGCTTTGTTCTCACATTGGGACAGTCGCCCATGGGCGGACAACGACCCAGACGTTTCCAAGCACTATACCCCTATCCTTGGTGCCAACGATGGAGCCAGTGGTGTGGGCGTATTGTTGGAGGTGGCTCGCCAGTTACAAATGCAGCAACCAACCATCGGTATCGACATCATTTTCTTGGATGCTGAAGATGTGGGCAACCACCGTGATTCCAACCTCAGCGACGAAAATTCTTGGTGCTTGGGCTCGCAATACTGGGCACGAAACCCTCATGTGCAGGGCTACAACGCCCGTTTCGGCATCCTGTTGGATATGGTGGGAGGCGCCAATGCACAGTTCCTTTATGAGTATTATTCAGAGAAGTATGCGCGCGATGTAAACCGTAAAGTATGGAAAGCAGCCAAGTCTATCGGCTACGACAACTATTTCGTGTCAAAGGGAGGTGGTGGCGCAACCGACGACCATCTGTTCATCAATCAGATTGCCCGCATCCCAACCATCGACATCATCCCCTCCAGTGATAGATACACCTTCTTCGAGCATTGGCATACGATGAAAGACAATATGGATGTCATTACGACACCCACCCTCAAAGCCGTAGGCCAAACCATACTGCAAGTAATCTACCAAGAAAAATAGCCCCATATAATCCCATTAATCCCATTAATTCCATAAAACAAATAGCCATGACAATCAACGAAATACAAGACGAAATCATCGCCGAGTTCAGCGATTACGACGACTGGATGGACAAATACCAGTTACTCATCGACCTGGGCAACGAACAGGAGCCTTTAGACGAAAAATACAAGAACGAAAGCAATCTCATTGAGGGTTGCCAAAGTCGCGTATGGCTGCAAGCCGACCTCACCGACGAAGGCAAGATACATTTCCAGGCAGAGAGCGACGCACTGATTGTGAAGGGCATCATCGCCCTGCTGATTCGTGTGCTCGACAACCAGACTCCTGACGACATCCTGAATGCCGACCTCTACTTCATCGAGCAGATAGGACTGCGTGAGCATCTGTCCCCCACCCGAAGCAACGGACTGTTAGCCATGATGAAGCAAATGAGGATGTATGCCCTGGCATTCAAGGCCAAACAAGGATAGACAATCTTCTCTGAACTCACAAATAATCCCTCCAATTTGGAGGGATTGTTGTTAGATTACCTCAATTCCTTGCTTCTTGCAAAGATCCAGGCTCATTTCACGAAGCTTGTACTTCTGAATCTTTCCACTGCCTGTGAGCGGGAACTCATCGACAAAGAAAATGTATTTGGGTATTTTGTAGCGTGCAATCTGTCCTTCACAAAACTCTCGGATGTCAAGTTCTGTCAGATGACAATCAGGATTCAGCATAATGAATGCGCCCACACTCTCACCATATTTCTTCGATGGCACACCCACCACCTGCACAATCTTGATTTCAGGCATCCGCTGCAGATAATCTTCAATCTCACTGGGATAGATATTCTCGCCGCCTCGTATAATCATATCCTTGATGCGGCCAGTCACATGGAAGTTGCCGTCCGCATCTTTATAACCGATATCGCCACTGTGAAGCCAGTTGCTCTTGTCAATCAGCTGGGCAGTAGCCTCTGGGTCTTTGTAATAGCCAAGCATATTGCTATAGCCTCGGTTGCATAGCTCACCCTCCACGCCAATAGGACATTCATTACCATCTTCATCCAGCACCTTAACCTCAGTATGCTCAAACTCGCGTCCCACAGTGGTGCATCGCACCTCGAATGGATCATCCCAACGCGTCTGCGTCATGCCAGGTGATGCTTCCGTCAATCCATACTCACTGGTTACAATCATGTGCATCTTCTTCTCCACCTCCCTCATCAGTGGCACAGGACAGAGTGAGCCAGCCATAATGCCTGCATGCAAACTGCTCAAATCGAACAAATCGAACATTGGATGGTTCAGGATATTAATATACATGGTGGGGACACCATAAAGCGAAGTGCATCGTTCCTTGTGTATGCTGGCCAACACCATGAGCGGATCAAAGCGTTTGACAACCACCATCGTACAACCATGTGTCAAGCAGTTCAGTACACCCAGTACCAACCCGAAGCAGTGGAACAAAGGCACACAGATGCAAAGCTTCGTATCAGGGGTAAAGTCAAGGTGCACACCTGTCAGGTGACCATTGTTGCAGATACCATAGTGAGACAATGTAGCCCCCTTCGGGAAGCCTGTGGTTCCACTGGTGTATTGGATGTTGATGGCATCGTAGCAGCTACAAGCGTTCTTTGCCTTCTGATAGGTACCCTCACCCACAGTAAGTCCCATCATCATCAGTTCATTGATGGTGAACATACCTCTGTGTTGCTCTGTACCCATATATATCACCGTCTTCATCGTGGGGAATGCCGCACTGTTGAGTTTCCCTTTCTCCTGTGTCTTCAGCTCGGGCAACATCTGATAGGTCATATCCATGAAGTTGTTGTCTTTCTCATGCTCAATGATACAGAGCACTTCCATATCACTTTTCCGAACCATATCTTCAATCTCATACTGCTTGAAGTTGGTGTTTACCATGATGGAAATAGCCCCTATCTTAGAACAGGCAAAGAACATGGTATTCCAATCTGGGATGTTGCTTGCCCAGATGCCAACATGGGTACCTTTTTTCACACCGATGGCCAACAAGCCCATCGCCAGTCGGTCAACACGGTCATTGAATTGCTTGAATGTCCAACGCATATCACGGTCGGAGTAAACAATGTATTCTTTATCAGGAGTCTTCTTTGCCCAATACTCCAGCCATTGTCCAATGGTTTTCTCTGATAGTTGCCACATAATGTAAAATCTTTTTACAATTAACGCTTTTCGTTTATTGCACAAAATATAAACGATTGTGCAACAAATGGTTTTGCGTAAAACTCAATGCTGCAAATATACAACAAACTCCACGATTTGGGGAAATAAAAAAAGTGAAATGATGTTAAGGAGAAGAGTAAATAAAAAAGGGAAGCCTTGAAAGACTTCCCTTTTTGAAACCGTGCTGCAAGTGATTACTTGCGCAAGCCCAGAGCCTTGATGATTTCACGATAGCGGTTGATGTCACGCTCCTGCAGGTATTTCAGCAGGCGGCGACGCTTACCTACCAACATCGTCAATGCTCTTTCAGTGCTATAATCCTTCTTGTTGACCTTCAAATGCTCGGTCAGGTGAGAGATACGGTATGAGAACAATGCTATCTGGGCCTCAGGTGAGCCAGTATCAGTGTTAGACTTTCCGTACTTCTCGAAGATTTCCTTCTTTTTAGCAGCGTCTAAATACATAAAGTTTAATAAAAAATTGATTGTAAATCGTTAAATGCGGGGCAAAGGTACGCAATATATTTGAATTGACAAGCGATAATTGGGATTTTTTTACTAATTTTGCACCCACTTTTAAGACTATAGGTATGCAGAATATAAGAAATATCGCCATTATTGCCCATGTGGACCATGGTAAGACCACCTTGGTAGATAAGATGTTACTGGCAGGAAACCTGTTTCGCGAGAACCAACAGACAGGTCAGCTGATGCTGGATAACAATGAACTGGAACGTGAACGAGGCATCACGATTCTTTCTAAGAACGTTTCCATTAATTATAAAGATACGAAGATTAACATCATCGACACGCCGGGGCATAGCGACTTCGGTGGCGAGGTGGAGCGTGTATTAAACATGGCTGATGGCTGCCTGCTGTTGGTGGATGCCTTCGAGGGTCCCATGCCGCAAACACGCTTTGTGTTGCAGAAAGCCCTGCAGATTGGCTTGAAGCCTATAGTGGTGGTGAATAAAGTGGATAAGCCTAACTGTCGCCCAGAGGAGGTGAACGAGATGGTGTTCGACCTGATGTTCAACCTCGATGCTACCGAGGAGCAGTTGGATTATCCTGTTATCTATGGTTCAGCCAAGAACGGTTGGATGAGCACTGACTGGAAGCAGCCTACTTCTGACATCACACCTTTGCTGGATTGCATCATCGACAACATCCCTGCTCCTGAACAGTTGGACGGTACAGTGCAGATGCTGATCACATCGCTCGACTACTCTTCTTACACAGGACGAATCGCTGTGGGGCGAGTTCACCGTGGAGTTATCAAAGAAGGTATGAATGTTACACTTTCTCACCGAAATGGCGAGATGACAAAGACCAAGATCAAGGAATTGCATACTTTCGAAGGTATGGGTCGCAAGCGTGTGGCTGAGGTGGGCTCTGGCGACATCTGCGCCATTGTGGGCTTAGACAACTTCGAGATTGGCGATACCATCTGCGACTTCGAGAATCCCGAGGCATTGCCCCCTATCACGATTGATGAGCCTACCATGAGCATGTTGTTCACCATCAACGACTCTCCTTTCTACGGACAGGAAGGCAAGTATGTCACCTCTCGCCACATCCAGGAACGACTGGAGCGTGAGCTGGACAAGAACCTGGCACTGAAGGTTGACAAAGCCGAAGTGGAAGGCAAGTGGATTGTATCGGGGCGTGGTGTGCTGCACCTCTCCGTGCTGATTGAGACCATGCGCCGCGAAGGCTATGAGCTACAAGTGGGTCAGCCTCAGGTAATCTACAAGCAGATTGACGGTGTGAAGTGCGAACCAGTGGAGGAGCTTACCATCAATGTGCCTACCGACTATAGCAGCAAGATTATAGACATGGTGACACGCCGTAAAGGTGACTTGCTGAAGATGGAGGATGGTGGTGCCGACCGTGTGAACCTGGAGTTCAGCATCCCGTCACGTGGCATCATCGGCTTGCGTACCAATGTGTTGACTGCCTCAGCCGGCGAAGCTATCATGGCTCATCGCTTCAAGGAGTATCAGCCTTACAAGGGCGACATAATCCGCCGTATCAACGGCTCTATGGTAGCCATGGAGACTGGCACAGCCTTTGCCTATGCCCTCGACAAGCTGCAGGATCGCGGCCGCTTCTTCATCTTCCCACAAGATGAGGTGTATGCCGGACAGGTGGTGGGCGAGCATGTGCATGAGCGTGATTTGGTCATCAACGTCACCAAGTCCAAGAAACTCACCAACATGCGTGCCTCCGGTTCCGACGACAAGGTACGCCTCACCCCACCCGTTCAGTTCTCTTTAGAGGAAGCCTTGGAATACATCAAGGAGGACGAATATGTGGAGGTAACACCTAAGTCGATGCGTATGCGCAAGATCATCCTCGACGAGATTGAACGCAAGCGTGCCAATAAAGAGTAATAACTCACCGCTACTGACTAATACTTGTAAACTGATAGTTAATGCCCTCGCCAATTTCAGCGAGGGCATTTGTTTTGCTGGCTGAGATTCCTCATTTTAGGGAGGATAACTTTACAGGTAGATGGGTCCGTGCCCCATACACGAGGTTGTTCCCATCGCAGTCAATGCTGCTGTCAGTATCGAAATGGCGAACTGTATCACCATCTTCCAAGTTTCTTTGTTTTTCATAATAATTTAGGTCTAAGGTTGATGAATAGATAAGCTGATTTAGAACTCCCCCTCTAACATAGAGGGGGTGTCGCAAAGCGACGGGGGAGTATCATGTAACTGGCCAGCTTTTTTATACTCCTCCGCCCTTCGGACACCTCCCCTATTTTAGGGGAGGAGTTTTTGAGGCCATGCTGCATCCGGATGGCTATAGTCGCTTTGCGACTTCTCAAAGTTGCTTGCAACTTCTCATAACTTGCTCAGCAAGTTTCTCATAGTTGCGAAGCAACTTTTTAATTGTCAAAATCCCGAGCGTGAGCGATTTATCTAATTGTCAATCGTCAATGGTCAATTGTCAATGGTTAGATGTCCAGGTCATCACCTCCACCATCGCCGCCGTTATCACCACCGTTGCCACCAGTAGAGCCGCCATTACCACCAGGTGTTGGAGTCACCGTACCAGCACGGAGCTCAGCCACAGCCGTAGCAATAGGCTTCAGCGTCTGCACGGTCTTCAGTTTACCATTGATAGTCACCTTCTGCGTGTCAACAATGTTACGCAGTTCCAGTGAACAAGCGTTCTTGAAAGCAGGACTGCAGAGGTTGTCCTGACGGGTCATGTCAGGCAAGAAGCGAATGTGAATGCCCTGCACGATGTCATTCGGATTCAAACCCTCCATCGCCTCGATGCTCTCCACGCCAGCGCCCTTCACCACCTGTGCGGTTGGGTAGAAAGTGCCCAAGTTACCCAACTGTACCGGAACGCCCTGTGCCAACAGTTCGGGCAGACACTCGGTAATCTGAAAGAGAACGCTCTCCAAGTCGCCACGGTTCCAGCGGGAGCCATGATCCACCATGTGCTGTGCGAATCCGCGCAAGCTGAGGGTCTTCTGCACATCCACCTCGGGGTAGTACTTACCGTAGGTGGTACTCTTGTTGTTCTTGTTCAGTCGGAGATTAATCCCCAACGCGATTCGTTCTTTTGCCATCGTTTTGTCGTGTTTTAAAGTGTATTTTAATTGGCAAACTTGCGGCGAACTACCTCGGGTCGCCGCCTCCCGCAATCATGCATGATGCAACTTGATGTAAGTGCTGAATGGACAGGAGCCTTGCTTGGCCTTCGCAGAGCCGATGCCAACAAACGCCTTGCATCTCAATTGCGAGTACAAAGATACAAAATAAAAGGCCGGTTTCCAAATTTTAAGCCAAAAAAGCGGACTTTTTGCTTCCAAACCGTAATCTGGTCTTGTAAAATGCCCTATATTGCCCTGTAGAGGCATCCAGGCATGGAATGCGGCCTCCATAGAATCAGAGTAAGTAAATGCCCCGATTAAAAGAATTAAAACGCTTGATTATCGGAACTAATCGAGCAAGGCACCAACGCACTCCCTTTCCCCGAGTTCCAAATTCCAAATTCCATTTCGTTTTTTTCACTTTCCATCATCTCGCCTTATTATTATAGCCTTATCTTATATTAATATTAATAATATTAATATAAGATAAAATTTAATATCTAACAATTCGTAACCTATCCTCACCTACAACTTCAATTCACCAAATGTAATTTGGAACTTGGAACTTGGAGTTCGGAGTGTCAATCCACACTAACAAAAAGGTCGTCCATAGTGAGTTGCGATTGAATGATGCCACTATGTGAGTTCTGTCTCACCCCGTAAGTGGTAATCATCATCAAATGTAAGGCTTTCTTCGTCTTTGTGGCTTCACGGAACACCTGCATTTTCTTTCGCAAAGTCACCTCATATTCAGCCGTAATGGCATATTCACAAGAAGAACACTTTATTTCGCAAATATTGATGGTACGGTCACGTCGGTCAATCACCAGGTCAATTTGAGCCTTACCCGTTTCCGTTTCTCCACGCCATGAAGAGATGTCAGTTAAAATGGCATTCATGCCAGCTGCTTTCTTGATTTGAGCGATATGGTCTTTACACACTTGCTCGAAAGTTTGCCCTGCCCATCCACTTTTTGATGGATTGTCAAGAAAGTGAGTCCAAAAATGTTCATCGGGATTCTGCTTTCCCTTCAGGAAACGTAAGTAGAAAAGGGTAAAATAGTCGGCAAGCTGATAAACCACATTCTTCTCCTCATAACCAAAAGTGTTATATGCCCTGATGAAGTTACTGTCTTTCAGATTCCTCAACACATCTGTTAGTAGGCCATTGTCCTCCATGCCTGTCGCTTTCATAATCTCTATCCTTGTCAGACCAGATTTCTTCGTTGAAAGAGCCTCTATAACTTTCATATAAGACTTGGATTCACCGAACAATGTTTCATATAGATGGTCGAATTCATCCCACAAAGATCCCTTTTGCTTGAAGAAGATATTGTCGATATTGGTCAGATAGGAGAGCTCGTTATCTAAGAGTTTCAGGTAATAAGGTATTCCCCCCATAATCATATAGCATTCCACAATATCATAACGACTCCAGTATATGCCTCTAGAATTCAAGTATTGCTCTGTTTCTTTAAGGGTGAATGGCATCAGGTACAATCTACGAGCGGCACGGTTGAACAAGCCCCCCTTGTCTGACAAGATTTTGTTGGTTATCCATGTTGTGGCAGATCCGCAAACCACCAGCATGATATCGTTTTGCTGAGCCCCCCATCCATTCCAAAATCCTTCAAAGGCTGACAAAAAATCGCTCTGGCGAGTATCAAGCCAAGGGAGTTCATCAATGAATACTATCTTCTTACGCTCTTCTTTAATTCCCTTAAGCAGTTTCTTCAGCGCATCAAAGGCTTCAAGCCAATCGGATGGGATGCGTTTAATATCCGAGCCATACTCTAATAAAGCCAGATAGAAGTTCTTAAGTTGCACTTTCTTAGGTTTTTTGTAGAGACCAGTCACCTTAAAATCGTATGTGTCAGCAAAGAACTCTTTGATGAGGAAGGTCTTGCCCACTCGTCTGCGTCCATAAACGATGACAAATTCCGACTCCTTGCTGTTGCGATATTTCTCCAACTGCCTGATTTCATATTCACGTCCGATAAACAAGTTCTTATCCATATCAATATTTCCTTTCACCTGCAAAGATAATGCTTTTATCTAAGAAATGCAAAACTGGAGTGCGGAAACTGCACTATTTTTGTTGTTTCCGCACCTCAGTTACACTATTTTTGGCATAAAACCCTCAACTCAGGTGCGGAAACTACTACTTTTACCCCACTTTCCGCACCCGAGTTCAACATTCTGTTTTTTTTTGGACTATATGTAGGACTCTATAAGCCACCCTTGTCTTGCAGAAGTCACGTTTTATCGTCGAAAAGTGTGATTTTTTACACATTTTTCTTCGATAGAATGTGATAATCCGTTCTTTTATTGCTACCCCTGTGGCAGATTTATCCCAAGAAATTATGATTGAAAGAGACATCCTAAAGAAAAAACTGCTTGAAAAGTATTGAATTGAAAAATGATTTCTTTATCTTTGCAATCAAGTACTGCCGATTGTCCTAAAGGACACAATATATCAAGAATCCCTGAGCGCAGGGTGGCGGTATGATTTTAGTGGGTATATAATAACAGCATTAGCAGTTATTCGGTGAACATAGAAACCTGAGAAATTTCTGGAAGTTGAATAACGATAATTGTGAATGTCTGCGCTTATGGCGTGGGCATCACTTATCATTCAACTGGGCTTCTCAGGGCCTCTATGTTCGATAAGCGTTTGTTCACGCTTCTTTCGTTCATAGAGGCCTCTTACTTGTAAGCCCAAAGAATCCGATAAGTGCTTATGCCAAAAGCTATAAGCGCAAAATGCCAAACAAAGACGAAAGTCCTTCTTTAATTGATATTAGGGAGGATGACCTGATGGCATTGTCGTCGGAGGTGCTTGACACACTACTTCGTGACCATACCACAGGACGCAATATCTTCTGGGCGACGCATGACTATGAAGCGCTCGGCTCGGAATATGATTACCATTCACAGATACTCCCTGCTCTGATAACAGGGAAACATGGGATGGTAATCAGGCCTCGTGTACTGAAAACCAAAGAAGAACAGACGGATCGTGCCAAAGATATGGCTGAGGTGTTCACTCCTTCATGGGTGTGTAATGCTCAAAACAACCTGGTGGATGAAGCATGGTTCGGCAGAAAAGATGTATTCAATACAGAAGACAACGCCAATCACACTTGGCAAGATAATACTCTAAAAATAGAATTCCCTGAAGGCAAGACTTGGAAAGATTATGTTCGTGCTACTCGTATGGAAATGACATGTGGGGAGGCTCCTTATTTGGTGAGCCGTTATGATACAACCACAGGAAATCCCATCCCTTTGCAGCATCGCATTGGATTGCTCGACAGAAAGCTGCGCGTCGTTAGTGAAAATGTAGATGAAAGTGGCGAATGGCTTGAATGGGCTCAAATGGCTTATAAAAACACATACGGCTTTGAATGGCAAGGTGACAACCTGCTATTAGCTCGTGAGGCCATGCTTTGGACTTTCATAGAATATTATCAGGCCAAGTTTGGCAAGGCTCCCCTTCTAAAAAGCATCAACTACATAGCTTACATCATCTCATGGAACATCTGGCAAATGGATGGTCTGAAAGGCGTTGTGCCTAATAGTTGCAAGGAAGGAATAGTGGTAAAAGAGATGGATTTGTTTGGAGAGACAGAATGTATCGAACATTGCAAAGGATGTCAACAAGACAACATCAGACTACACAATGGCGTTTACTGCTTGCTAAGGGATTGGGGTCACAAAGACCCCAAGACTGGAGAGAATAATCGGAAAATAAGATTTATCGACCTAATCAAATAACAACCATGGCTACATTTGAATCCTCACTGAAATCAAAGCTGATTTATGTTTTCGCCATAGATGACGAACGGCATAAAGACTGTCTAAAAGTAGGAGAGACCACCATTGACGAGGACGACGGGAGTAACCTTTTCAATAATACGGAAGCTCTGCAAGCATCAGCGCATAAACGCATTCGCCAATATACCAAGACAGCTGGCATCGCTTATCAGTTGTTATATACTGAGATAAGCATCTTTGTGCGTGGAGGCATGATTATGACTTTTAACGACAAGCAGGTGCACCGAGTGCTGGAACGTTCAGGCATCAAGAAAAAAGAGTTTGATGGAGTAAAAGGAGCAGATGAGTGGTTCTGTTGTGACTTGGAAACGATCAAGAAAGCTATTAGTGCCGTTAAGAAGGGTGAAACAAGTCTGCATCCTTCAGATATAACTATCGGACAATCACCTATTATCTTCCGACCTGAGCAGCAAGAAGCCATCGATAAGACTCGCAAGCGATTCAAGAAAGGCAATCAGATGTTGTGGAATGCCAAGATGCGATTTGGCAAGACGCTTTCTGCCCTGCAGGTAGTGAAAGAAGAAGAGTTTACCCGCACTTTGATTTTAACCCATCGCCCTGTAGTGGATAAAGGGTGGTTTGAGGATTTTGGCAAGATTTTTTATGACCGTAAAGACTACCATTATGGTTCAAAAGGCAATGGTGAACTGTTCGGAAAACTGGAACAGTTGGCAAATAAAGGATGTAAGTTTGTCTATTTTGCATCCATGCAAGACCTGCGAGGCTCTGAGCAGGTAGGAGGTAAGTTCGATAAGAACAATGAAATATTCAAAGCTGTCTGGGATTTTGTGATTGTGGATGAGGCGCATGAAGGCACTAAAACAGAATTGGGTCAGAATGTGTTGAGTGAACTGATTAAACCCACAACGAAAGTACTTCAGTTGTCAGGCACACCATTTAACCTCTTTGATGATTATTCAGAGGAGGAAATCTTTACATGGGACTATGTGATGGAACAGAAGGCAAAACAGGCTTGGGCAGTGGATAATCCTTATGAGCCCAATCCTTACGCTTCTCTTCCCGCCATCAACATCTATACTTATGACCTTGGTACCCTAATGAGTGAGTTTGTGGAAGATGAAAGGGCTTTTAATTTCCGTGAGTTCTTCCGTACCAGGGAAGATGATACATTTATACATGACGGTGATGTAGATAGATTCTTGAATCTTCTCTGCAAAGAAGATAAAGGTAGCCTTTATCCATATACAAATGAAACCTTCCGTAGGATATTCCGTCATACACTATGGGTAGTACCTGGCGTAAAGGCAGCAAGGGCTTTGAGTGCAAAGCTGAAGGCACACCCCGTGTTTGGTATGTTCCAAACTGTAAATGTGGCTGGTAATGGCGATGAGGATGAAGAGAATGCTGAAGCTCTGCAGATGGTGAATAAAGCCATTGGTGATGACCCTGATGAAACCTATACCATTACCCTTAGTTGTGGACGCTTAACAACAGGTGTTAGCATTAAGCCCTGGACAGCCGTGTTTATGATGGCAGGTTCTTTCAGTACTTCAGCTGCGCAGTATATGCAGACCATCTTCCGTGTACAGACACCATTTACCTGTCATGGACGTATGAAGGAACAATGCTATGCTTTTGACTTTGCTCCAGATCGAACGCTTAGAGTCTTGGCAGAAACAGCAAAAGTAAGTGCAAAAGCTGGAAAGCAGACAGAGGAAGATCGTAGAATCTTGGGCGATTTCCTAAATTTCTGTCCGATTATCAGCATTGAGGGTTCGCAGATGAAACCTTACAATGTAGATAAGATGATGGGGCAGCTGAAGAAAGCACAGATAGAAAAAGTGGTTCAGTGTGGTTTTGAAGATGGAGCTCTTTATAATGACGAACTGTTGAAGCTAACAGAAGTGGAGCTGCGCGACTTCGAAGACTTGAAGAAAACCATCGGCACCACAAAAGCTATGGCCAAAACAGGTGAAATTGATGTGAACAATCAAGGCTTTACCAAAGAACAGTATGATGAGAAAGAACGCCTGGAAAAGAAGTCCAAGAAAGAACGGACTCCGGAAGAACAGGCCAGACTTGATGAGCTAAAAGCCATGAGTAATCAGCGTCGAAATGCCATCAGCATCCTTCGGGGTATTTCTATCCGTATGCCTCTACTTATCTATGGTGCTGAGTTGAAGAACGAGCAAGAAGATATTACTATTGATAATTTTGCCTCATTGATTGATGACCAGTCTTGGGGGGAATTCATGCCAAAAGGGGTAGACAAGGAAAAGTTTGAAAAGTTCAAGAAATATTACGACCCAGATATTTTCCGTGAGGCAGGAAAGCGCATTCGTGAAATGGCTAAAGCTGCTGACAAGTTCACCATTGAAGAACGCATCGAGCGCATAGCAGCCATTTTCAACACTTTCCGCAACCCAGATAAGGAAACTGTGCTGACCCCTTGGCGAGTGGTGAATATGCACATGAGTGACTGCTTGGGTGGATGGTGTTTTTATGATGAGGAGTTTAAGGAAACCTTGCAGGTGCCTCGTTATGTGCGTCAAGGCAAGGTAACAGCAGATGTGTTCCAACCAGATAGCCATATATTGGAGATCAATTCCAAGAGTGGTCTCTATCCGCTTTATGTGGCGTATAATATATATAGGAGTAGAGTAGATGCAGCTAAGGCCAAGTATGGTGAGGTGAATCATGGCTTTGCAATGAGTTTGTGGGATGCCACGATAGAAGAAAATATCTTGGTGGTTTGCAAGACCCCTATGGCAATGAGCATCACCAAACGCACTTTGGCAGGCTTCCGTAAGACAAAAGTCAATGCTGCCTATTACCCTGATTTAATTGAAAATATAACAACCCGACCAGAACTTGTTGTCAACACTCTCAAAGATGGCAAACGGTTCTGGAAAATAAACAATAATGAGAATATGAAATTTGATGCAATAGTAGGGAATCCACCGTATCAAGTGATGGATGGGGGAAATGGTGCTAGCGCTACTCCTATATATAACTATTTTTTAGATATAGCTATACAGGTAAAACCATCTTTTATTTCTATGATTATGCCTTCACGTTGGTTGTCTGGTGGTCGTGGTTTAGATTCTTTTAGAGAAAAGATGTTAATGGATGATAGAATATCAATTTTACATGATTATTATAATGCTAGTGATTGTTTCCCAGGTGTTGAGATTAAGGGTGGTATATGTTATTTGCTATGGGATTGTAAACATCATGGTGCATGTATAGTATCTTCGCATCACAATGGTTTAATAACAAAAACAGAACGACCTCTATTAGAAGATGGGGTTAATACTTTCATAAGAAGTGATGCGCAAATTTCTGTTTTATATAAGGTTAAGATAAAAAATGAAGCCTTGTTGTCAACTTGGCTAAATGCAGGTAGATACTTTGGATTCCATACAAAATTAGAATGGGATGATGATTATAATGGCCGAATCCAAACAGCGGATGGTTCTGATTTTATACCTATACATTCAATGAAAGCGAATGATAGTGATGTAAAACTTTATGCGCACGGTGGATATTATTGGATAGCAAAAAATGATATTCCCAAAAATGTTCAATCTGTTGATAGTTATAAGGTCTTATTACCCCGTTCTGGTAATCCAGGGTCTATTATTATTGGAAAACCAAAAATAAGTGAGCCAGGATCTTGTAGTTCTAATACTTATGTAGTAGCATTACCACCTGATAGAGTGTTAGCTAAAGAAGAAGCAGAAAACTTACTTGGTTATATAAAAACAAAATTTTTTAGGTTTTTAGTATTGACAAAGACTACAACTCAAAGTATGTCTCTACCAGCATATAGTTTCGTTCCCCTCCAAGACTTCACTAAGCCCTGGACGGACGAGGAACTCTACAAGAAGTACAATCTCTCACAAGACGAAATCGCCTTCATCGAGTCGATGATCAAACCAATGGAATAAGGAAAAAGATGCAGGGCTGAATAGTCCTGCATCTTTAATTATTATCTAAACTTTATATTAGGGTAGTAATATCTGAGGATTGGGCCATATCGTTTCATTTCATAATTGTTCATAAAGCGAGCCTCATCCGTCAATCTTTTGAAAGAGCCATCTTTTTGCTCTTCCCAAATTTGTACATGAACAGTGCCCGCTGGGAAATGGCGTCCATCCTTTTTGTTGGTATGGAAATGGCTCCAGTCAAAGTCTATATATAACTTATGGCCCGCATACACTCTGGCTTGGCAAGGTCCGTTTGGACCTGGGCGGAAGTACACTTCAGATGAATTTGCATAAAAAGGAAGATTTGTATGCGTGTCAGAGTCTCCTTTGCGTTTAATCACATGTCCCTTCACACCATTGATGGTTACAGGGGGCTCTACCGATTCGTATTCCGATTGCCTGCCCTTCTCATCTCTTGAAAAAAAATCAGCTCCGTTTCCCATTTTCAATTAAATCATAGTTTCGTCCATAATTAACAATTTTGTAGTCCTTCTCTCGAAGCCATTGCCAGAGGGTGATGTCTCGGTCGAGGAATCCTTCAGTCTTGAAGTTGACTGCCAGAGCTTCTGATAGATTCATAACATGAACTTCTTCCGCTCCGTTTGTTCCGATGCCATGACCAATAACATATTCATCGTAATTCATACGAATGAGATAAATCTCATCGTCATTTTCGTACTCAGATACAAGTAGGTCGTTTAAGGCTGTAACCTCGTATTCCTGCTTGTATTGCATGTTTTTAAAGAAGTTTGCCTCATTAGAAGTAAGGCTTCCTTCTTTCATGGATGCAAACAGCTTGGCATCTGCATCCCAAAGTTCATTTTTAGTTGTTTTCATATCTGAATCTTTTTGAAATAAAATCTTTTATGAATTTGACTGGAGTATGAAGTCCAGGTATATCTATTTCTGGACCATAGACCAGTATAAGAGTTGGGCATTTTTCTTCTTCCAAACGCCGAAGGCCATAACACCATATGTTGTATGCTGCCGTATCCTTTCGATTACTCAATCCACAGACAGCAGTAACACTGTGAGAGGGCAAACCTTCAAGACAATAGGCGAAAGAAGGTAGGCTCCCGAAGCTGTATGTGGGGATTACTTGAAGTCCATTAACCTGCCAATACGCCCCGACGAATCGTGTATAGAAGATGTTCTGCCTATTATAGAACTCAGTAGGTAAATCACGCCACAAACTAAAGTCTGGAGTAAAGAAATAGTCATAATGGAGGATCTTGAGTGTTGTTTGTTCCAGCTTTAACCATAAAGCCTCTCTAAATCTATAATCATCCAGAAAGAACATAAGAGCCTGATTGTGCCCATCATGCTTGCGCCATTCAGAGTATGGCACTAACTCAAAATCAGTGGTGCCTGTATAGGCGGCCATTTGTGGAATACCTGACGGTGTGAAGGTGATGCCATCCATGAGATTCATGTTGTTGTAGATTACCTTCCGCTTTGTGCGTTCAGGCATCAAGGCTGTCCTGTAGGATTTGCCTTTTGGGGTGTGCTCCATTCTAAAGAGCTCCTTCCTGTCGAAAATAAAATCTTTTTTTTCCATACCTTAAAAAAATAAAATTATACCTAGTATTAACGACAGGAATTTGCTGGTTTAGGGTATTTGTCATACCTTTGCACCAACAATTCTGTCTGCCCGATGGGATTGTTTGAAGTCTCAATGCCCTAATAGAGACTTCATGCCCAGCCCCGTTTCATTGCCCAAATGATCGGGGCTCTTTTCTTATACTATCTCATCTTCATTGTTCTTCTCCTTTAATTTGCCGTTTCGCTGTTTCATCATATAAACCTCACCATTGAGCTCTGCATCGAGAGATATCTGCCTGATAAGGTCAAACATGATGGTCTTGCTTTTATAATTAAATCCCAACATATCGAACATCCTGGTGGTAGCCACATTGAAATAACCACTTGTTTCCTTAATTGGGAATGCATCCTCGTTTGGCTTGTCAACAAGAATGAAATATAGAGTTCCCGTCTCGTCGTCTTTTGCAAACTTTGCATGTTTCCCAGCTTGTAGATTGAGATGTTTCGCTGTTTCACCAGTAAAACCTAACTTGCCAGTGCTCTGTATAGTCGCTTTCAATTTTGTTGTAAATTGTTTTGCGCTGATAATAGATATTTTCATAATTTTAAAATTAATTTTTTGCAAAGGTAAGTGTTTGTATTTTAACAACCAAATACTTCTCGAAAAAAATATGAATTTTTTTTATTTATTTGTAATATAGGTTCTGTTAAGGATTCCGTTTAGGTTAAATCTTTAATAAACATTTTACAAAGAGACGTAAAAGAAATAACAAAGAGAATAGAAAGAAAGCGTTGATACATTGAAGATAATGATGTCGTTCTTTAAGTGTTCTGCTATACTTAGTTTTTTATATTATGAACAAAACAAACAGAAGAAATAGACAACTTACCTGATTAGTTATCTAAATGGTTGCCTAAAGAGTTATAATCAACGATTCATGTATTTTTCATGATAGCTTTAAGGCCAGCTTTACGGAGATTTATAAGACAAATGGACTTAGAGAATATATCAGCGAAGTGTTCCGATTGGGACGCTTTTCTTGTGTTTCAACTATGATTTGTGCCAACTACTATATTATTGCCAAACAAATTGGTGTAACCGTAACCCAAGGAACTGCAATCCAAGGGGCAGACATTACACCAACAGCTTGATTCTAAACGCAAAGATACGACAACAAAATGACATAACAAAGAAAACGATTAAATCTTAACATAAAAATATGGATTTGTCTTAGCAAAAGAAAAAGAAGCTTTGCTTGGTCATATTAATTCTTTGGAAAGGAAATGTCGAACAGAGAGGCAAACTCGCAGGAAGTATGAGTTGCATCAAAAGCTTCAAGAATGAAAGATAAATATTAAGCATGTTTGAATCCCCTTAATCTATATATTTGGTTTAACACACTAAATATCAATGAAATATGATTATAAATTAAATGCGAAACATACAATTGTGAAGACTTATAATAATTAATGCTTAACGTTTTTGGTATGGTTCTGAAAGACCCTTCATTGACAGACAAGCTTCCAAAGAGCCAAAATTGTGCTATCACTTGGAAGATTTGCAAATGGGATGACGCCCAAATTCCAAACTCCAAACTCCAAATTACATTTTGATGTTTAACACATTGAATTGGGTATTACCACAAAGGAATCTTGCCTATGCTGCCTAAATCAAGCGTTGCAGTTGATACACCAAGAGCCTTGCATAGGTAAACGGAAGAGAGATGACAAGGAGGTTGGGTACACTTTTTATGCCAATACCACTTCCGCTGGTACACCAAGAACCTTGTAGATGTTACGAGCTACCTCAAAACTCAGCGTACGTCGCCCATGAATTAAATCGCTGAACATCGTGGAGCTGATGCCAATCATGTGAGCAGCATCTTTGTGCTTCAAACCTTTCTGCTTGACCTGCTTGAGGATGGCTTCAGTAAGCATTGAACTCATCTGGCCAGGCAAGGGATGATAAGCACATGCATATTCATCTAAAGCATTACTCAAACGATCAAACTCTTTCTTGTCCTCTTCGGATAGAAACTCCATGTCACCTAATTCGTTGCCTCGCTGAATAAGTGCCTCCATGCGTGCCTCGTAGTCTTTGTATTCTTTTTCGCTTTTTATCACCATAGCTCTAAATTGTTTTTATGTCTTTTATTTTGTCATATTCTTTATGATGGTACTCCATCGCTCCAATGCAGGTTTGGCATCGGGATGTCTCTCGGCATAATCGTTTATTATTTCTGAAAATACTACTTTCATAGTTGTTCTTGTTATGACTGCGCAAATATACGAACGTATTTCTTAATCACAAAAAAAACGCAAGAAAAATTCACTGATTAGTGAATTAATTTCTTTGTGATTAAACGTCATACGTTAGTTGAGCCGATGTATTATCTATTTCTCTCATTATATTTATCTCTTTTTGGATGTCTCTCTTGAAAATAAACCAGGTAAATGTAGATTATGTCATTATTTATGCGTAGCTTTGCAGCCAGTTTTAAAACTTTTGGAAATTTATACAGATATCGCTAAACGATACTAAAAACATCCCCGTAGCAATTATGTAGAGAGATCTGAATTTTTTGGAATATAGTATCAATTTATTTTTTAATTTTATGCAAGAAAGATACTGCATTCAAAAAGACATAATTGCTCCCTTGGAACAATGTCTTGCGGGGGATATCCCAGAGAAAGAAATCGATTGGAGTGGCTGGAAGTATGCCATTTATGAGTTGCGTAAAAAAGACTTTTACGGAGTAAGAGACGTTCTGGTTCCTTATTATCATGATTTCTTCATGGCAGACAAGCGTTTCTTCCGTAATGGGAACACTGATGTTCAATTGAAAAATGCCTTACTCGCCACGATTGAGAAAGAGGGCAACTATGCCGGTCGCCTGTTCAAACAATTGGATTTGGTAAAAGCTGCTGAGAATTGGGCCGACCGACTGATAGTAAATAATCACGAACCGACCTACTTCTTCATGCTGCTTAACGTCATTATCCAACGTGACTATAACCCTGACTGGAACAGCATTTATAACGCGCTGAAGGAAAAGCTCATCAAAGCACGACATTATGGGAACTTCAAAAAGCATGAATTGTATTGCATATTGATGGGACTCACCATGATTGAACTTAGTAGTTTACCCAAGAAGAGAAAAAACGAATTGTTTTCTCTTATGAGATATAATTGGGCATTCATGAGGTATATGTATTCTGCAATGATTCAGTATATTGTGGGCTTGAAGGTAGATAATTTTGCATCATTAGCATTCACGGCTTGCAACCTGAAATCGGCTTATCCACACATGCACCTGCTGTACAAGGCATTCAACACGAATTTCGACAGACTTTGTCCTGAAGGACTCATAGATATGAGAAGCGGCAACAGCGTCAGGCAACAGGCATTGGTGCATAAAGCCAAAATGGAAGATATCATAAAATCGACACCACCTTCCAATGAGCTGGAGGAACTCTGCTCCATTCTCTTCCCAAAAATCATGAGTGATGTTTTGAAACAAGCCAGGCCAAGAACTTATGAGGAACTGGAATATGCCATAGATGACATTACCGACCAATACAACAAGGTGCTTGCCCAATTGACCAAGGTGGTGAAAGATGTGGATAACGACATAATAACAGGTAAAGATCTGATAGATGCCTTCCTGCGATTTCCTGTTGACCTGGCACTGAGTTTCTTTGGTAGCATGTCAACATTGTTGGCCCTAAATCCCACTTGGCAGAAATATGCTCCCATGATTCAACAAAGCATATTGGAAAAACAAGAGGAGGAGATGAGAGAAAAACAAGTGAAGGAGAAAAAACAACAGGAGGAGCATGAATTAATAAAGGAATTGGCAAGAAGACCGACTTACAATTACGAGGCAGGTGCTATCCATGAGGATCATCGCAATCAAGTGATGCTTGAAACAAACCAAAATAGCAATCTTCTAAAACTGACTGGCAATGAGTGACAATTACCACTACGAAGAAGGAGCCATCCACAACGACCATAAGCGGGTAATCCATATTGACAAGCTGCAGGGGAGCGACTTACAGCAATTTTTGCGTGGTTTCCTGAAGGACGAGGCAGAAGATGCAGAAGTGGTTGATACTACTGAAGAAAAGCGTGTGAAGAATGACCATGTGCTTTCTGAAAGGCGGCAAGCCATACTTGACCGACTGGATATCCTGATTGCCAAGGGTGAGTGGATGAAGCCAGCCACAACAAATAACATCAAACGGATGATGAGGGATGTGCTCAACGTGGGAGTGTATGCTTTGCAGGATGATGACCTGAGTATGTCGGATACGCTTTGGAACCTGTTGGAGCACAGAAAGGGTGACTCTGTACGGATTACCTGGCAGAACCTGATAGGATACCTTATATATAATAGAATGCTGCCACCTGTGGGCTCTCCCAAGTTGCAAGAGATGTTCTTCGGCAGTACCGATGATTATACCAACATAGATAAGGGCAAGCCCGATTGTAAATTTATGTCCACTCGCTTCAAGCAAGTTTTGCCCTTGCTCGACAAATACAAGCCTCAGCAACCATGATTTCCCATAATCTGTGATACATACTTTTTATAATAAAGAAAAATAATAATATCATTTTTAAGAGAAAAATGAGTACCTTAGGTTTTTCTCCAACAAAACACAAGATTATTGGAAGTTTTTACTTATCTTTACGCTCAAATTAGTTATTAAATCATAGCCATGAGACGAAACATTAAAACCACCAAGGAAATAGAGGAGCAGAAGCGGTTTGCAGAAGCGTTGAGATTGAACATTGAAAGTATCAACCAATCGATTAATGATGAGTCTGATGTGATTAGGTTATTGGATTCCTTGTTGAAAGGCAACACTACTAGGAAAAAAGAACCGTACACGAAGCATATACAAAAGAAAACTAAGCCTACAAACGTCAAGGTTGAGAATGGCAAGACGACACTGTGTAACGAAATGAGAGCATCCCTCGATGAGAGTATAGCCAACTATACGGAATCCCTTGCGATGATTGATACCATTGTAGAACTATTCTCACAATTCAAGGAGAGTGACCCGAAAAAAAAAGACACTATTGACTATATCATCAACGTTCAGTTGACAGAGTTGAAGAAGATGTGTCTTAAGAAGTTGGAGTTCTTCAACGTCTTTTATAGTAAGTTGGATGAACTTGAAGATATTGAAAAACAAATTCAATCATTTAGAAGAAGAGTGGAGAAGGCTAAAAGCGGTGAGCCAATTTCAGATGAGGAATATGCTGAAATGATGAATCGTCAAGCCAGGATAGGCAAACGACTTGAAGAAATCGAGAACGAACTGCTTCTGTTAAAGCGCTAAAAATAAGGTGAGCCGATAAGCCCACCTTTTCCATCGGTGTAGAGGTGTATCCCAATTGGGAATCTGTTCACATTGTTTATGGGTTTTCTACTTTTATATTATCTGTACATTTCTTCATATGAACAACCCCTAAAAGCGTCTCGCCCAATATTAGTAACGCAATCTGGTATATTTGATACTATCTAAAGACGTACAGCCAGAAAATGCATAATTCCCTATTTTGGTCACATTGTTGGGGATGACAATATGTTTAACGGACCGTCAAACCTTTTAAAACTGTTCCTTCAAAAATAATCATCTTTTGTACATTTTAGTTATGTGGCAAAAACAAAATATTTGTGTCACTCATGCAAGCATTAACGTGGAAAAGTAGATAGGACTTAAACACTTTCTTATGATATTACCAATTTCTTTGCCATATCATAGCTTTCCTTGCTCTACGCCCTATGAAAAGCTGT
>JAGCGS010000043.1 GCA_017649485.1 Bacteroidaceae bacterium | reverse complement strand
GGCGAATGTCCCCACTGCCACAACCAGGGAGCTTATGGCGATCAATGTGAGAAGTGCGGACGAGACCTATCACCTACAGAGTTGATTAACCCAAAATCCACCATCTCCGGCTCAACACCAGTACTGAAAGAGACGAAGAACTGGTATCTGCCCCTGAACGAGTATCAGGACTGGCTGAAGAAATGGATTCTGGAGAATCATAAAGAGTGGCGCAGCAATGTCTATGGACAATGCAAAAGCTGGCTCGATATGGATCTGCAGCCCCGCGCTATGACACGCGACTTAGATTGGGGAATTCCTGTACCTGTTGAAGGTGCAGAAGGCAAGGTTCTCTATGTCTGGTTTGACGCACCTATCGGTTACGTATCAAATACGAAGGAACTTTGTGAACGTGAACCTGAACGTTGGGGAACATGGCAGAAGTGGTGGCAGGACGAGGACACACGCTTAGTGCATTTTATCGGCAAGGACAACATCGTGTTCCACTGCATCATCTTCCCTGTTATGATGAAAGCACACGGAAAGTACATCATGCCTGACAACGTTCCTGCCAATGAGTTCCTGAACTTAGAGAACGACAAGATATCAACTTCCAGGAATTGGGCCGTATGGCTTCATGAATATCTGGTCGAGTTCCCCGGTAAGCAAGACGTGCTGCGCTATGTGCTCACAGCCAACGCCCCTGAGACAAAAGACAACAACTTCACTTGGAAGGATTTCCAAGACCGCAATAACAACGAACTGGTGGCTGTGTATGGCAACTTCGTTAACCGTGCCCTGCAGCTCACACAGAAATACTGGGAGGGTGTAGTGCCTGCGAGAGGCGAACTTTTAGACGTGGATAAGGTTGCCATTGCAGAGTTTAAGGACTGCAAGGATAGGATTGAATCACTATTAGAACAATTCAAGTTCCGCGATGCACAGTTTGAGGTGATGAACCTCGCCCGCATCGGCAACCGCTACATCACCGAGTGCGAGCCTTGGAAAGTATGGAAGACCGACCCTAAGCGCGTGGAGACAGTACTTAATATCTGCTTGCAGATTGTAGCCAATCTCAGCATAGCTTTCGGTCCTTTCCTACCATTCTCAAGTAACCGTCTGCGTTCTCTTATCAACACTAACGACCTTGAATGGGAACAGCTGGGAAGCATCGATCTACTGCCAGCAGGTCATCAGTTGAACGAGCCACAGCTGCTCTTCGAGAAGATTGACGACGAGACCATCCAACGTCAGCTCGACAAGCTGGAGAACACCAAGAAGGCGAATGAACAATCTCAATGGAAACCAGCTGCCATCAAGGATACCGTCAGCTATGAGGATTTCCAGAAGCTCGACATCCGTGTGGGCTTGGTAAAGGATTGCCAGCCAGTACCAAAGTCGAAGAAGTTACTCAAATTCACCATCGACGATGGCACAGGCACCGACCGTACCATCTGCTCGGGCATAGCTGCTTTCTATGAGAAACCCGAGGAATTGGTTGGACGACGCATCCTCTTCGTAGCCAACTTCGCTACACGCAAGATGATGGGTGTTGAGAGTCAAGGCATGATTCTCTCGGCTGTTGACAGCGACGAGAGCCTCAGCGTGGTGACTACCTCTAAGGATGTGAAGCCTGGTAGTCAGGTTTCATAACCATAGACTATTGACCATTGACTATTGACCATTGGCTATTGACATTTAATGAGATGTGGAGACTCTGAAGGAGAAAACCGCTAAGGGACTGCTATGGGGCGGGGTCAGCAACGGCATACAGCAATTGCTGAATCTCGCCTTTGGCATATTCTTGGCCCGTCTGCTCACACAAGCCGACTATGGTATGGTGGGACTGCTGACGGTTTTCTCCAGTATTGCATCGGCTTTGCAGGAGGGCGGTTTTATCTCTGCCTTGAACCGAAAGAAAGAGGTGAGGCCAGAAGATTACAACGCCGTGTTCTGGTTTAATGCCACTTGCAGTGTTGCTATTTATGCGGTGCTCTATATGGTGGCACCCTTCATCGCCGACTTCTATAACGAGCCACAGCTCACCCCACTGGCACGTTACCTGTTCTTGGGCTTCGTTATTTCCAGTCTCAACATAGTTCCACGCGCCATGATGTTTCGTAACCTCATGGTGAAGGAAAGCAACCTTATCACCCTTATTGCCTTGACTGTCTCAGGCATAGTGGGTGTAACCATGGCAGCCAATGGCTTTGCCTATTGGGGTATCGCTACCCAGACCATTGTATTTGTGAGCATGATTACCCTACTCTCGTATGCCTATACCCGTTGGCATCCCTCGCTGCATTTCAGCATACAGCCCATTCGCGACATGATAGGGTTCAGCAGCAAACTGGTTGTAACGAATGTGTTTACCATCATCAACCAGAACTTGTTTGCCAACCTGATTGGTAAGTTCTACAGTGTGAGCGAGGTGGGCAATTTCTCGCAAGCCAACAAGTGGAACCAGATGGGACATACCTTTGTGAATAGCATGCTGACTGGCGTGGCACAACCCGTGTTTGCCAAAGTAGATGAAGACAGAGAGAGACAGTTGCGCGTATTCCGCAAACTATTGCGATTTACGGCATTCATCAGCTTCCCTGCCATGTTTGGACTGAGCCTGGCATCACAAGAGGTGATTGTGATTGCCATCACCGAGAAATGGCTCGCCAGTGCGCATATACTGAGCGTGCTGTGCATTTGGGGCGCCTTTGTTCCCATCAACAATCTGTTTGCCAACCTTATCATCACTCGCGGACATTCCAATGTATATATGTGGTGCACCATCGCCTTGTGCCTTATGCTCTTGGGAGCTGTGATAGGAGCCTATCCTCTGGGCTTTGAATGGATGCTGCGGGCATTTGTGGGCATCAACATAGGATGGCTGCTGGTATGGTGGTGGTTTGTGCACCGTGAAATAGGATTACGCTTTCTGGATATGTTGCGAGACATTTCGCCCTATCTGCTACTGTCGGCTGCCCTGACCATCGGTTGTCATTACCTGCTGGCTGGTGTTCAGAATATCTATCTAAGTCTGCTATTGAAGGTAGTGATAGTGGGCACCTTGTATGTGGCCATTCTCTGGATAGCAGGCTCAGTTATCTTGAAGGAAAGCGTCGGTTATCTTTTCAATAAAAAGAGAAAGGAGGCAGCATGAAGATCCTCTCCATTATCGTTTCCTACAACTTCATGCCTTGGATAGACCGCTGTCTGCCTTCGTTGATGCAAAGTTCGCAGCCAACAGATATCCTGGTGATCGACAACGCCTCTTCGGATGAAACGCTTGCCCATATACGCGAGTATTACCCCCAAGTGAGACTTATTGCCAACACCCAGAACCTCGGCTTTGGCGCAGCCAACAACATCGGCATGAAGATGGCACTTGATGAAGGTTACGAAGGCGTGCTGCTCATCAACCAAGATGCCTGGCTTGAACCAGATGCCCTGCAGCAACTCGTAGATGCCAGTTTGCAGCATCCTGAATATGGCATCATCTCACCCATGCACCTTACAGGAGACGGCAACAGCCTCGACCCAGGCTTTGCTAAATATATTGAAGATGGAACATTGAAAATTGAAAATTGCCATGCGGATGACAAAAAGAGGTCACGGTCAATGGTCAATGGTCACTTTTCGGAGCAGCGAGAGCAGAGCGATGCTTGCATCAGCTATGCCGAGTCGCGACGAAATAGGACGCAGTCAATGGTCAATCTTCACTTTCTGGAGCAGCGAGAGCAGAGCCAAACTTGTTTGAGCTATGCCGAGTCGCGACAGAATAGGAGCGCAGCTCAATCTTCAATCTTCATCAACGCTGCCTTGTGGTATGTTCCGACAGACGTTGTCAGGAAGGTGGGCATGTTTGCCCCGCTGTTCTACCACTATGGCGAGGACAAGGACTATGTGAACCGGGTGCACTACCATGGTTACCAGATAGGCTATGTACCCACAGCCATAGGATATCACGACAGGGCTGAGCGACCGTTTACGCATGAGTTGTTTATCCGAACAGAGCGCGTGTATCATCTGTCGGAATATGCCAATATTAACTACTCCTTTGGCAAAGCTTTCGCCCTGGGTGTGCTGGCTCCTGTAAAGAAAGCCTTTAAGGCCTTGGCAAACGGACGATGGAGCAACTTCACCGCTTTTATCGGCATCAGCTTCCAACTATTAGTCAAGACTTTTCAGATAATAAACAGCCGCAAAGAAGCAAAAAGTTACACGCCCAATCCATAATTATCAATTATCAATTTTCAATTATGTACGCTCCTATCCTATTATTTGCATACAACCGTCCCGCACACCTGAAACGCTGCATCCAGTCGCTTCAGCTAAACACCCTCGCCCCAGAAAGCGATTTGTACATCATCTCTGACGATGCCAAGAACGAGTCGTTCGCTGCCGGTGTGAGAGAAGTACGCCAATATTTAGCCACTATCAACGAGCAGCAGAGTGGGTTCAAGAGCTTCACAGTGATAGAGCGCACCGCCAATTGGGGATTAGCCGACAACATCATAGAAGCAGTGACACGCTTTACCAAAGACTTTGGCAAAGTGATAGTGGTGGAGGACGACCTGGTGCTGGCCCCATACTTCCTGCAATTCATGAACGATGCCCTGGAGGTATATAAAGACGAACCGCGCGTGGGACACATACAGGCTTGCGATTTCATTAACAGCAGTGACATGCCCATGACCTTCCTCATCAAGTGGACAGGCAGCTGGGGATGGGGCACCTGGGATAGGGCTTGGCAGTATTACAACCCCAATGGGTTGCAGCTGCTGCAACAGTTGGAGGAGCGGAAGCTGACCAAAGCCTTCGACTTTAATGGCAAATATGGTTTTACGCGCATGCTGCGTCGCCAGATAGCCGGATTGAACAACTCATGGGCCATCAGGTGGAATGCGTCACTGTTCCTCAACGACATGCTATCGCTGAACGCAGGCCGCTCACTGGTGCAAAACGAGGGCTTCGACAACAGCGGCACCAACTGCGGCGGGGGCAACCTGTATAGCTCCGACCTCTGGATGCAGCCCATACCGGTTGTGAAAGAACCCGTGATAGAGGAAAACCTTTTTGCACGACAGCAGTTTGAGCTGTATTATGGCCGTACCAATTCTTTCTGGGCAAAAGCGTGGCGACGCATCAAACGCACTCTTCGTGGGGATTTCAAGGCATAAACGGAAAATTTCTATCTTTATAAGATAGGAATATACCTTATTAAAAAAAGATGCAGTTTTTCTTTGCCGTATATTCAGTTTACATTATCTTTGCAGCCAAAATTTAAAAGCTTATGAAGATAGAAGAGAAACTGACAGGCTCGATTGCGGAGGCAATCCAATCTTTGTACGGACAAGAATCTCCCACCAATCTTATTCAGTTACAGAAGACTAAGAAGGAGTTTGATGGACATCTCACGCTGGTGGTGTTCCCATTCCTGAAGATTTCCAAAAAGAAACCCGAACAGACTGCACAAGAAATCGGCGAATACCTGTTGGCACACCAACCCGCGGTAGCTGCTTTCAACGTGATAAAAGGTTTCCTGAACCTGACAATTGCCTCTTCTGAATGGATTGAGATGCTGGCAGAAATCAACCAGCAATCTCAATATGGTTTCCGTGAAGTGACTGAGAAGTCACCATTGGTGATGATCGAATATTCTTCCCCTAACACCAACAAACCCCTACACTTAGGTCATGTACGCAACAACCTGTTGGGTGCATCGCTGGCAAACATCATGCAAGCCAACGGCAACAAGGTGGTGAAGACCAATATTGTGAACGATCGCGGCATCCACATCTGCAAGTCCATGTTGGCTTGGCTGAAATGGGGCAATGGCGAAACACCCGAATCATCTGGCAAGAAAGGCGACCACCTGATTGGCGACTACTACGTGGCTTTCGACAAGCACTACAAGGCTGAGGTGGAAGAGCTGATGCAGCAGGGACTGAGCAAGGAAGAGGCTGAAGCCAAATCACCCCTCATGCAGGAAGCCCACGAGATGTTGGTGAAATGGGAAGCAGGCGATGCAGAGGTACGTGCCTTGTGGGAAAAGATGAACAGCTGGGTGTATGCCGGTTTTGACGAGACCTACAAGCGCATGGGCGTTTCTTTCGACAAGATATATTACGAATCCAACACATATATTGACGGCAAGAAGAAAGTGCTGGAAGGCTTGGACAAAGGCTTGTTCTACCGTAAGAACGACGGCTCAGTATGGGCAGACCTCACTTCTGAAGGACTTGACCACAAGCTGTTGCTCCGCTCTGACGGCACATCGGTATATATGACACAGGACATTGGTACCGCTCAGCAACGCTTTAATGACTACCCCATCGATCAGATGATCTATGTGGTGGGTAATGAGCAGAACTACCATTTCCAGGTACTGAGTATCCTGCTCGACAAGTTAGGCTTCAAATGGGGCAAAGACCTAATCCATTTCTCCTATGGTATGGTGGAACTGCCTAATGGCAAGATGAAGAGCCGCGAAGGTACTGTGGTGGATGCCGACGACCTGATGGACGAGATGGTGGCCACTGCGCAGGAGACTTCACAGGAATTAGGCAAGCTGGACGGCCTGACTGACGACGAGGCAAAAGAGATTGCCCGCATCGTGGGTATGGGAGCGTTGAAATACTTCATCCTGAAGGTGGATGCACGCAAGAACATGACGTTCAATCCGCAGGAGTCCATCGACTTCAACGGCAATACCGGTCCTTTCATCCAATATACTTATGCCCGCATCCGCTCGGTATTGCGCAAGGCGGCTGAGGCAGGCATCAACATTCCAGAGAACCTGAAGTTGGATATCCAGTTGAACGATAAGGAGGAAAGCTTGATCCAGCATTTGGCAGACTTTCCTGCCACCATTGCTGAGGCAGCCAAGGACTACAGCCCTTCTGACATTGCCAACTATACTTATGATCTTGTGAAGGAATATAACCAGTTCTACCATGATTTCAGCATCCTGCGCGAGCAGAACGAACAAGTGAAGCTCTTCCGCCTGGCTTTGTCAGAGAATGTGGCTAAGGTTATTCGCCTCGCCATGAGTCTGTTGGGCATTGAGGTGCCAGAAAGGATGTAAGAGAAATATATTGTTATATATACATAAAATTTAAAGAGTAATTATGCGAAACTTAGTCATCGTTGAGTCACCGGCAAAAGCCAAAACCATAGAGAAGTTTCTGGGCAAAGACTATAAGGTTATGCCCAGTTATGGCCATATAAGGGATTTGAAGAAAAAGACCTTCAGTATAGACACCGATACTTTCAAGCCTGTCTATGAAATTCCCAAAGACAAAACTGAAGTAGTTGAAAAGCTGAAATCACAGGCAGAAAAAGCCAATATGGTTTGGTTGGCTTCCGATGAGGACCGTGAAGGAGAAGCCATCTCTTGGCACCTGTCAGAAGTACTGAAATTGAAGCCAGAGAACACCAAGCGTATCGTGTTCCACGAGATTACCAAGGACGCTATTATCAAGGCGATTGAAGATCCTCGCGATATCAATATCAACCTGGTGAACGCCCAGCAGGCTCGCCGTGTACTCGACCGCATTGTAGGTTTCGAATTGTCGCCCGTGTTGTGGAAGAAGGTGAAGCCATCTCTCTCGGCTGGTCGTGTTCAAAGTGTTACGGTAAAGCTGATTGTGGAGCGTGAACGTGAGATTCAATCATTTCAGCCCAAAGCAGCTTACCGTGTGGTGGCCGACTTCACATGGAAAAATGAAGCAGGAAAGACCTGTGAACTGAAAGCTGAATTAGGTAAACGTTTCGCAAAAGAGCAAGAAGCCTTAGCGTTTCTGGAAAGTTGCAAAGATGCCCATTTCACCATCACCGATGTAGAGAAGCATCCTGTAAAGAAATACCCTGCCCCTCCTTTTACTACCAGTACCTTGCAACAGGAGGCGAGCCGTAAATTAGGTTTGTCAGTAGCACAGACCATGCGTTTGGCACAGGGGCTCTATGAATCAGGAAAGATTACCTACATGCGAACGGACTCCGTGAACCTTAGCAGTCTCGCTATCAATACCAGCCGTAAGGTTATTACCGAGCAGATGGGCAGTCAGTATGTACACAACCGCCAGTTTACTACTAAAGTGAAAGGTGCACAAGAAGCTCATGAGGCCATTCGTCCAACATACATAGAAAATGCGACGATTGAAGGTACAGGAGCCGAGAAACGTTTATACGACCTCATTAGGAAGCGTACCATTGCCTCTCAGATGACTGAAGCGGAGTTGGAAAAGACAACAGTAACCATCAGCATGAGTAACGGTCCTGAGCAATTTGTAGCTACTGGTGAGGTAGTGAAGTTCGATGGATTCTTGAAAGTGTACCGAGAATCAACTGATGATGATAATACAGAGGATGAAATCCGTCAGCTGCCTCTTGTCACAAAGGGACAAGCAGTGAACTATAAGAGCATTACTGCCACTGAGCGGTTCAGCCAATATCCAACCCGCTATACCGAAGCAGGTTTAGTACATAAACTGGAAGAATTGGGTATAGGACGTCCTTCTACTTATGGTACTTTCATCTCAACCATTCAGCAACGCGAGTATGTAATCAAAGGCGACAAGCCTGGCTTCAAGCGTAACTACCAAATCATCACCCTCTCAGGCAACAAGATTTCCTCAAAAACAGCCTCTGAGATGGTTGGCGTAGAAAAAGGCAAGCTGTTGCCAACAGACACCGGTACGGTAGTAAATGACTTCCTTAATGAAAACTTCCCTAAGATATTGGACTACAACTTCACAGCTAATGTAGAGAAGGAGTTCGATGAAATTGCTGAAGGAAAGGAGCAATGGACAGATGCGATGCGCGAGTTCTACAATGAGTTCCATCCTATGGTGGTGAAAGCTACTACTCAGAAAGGAGAACATAAGGTGGGTGAACGTGTTTTGGGAACAGACCCAGCGACAGGCAAACCTGTAAGCGTAAAAATTGGACGATTCGGTCCGATGGCACAGATTGGCTCTGCCGAAGATTCTGTAAAGCCCCGTTTTGCACAGCTGAAAAAGAATATGTCAATCGAAACCGTCACCCTGGAAGAGGTACTCGAGTTGTTTAAGTTACCACGAACCTTGGGCGAACTGGAGGGAAAGGCTGTAACGGTTGGTGCCGGAAGATTTGGTCCTTACATTCACTACGACAAGGTCTATACTTCCATCCCTAAGACCATGGATCCCTTGGAAATAACTTTGGAAGATGCCATTGCTCTCCTGAAAGACAAAGAGGATAGTGATGCCAAGAAGCACCTGAAGAAGTTTGAAGAGGAACCAGAAATGGAAATCATGAATGGTCGCTATGGTCCCTACATCACCTACAAAGGTGTAAACTACAAAATTCCTAAGACTGTGAAAGAGCCTGAAACTCTTACTCTGGAGGCTTGCCACGAAATCATTGCCAAGGAGAGTGAACGTAAAGCTGTCAAGGAGCCAGCTGAAGGGGAAAAAGCAGTTAGGGGCAGAAGAAAAAAGTAATTAAAGATTGAGAGGCAGATTTTGTTCTGCCTCTTATTCTTTACAGCATTTCAATTAAGTCTCATTATTACACTTTTCCATTTCTAAGACAATGTAAAGCTGAAGGTACTGCCCTTGTCTGGCTTTGTGACAAGAACATTTGAAGTATGGTAAACTATCATGATGCGAATGAGATAGCTGCACATTTTGTCAGTCCGATCAATTATTATGTCATCACGGGGATGGGGGAATAGATGATCCATAAGTGATAGTTTTAAAGGTTGGCATACTCTGTTTTGGCATCGAAGCAGGGACAAAGCTTGCGGATGTTGGGGAAGTCACGATGGCCTTGAATGACAGCCTTTGGATAGCTTTCCCTGAGATCCTTGAGCAGGAACAGCAGGGCAGCTTTCTGCGCCTCTGTGCGGGTGTCAGCATAGTGCCCTTGCTCGTCGATGCCTCCTTCATAGCACACACCGATGGCATGACTATTATAGTGCTTCACATGGGCTCCTGCCAGCTTCTCAGAGCGGCC
>JAGCGS010000042.1 GCA_017649485.1 Bacteroidaceae bacterium | reverse complement strand
TCCCTCCTCAGGTAGCTATAGAGACAGGACAGCAAGCTTGTCTGAAGTTTGTCACTTCCACACTGCCCGTCGGGAAATTAAAAACCTGCGGTTTTATATTTTCTGGCTGTTTACCATTGACCATTTACCATTGACCATTTACCATTGAACATTGAACATTGACATTTACCATGCGGTATGAATAATTGTTCAGTCGGATTTTTAATCCGAAATATATTTTATCGCATTACAAATGCTCATATTCGATACGTTCGGATTACAAATCCGAACGAACAGGAGATAAGCAATTTGAAAGGGAAGTCTTACTCAGATACAATCCTTGCCTCGTACTAATGGCTGCTCGGTTCCATATCCTTGGCGGTAAAACACAAGGGTAATAAATCTTCCACTTTTTCCAGCTCGTAGGTAAATTTACTACCATATAATAATATGCGCATAGGTATTCCTCCACGTGTCTGACTCTCGAGCATTACCTGCCTGCATGCTCCACAGGGCGATACAGGCTGCTCTGCAAACTCGCCACTTTCGTTGCGGGCGGCAATGGCGAGAACCTCTATGGCGGCATCGGGGTACTGAGCTTGGGCATAGAACAAAGTGGTGCGTTCGGCACAAAGACCTGAAGGGTAGGCGGCATTCTCCTGGTTACTACCCGTAACGGTAACGCCATTGTTCAACAGGGCTGCGGCACCTACAGAGAAATGTGAATAGGGGGAATAACTTTGATAAGTCATCTGCTTGGCCTGATCCACTATAGTGCGGTCGGTTTCACTTAGTTCTTCGTATGTATATACCTTGAGAGGTATTTCAATTCTGCATTCTTTCATGGTTTCTTTCATTTTTATGTTACAAATATATAAAAGTGATTGCATATTTCAATAATTTTACTCAAATTTGTTTCCTGAATCTGAAAAGAACCCGGAAAGTGAATCATGTAAAGCTATATATCCTGTTGCTGTGCTGCCTTTTGGCAGTCCCAGAAGTATCTGCACAACGCCGTCAAGCCAGTTATAATAACTACATCAAGCAATGGGCTCCTCTTGCGGTGCAGCAAATGAAACAACACAATGTACCTGCCAGCATCACCTTGGCACAAGGCTTGTTGGAGAGTGGGGCAGGACTGAGCAAGCTTGCCCGCGAGAGCAACAACCACTTCGGAATCAAGTGTGGCAGGGGATGGCGAGGTAGGAGTGTAAGAGCCAACGACGATGCCCCCAATGAGTGCTTCAGGGCTTATCGGCGTGTTGAGGATTCTTACGAGGACCACTCTCTCTTCTTAGTGGGCAACCAGCGATATTCATCGTTGTTCCAGTTGAAGAAGACAGACTATAAAGGTTGGGCTAAAGGCCTGAAGAAAGCCGGTTATGCCACAGACCCCTCTTATGCAAATAAGCTGATCACTATCATCGAGACCTATGACTTGTATAAGTATGACACCGATGGCATGAGTAAGCGAGAGGCTCGTAAATGGCAGAAACTGCTTAAGAAGAAACCTTGGCTGGCTAATCCACACGAAGTGTTTATTGCCAATGAATTGGCATACGTAATAGCTCGCGATGGCGACACCTTCCAGCTGCTGGGTGGCGAGTTCGGGATTAGCTGGAAGAAGCTGGCAAAGTACAATGATTTGCAACGTGACTATACCTTAGAAGAGGGTGACATCATCTACCTGAAAGAGAAAAATAAGAATACAGTGGCAGATGCCATTTATCATGAGGTGCGTGAGGGCGACTCTATGCATACCATCTCACAGATGTATGGTGTACGTCTGAAGACTTTATATAAGCTGAATAAGATGGCTGACGACCACATTCCAGAGATTGGAGAACGGGTGTGGTTAAAATAAAGACACAAAAAGTTTGGTTTTACTTACAAATTGTACTACTTTTGCAAAGTTTTTAATAACGCAATAGTTTATGCCGAAAATTTCCGTACGAGGCACAGAGATGCCCGCATCGCCAATCAGGAAACTGGCTCCTTTAGCTTATGCTGCTAAAAGTAGGGGAGTCAAAGTTTATCACTTGAATATTGGACAGCCCGACCTGCCCACACCTCAATGTGCCATTGATGCCATCAAAAACATCGACCGCAAGATACTGGAGTATAGTCCGAGTCAGGGCTATCAGAGTTTCAGGCAGAAGCTCACAGGCTATTATGCCAAATACAATATTAATCTTACAGCTGATGACATCATCATCACATCGGGTGGTTCAGAGGCTGTGCTCTTTGCCTTTCTTTCATGCCTGAACCCAGGCGACGAAATCATTGTGCCTGAGCCAGCATACGCTAATTATATGGCATTCGCTATCTCTGCAGGAGCCAAGATTCGCACGGTGACCACTACCATTGAAGAGGGTTTCTCACTGCCCAAGGTGGAGAAGTTCGAGGAACTGATCAACGAACGTACCCGTGCCATTTTGATTTGCAATCCCAATAACCCGACGGGTTATCTTTATACACGCCGCGAGATGAACCAGATTCGCGACTTGGTGAAAAAGTACGATCTCTTCCTGTTTTCCGACGAGGTGTATCGTGAATTCATCTATACAGGTTCGCCTTATATCTCGGCTTGTCACCTGGAAGGCATCGAGCAGAATGTAGTGCTGATAGACTCTGTGTCAAAGCGTTATTCTGAGTGTGGTATCCGTATCGGTGCTTTGATTACCAAAAACCCGGAAATCAGGGCTGCTGTGATGAAGTTCTGCCAGGCGCGTCTGAGTCCTCCATTGATTGGTCAGATAGCTGCCGAGGCTTCATTGGATGTGCCGGAGGAATATCTGCGTGAGACTTACGATGAGTATGTGGAACGACGCAAGTGCCTGATTGACGGTTTGAACCGCATCCCAGGAGTGTATTCGCCGATACCTATGGGCGCATTTTATACAGTGGCTAAGTTGCCAGTGGATGATGCTGAAAAGTTCTGCATGTGGTGTCTTACCGACTTCAACTTCGAGGGTGAGACGGTGATGATGGCACCTGCATCGGGTTTCTATACAACTCCCGGCATAGGCATTGATGAGGTGCGTATAGCTTATGTGCTGAAGAAGAATGACCTTTTCAGGGCCTTGTTCGTTTTGCAGAAAGCGCTGGAGGCCTATCCAGGAAGGACCATCTAAATGAACCTGCCTGTCTTTTTGGCAAAGCGGATATACAAGGGACCTGATATGTCGAAGCAGGTCTCTCGACCAGCCGTTATTATTTCGATGATTGGCATCGCCATTGGATTGGCGGTGATGATTATCTCTGTGTCAGTGGTAACGGGTTTCAAACGTGAGGTGAGGAATAAGGTGACGGGTTTTGCCTCGCATCTGACGGTGATGGATGTGAATGCTTTAGGGGGATATGAAACAACACCTATTGTGTGGGATGCTAATCTCGCTAATCTATTGAATAGTCATCAGCAAGTGGCTCATGCACAGCGTTACTCCCAAAAGGCTGGCATGATAAAGACAGATAACTCCTTCCAGGGGGTAGTGATCAAGGGTGTAGGACCCGATTATCATGTCTCTTTCTTTCAACAGCATCTTACTCAGGGTGAGTTTCCCCAGTTCAGTGATACGGAATCGACCAACCAAGTAGTGGTGTCGCAAGCCATAGCGGATAAATTACAGCTAAAGGTGGGCGACAAGATTGACATCTATTTTATGGATGAGAACGTACGGGCGAGGAAGCTGTTGTTGACAGGTATCTACCAGACTCATTTTGCCGCTTTCGATGATGTGTATGTCTTTTCCGACATCTATATGGTTAACCGCCTAAATAGGTGGGAGGATGATGAGGCTACAGCTATCGAATTGGCAATCAAGGATTATGGCACGTTGGAGCAGACAACTTATGAGGTGGGGAGCTTGCTGAATGATTATACTGATAGGCATGGTACTCAATATTGTGCAGTGAATGTAGAGCAGCAGAATCCAGCTGTGTTCTCTTGGTTAGAGGTGCTGGATGTAAACATCTGGGTTATCTTGGTGCTGATGATTGGCATCGCGGGATTCACGATGATTGCCGGTTTGTTGATCATCATCATTGAGCGCACACAGATGATAGGTTTGTTGAAATCATTAGGGGCAAACAATACCACCGTGAGGCATTTGTTCCTGTGGCTCTCGGTGTTCTTGATAGGCCGGGGGATGCTGTGGGGCAATGTGATTGGTTTGACTTTTTATTTCGTGCAGCGATATACGGGAGTGTTGCGTTTGGATCCCACCACTTATTATATGGATATGGTGCCTGTGTCTCTCAGTTTTCCTGTATGGCTACTACTCAATATTGGCACCTTGCTCATCTCTGTCCTGATGTTACTCGGACCATCATATCTCATTACCAGGATTCATCCTGCTTCGTCAATGAGGTATGAATGATACAGAATAATCTTCTAATAAAAAACCCCAAGGCATTTGCCTCGGGGTTTTTTTGTAATCAACTTCTAACGACCAGTCATTAGCAACGTCTGTCAAGATATGGCAGTTCGTAAGGACGACGATAGTCGTAGTAGTACAGACGGTGAGCAGCAGCCTCCTTGTCATCATCGAATGTGCGAGTAGCAGGATTCCACTTCACTGGACGATTCAGCTCGTATGCGATGTTGCACAGGCAGCAGAATACTGCAGAGCTTGTACCAGCCTCAACAGGAGCGATAGGATTCTTGCGGCTGCGAACGCAGTCGATGAAGTTCTGCATGTGAGGTGAGCTGGTCTCGAAGTTCTGAGCCTGCTGACGCTGACCACCACGTTCAGCCTGAGCAGCACGACGACGATACTCCTCGAACATTCTTGCACGCTCCTCAGCAGTCATCATACGAGGCTTGTTACCACGCAGATTCTCAGGAACGAGAGAGTTGTCTGAGCACTCCAGATAACCACGAGCTACGTTGATCCAACCCTTGGTACCGATGAACTTCAGACCCTGTGCGCCAGGATTGTCCTCACCGTCCATCTCCTTAGTCAGATAAGGATGCTCCATCAGGATAGTGCCGTTCGGGTAGCGAGCTGAGTAAGCTTCACCCTCACCCCACTTGTCGCGTGGATAGTACTCAACTGGCTGCAAGCCGTCGAAGCCCATAGCTGCATTAGCGATGTCGTGCATGTGAGCACCCCAGTCAGCGGTGTAACCGTTACCGGTCTCACGATACCAACGCCATGCGCCCCAGAATGCCTCACGCTTCTCAGGCTCCAAGCTGATAGGAGGACAGAGCTGGTCGTTGTACTCGATCTGAGGATCGTTCAACGGGCCTAACCACAGGTTGAAGTTGAGGTTAGCTGGGATAGGCTGAACGCCACCAAACTCCTCATACATCTTAGCGATTGGACGAGCAGGATCACCTACCTTTGAGTAGATCTTCTCTACGTGACCAATCTTACCTGCCTGAATCAGTTCAATAGCTTTCTGGAACTCGCCGCTTGAACGCTGCTGGCTACCTACCTGGAACACTTTCTTGTTACGACGTACAGCTGCCTCAACTGCGTATGCCTCAGTGATAGTGTAAGTCAGAGGCTTCTGGCAATAAACGTCCTTACCAGCCTGCATTGAGTGAATTGCCTGCAGTGCATGCCAGTGGTCAGGAGAAGCTACTTCAATAGCATCGATATCCTTACGCTCCAGCAAGTCCTCATAGTTCTCATACTTGTCGCAACGCTCGTTCATGCCCTTGCTCTTCTGCCAAGCGGCAACTCTTCTGCGGAAACGCTCAGTCTTCAATGTATCAACGTCGCAGCATGCTGCTACCTGAACACCATCACAACCTGCGAAGCCACCGAAGTCATTCAGTGCCTGCTGACCCAGACCGATAAAACCTAAAACAACGCGGTCACTTGGAGCAACCTTTACGCCGTTAGAATTAGCCCAGCTTGGTAAAATAGTTAAGCTGGCAAGACCCAGAGCTGAATAGCTCAGAAAATCTCTTCTTGAAATTCCGTTCTTTTCTTTCATGTTATTTTTAATAAAAATGATAAAAATTCATAATCGCCCCAAAGTTAAGAATAAATTCACAAAACTTACTATATTCGGTGCTTTTTTTTTATAATATTAAGAAATTATTGTGCATTTTCTTTGTTTTGGCTGGAAAAAGCCCCTTCTACAGGCTTTGTTGCCTGATTGTTCTCAGCCAAGGTTTTCTTCTTGCTTTCCTGCTTGTTGCCCTTTCCTGTGACAAGGTTGATGAGCCATCTGCCGATTTTACGCTGTATGCCAGCCTCGGTGGTTGGAATGCCTGTCTTGCTCGTGAACCAGCGTTTCAGCTTGGTGATGCCAAGCAGTTTCTTCCATGAGATGGTGAGGTTCACGCCGGGAATAATCTGGGTTCCTGAAGTTTTTTTCTTCTTGGTAGTGGAAGACTTCTTCGTAGTAGTCTTCTTCTTGGTGGTCGTTGTCTTGGTTGTTGCCATATTGACTTTTTTTGATCTATTATGTCGCAAAGTTAGCAATAAAATCCGAGTTGGCAAAACAATACACGCCATTTCATCAGTTTGCATATTAGTCCTAACCTTACCATAATTAATATATGTCCCCCCATCCGTTCTATAGGAAGGGGATGGCTATATTTAAGTTAGGGGTGTATAGGTCTGACGGCAGACATTGCTTTAATAAGATGATAAGTGCTGGAATGAAATACGCTTTATATGTTGAGGGATTGATATTTCTTGCTTACCAGCCAAAGCCCGATAAAAGTGAGCAGTCCGTTCAGCATCAGTAGTTCGTAACCGAAAATGTAGCCTGTCAGGTGCGTGGAGAGGCTGTCGATGAGATAGCATATCACCGGCGATGCCACAGCGATGTAAGGCACAAAGCGATCGTTCGGCATCCGCTTGGTAAACAAGCCGAAGGCAAACAAGCCCAATAAAGGTCCGTAAGTGTATGAGCAAAGCGTGTAGATGGCATCAATCACATTGGTGCTGTTCAATGAATGGAATAGCATAATGAAGGTGGCAAACACCAGGCAGATGCAGATATGAGCCCTGCGACGAAGCTTTACGTCTTTGGGACGCTCTCTGATATCCACGCAGTAGCTGGTGGTGAGGGCGGTGAGGGCTGAGTCGGCACTGCTGAAACAAGCCGCCACGATGCCGATGGTGAAAAGCACCGTGACAGTTATGCCTAACTTGCCTGAGGCTGCATACATAGGCAGCAAATCATCTGTATTGGCAGGTAAGGAAATGCCTTGCTGCTGGGTAAGCATGATAAGCAGCACACCTAAACAGAGGAACAGCAGGTTGGCGGGCACAAAGAAGAAGCCGTAGGTGCACATATCCTTCTGAGCTTCCTTTAAAGTCTTGCAGGTAAGGTTCTTCTGCATCATATCCTGATCGAGACCCGTCATCACAATCACCACGAACACGCCACTCAAGAACTGCTTCCAGAAGTTCTGCTTCGAGAGCCAGTCGTCGAAGAGGAAGACTTGGCTATAAGGACTGTCCTTCACGGCTTTCACTGCCTCTCCTATGGTCATGCCCAAGGCATCGGCAACATGCACAATAATGAGTATCAATGCCCCAAAGAGGCAGAATGTCTGGAATGTGTCGGTCCATACCAATGTCTTCACTCCACCCCGATGGGTATATAGCCAGATAAGAGCCACCATGCTCACAACTGTTATAGCGAAAGGTATGCCCAAAGGCTCTAACACGAAACGCTGCAATAACATGCAAACCACATAGAAGCTTACGGCAGCACGCGTTATCTTACTCAGCAGAAAGAACGAGGCTCCTGTCTTGTAAGCCTTCAAGCCCAATCTCTCTCGCAAATAGGAATAGATGGTGGTGAGATTCAACTTGTAATAAATAGGCAGGAGGATAAAGGCTATGGCAAAGTAGCCCAGGATGAAGCCCAAGCACATTTGCAGGTAGTACATGTTGATGTGGACGGGCATTCCCGGCACCGACACAAAGCTCACACCGGAGATTGATGCTCCTATCATGCCGAAAGCCACCATGTACCAGGGCGATTTTCGGTCAGCACGGAAAAACGCCTCGTTGCTGCTCTGCTTGGAAGTCAGCCTGCTGACAGCCCATAGTGCAGCAAAATATATCAGTACGGTAGCTATAATAGTCATCCTGTTGCTCTAAAACAGCTGCGAAGATAGTGAAAAACTCGGATTTTTTCCGTATCTTTGCAAAAAATAAACAATGCAGCTATGGAAGAGAACAAGATTTACGCTGATTCACCAATGTGATGTGCTGCTGAAGGGATTAATAGGGTGGAAAAAGCGGGATTTTATTGAGCGGGGAGGTATTAAGGAGGAGATGTATAGGGCAAGGGTAGAGTGGATGAAGAGGAATATGAAAAAATAAAATAAACAATAAACTATGGCAACAGTTGATGACAAGAAGATTATCTTCTCTATGGTAGGCTTGAGCAAGACCATCAGGCAGACTAACAAGCAAGTATTGAAAAACATTTACCTTTCGTTCTTCTATGGTGCCAAGATCGGCATCATCGGCTTGAATGGCTCAGGTAAATCAACCTTGATGAAAATCATCGCAGGACTTGACAACCAGTATCAGGGGCAGGTGGTGTTCTCACCTGGCTACACGGTGGGCTATTTGCCTCAGGATCCATATCTCGATCCGCAAAAGACTGTGAAAGAGATTGTGCAGGAAGGTGCCGCAGAAGCCGTGAATGCCTTGAAGGAGTACGAAGATATTAACCTTAAATTCGGAGAACCTGAGTATTATGAAGACCCCGACAAGATGGACAAGCTCATGGCAAGGCAGGCTGAGCTACAGGATATTATCGACGCTACAGATGCCTGGAACCTCGACTCGAAGCTGGAGATTGCAATGGATGCCTTGAGGTGTCCGCCCAGTGAACAGCTATGCGACCATCTGAGCGGTGGCGAACGCAGACGAGTAGCTTTGTGCCGATTGCTGCTGCAGAAGCCGGATGTGCTGCTGCTCGATGAGCCTACTAACCACTTGGATGCTGAGTCAATCGACTGGTTGGAACAACACTTGCAGCAATATGAAGGAACGGTGATTGCCGTAACGCACGATCGATATTTCCTGGATCATGTGGCAGGTTGGATACTTGAGCTGGATCGTGGTGAAGGTATTCCTTGGAAGGGTAACTATAGCAGTTGGTTGGAACAGAAGACCCAGCGTATGGCACAGGAGGAAAAGACCGAAAGCAAGCGTAAGAAAACTTTGCAGCGAGAGTTGGAGTGGATTCGTATGGCTCCTAAGGCTCGTCAAGCCAAAGGTAAGGCTCGTTTGAACTCATACGAACAACTGCTTAATGCTGACGTAAAGGAGAAAGAGGAGAAGTTGGAAATCTATATACCAAATGGGCCTCGTTTAGGCAACAAGGTCATCGAGGCTCATCATGTGGCAAAAGCTTTTGGCGACAAGCTTCTCTATGATGACCTCAATTTCACTTTGCCACCTAACGGCATCGTGGGGGTGATAGGTCCTAATGGTGCAGGTAAGACCACCCTGTTCCGCCTGATTATGGGTTTGGAGAAACCTGATAGCGGTACCTTTGAGGTGGGCGAGACCGTGAAACTTGCTTATGTGGATCAGCAGCACACCAGTATCGATCCTGACAAGACTGTCTTCCAAGTGGTGAGTGGTGGTATGGACTTGATGCGTGTGGGCAATCGTGATGTGAATGCACGAGCTTACCTCTCTCGTTTCAATTTCTCTGGTGCTGACCAAGAGAAGTTGTGTGGTGTGCTGTCTGGCGGTGAACGTAATCGCCTGCAGCTGGCTTTAGCACTGAAGGAAGAAGGCAATGTGCTGCTGCTTGACGAGCCTACCAACGATATTGATGTAAACACCTTGCGTGCCATTGAGGAAGGTTTGGAGAACTTTGCCGGCTGTGCCGTTATCATCAGTCATGACCGTTGGTTCCTTGACAGAATCTGCACTCATATCCTTGCTTTTGAGGGCGATTCTAATGTTTTCTTCTACGAAGGCTCTTATTCCGACTATGAGGAGAACAAGCTTAAACGTTTGGGAAAGACAGAGCCTACAAGAGTGAGGTATAGGAAATTAACTAACGACTAAAAAACTGTTGAAAACTTTTTTTAAGCGTTTTTAATAATTGTATTGAGATTATCGCTATCTTTGCAGCGAATTAAGCATTATTTATCTAAATAAAATAAGGTGTTATGTTAAGAAAAGTAAGATTTATGCTGCTTACATTAGCCGCTTTCTTGGTGGCTGTAGGCGCTCAGGCACAGATTACTACCTCATCTATGGGTGGTAAGGTGGTCGATGATGCCAACGAACCTGTCATTGGCGCTACAGTACAGGCTGTTCACGAGCCTTCTGGTACGCTTTACGGTGCGATTACAAACATTGACGGCCGTTATGCCATTCAGGGTATGCGTACTGGTGGTCCTTACACAGTGACTATCTCTTACATCGGTTACTCTACCAGGACTTACAAGGACATCACGCTGCAGTTGGGTGAAATTTTTAACCTGAACGTTGAGATTTCTGAGTCGGCTGAGATGTTGGGTGAGGTGGTTGTCACGGGTACTGCTTCTAAATTTGCTCAGGAAAAGACGGGTGCTACTACCAACATTAACAATGCGACTATCCAGCAGTTGCCAACCGTAAGCCGTAGTATTACGGACATTGCCCGCCTCTCTCCTTATGCAAATGGTATGGGCTTTGCAGGTGGCGACGGTCGTTCTACCAACTTCACCGTGGATGGTGCTAACTTCAATAACAACTTCGGTCTGAGTTCAGACCTGCCTGGTGGTGGTTCTCCTATCTCAGTGGATGCCATCGAGGAAATGCAGGTTGTTGTGGCTCCGTTCGATGTTCGTCAGAGCAACTTTATCGGTGGTGGTATCAATGCGGTAACCAAATCTGGAACAAATACTTTCAAGGGAACTGCTTACACTTATTATACCAATGAGAACCTGCATGGTACTCGTGTTGGTGGTGTAGATATAGGCCGTACGAAGGAACGTAAATATACTTACGGTGCTACTTTGGGTGGTCCTATCATCAAGAACAAGCTGTTCTTCTTCGCTAACTTTGAGTATTCAAAGGTGCCTACCGAGGTGAACCGTTGGCGTGCTTCTTCTGATGGCGTGGCTGTGCCAGACCAGTATATCTCTCGTACAACATTGGGTGATATGAAGAAGGTGAGCGATCATTTGAAGTCAAGATATGGCTATGACACTGGCTCTTACACCAGCTTCCCTGCTGACGAGAGCAACATCAAGCTGTTGGGTCGTATCGACTGGAATATTACGCAGGATCATCATTTGGCTGTTCGCTACAACTATACCAAGAATTCGGCTTGGAACCCAACAAATGGTAACTCATCCGATACTGGTTACCGTCTGAGAAACATGGACCGTTTCTCTCGCTATTCAATGGCTTTTGCTAACGCCATGTATTCTATGGATAACAAGGTGAACACCATCTCTGTTGATTTGAATAGCCATTTTGGCAGCAACCTGTCTAACCAGTTGCTGTTCACTTATTCAGACATTCAGGATGTTCGTGGTACCAGCTCTTCTGAGTTCCCATTCGTTGACATCATGTATGGCTATGAGCAGGGCAACTTCGAGGTATTGGATAAGGATGGCAACAACACAGCCTATGATTTTGGTGGCTACAATATCAAGCAGACACTGGAACCTTATATGTCATTCGGTTATGAATTGTTTACCTGGAACAACAAGGTGCAGAACAAGGTGACTACCATTACCGATAACTTCACTGCTTACTTAGGTGCACACAAGCTGACCGCTGGTTTCAACTTCGAGCATCAGTTAGCTAACAATGCTTATATGCGTAATGGTTCTGGATACTACCGTTACCGTTCATTAGACGATTTCCTCAACGAGCGTGCTCCAGAGGCTATCGCTTTGACCTATGGTTACGGTGGCGAAGCTAATCCAACTGCTCAGGTTACTTTCAATCAGATTGGTGTTTATCTGCAGGACGAGTGGAACGTGTTGGATAATCTGAAGCTTACTGCAGGTATCCGTTTCGACAATATCCACTTCGACAAGGATGACATCATGACTAACAATGCTATCAAGGCGTTGGATTATGGTGGCAAGCATGTTGATACAGGTGAGTGGCCAAAGAACAACATCCAGATATCTCCTCGTTTCGGATTCTCTTGGGATGTGTTCGGCGACAAGACTTTGAAGGTACGTGGTGGTACGGGTCTGTTTGCAGGACGTCTGCCGTTGGTATTCTTCACCAACATGCCTACCAACTCTGGTATGGTGCAGTATCAGGCAACTGCCAATACTGGCTATACAAACGGTATCGTAACCAAGGTTGATCCAAGACTGGACAAGTTTGCTGGCCAGATGGTAACCGACCGCAATGAGTTTATCAGCCGTTTGGGTACTCCTACTACCATCAGTCCAGCTGACGGTGCTGTGCCAAGTGCTGTGAACGGTGTGGATCACAACTTCAAGATGCCTCAGGTATGGAAGACCTCTATCGCTGTTGACTATCAGTTGCCTGTTTCATTCCCATTGACCGTAACTGGTGAGTTCAACTACACCAAGAACATCAATGCTGTGCGTCTGGTTGACTGGAACATCATGGACAACACCTCTGGATGGGAACGCTTCTCTGGTGCTGATAACCGACTGATCTACCCAGCAAGCTATACTTATGAGAAGACACCAGCTTACATGTTGACCAATACCCACAAGGGTTATGGATGGACTGCTAACCTGACTGTGAATGCCACTCCTATCGAGAACTTGAACATCATGGCTTCTTATACCCATACTGTAATGAAAGAAGTTTCTGGTATGCCAGGTTCAAACGCTTCTTCAGCATGGTCTGGTCTTTACACCATTGATGGTCCTAACCGCGCAACAGTACAGAATTCACAGTATGTAATTCCTGACCGTATTATCGCTTCAGTAAGCTATACTTACCACAAGGATCACTTCACCTTGTTCTATACAGGTTATTCTCCTTCTGGCTATAGCTATTATTACAATGGCGACATCAACAATGACGGTGTAAGTGGTGACTTGATGTATATCCCTAAGAACGATAATGAGATTGTATTTGTTGACAAGTTCGACAAGGACGGTAACATGACAGTTTCTTCTCAGCAGGATCGTGCTGACTTCTGGAAGTTCGTTGCACAGGATTCTTACTTGAGCAAACACAAGGGTGAATATGCTGAGGCTTATAGCGCTCGCTCTCCTTGGGTGAATAAGTTCGACTTCCGTTGGGCACATGACTTTACACTGAACATAGGCAATACCAAGCATCTGCTCCAGCTCTCTGCTGATATCGAGAACATTGGTAACCTGATTCATTCCTCTTGGGGTGTGGCTAAGATCATGACTCCTGCCAACAATGGTGCTATCCTGAAGTATGAGGGTAAGAATGAGGCTAACCAGCCAACCTTCTCACTCTATCGCGATGCCAATGGTGATGCTCCTACCAAAACTTGGGAGTATAACCGCGCTTGGGCTCAGGCTTGGAGAATCCAGTTTGGTGTGAAGTACTACTTCAACTAATTTGATTTTCTCAACAAATGAGATAGGGAGGCAGCCTTATTAGGTTGCCTCTTTTTTGTTATTAACGTTTTTTAGTAAAAAAAGTTCTCGTTCTCGTGCAATGTTTCGCATCTTTGGCATTTATTAGGTGAAAGAGCTGAAGAAAGAAGACTTTGAATGAAGTTGAAAGAGAAATAATTATATGGGTGGCATAGTGAAGCATAGCGAACAAGAGCTCGCAGAATCTTTGCGCCAAGGCGATGTCTTGGCGATGGAGGAGCTATATACACGCTATGCTGACTATCTCACTGGTGTCTGCTCCAGATACATCATTGAAGATGACGATGTAAAGGATGTGCTTCAGGAAAGTTTCATCAAGATTTTCACCAAGATATCGACTTTTAGCTATGTAGGTGAAGGCTCATTGAAGGCATGGATAAAACAAGTGGTGGTGAATGAATCGTTACAACACTTGCGAGCACAAAAACGGCATGGTATGATTGTCTTCGATGTAGAAAGGGTGGAGGACCAAGTGGAAGAACCACCAGAAGACACGGATATTACAGAAATACCATCCGATGTGCTTTGGGACATGATCAGAGAGTTGCCACCAGGTTATCGATCGGTATTTAACCTGTATGTTATCGAAGGGAAAAGGCACAAAGAGATAGCCAATCTGTTGGGCATACAGGAACAGACATCTGCCTCGCAACTACTGAGAGCTAAGAGGCTACTATTAAAAAGGATAAATGAGTATAAATCTTTAAAACAGGAACTAAGATGAACGAACGTTGGATGAAAGACATGCGAGACCGATTCGACGACTTTGAGAAGCCGGCGCCAGAAGGTCTGTTGGCTGACGTGCAGCGAGAGATGCAGCGTCGTGGACTGGTTCCTGTTGAGGAACCTGTGAAGAAAGGAAGGCTTATCCCGATGTGGATAAGAGGAGCAGCTACGGCTGCTTCGGTGGCAGTTTTGTTAGGAGTAGGAGCATTGCTGTTGACAAATCAAGGTAATGATGGACTGAATGGGACAGAAGAGTTGAATGAAATAGGAAAGGCAGCAGAAACAATACAAACATCTAACTATATATACGAAGAAAAGGAAGTTGAATCTGAACCTATAGTTCCCTCTGAGGCTATTGTAGCCAAGGATAATCTTGTAGCTCAATCTTTTGTAGATAGAGAGCTGGCTGGGGATAATAGACAGACTAAGCGTGATGAGCAAATTGAAAGTGTTATGACTGAGGGGCAAGTGTCATCTAATGATAATACAATATCAGCAGATGAGCTTGCTCAGGCTCAGTCAGAGGTCACTACTTCAACTGTCCAGGAACCATCGGCAACTAATAGAAAGACGAGTGGGCGAGACGATGGGCAAAAGAGTTTGAACCCTTATTCTCCTAATTATAGGCATAGACCCAAGAGTAGGGGAAGTAGGTGGGAAGTAGGTGCCAATATCGCAGGTATGCAAAGCCTGAGTTCTCCAACCTATAAGTTCCTTGCTTATGCCAATGCTTTGACAAATGCTGATCAGGCCTATTTTGAAGACCATGTAGGTGTGAACAATGTGGATGCAAGCGATAGTCAGGTTGAGGCTACACCAAAACAAGGTATTTCAAGCAAATACAACAACTTAGATATAGCTAATACACGTTCGCAGAACAACAGTATTGTGTTTGTCAACAAGGAATTGCATAGTATGTATGTCGATGCCCATCATCGTCAGCCAGTCAAGGTGGGCTTGTCGGTCCGCTATCACCTCAATGACAGATGGAGCATCCAGACGGGCATTGACTACAGCTATCATTCCTCCGATGTGATCAAGCAGATTGAGAACAGCCAGATTCAGGGAGAGCAGAAGTTGCACTTCGTGGGTGTTCCTGTGGCTTTGTCTTATTCTTTGTGGAGTCCTGGAAAGTTCAACTTCTATCTTACTGCAGGAGGTGAGGTGGAGAAACTTGTCAAGGGTACCCAAACTACGAAGAGCCAGACTTCCAATCTTACAGACAAGGTTGAACGGGTGAATGTGAAAGAAAAACCTTGGCAGTTCTCTTTCGTGGGGAGCGGAGGTGTGCAGTTTAATGTTAACCACCTGCTGAGCATCTATGCTGAGCCAGGTGTGGGCTATTATTTCGACAACAAGAGCAGTTTGCCAGTCATTTATCAGGAGAAGCCTGTAAACTTCAATCTGAATATGGGTATTCGGTTCAATATTAATGAATAATATAAGAATGCAATATGAAAAATGTAATTGGTTTACTAATATCTCTGTTTCTGCTGACCGCTTGTGAGCATGAAGACGAGTGGGGTTCTGTGGAGGCTTTCAGAAATGCTAAAGCCCCAGAGTTGAATGGCATGGCTGCTGAGCATGATGGGGGGACGAATACTTTAAAACCTGCTGGTATAGCTACAGCCTCCTTACAGGGTGCTACTGCCAATGGTGCCTTAACAACAGGTGCTACCCAGTTCTTGGGTACCTGGGTGGTTGTAGGTCATGGTGATGAGACGAAAGCCTGGGATGAAGAGACACAGGGTAAGACTCCTTGGGCAAACTTCAAGGAAGATGGTACAATGGATGGTGATGGCACCTATTTCCCCGACGATACCTATTATATTGCTAACAATAACGTCATCATGTTTGCCAGCGGAAGTACGCAAGTATATGCTATCATCACTATCTTAGACTTGAAGCTCTACACTATGGAGCTGATCTACATGGGAGGACCTTTGGAAGGGGAAGAGGAGACTATAAAACTTTGGATGCAGAAAATACAATAAAAACAATACACATATGAAAAACTACTTATTACTTTTGACTTTGCCTTTGTTGGTGGCTTGCTCGGAAAGAGAGGATGAACCATACTTGGCAATCTGCCCGGTAGAACCAAGAGAGGATGTGGCTTTGACTGACTTGCTTAATGGAAGGGCAGGAGTTCAAATTGCCACCGCTTCCGTTCCTTTTGATGCCAGCGTGGATGCCATTGATACCAGTGGGCAGTATGAGGTGGATGAGGTATATAATTATCCCAACAAGCCTGGCTACGGTTCGGGCTGGAACGCTTTGGCTCCATTGGAAGAAAACCTTGCCAAAACACAGGTACCTCAGGATTTGGTTATGAAGATGACTACCCGGGCTTTGGTGGAGACTTGTATAGAGCATCCCATGGCACTTTATTATATGCATGGAGAGGAATATCACAGGCATTTCATCGAACGCCTGATTGCTCAGAACAATGCTTTCCAGGAGCTGACCAAACGTCCCGATGCGGGCTGGGAGCTGGCAATTGCCTATAACAGCCTGAATTATCCGAACCATTACAGCGGCTCTATTGAAGATTCTAATAAAAACGTCTATCACATCTGGGGCTTCTTGGAACTGATGATAGAGAATGACAAGTTCTTTAACCAGTTTACAGATAAACAGCTGGTAGAGCTCTATAAGGCTTTAGAGTTCAAATATTATACCAAAGAACAGCACTATCCGCTTGTGTTTGGTCTCAGTCCGTATGATATTGGGTTGACACTCCTGCCTTTGGCGAAGACCCTGCTGAAGATTGGATATTTCAGCGATGATTCAGTGAAGGCGTTCCTGCAGAATTATGTTAAAAATTGGGACCCATATATTACTACAAGTGCAGAAGTGCTGCAAGCTATTGCCTTGATGACGGGAAGCGACATGAAAGTCTATGAAGAACTGGATGTGAATGCCAACCGCAATTTGCTGATAGGCACTTGGAAAGTGAAGTCGTATGGCTACGGGGAAGATTGGTGGGACTATGAGAAAGACGAGGCCATTACATTCAGGGCTGACAGCATTATGAGTGGCAATTGGCTGATTACCACACCTGGAACCTTCTCCATTGAGGGCAACATCATCAAACTTGACACAGGCAGGAAAGACGAGGGCGGTATGGCTATAGACTATCGTATGAAAGTTTTTGAACTCACCGAAGAACGGATGCTATGCTATGCTTGGACTACCTGGATACTCAGCAGCTGGATCGGCAATTGGTTTATCCTGGAAAAAGTGGAATAACACGTAAAATGCAAACAATATGAAAAACTACTTGTTTCTATTGACTTTACCTTTGTTGGTAGCTTGTTCTTTGGATGATAATGAGCCAGAATTGATTATAGATCCAGTTGATGCCTCAGGGCTGATCGGCACTTGGGAAGTGACAGATATCAGCAATGTATATGAGTCAGATCCCAAACCATGGGATCATTGGGAGGATTACTTTGTCAAAATCTTCATCAAGTTTAATAGTGATCTGACTTGTGAAACTTATCACGAAGGAATGGATATAACTGAATCAATGCAACCTAAGTTCCCCTATGTGTTTTCCCATTATAAACTTGATATAGAAGGTAAGATTATGTGCTTTGATCCAGCTTACCCAGATATACCTAATGCCCTTCTTGTTGTAAAGGCATACACGGGAAACGACCTGGAGGTTGTCCTGGAAGATGGAAGGTATTGTAGGCTGAGTAGTACCTATCCTCATCCTCAATTGTATTTAAAACTGAAGAGGCAATCATAGTTAATAAGATATCTCACTCGGAAAAGCCCAAATTAATTTGGCATTTAACTTGATTATTTGTAATTTTGCATCCGATTTTGCAAAATTACGGATTGATGGAAAAACGACCGCTTTTAGGGATGACGCTCAGCGAGCTGCAAGAGGTGACAAGACGCTTGGGAATGCCAGGCTTTGCCGCCAAGCAAATGGCTGGATGGCTTTATACCAAGAGGGTGACCAGTATCGATGAGATGACAAATCTCTCCCTGAAGCAACGTTCGTTGCTTTCCGAAAACTATGTGGTTGGTGCTGAGGCTCCTATCGACGCGATGCGTTCGGTGGATGGCACAGTGAAATATCTTTATCGTACCCCTGATAATCATTTTGTGGAAACCGTGTTCATCCCTGACGAAGACAGGGGAACCGTCTGTGTGTCTTCGCAGGTAGGGTGTAAGATGAATTGCAAATTTTGTATGACTGGTAAGCAAGGCTTCAGTGGCAATCTTACTGCAAACCAGATCATCAATCAAATTCAGTCATTACCAGAGTATGAACAACTCACTAATGTAGTGATGATGGGCATGGGGGAACCTCTTGATAACATCGATGAGGTACTTAAGGCATTGGATATCATGACGGCTCCCTGGGGATATGCCTGGAGCCCCAAGCGAATAACACTCTCCACAGTAGGTTTGAAGAAAGGCTTGCAACGTTTCCTGGAAGAAAGCGAATGCCATTTAGCAGTAAGTCTTCATGCTCCTGTGCCGGCTTTGCGTCGCGAATTGATGCCTGCAGAGAGGGCATTTTCTATCACAGAGATTGTGAACTTGCTACAAAACTATGATTTTAGCCACCAGCGTAGGCTATCTTTTGAATACATTGTCTTCAAGGGTGTTAATGATAGTATGCTGTATGCCAAAGAACTGCTGAAGTTGTTGCGTGGTTTGGATTGCCGTGTGAATCTGATTCGCTTTCATGCCATTCCCAATGTAGATTTAGAAGGGGTAGATATGCAAAAGATGACAGAGTTGCGTGATTACCTTACCCAACATGGCTTGTTTACCACCATCCGTGCATCCCGGGGCGAGGATATTTTTGCAGCTTGTGGTATGCTATCAACTGCGAAACAAGAGGCGATTAACAAGAATTAATATAAATTATTAAGAAAGATACCTTTTCTAATCTTACTTATTCGTAGCTTTGTAGTGGCAAAACAACATAAAAGGAAAGTTATGAGAAGAACAGTTTATTTGATGACGATCGTGATGACTGCCATGATGATGGTAGCATGCAACCGTGGGGGCAACAAACGCTCTTCACTGAATATCTTCACTCCTACATCAAGTGGTAGGGCCTATGAGTTATTGGTGGTGTGTGATGATGCCAATTGGGAAGGTGTGGCTGGTCGGGCCTTATACGATGTGCTTGATACCGATGTACCAGGCTTGCCTCAACCAGAGCGATCTTTCCGTATTATGAATACCACTCCATACGGCTATAACGCCACGTTGAAGATGTTACGTAATATCATCAAGGTAGATATTGATCCCAGTACATATACCCAGCCGAAGTTCCGTTCTGAAATGAATGTTTATTCCAATCCGCAGGCAATCCTGACCATTCAAGGTCCTGATGCTGAGTCGGTGGCTGAGTATGTGTCTAAAAACGGACAGGCGATTATCAATTTCTTTACCCGTGCAGAGATGAATCGACAGATTCAAGTACTGGAGTACCAGCATAGTGACATGATTTATAAAAGTGTGAAAGAGATGTTCGACTGTGATGTATGGGTGTCTGGTGAGTTGAAATCTTCCAAACGTGGTGAGAACTTCTTCTGGGCTGGTGCTAATGCGGCTTCTGGTGACCAGAACTATGTGATTTATTCTTATCCTTATAAGGATCGTCGTACGTTTACCCAGGATTTCTTCATTCAGAAACGTGACTCAGTGATGAAGATCAACATTCCAGGTGCAGCAGAAGGTACTTACATGGCAACAGATGCCCGCTTCGTTACTACGCGCTCTTTCATGATGAGAGGCGAGTATATCTTTGAAGCACGTGGTTTATGGAAAGTGAAGGGTGATATGATGGGTGGTCCATTTGTTTCACAGAGTCGTGTAGATACAGTCAACCAGCGTGTCATAACTGAGGAGATCTTTATTTATGCACCTGAGAAGCTGAAACGAAATCTGGTGCGTGGCATGGAAGCAGCTCTTTATACTATCAAGCTGCCGGGTAAGCAGACAGATGAGACGCAGATTCCGCTGCAAGATGAATGATGAATTGATTTTTATCTATACATTATAAGGTATTATTGAATGGAAAATATCATTAGAATCGGCATTACGCAAGGAGATATCAATGGAGTAGGATGGGAGGTGGCGTTGAAGTCATTTCAAGATGTTACGATGTTGGAACTTTGTACTCCTATTATATATGGTTCACCTAAAGTTGCCACTTACCATCGCAAAACGATGGATATTCAAACACCTTTCTCAATAGTTAACTCTGCTGCCGAGGCTGAAGACGAGGTATTAAGCGTTGTGAATTGCAGTGATGATGAAGCCAAAGTAGAGTTCGCTAAGACTGATGCAGAAGCAGGAAAGGCTGCTTGGAATGCTATGCAACGGGCTTTTGAAGAGTATCGTGACGGATTGACTGATGTGCTTGTTATGGCACCTTTCAATGAACTGTCACTGAAACAGGCTGGTATTGAATATTGCGGTTTAGCAAACCTCATTCAGCAGGAATTGGGTGAATCAGACGAAGTCGCTTTGTCTGTGTTGGTGAAGGATGACCTGCGTGTGGCGTTGGCAACAGAGAATGTCCCTATGAAGAATGTGGTTACTATGTTGACACCTGAATTGCTCAAAGAGAAAATTGCCATTTTTAACCAGTCGTTGAAAGTGGATTTCGGTATCGATGCACCACGTATTGCGGTGCTTTCCCTCAACCCAACGTCAGGCATGAACGATGCGTTGAACCAAGAGGAGCTGGAGGTGATTAAACCAGCTTTGGAAGAACTGGCAGTACAGCGGATTATTTGTTATGGCCCTTATTCTGTGGATTTTTTGTTGGAAACCCGTAACTTCACTCATTTCGATGGTATCTTCGCCATGTATTATGATCAAGGTATGGGGTTATTCAAGGCTTTGAGCATGAATGAGGGTGTCAGGTTTGTGACAGGTCTTTCAGCCATCTGCGCCACCCCTGTGCATGGCGTGGAGTATGAGTTGGCAGGCAAAGGCATTGCCGATGAATCATCGTTGCGAAGTGCCATCTATTTGGGTATCGATGTGTATCGAAATCGTACTCGCGAGGAAGAGGCATTGATGAACCCATTACGAAAACAGTATTACGACAAACGAGACGATAGTGATAAATTGAAACAAATGGCAGAACCAGAGGAAGATACGTTATTATGACTAAACCTGAAATACTACAAGTGAAGTTGAGGTTTGGCATCATTGGCAACGATGAAAACCTGCTACATGCCATTGATACCGCTATGAAGGTGGCACCTACAGATGTGTCTGTGCTCATCACGGGCGAGAATGGCGTGGGTAAGGAGAGCTTCCCTCAGATTATCCATCAGTTCAGTCGTAGGAAACATGGCAAATACATTGCCGTGAATTGTGGCTCTATCCCGGAAGGTACCATCGACTCAGAACTTTTCGGTCATGAGAAAGGTGCTTTTACCGGTGCTATCAGCGACCGTAAAGGCTACTTCAGTGAGACTGATGGCGGAACCATCTTCCTCGATGAGGTAGGGGAGTTGCCTTTGGCTACACAGGCAAGGCTTTTGCGTGTATTAGAAAACGGTGAGTATATCCGTGTGGGCTCTTCTAAGGTGGAGAAGACCAACGTGCGCATCGTAGCGGCTACAAATGTCAACTTAGAGAAGGCTATAGCTGATGGGCGTTTCCGGCAGGATCTGTTCTTCCGACTCTGTCAAGTGCCTATCAAAGTGCCACCCTTGCGCGAACGAGGTAACGATGCCATCCTGTTGTTCAGTAAGTTTGCGGCTGATTTTGCTGAGCAATACCGTATGCCTGCCATCCGCTTGACAGAGGAGGCTAAGCGCATATTGGTTGATTATAATTGGCCTGGTAATGTAAGACAGCTTAAGAATGTCACCGAGCAAATCTCTATCATTGAGACTGACCGTGAGGTGACGGCAAGTATATTGAAAAAGTATTTGCCTCAGCAGGATCTGGGGCAGCGTCTGCCAGCATTGTTTGGTACAAAGGATTTCGGACATAGCTTTGATGGTGAACGTGAGTTCTTGTATAAGATGATCTATAACCTGAATAATGAAGTGACTGAACTCAAGCAAATAGTTAAGAAATTGATGGCTGGTGAGCAAGTGACGGTATCGGCAGATGCCACGCCATCATCTTATATAACCCCTACAGCTACTCCTGCAGATTCTTCTATCCCCATCATTCAGCATGCTGTGGTAAATAGTGGACGCTCGTCTGCATCATTGCAGAATGATGATAACATTCAAGATACTGAAGCTTTGGAAGAGGCAGAATCTATGACATTGGATGAGGTTGAGAGAGAAATGATCAAGAGGGCTTTGGAGAAGAACCGAGGCAGACGCAGGGCTGCAGCCAAGGAGTTGAACATCTCTGAACGTACTTTATATAGAAAGATTAAGGTGTATGGCTTGGAATAAGAAGTTGGTGCATGGTGGATGGCTGGTAGGTTTGTTCATGATTGTGGTGGCTTGCAAAGTCTCATTAGGTTTGGCACCTATCTCCTCAATTGACTATAATCTGGTCAAGACGATGCAGATTGTGGATTTCCAGAATCATGCTGACTATGTGTATGGCCCATTGGCTACGACCCTTAACGACCAGATGAAGGATTTGTTTATGCGTCAGACGCGTCTGTCTTTGGTGAACAATGGAGGCGATATCGTAATTGAGGGTGAGATTACAGGCTACAATCAGTATAATGAGGCTATTGATGCTAGTGGTTACTCATCTAAGGTACGTTTAACCTTGACGGTGCAGGTGTCTTATACCAACAATACCAACCATGAAGAAGACTTTGAAAACCGAACATTCAGCGCGTTCCAAACATATGATGCCAGTCAGTTGCTGACGGCAGTACAAGACCAGCTGATAGCCGTGATGGTAAAAGACATTTCTGAACAGATATTTAACTCAACAGTAGCGAATTGGTAAGATGACAAGCAACGATATCATACAGTGGATCAAACATCCGGAGATGCTAAATACCGCTACATTGTACGAGCTCCGCACAATGGTGGCCCGTTATCCTGCATTCCAATCAATCCGTCTGTTGTACTTGAAGAATCTCTATTTGTTACATGACGAGACTTTTGGGCATGAATTGCGTAAATCGGTACTCTATGTGGCAGATCGCAGGGTGTTGTTTTATTTTATCGAGGGTGAATTGTTAACTATGAAGCCTCTCAGAGACTCGAAGCCGGCCATTTCTTTGGTGAAAGAAGAACCCAGTGTGGATCGTACCCTGACATTGATTAACTCTTTCTTGTCAGAGAGACCTGATGAGAAATCAACGGAGGGTGATAAGCAGTTGAATCCTGATAATTCAGAATATGTACTCACTGAAGATAATATAAGTGATGACGAACAAGAGGTAAAGAATAGTGAAGAAGCTGATGATGGCTATTTTACCGAGACTTTGGCCAAAATTTACCTCAAACAGCATAGATATGGCAAGGCTTTGGAAATTATTAGAAAGTTATACTTGAAATATCCAAAAAAAAATATTTACTTTGCAGACCAAATTAGATTTTTAGAGAAAATAGTTATTAATGAGAAAACAAAATCATAATTAAACGATGTATTTACTGATTATTATTTTGATGCTGGTTGCATCTATTCTGATGTGCGGCATCGTGCTGATTCAAAATTCAAAAGGTGGCGGTTTAGCCTCTGGTTTTTCATCTTCTAATGCTATCATGGGTGTACGTAAGACAACAGACTTCTTGGAAAAAGCTACTTGGACTTTGGCAGCTGTGATGGTGATTTGCAGTGTGGCTTCAGCTTATTCATTGCCTTCTGCAAATGCAAGTAGTCAAGATGCTATCATGGAGCAGGCACAGAAGAGCGCAAACACCAATCCTTACAACATGCCTGTTGGCACAACAGCTCCTGCAACTGAGACTCCTGCTGAGGCTCCTGCAGAAACCCCTGCCAACTGATTTGTTATTGAAGCGACTTTTTTGTTATGACAACAACAGACAAGATTCAACAGACATTGCGTGATTCCGCTGGAATGCGTTGGACGGCCCTGCTGCTGCTGGCTTTAGGCATGTTCTTTGCCTATATCTTCATGGATATCCTGTCTCCTATCAAGGACTTGATGCAGGAGACACGCGGTTGGGATTCAACGGCGTTTGGCACCATGCAGGGCAGCGAGGTATTCCTCAATGTGTTTGTGTTCTTCCTGATTTTTGCTGGTATCATCCTTGACAAGATGGGTGTTCGCTTCACGGCGGTGCTCTCTGGCGCAGTGATGCTGATAGGTGCCATCATCAAATGGTATGCTGTTACTGAGTCGTTCATGGGTAGCGGACTGGAAGAATGGTTCACCAATAACCTGAATTACATCCCTATTTTTGATGAGTTGGGCGTATCCCCGTTCTATGAGGGTATGCCTGCGTCTGCTAAGTTAGCAGCTTGTGGCTTTATGATTTTTGGCTGCGGTTGCGAAATGGCAGGTATCACGGTAAGTCGTGGTATCGTGAAGTGGTTCAAAGGTCGTGAGATGGCATTGGCTATGGGTAGTGAGATGGCATTGGCTCGACTGGGTGTAGCTACTTGTATGATCTTCTCACCGTACTTCGCTAAGTTAGGTGGTAGCATCAGTGTGAGCCGCTCAGTAGCTTTTGGCGTTGTTTTGTTAGCCATTGGCCTGATTATGTTCATCGTTTATTTCTTCATGGATAGGAAACTGGATGCTCAGACTGGTGAGGCTGAGGAGAAAGATGATCCGTTTAAGATCAGTGACTTAGGACAGATTCTGACAAGCACAGGTTTCTGGTTGGTGTCTTTGCTTTGCGTACTATATTACAGTGCCATCTTCCCATTCCAGAAGTATGCGGTGAATATGCTGCAGTGCAACCTTGATTTCACTGAGGTGGATCCCAACTCATTTTGGGCAAAAAGTGGCGTGACCATTGTTCAGTATGTTATTATGCTTGTAGTGGCTATCGCATCGTTCACCAGTAACTTTATGAAGGATAAGGCTAAGAAATTTGGCCTGTTAACTTTGGCAATTGTGGCTTTAGTGGTTTATTGCTACATGGGTTATATGCGTCAGAGTGCCGAGTCTGTATTCGCAGTATTCCCATTACTGGCAATGGGAATCACTCCAATCTTAGGTAGCTATGTTGACCATAAGGGTAAGGCTGCTTCCATGTTGGTACTAGGCTCTTTGCTGCTGATTGCTTGCCACTTGACATTTGCTTTTATTTTGCCAGGATTCAAGGGTAATATGGTAGGCGGTATCATTGTAGCATATCTGACCATCCTTGTGTTGGGCGCTTCTTTCTCGTTGGTTCCTGCTTCCCTTTGGCCAAGTGTTCCTAAGCTTGTGGATGCCAAGATAATCGGTTCTGCATACGCACTGATTTTCTGGATTCAGAACATCGGTCTGTGGTTGTTCCCGTTGCTGATAGGCAAGGTGCTTGATAATACCAATCCAGGTGTTACCGATCCAACGCAGTTTGACTATACATGGCCGTTGGTGATGTTGGCATGCTTAGGTGTTGCTGCCTTGGTATTGGGTTTGGTACTGAAGGCTGTTGACAAGAAGAAAGGTCTCGGTTTGGAAGAACCGAACATTAAGAAATGATGCAAGGGGGCTTGTCCCCCTTGTTTTGTTATATTCGTTATGGATGAACTGAGGAAGAAAATCAATGATTCGGCAGTGGTGCGATGGATTGTTTTGGTCATCGTAGCTACGGCCATGATGATGGGTTATTTCCTCAATGACATCATGTCTCCATTAGAGACTCTGTTGGAGATGCCTGTTGAGGAAGGTGGCTTGGGTTGGACCAGCACCGACTATGGCTTTTTCTCGGGATCAAGTGGATTGATTAATGTATTCCTGCTGATGTTGTTCTTCAGCGGACTCATTTTGGATAAGATGGGCGTGCGCTTCACAGGAGTGCTCGCCTGTTCTTTAATGCTGATAGGTGTGGGGCTCAAATACTATGCCGTGACAGCTCCTTTGGCTGGCGATACCTTCAACTTCAATGTGTTGTGGTGGGATGTACACCTTCCTATGTCTGCTGCTGTTGCCAGTTTGGGTTTTGCCATCTTTGGCGTGGGATATGAGATGTGTGGAATTACAGTGAGTAAGGCTATGGTGCGTTGGTTTACCGGCCATGAGTTGGCTTTGGCTATGGGTATCCAGTTGGCGATGGCTCGTTTAGGTACTGCAGCTGCCCTAAGTGTTAGTGCCCCAGTGGCTCGACATTTCTCTCTGTCTACTCCCTTGCTCTTGGGCTTGCTTTGCCTGCTCATTGGCTTAGTTTCCTTCTTCGTCTTCTGCGTTCTCGACATCCGTCTCGATAAAGATGAGCAGAAGTCAATTGTCAATGGTCAATCGTCAATGTTTAATGGTAATGACGATCAATTCCACCTACGCGATATCGGTTTGATCTTAAAAAGTCCGGGTTTTTGGCTCATCACCCTGTTTGTGGTGCTATTCTATTCGGCTGTTAGTCCGTTCCTAAAATTTGCCACTCGATTGATGATAGACAAATACGCCGTCGCACCTGATATAGCAGGCTTCTTCACTTCTATAGTTCCTTTTGGCACCATCTTGATGACACCTCTATTCGGTTCTGTATATGATAAATACGGTCGTGGCGTTACCTTGATTATCATTGGTACCGGTATGTTGACATTAGTACATTTCGGTTTTTCGTTACCGATACATGCCAGTGCGTTTGCCATCTTCCTGATGGTATTATTGAGTATTGGTTTCTCTTTGACACCTGCAGCCCTATGGCCTATCGTACCAAAGATTATGCCGATGAAGTGTTTGGGAACAGCTTACTCACTGATATTTTTCATCCAGAACTTTGGACGTGCTATTATCCCGATGTTTGTGGGCAAAGCTAATGAAACGGATCCTTCTTATACCTCAGGTATGCAGATTTTTGCATGTACAGGCTTGGCAGCTGTGTTAGTAGCTATCTCTATGCTTTATCTGGATAAGAAGATGGGTTATGGATTGGAGAAGCCGAATATAGTAAATGGATAAAGTTAGTTTGCTTGATACGATCCCTGTTCATGCCCCTAAAGTATGGGCTGAGACTGCTGAAGACGGTTGTTTGACGTTGGTCTATCACCGCTTTCCCAAAACATGGCTCAGGAAATGGTTGAGTAGGTGGTATTCACCTCAGATACATGTGCCATTGGAACGGTTTGGCACTGAGATTTGGAACATGATAGATGGAAAACGCACAGCAGAGGAGGTGATACGCGAGGTTGCTTTGTTACACCCGGAAGAAGAAAACTTTCCCCAACGCATTGCCCTCTATCTCTCCATGCTTCATCAAGATGGATTAATTAGGTTTATCAAATATGAATAAAGGCAAGGTATTTATAGCTCCAGGAGCTTGGTTCTCTATGATCTATCCCGCTGATTGGCATGAGTTTGAGGGTGGAGAAGAATCTTTCCTCTTTTATAATCCAGATAATTGGGATGGTAATTTCCGCATCTCAGCTTTTCGTGGAGATAAGACTGATTATGGTCAGATTACTGTACGTGAAGAATTGAAGAAAAGTCGCCGTGCACAAGCAGTGATGGTGGGAGATTTACCCTGTGCCTATAGCTGTGAGGCCTTCACTGAAGAAGGTGAGGCGTATGAGAATCATCAGTGGGTAACGGGCATTGGAGATGTGGCGTTTGAAGTGTCATTTGCCACTCCTCAGGGTGCCTCCATCCGAAAGGCGCAAAATGTTATCGCTTCTTTACAGTTACGCTATCCAGGGGTGAAATACCATGCTGAGACCATCCCTGTTCGCCTCATGGAGATTTATCAGATTGATGAAGCGTACGATTGGGTACAGATGGAAATCAAGAAGCAACTCAAAAAAGATTTTCGTGGTGAAGTGAGTGATATCCGTAATATGCAGTTGATTATCGACAATGGCTCCCTCAATCCTCGCAAACGTGATGCCTGGATTGCTTTGGGGATCACCCTTTGCGTGATTCTTACTAATGAAGTAGATGGGGTGGAGTGGCGCACCTTGATAGATGGAAGTCGTGAGGTGCCTGTACTGGTGAATCTTTCTGATGAAAAGGTGATTGACCCCACGAAACTGGTTTGGAGTAAGGTGAAGAATGGCGAGCCTGTAAATCTATCTGAAACATACGATCATATTATCTGATGGCTGCTACTCAGAATCCAGTTTTGCAAGTAGAGAGACTTACCAAGTCGTTTGGGGTCTTGGTATTGTTTCACGACATCTGTTTCGGATTGTCGGAGGGGCAACATGTAGGTCTCATTGCTAAGAATGGCACGGGTAAATCTACCTTGTTGAATATATTGGCTGGTGTGGAGCCTTATGACGATGGGAAGATAACTTTCCGTCGCGACTTGCGTGTGGGTTATCTGCCTCAAACGCCTCATTATCCGTCTCACCTTACTGTGCTGGAAGCCTGCCTACAACATGGCAGTTGCCAACTAGACCTGCACAAAGATTATGAACTGGCAGCCAAACAACTACTTACAAAGTTGAAAGTTTCTGAGTTGTATCAACCTGTTTCTGAATTGTCTGGTGGACAACTGAAACGTATCGCCCTTGTGAATGCTTTGATCAACGACCCCGAATTGTTGATATTGGACGAGCCGACCAACCACCTCGACTTGGATATGGTGGAGTGGCTGGAAGATTACCTACGTCGTAGCAATATGACTTTGCTTATGGTGACACACGATCGATACTTCCTTGATCGGGTGTGTAACCAGATTATGGAATTGGATGACGAGTCTCTCTATCAATATGATGGCAATTATGCCTATTATCTGGAGAAGAGGCAGGAACGTATGGATGCCAAAGCGGTGGAGATAGAGCGTGCCAATAACCTGTACCGCACAGAGCTGGACTGGATGCGCCGTATGCCGCAGGCTCGTGGCCATAAAGCTCGTTACCGTGAGGAAGCCTTCTATGAGCTGGAGAAAGTTGCGAAGCAACGCATCTACGACAATAAGGTGCAACTGAATGTGAAATCGGCATATATTGGCAATAAGATATTCGAAGCCGACCATCTTTGTAAGTCGTTTGGCGATGTGAAGATTCTTGACGACTTCTCCTATGTCTTCTCCCGTTATGAGAAAATGGGCATTGTGGGCAACAATGGCACAGGTAAGTCAACTTTTCTAAAAATACTATTGGGTGAATTGCCCATTGATGGTGGTAACCTGGAGATTGGCTCAACTGTTCGCTTTGGGTACTATTCGCAAGAAGGAATCCAGTTCAACGACCAGATGAAGGTGATTGATGCGGTGCGGGATATAGCCGAGGTTGTGGAGCTTGGCAATGGCAAACGTTTGGGTGTGTCACAATTCCTGCAGTATTTCCTGTTCACGCCCGAGACTCAGCATAATTACATATACAAACTTAGTGGAGGTGAACGTCGTAGGCTCTACCTGTGTACGGTACTGATGCGTAATCCCAATTTTCTGATTTTGGATGAGCCTACCAACGACCTGGATATTATGACCTTGCAAGTGTTAGAGGAGTATCTGATGGGCTTTGGAGGTTGTGTGATTGTAGTCAGTCACGACCGCTATTTTATGGATAAGGTAGTGGATCACATTTTGGTGTTCAACGGACAAGGCGACATCCGTGATTTCCCAGGCAACTACACCCAATACCGGGCTTGGAAGGAAGAAAAAGAACGATATGACCGAGAGCAAGCCAAAGCAACGCAACCTGTAATAGCAAAACAAGAACGTCAACGCCAGAACACCAAGCGGCGTATGACTTTCAAGGAACGCCGTGAGTTCGAACAGCTTGAAAAAGATATTGAGGCTTTGGAGGCAGAAAAGAAACAGTTGGAGGCCGATTTATGCAGTGGTATCTTATCTGTAGAAGAACTAACGGAGAAATCTAAACGCCTGCCTGTCATAGAGACCGAGTTAGACGAAAAATCATTCCGCTGGTTGGAGCTTTCAGAGATAGCTGATTAGTGTCGGTATAAGAGGTAATGATGTCAAGGCGCCACATTGAAACTGCCAGAACCTCTCGATAAAACTATAATAACGTCACGATGTTCTGAGGGTAAATCTGTTACAGCTATATATAAAAAAGCTATAAGCTGAAAGTCAGCCTGTATCCATTGGGCATTTTTTCCTCGTTGATGCTTTTGGTCACACCCTGTATGATGCTGACCGCAATCGGGTCAGCCAGCTCGCGATTCAAAGGTGAGACAAACAGACCTGTCACCATGAAGGTCAGCGCAAGACTGTAGTCAAGTTCGCTGAAAGCTAATTCAATGAAAAGTGGACGTTCTTCGAGGCTAAGCAGGGTGGCAAGCATCTCTTCCACGACGTGTTTAATTGAATCACACTTGTCATAAAGGGCGTATTTCGCACAGAATAAATCGATTTCCGTAAAGAATCCGTAGATATCATAGTCAGCGCCGTTAACCTCTAAACGCAGGCTGCGGATGCGGCGAATGAAGGCTTGGGTGTCTTTGCGCAGGGGGTGGTCAAAAATCTGCTCGGGTGTGCCATCCTCATAAATGATGCCCTTGTTCATAAAGAAGATGCGCGTGGAGACATCGCGGGCAAATTTCATCTCGTGGGTGACAATGAGCATGGTCATGCCCTCTTTGGCAAGTTGTCGGATAACACTGAGTACTTCGCCCACCATCGTAGGGTCTAAGGCACTGGTAGGCTCGTCAAAAAGAATGATTTCAGGGTGCATGGCCAAGCAGCGGGCTATCGCTACGCGTTGTTTCTGTCCGCCACTGAGGCTCGATGGCATGACTGATGCTTTCTCTGCCATACCTACTTTGCGCAGCAGATGCATGGCTTCGTTCTCAGCATCCTGTTTGTTCATCCCCAATAGCTTGATGGGACCGAGGGTGACGTTCTGCAGAATTGTCAGGTGATCGAAAAGGTTGAAACTTTGAAACACCATGCCCATGCGTTGGCGTAAGCGGTTCATGGGATAATTTTTCTGCAGAATGTTCTCACCATCCACAAGAATCTCGCCTCCTGTGGGAGGATCGAGCAGGTTCAAGGCACGGAGAAATGTACTCTTACCTGTGCCTGACGGACCTATAATACTGATGACCTCGCCCTTGCTGATGTCACAGCTTACATCTTTTAGCACTTGAACGGTTTCACCGTTGGGTGTGGTATATGTTTTTTTGAGGTGTCTTACACTAATCATGATTCTTTGGTTTTAACGGTTTGGTCGAGCAACTTGCCTAATAGCCAAGCAAGTACGAAATAGATGATAGAAATAATAATCAAAGGGAAGAAGGCATCGAACGTACGGCTGCGTATCAGGTCGCTGGCTTTTGTCAGATCTTGAATGGCTATGTAGCCCACGATGGACGTGTTCTTAAACAGCGATACAGCTTCACCTTTATAAACGGGTAGCACAGCACTGGCGGCTTGTGGCAGCACAATATAGATAAAAGTCTGGAACGGTGTAAATCCCAATGCCACACCAGCCTCCGTCTGTCCTTTGCCCACACTCTTGATGGCAGTGCGGAATATCTCACTGACGTAGGCTGCGAACACCAAAGCAAAACTGACCACAGCCACTGCGGTGGCACTCAGTCCTGAGCCGGCAAGCACGACATAAAACATCAGCATCAGAATCACCAACAAGGGTACACCACGCAAGATGTCAATGTAGGTGGATGCCACCACTCTCAACCAGCGTTGACGGCTCATGCGCATCCAGCAGACAATGCCTGCCAGTAGTGTGCCGAGCAGTAGCGACAGGATGGAAATCTTGATGGTCTCCCAAAGTCCGTCAACGATAAATCGCCAACGATCCTCTTCTATCAAGTTCTTACGGAAACTCTCTTTCATGCCTTCCCATAGTCCAACGTTGGCAGCATCAGCTAAGCCGTCATAAACGAAATAGGCTGGGTGACACTGTGTATAAGGTTTGCCGAACTGCACCATCTGAGCGCGTTCCTCTGTGATGAAGATACTACCGCTCCATACATCGGCGAGTCCGCTTTGCAGTGCAGCCGACCCACTGGCTGGATCTAGGTAACTTACCTCTATGGGGCGTTTTATAGATGCTGCAAAACGCTTAAGCAATTCCATCTCGAAACCTGTCCACGTATCGCCTTTCAGAAAACACAGTGGTGCCATAATTAAATGGGTGACTATACGAAGAGGCTGACCAGTTTCAAATTGTGCTATCTGTGGCAGGCTCACCGTGTCGGGATACTCGGTATCATACCATCGATGGTAAACTTCGTCGTAAATTCCGTTGTTATGTATCTCGTCGAGAAAAGCATCGAACTGGCTAGCGGTTGCGAAATCACCCTTCCTAAAGGCATATGCCACATCGAAACTTTCTTCGCAACGTAATTCCAGGCGCAGGTGATGACGGCGCAGGTCGCTGGGCGACATGGCATTCTCATCATCCTTGAACACATCGACCTGTCCGGAAATGACGGCTGCCACAATATCGGGGGCATTGTTGTAACGTGCTACCGTGACATCGGAGCGTTTAGACATCTCAAAGTCGTAGATACTACCAGCTTGTACAGCTACTTTCAACCCGCTGACATCTGCCTCGCTGTTCAGCTCTACTATCCTGGGTTCCTTGCTTTCGCTACAGCTAACCAATAGCAAGGCAAGTAAAGCTAATAATCTGAATTGTTTCATTGCCATTTTTGTTTCTGAGCCGCAAAATTACTGATTTATTGTTGTACTAGCAAAAAGAGAAGTGATAAATTGCTATGTGTCTTATCAAGAAACAGTCTATAAGATTTGATCATGATGAATGGCGGTACCAGTCGAACAGCATCTTCACGCCATCCTCTATCTCTACCTTGTGTTTCCAGCCTAAGTCATGAAGTTTGGAAACATCAACGAGTTTGCGTGGCGTTCCGTCTGGTTTTGAAGTATCAAACTCAATCGACCCTTCAAAACCCACCGTCTTTGCCACTAACTCCGACAATGCACGTATGGTCAGTTCCTTGCCAGTACCTATGTTGATGTGACAATTGCGTATCTCGCCCAATGAAGGGATGGCACCACCTCTGCCAACACTGTGGTTGCGGTCAACCTTGGCATCGGCCTTGGCACCATATTGTACCGATGAATAATGCTTAATACCAATGATGTCGCTAAAACTAACATTCAGAAGGATATGTACAGAGGCATCTGCCATGTCCTCAGACCAGAGAAATTCGCGAAGTGGTGTGCCTGTGCCCCAAAGCACTACTTTGTTATCATAAATGCCGTACTGGGATAGAAGATTGACGATTGACCATTGATGATTAACCATTGACTGTGTCTTATTATGTTGCGACTCGGCCATATCGATGCAAGTATCATTGGTTCTCGCGGCTCCCAAATAAGACGATTGACCATAGATTGTTGGCAATCCTTCAATGGGGCGGGTGTGCAGGTCTGCTTCGATGGCTGTCCAATCACCATCATGGATTAGCTTGGCTAAGTATATTTTTCTTATCATGGCAGGCAGCACATGACTGTTCTCTAAGTGGAAATTGTCGTTCGGCCCATAGAGATTAGTCGGCATCACGGCAATATAGTCGGTGCCATATTGCAGGTTATAGCTCTCACACATCTTCAGACCTGCAATCTTGGCAATGGCATATTCCTCATTGGTATATTCTAAAGGTGATGTAAGAAGGCAATCCTCCTTCATGGGCTGAGGAGCGTTCTTGGGATAGATACAGGTGGAGCCGAGGAACAGTAACTTCTTGACGCCATGGGCGTATGCCTCGCTGATGACATTACACTGTATCTGCATATTCTTCATGATAAAGTCAGCTCGATAGAGTGAGTTGGCCATAATACCTCCCACAAAAGCAGCTGCCAGTACCACTGCATCTGGACGTTCATCGTCAAAGAACATTCTAACGGCTAATTGGTCAGTCAAGTCCAGTTCACTATGACTTCGTCCTACCAAATTCTTATAACCTCTTTTTAGCAAGTTATTCCAAATGGCAGAACCCACCAGGCCCTTATGGCCAGCTACATAAATCTTACTATTCTTGTCAAGCATCACTTCACGATTCCCTTCTCAAGATACTCTGCCAGGTTCATCCTTACTTTCTCAGCAGCACCCTCTGATGCCACCTTCGCCATATCACTATCCACCATGAGATTTACCAACTCCTCAAATGACGTCTTATCGGGATTCCATCCCAGCTTGGCTTTTGCCTTAGATGGGTCACCCAACAGATTAACTACATCAGTAGGGCGGTAAAAATCAGGTGATACCTCCACCAGCACACGGCCAGTAGCTTTATCAATGCCTTGCTCGTCTGCCCCTTCGCCAACAAATTCCAATTCTATGCCCACACGCTTGAAGGCATGGTGGCAGAACTCACGCACAGAGTGTTGTACACCCGTGGCAATCACGAAATCATCTGGTTCTTCCTGTTGCAGGATCATCCACATGCACTCCACATAATCCTTGGCATAGCCCCAGTCGCGCAATGAACTTAAGTTGCCCAAATACAACTTCTCCTGTTTGCCCTGCCTGATGCGGGCAGCAGCCAAAGAAATCTTCCTTGTAACGAATGTTTCACCCCTGCGCTCACTCTCATGATTGAACAGAATACCCGAGCAGCAGAACATATTGTATGCTTCACGATACTCTTTCACAATCCAGAAGCCGTACAGCTTGGCTACAGCATATGGACTATAGGGATGGAAGGGAGTCTCTTCATTTTGAGGCACAGCCTCGACCTTGCCGTACAACTCTGAAGTTGATGCTTGGTAGATTCGGCAAGTGTCTGCCAATCCCAACTGTCTCACGGCTTCCAGGATGCGTAAAATGCCAACGGCATCCACATTCACCGTATATTCAGGAGAGTCGAAACTCACCTGCACATGACTCTGCGCAGCCAAGTTATATATCTCGTTAGGCTGCACATTCCTGATAACACCCAGCACACTCATGGAGTCGGTCATATCCGCATAATGCAGGTGAAAATGTGGCTTGCCCTCCAAATGGGCGATACGCTCACGGAAATCCACCGACGAACGGCGAATTGTGCCATGCACATCATATCCTTTTTCCAACAAAAACTCAGCTAGGTAAGACCCATCCTGTCCTGTAATACCCGTTATTAAAGCTGTCTTCATATGGTTTTATTGTCTCAATATTAATGGAATGGATAAATAAGGCTCACAATCAGCAGCATGAAAGGCAGCAGCACCAGATGCATTATGGTACCCAGGCGGGCAAAGTCGGTGAAACGATAGGATCCCGGACCGTAGACCAGCATATGGGTGGAACTGCCTATGGGGGATGCGAAGCTGAGTGCTACGCTGAGCATGAGAGACATCACGAAAGGCATGGGGTTACAGTCTAACAGCAAGGCTTGCTGGTACATGATAGGGAAGAAAACGGCTCCTGCACCTACATCGCTGATAAACTCACTGACAATCGAGGCGAGCAAACACATGACAGCCATGACTATATAAGGGTTGGAATGACAGAGCTCAAGCACATTGGTCGCCACAAAGCTGGCAACACCCGTATTGGTGATAGCCACCGAGAATACCACAGTGGAGCCAAGGATGAGCAGCAAATCCCACTCGATATATTTGGTTACGCCATTGATGTGGCAACAGCCTGCCATCATCAGCACACCCGCGGCCAGCATAGAGGCGGTTATAAGAGGCAATATCTTGAAAGTAGAAATGAGGAACATCAGAGTCAAGACAATGGCGGAGGTCACAGTTTTGGGACCCAGTTGCGGTACAAAGTGACTGTCGAAGAACTTCAGCGAGCGGCGGTTGGCCTGCTCCAACTGACTCTCTCCCTTTGCTGGACATTCTAACAGCAGCGTATCGCCAGCCTGCAGACTGATTTCGCGAGGCAAACCCTCTACACGGTGTCCCTGACGGGCAACAGCCACTAACACAACGTTGTTACGTCGTTCAAAACTGCTATGCGTCATTGATTTGCCAATCAGCTCACTGCCGAAAGTAACGTATGCCGTTCGCATACGCCTCTTTGTGTCTATCTCGTCGATGCTCCAAACATGGTGGTCGGCAGCAACTAAACCGTGGGTGCGCTTCAGCTCTAACAGGTCATTAATTTGTCCGGCATAGATGAGGCGGTCGCCACCCATCACATACTCGTCCTTGGGAACAGGCATCACAATCTCGCGGTCGAAATGCATAATCTCTATGAGCGAGCCCCCCTTGGGGTTATATAACCCAGCCTCTTCTACTGTTTCCATTACATGCGGATTGTCAGTTGGTACCAGCAGCTCAACGGTATAGTCGCTGGTTGATTCAAATGACACCTCCGACGACTTCCTGTCAGGGATGAGGCGTTGCAGAAGCATGACGAGCAACATGCCTATCACAGTGAGTATAATGCCTGGTAACATGGGCGCAAAAATGTTGAGTTGCTCTCCTGTCTGACTTGTATATAGACCTGCTACAACGAGGTTAGATGAGTTGCCCAACAAAGTACACATGCCACCTAATGATGCTGCATAGCTCAAGGGCATCAGCAGTTTAGAAGGAGAGAGACTCAGTTTGCGTGACCAAATCTTGACCGCATCGATGAGAAGTGACACCACGTTCGATGAGCTCAGGAATGCGGAAAGAATACTGGTGGGAATCATCAGTTTGATGATGGCTTCAGTGAAGCTGCGTGCCTCGCCCAACACATTCTTGGTAAGCCAATAGAGCACACCCGTCTGCATAAGTCCGCCGATGATGACGAAAAAGGCGGCGTTCACCACAACCGGTTCGCTGCTGAAACCAGCTAATCCTTCTTCCTCGTCCACGATGCCCAACACGAGCAACACTGTCAGTGCGCCTAAGAAAGCCACCTCAGCAGGGATGTTCGATTTGGCCATCACCACAAAGATGCAAATCATGGCCAGGATGGTGACCCATCCACCTATACTTACTCCTAATATTACTTCATGCAATAATGATTCTAACATATTGTTCCTGTGATGAAGGTTCCATCTTCTCAGAAAAGACAACCTTCATATTATTTTTTCGTTTATGAATCTCTTACCCGATGAACTTCAGAATCAGCTCCACTATCTCATCCTCCGTTTTGCCGTCAGCTGTGATGACCAATTGGTAATTGTGGGTGTCATATCGCGATTTGCCAGTATATTCTTTGACATAATTCTCTCGCATCTTGTCAATCTTTTCAATGGTCTGGCGGGCTTCATCAGAGGTCATCTGCTGCTTGCGGGCTACACGCTCTACACGGAAATCCATAGAAGCCTGGAGGAAAATATTCAAGTGGTTGGGGTGATAGCGGACAGCATGGAAACCACAGCGACCGGCAACTACGCATGATTCAGTAGAGGCTATGCCACCCAGGATTTCCTCCTCTGCCTTAAACATGTCGAAAGATGTGGGCTTGTAGGATGACTTATCTTCTACTTCTCCAGCAAAATTCAGGTTTGAATAATCTGTATCCCGCCAGAAGCGTTTAAACTCACCCCACCATGTATAGCTGCGGCCTTTAATCTTCTCAATCTCCTCTACGCTAAGGTTAAATTTCTTCTCCAAAGCATTGATAACTGCCTTGTCGTAGAAAGGCACGCCTAATTTCTCTGCTAACTTCCTTCCGACGGTACGACCACCGCTACCCAGTTCACGATTGATTGTGATGACAAATTGTTCGTTCTTGTTCATATTGATTATTTTGTTACTTTGCGGCAAAATTACGGATAAAATATTGCATTAGCAAAAGATAGCATGAAAAACCATCATAAGAAGCGCCTTTCCCATGTTATGTAAAACGGTATTATGACTAATGTAAAGCCAAATCAACACTAATTAATAAGGCAAACATCATGCCTTGTTTAGGAAACACGTTACCTGATTAGTAATAAACAGGGAGAGAACCCCAAGTAAACAATCGTTTGGCTAAGCCCAAACGATCGTGCGGCTATACGCAAATGATCATGTGCCTATACCCAATTTGAAGCGCACTTTTTATTCCATCTTTTTCCTTGAAAAGACCTTAATCTTAGGCACCTTAGGGTTAGACACCATAATTCTCGCTTCGTTGAGTCGTCAACTTCAACGTAAAACGTTTGATTGACCTTAAGGAGTCACGCTAACAATAAATATCACTTGGGGGCAAAAAGTATTATAATTACCAATAGAAAAGCTTTGAGTTAAAAATATTAACTATTATTCTTTGCTTTTTCCCTATATCTTAGTATCTTTGCAAAATAACGTATATGCATTATAATCATGTAAGTCAAATCAGTTAGAAACCATAATGCTTGGGAGGATATATATGAATATTAAATCTTTAGGGTTTGCCGCTGGATTACTGCTCATGGCAGGCTGCTCAAGCGACGAGCGTGTTTTAGAGTTACAGGACATCACAGGGGATGGGATGAAGACATTCACTTCCTTTACTGCTGTCCTTAACGGAGTTGCCGATTCAAGAGCCTACATCGTGGACGGAACAGAGAACGGACCTAAACAAGTGACATGGGATGATGGAGATGTGATTGAGATCTTCAGCGAACTCCAATGGGATGCAACCATGTATGAGTTGCAAAGTATATCAGAGAATGAGGGAACTTTTGTCGGTAAAGAAGTTAGTGGAAAAAAGTTTACTGCCGTTTATGCGCCTTTGGGGTGGAGTAGAGACTATGTGAACCGCAACAAGGTTTATTTTTACGTAGGTGAAGCCCTTGATGAACACTATTGGGAAGAAACTGCGCATGCCACCACCGTATTGGATTTTGAATTTTGTGCTCCTATGTTAGCAACCAGTGAGACAAACGACCTGCATTTCAAGCAGCTCACGGGTATGATTCATTTCACTATCAGTGGGTTGAGACACATTAGTAATGCTTACTTTAAGGGGAATAATGGCGAAAGAATCCAAGGTACATTCTATGTTGATCTGTCAGATCTCGATGGAGGCTTGCAGGTTGACGATTCGAAGGATTATGCCACACAGACGAAGGTCTATCTGGATGAAGAGTCGTTGGATGAAGGTCAAACGATGGATGTTTATTTCGCCCTCCCACCCACCGTTTTTGAGGAAGGTTTTACATTGGGCATTGAAGGTGAGGATTTCGATTATAATGATTTGTACTTAGAGAAAACATTTACCGATAAGCTGGTTTTAAAAGCAGGAGAAGTAAAGCATTTCTCTTTGGTAAATATGGTAGCTGAACTTGATAAGGTTCATGTTGCGAAGATGCAAGAACAACTGGAAGCATTGAATGACCCGACTACTGCCAATGCTTTGTTGGCTTTATACCAGCAAACAGGAGGACCGTATTGGGAAGTCTATGGCTGGGGCAGAGACGACGACATACCTGTAGATAATTGGGAAGGTTTGGTCTTCGAGGATGGCAAACTGGTAGAGATATGGTTGACAAGTATCAATATGCAAGGTGCCTTACCAGCTGAGATAGGTGACCTTACAGACTTGAGGGCGTTGGTTTTAGAGTATAATCAGATTACATCGTTGCCTGCGGAACTGTCAAAACTGACGAACTTGAAAGAGTTGGATTTGTATTCAAATGAATTATCAGGTGAGTTACCGGCAGTTATTGCCAATATGCCTAATTTGGAGGAATTGTATTTGTCTCGAAACGACTTTGAAGGTTCTATTCCAGATTCTTGGCTGAATAATCTCAGTAATTTGAAGTCAATGGATTTAGGACAGAATAAATTGTCGGGCAATGTTACTAAGGCTCAACAGGAAAGTCCGATGTGGCAGAGCTTGGTGGCCAATGATTTAGGTTTCCTGAATACTTTGGCTAACCAAAAAGATGGCTATGGCATTATTGTTGATGGTTGGATTAGTAACTTTTTCTTAACGAAGAATGAGTATAAGTTAACAGTGGGAGAAACGGCACAGTTGGATATAACCATTCTTCCGGAAGGTGATCTTTCTAACCTAAAGATTCAATCTTATGGTTCTGCCATTTCAGTTGATGAGAATGGTAAGATCACTGCTTTATCACAAGGCCGATCGAGTATTGAGATTTCAGCAAACGATGGTTATGGAACCGCTGCTAAAAGGTGGTGCGAGGTTAATGTATATGCTTCTGCCAAAGAGGGAGCTAACGAAGACTTTGAGGATGACGAAGAACAAGGTTATTGGTAATGAATGGAGGAAATGACAATGAAGAAATTGATATATATAGCACTCTTGATAGTTGCAGCAGGATGCACGAAAAACGAGTTAATAGATGATAACGGCGTAAATGTCCCCGCTACTACTACGCGTACCTTGTCCTCCTTTATAGCAACGATGGAGGAAGCTAATACACGTACCCTACTGATTGATGGCAAACAGGTGGTTTGGCAGGAAGACGATGTTATTTTAGTGTCAGCTAAAGAAAATTCCAGCATGAAGGATTTTGAAACTTTCGAACTTGCAGAGGGTGTAGGTACTACATCTGCCAAATTTGTTGGTAAAGCTTTGACTGGAGAAGAGTTTTATGCATTTTCCTCTTATGATTACAAAAAGTGGAACAGTGTAGATAACCTTACTATAAACTGGGACTATGAGAGCAATGTCTTTTTTGGTAATGAAAGCGAAGAAGAATTTCATCAGATTCCTATGATAGCTAAGGAAAAGGATGGCGTGTTTGAGTTCAAACAGTTGGGTGGTATCCTACATTTCCCTGTCATTGGCGCTGGTCGCTTGGAAAAAGTTTCATTGATAAGTAATGATGGAAAGCCATTTAAAGAATATTACAAGGTTGATGTGTCATCTGATATCCCATCTATAACTGAAGATGAGAGTTATGATGCTTGTTTCAGCAGCATTAACAGATACCCATATAATCCCATTGAACTATCGACAGAAGAGACAACTGACATCTACTTTATTCTACCGGCTGGCATGACTTTCGAGGAAGGCCTTACTTTGTCGGTTACTTTTGTGGATGAGGATTATGTTCAAGTTGTCGGATCAAAATCTTCTCAAGAAAAGATAGTGGTGAACCGCAAGAAAGTGAAGCATTTCCCGGTAATCGACACTTCAGCATTGGCAATGGAAGCTGAGCATTGAGAATATTAGAAAAAAGGCTGCACCAAATGATGCAGCCTTTTATTATGAATGACACTCGTTTTAGTGATGATGGTGTCATGAAATCTCAATGGTTCGGGCGTTCTTGATTTCTTCCTTCTTGAACTTAGGCAGAACCACGGTCAGTACACCGTTCTCAACCTTTGCAGAGATATGTTCCTTATCAACATCCTCAGGCAGGGTGTAATTCTGCTGGTAGTTTGAGTAAGAGAACTCACGACGCAGGTAATGCTGCTTCTTTTCCTTGTCCTCTTCCTTATGCTCCCATTTGTTCTCGATAGCAATGCTCAAGTTGCCGTCTTCGTTGATGTTTACACGGCAAAACTCTTTCTTGATGCCAGGAGCGGCAACCTCCATAGTATAAGCCGTTTCGTTTTCCATTACGTTTACTGCCGGTGCGGTTGTGTTGGCACGAGGTGTGAAATCAAAATCATCGAATACTGTAGGAAACCAAGTGTTCCTAAACATTGCTGGTAACATAGTTAATACCTCCATTTTTATTTTAGTTCTTTAAATTGTTTTACATGTTGTTCGTCGCTGCTTTCGCTAACGACTTGCACTTAATATATGGCAACTCGCGTGCCAAATGTAATGTAATGACAATTTGTCAATGAATGGAGGTAATGCCTGTTATTTTGTCAATGTTATCAGACAATTTGTCAAGAAAAGCCCGCTTTAACCCTCAAATACGCTGGCAAGGTTCTTGACCAACTCGTCTTCGTTGAGGCTGATGTTGATGATTTTGCCATCGGGGTCGAGCAGGATGCCTGTTGGTACCCAACGAATGGCGTATAAATCAACGATGTCGCTCTGCCAATACTTCAAGTCGGACACCTGCGTCCAGTTAAGGCCTTGTTTCTCAACCGCATTCAGCCAAGTGTTACGATCGCGGTCGATGGATACCCCCAGAACGGTAAAATTTTTGTTCTTGTACTTATTGTATGCTTCAACGATGAAAGGATTTTCTCTACGGCAATCAGGACACCAGCCTGCCCAAAAGCTCACCAGTACATATTTGCCTCGGAAGTCTTTCAGACTTATTGACTTGCCATTTGGGTCGGGTAGGGTGAAGTCGGGTGCAACCTTACCCACCTGCACAGCTTCCTTCTTGGCAATCAGGTTTTCCATCTGCTTTACATACTTATTTCCGTCAAGTGATTTGTCTAATTTGCCACGTAAAGCCTGCAACTGCTCCAAGTCAAGTCCCCATGCCAGGTTGCGCATAATATAATAAGGTGTAAGTGCTGAGGCTGGGTTAGCCGCAGCAAATTCATTGATGTCGAAACCTTCCTTACCAACTTTACCCACCGTTTCTTGGTAAAGCGTATTGATGGGTGAACCTTCGATGTCTAAAGTCTTCTTCTCCTCGCTCATCTTGATGTTCATCATTTCGTTGCCCAAGAAGAATACCAGTGGGTTGTTACTCTCCTTGTCGGTGGTCAAGCCGTATGCTAATGTCTGCAGAGCGAATCCCCTGAACTCAAACTTACCTTCGCTTACCTCCGCCGAATCAACCAATGTGAAGTTTTTGTCTTGATATTCCTTTAGATATACCATACCATTACTGATGTCGGATATCTCACCGTTAATCAGGTAGCCACTACCGTTTGTCTGACTTTTGCCTCCACCGCATGAGGAAAGTGCCAGTAAAAAACACATGCCTCCAAAAATAAGTTTCTTCATATTCATATTGCTTTAAATAGTTTAGTTGTTAACTTTATTTACAATGTCTTGGATAATCAAGCCTGCCAAGGTGAAACCGAAGATGGCTGTTATGTGCGACAGCGAACCATTGATTTGTGCCTTTGCAGAGCACCATTCATGGTTAAGCAAAACTGGGTCGCCCGGACCGTTCTTAGCCTTGGGACACATGCAGTTGGCTGTGCCACACGATTTGTTTACTCCCTTATTCTTCAGCAGTTCCTCGCTATATACACACTTGAACTTGCGTTTGGGGAACTCACCGTTTCTCTTGAACCTATTCCTCAAAGCTTTTGCCAACGGGTCGCCTTTAACGTTCCAGAACTCTGCCACATTGATTTTAGTAGGGTCAAGCTTCAAAGCAGCGCCCATTGATGAGAAGAACTTGGTATTCGACCGGGTAGCCCGCAGGATGAGTAAAGCCTTGTCTTTCAAGCTATCAATGGCATCCACTATATAGTCATAAGAGTCAAGGTCAAATTGGTCGGCTGTTTCCTCACTGTAAATCATCTGTAGCGCCTGTATGTCGGCATTAGGATTGATTTGCAGCAGTCGTTCTTTCAAAACCTCCACTTTCACTTTGCCCACGGTCCGCATGCTCGCCATTAGCTGGCGGTTGATGTTGGTGATGCACACACGATCGGAATCCACGATGGTCAGGTGACCAATGCCTGTTCGTATCAAACTCTCAGCACACCAACTACCAACGCCTCCCACACCTAACATCAGTACTTTTGTCTGTGCGAACAATTCCAATGCCTCAGTGCCTAATAGCAGTTCTGCCCGATTGAATAATCCTTTCTCTAAGCTCATAAAAATGCAATTGTTGCGCAAAGATAGCGTTTTTTTCTCAAGTTTTATTAACTTTGCAGGCAAATAATATGATTTGAAATGAAAAGACAGCTTTATTTATGTATATGCTTGCTTGGAGTCATAGTGACCTCATGCCAAAGTCGTTCTACAAAGAAGGATCCCGACAACTATGTGGTAGAGTCAATACAACCCGATGTAATCAGCAAAGAGATTCAGCAGCTGCAAACCATCGATGCTACAGCTAACGCTGAGTTTAAGGGTAGAACGTATAACATGCATGTTATTCGCAGGGCTGATGCAGGTTTGCCTATTGTGACGGATATGCAAGGTGTTAAATATTATGACAATACTATCAGCTTGCGAATCGATACGGGAGGTCGTGAAGTGATTAACAAAGACTTTACCAAACACACTTTTGCTTCTTACTTAGAGGCAGATTTTTTGCAACATTCCATCTTAGAGGGCTTGGTGTTTGATAAGGTAACTGATTACGGCCTGATGTTTGCCGCCAGCGTGAGCTATCCTGAAAGCGACCTTTATGTACCATTTCATGTTACTGTTTTACCCGATGGAAGGTTGTCTGTGGAGAAGGCTGATCTGATGGATGATTACGAGCCAGAAACTGAGCCAGAACAAAATAACGGTTAATGTTAAATTGTCAATCTTCTAAGTCAACAACAGTGATTCCTGCTCCTCCAAACTGCACATGTTCATCGCGAAAGCCTTTCACACCAGCTACACTTTGCAGATACTGTCGAATGAGTGTCCGTAAGATACCAGTACCTGTTCCATGCAGAATCCTCACTCTTGGCACACCTATTAATATTGCGTCGTCAATGAAGTAAGTCACCGCTTGAATGGCCTCATCGCCCCTCATGCCTCGCACGTCAATGTCCTGCTTGAAGTTTAGCTTGCGGTCGTGCATCGAGTCCTGCGTCTGTTCACTCAAATAAGTGGCTTTCTGAGTAATGTCAGGTTTAGAAGAAGGAGCTTCTGCTGGTTCCAAGCGGTTAATCTTGACCGTTGTCTTGATGCTGCCAAAGGCTACAGTCACATCCTTCCCATGAATTTCCATAATTTTGCCAATGCCCTGCTGGCCTTTTAATCTGACAGAAGCACCTTCCACTATCTGTGCCATTAACTCTGCTTCTCGTTTGGCTTGTAAGGCTGATTGCTCTTCTGCCGACATAGAAGGTTGTTTGTTCTTCTTTGTCTTGCCTTCTTTCTTGCGCTGCTGACGTTCACGCAGTCTCTCCATCTTGCGCGCTATCTTATCTTCTTTGTCCTGTGCCTCTTGTTCTTGCAGTTGTTTGCGGAAGTCGGCTAACTCTTGGCGAATTTTCTTTGTTTCCTCCTTCTTTGCCTGTGCCTCCTTGATACCCTTAATGGTTCCTTCAATGCGAGCATTTGCTTCTTGTACCAATTGCTCTGCCTCTGTCTTTGCTGTACGCAGAATATCTTTTCGCTCTTGGTGAAGTTCTTGTAACTCACGCTCATAACGAGCGATGATTTCTTTCATCACTTTCTCTCGCTGGTGTATGTTCTGGCGTTTGTTCTGCCAATAACGCTTGTCGCGGACGATGTCTTGAAGGTATTTGTCAGAATTGATGTAGTCGCTGCCCACAATGGCTGATGCATCGGCTATCACATCTTCTGGCAGACCAATTTTGCGAGCTATCTCGACGGCAAACGAGCTGCCCGGCATACCTATTTGTAATAAAAAAAGCGGTTGCATCAAGTTGCGGTCGTAGAGCATTGCCCCGTTCACAATACCGTCATGCGCATCTGCAAAATGCTTTAGGTTCTGATAGTGGGTAGTAATCACGCCAAATGTGCCTTTTTCATTGAACCGCTTCAATACTGCCTCAGCGATGGCACCACCTATTTGAGGTTCCGTGCCTCCGCCAAACTCATCTATCAATATGAGGCTCTTGTCGTTGCATTGCTTCATCATGTTTTTCATGTTCAATAAGTGGGATGAATAGGTGCTTAGGTCATCCTCGATGCTCTGCTCATCGCCAATATCGATGAAGATGCTGTTGAATAACCCTGCATGACTCCCTTCGTGCAGAGGAACCAGCATGCCACATTGCAGCATATATTGCAGTAAGCCCACAGTTTTAAGGCAAACAGACTTGCCTCCTGCATTGGGACCCGAAATCAAAAGGATGCGTCGCTCGTTTGTCAGCTCAATATCTAAGGGAACTACCTTCTTGTGGTGTTTGGCCAAAGAAATCTGCAACAATGGATGCACGGCAGCCCCCCAATCAATTTGTTGTTTGTCTTCAAATGCAGGCTTGATAGCTCCTGTTTGCTGAGCAAACAAAGCTTTAGCTCGGATAAAGTCTATTTCTGCCAAAAACTCGTAAGATTGTAATACATCGGGAATCTGAGGGCGAAGCTCATCGGTGAACTCCATCAAAACTCGTATTATCTCGCGTCTTTCTTCACTCTCCAACTCTCGTACTCGGTTGTTAGCTTCCACTACAGCTTCCGGTTCTATAAACACTGTCTTACCACTGGCCGATTCATCGTGGACTATACCCCTCACTTTGCGTTTCATTGCGGGAGCGACAGGTATCACCAATCGTCCGTCGCGCATTGTTGGTGCCACATCTTTATCTACAAATCCTTCACTTTGAGCATTGTGCAGGATTCCAGCTAAAATACGTGAAATGCTGTTTAAGGTGGAGGAATGTTCCTTACGGATGCGCGCCAACTCTGGTGATGCATTATCTTTGATTTGTCCATACGGATTCAATATGCCGTTGATGCGACTGATGAGCTTAGGGAATGCTGTAATATTGCCAGCCAGTTGGCACAGATTGGGGTAGGAGGTGGCATTTTCTGCCTCTTCTGTTTCCTCCGACTTTAGGAACTTTAAGATGTCGCGGATGGTTTCCAATGATCGTCGCAAGTCGAAAAGTTCAGACTCTTCCAAAAACAGTCCTACCACCTTCACACGATTCAGAGCAGGACGAACATCAAAGAAATGTTGAGCGGGGAAATCGTTGTCTCCATTCAAGATAGTCAGAAACTCGCAAGCCAAGTCAAGTTGCTGGTTGATAAAGGTATAATTAGTGTTAAACGCCATATTCCCTATGCGTTCCTCGCCCAAAGTACTGAGGCATTTTCCTTTTAACAACTGCCGTATTTGGTCGAATCCTATCTTCTGTTCAAAGTTATGTGGATATATCATGGATGCAAAGATACTACATTTATTAAAAAAACATGCAATTTTTTTTGCAGAATAAAAAAACATTCGTAACTTTGCACCGCTTTCAGAAGAAAGTGTGTCGCTAAGACGCTTGGAGAGATGGCTGAGTGGTCGATAGCGGCGGTCTTGAAAAACGTTGAACTGAGAGGTTCCGGGGGTTCGAATCCCTCTCTCTCCGCCAAGAATCGCTATAACAAACTGATTTTTCAGAATGTTATAGCGATTTTTATTTGAGTAGCTTACCTGAACCTATTTTTGATGTTAGAATTTGCGACTGGCTAGTTTAGCAATTTGCGACTGAATTGAATAATATATTCAAACTAATCTGGAAAAGGACGAGAGCGTTTCCATTCACTAATAATGCAATTAATATCATCAACAGAAAGTGTCTTATGTTTTAAAAGATTCATATAAATAGTTTTAATGAGAGTGTCATAAAAAAGAAATACATTTTTTAAGAGTAGGTCAATTAAATTCTGTATTATTTCTATTTGATTATCAAGTTGGTACTGACGAAGAATTCTTATAATATTTTCACGATCTATTTGGCATAACTCTTCTGCAGAAATCTCATAATATCGAGTAATTGAACCTCCTGCAAAAAGACGACAAATATGTGGAAGATATAACTTTAGGCCCTGCAAATATTGAGCACTAATAAAAGCATCTAATTCCTCTCCGGATTGTTGTAAGTTGCCTTCGAGCCTATCTATACTATTAGCATATTCATCCATTTCATTTGCAAAGTTAGGAACCATATCTGTCAAACCTAATGTTCCATTTCCTGATATAATGGTAATACCATTAAAGTATTCCATCAAGTCAAACGCATACATAACAATGAGATGACCTGTTTCGTGTAAGGCGACAATAGATTTACTTTCTTCTATGCCTTTTAAATTTATTGCTATACATTCATTAATTGGAACCATATTATCCATAGTTTGAAATAATTACTTTATAACTTTAATATTTTGCAAAATTAATACTTTTTTATTTATTAGAAAAAAAATATCAAAAAGCAAAGAGAAACACAATAGTCATTAGGCAACAAGTGTCAGTCTTTTCACTTATTGCGGTCCAGCAAGAACATTAAGGATGCCTATGATTCCCAGCAACGCTTCATTCATTAGCCCCAATTGCTTCCATTTGGCTTATCACTTGGTATTCGCAACTCCTCATAGCATCAATTGTTTTTTGCAGTACCTCGTCCAAAGGCCATCCCAACATCTCGGCTCCTTGTTCAATAACCTCTCTTGAGCAGCCAGCAGCAAATCCTTTTGACTTATATTTCTTTTTGAGTGATTTTAGTTCCATGTCCTGAACACTCTTTGATGGGCGCATTAGTGCAGAAGCTCCTATCAGGCCTGTCAGCTCATCAGTAGCGAAGAGTACCTTTTCCATCAAATGCTCAGGCTTTATATCTACGTGCATGCCGTAGGCATGGCTGCAAATGGCGTGAATCATTTCTTCGCCTACGCCTCCCTCACGAAGCAGTTCTGGTGCCTTGATGCAATGCTCCTCAGGATACTGCTCAAAATCTATGTCGTGCAGCAGTCCTACAATTCCCCAAAAATCCACCTCATCGGCAAAGCCTAATTGTAGAGCATACCAACGCATTACCCCTTCTACTGTAAGAGCGTGTTGAAGGTGGAAAAAGTCTTTGTTGTATTTTCTCAGCAGCTCCCATGCTGCTTCTCTTGTAATGTTGCTTTTCATCATCAAATTATTTTAATTCAATACAAAACTTTTGCAAAGATAGTAAATTAAACTTAAACCTAAAGCATCAAGGTTAAGATAACACTCCAGTGAGCAATAGCACCCAGAAGGACGAAAATGTGCCAAATGGCATGGTAATAAGGATGTTTGTCGTTAGCATAGAAATAGGTGCCGGCAGTATACAGGATGCCCTCGCTCACCAAGAATGCCATTGACAGGGGCGATAGTTTTTCCATTACTTTAGGAAATATGATTAGCACACTCCACCCCATGATGAGGTAGATTGCCAAAGAAAGCTTGGGATGCTTGCCTATCGCCACAATCTTGACGATGGATCCCACCAATGCTATAAGCCAGAGAAAACTAAAAACTGCCCAACCCAGCCAACCACCGATAACACCAACACAAATGGGGGTGTAAGAGCAAGCTATCATAACGTATATGCTGATGTGGTCGCACTTGCGGAGTATATCTTTTGCCACACCTGGTCGGACCCAGTGGTAGATGGTGCTCGACAGGAACATCAGAAACATGCCTACTATGAAGAAGAAAACACCAAAGGCCATTTGCCAGCCGTTACGGATGGCAGGCCACACCATCCAGATAGATGATAGGGCAAAGACCACCCCTATGAGATGGGTCCAGGTATTGCCTTGTTCTTCTTTCGATGGTAGAAGATGTGTCATGAGAATAACCTTTTATTAATGGCTTGCTTTACCTGATTGGCTATTTGCTCGTATGTAAGGGTGTTGGTAGGTAGGATAGGTGGCAGATACTCTATCTCAATCTTATGGGGTGATGGGAAACGTTTGGAACGTGGCAAAGCCTCGAAGGCTCCCTTGATACAAACTGGTACTACAGGCACCTGCAATTCTTTGCTCAGGATGGCGAAAGTTTTCTTAAACTCGCCCAGTTCACCTGTATGTGTACGTCGCCCTTCAGGGAAAATAACCACATTCTTTCCTTGTTTGAGCACCTCGCCCAGCTTTAGAATTGAGTCGCGAAGGTTATTTCGTTCCATCAGTATGATATTATTGTTACGAGCGTATGCCTTGCGTAAAGAGCCTTGCATATGTTCCTCAGTGGCATAGTAAAAGGTGTTTTTCATAATCGTTGTAGGTAAGGTACATGATACCAATGGGCCATCTAAGAAGCTCTGATGATTGGGAGCAATAATTATAGGTCCGTTGGTTGGTATATTCTCATCGCCTTTGATATTAACATTGTTATAAACTTTATAGAAGCCGCGTATGATGGCGTTGCCAATGGTCATGAAATGGTTCCCATGAGGCAACACCAACTTGGAAGAATCGGTGTGGAGGAACTGGTGCCAATCTTCTTCCTGCACTTCCATGCGTGTCTTATTGTTGGCGATGTATTCTGCCATAGCCTGAATACTCTTGTAGCCAGGCATATCAGTTGTGTTGATGTGGGTGCCGAAGGTCTGTTGGATGAAACCCTCTAACGATACCATATCTAAGGAGTCGAATGCCAAGTCTGTTTCAATATGGTCGGTAGGACGCAACGAAATCTTTTTTTCCTCCTCAATGTACTGTTTCAGAATCTGATATTCCTCGAAAGTTGGCTCCTCCACCATAATCTCCTTCTTTTTGACAGGCTCTTCACCCTTGATGATGTCTTTCAGCATATAGCGTTTCAGCTTTTCCAGTCTGGTGCGAGGTAGTTCGCCACGATACACATACAGACTCATCAGTTTCTTGTAGTTAGTGACTGTCAGGTTGTAAGGCTCCAGCACTTCGCGCTTCAGTATCTCCTCCACCTTCTCGTCCGAAAGGTCTTGAGCCCATTCCGTATTTGGCACTATGATGGCACGTAACATATCACCATCTTGAATTACTGCAGCCTCCTTCACACGATTGGCATATTTTTCTAACTTATACTCTATTTCGTTGGGTTGTACATTCTTACCATTAGAAAGAACAATGATTTCTTTGCTACGCCCCGTGATATATACACGTCCTTTTTCGTCGATATACCCTAAGTCGCCTGTATGCAGCCAACCATCCTTATCAATGACAGCGGCCGTTTCTTCGGGACGATTGTAATATCCTTGCATGATGTTGGGACCTTTGGCGCATACCTCGCCGTTCTCAATCTTGCATTGCATCTCGGATGAAGGGATACCCACACAATTGGGTACTTGATCGCCAGGACGAGTAAAGGCAATCATAGGAGCTGCTTCTGTCATTCCATAACCTTCGAGCATTTCAAAGCCTAAAGTCTTTAGACCCAATAGAATTTCTTTATCCAAAGCGGCACCACCACTTACCATATAATCAATATGCCCACCCAACTTCTTATGTACAGCCTTGAAAATAAATTTTGATATAGCTTTGTTATCCAAAAAAGCACAGAGGTTGAAAAGTCCGCGTGTGAGGGCAGTCGCATCAATCTTCTTCTTGATGCCACCATAGAGCGTTTGCCACAACCGAGGCACACCCACCATAATGGCAATTTTACCTCGTTCCAGGGTGTCGATGATATCTGGTCCTGACATGGTCGGACATATGGCTACACCACCACCTATATAGAATGGGATAATAACTGTTCCTACCAAAGGCAATACATGATGCAGAGGTAATAGGATCAAGGTTCTGCGTTCGTCGTTGAAGATAGGCACCTCATCATACACAGCACGTTTGTTGGTCAAAATGTTTAAGAATGAGAGCATCACACCTTTGGGTGAGCCTGTGGTTCCTGATGTATATATGATGAGTGCAGTATCTTTTTCGTCTTGGTAAGAAACTTGTGCCTTCTCTTCATTCACTTCTATCCGTTCGTAGTCATCTATCAGTTGGATGTCGATGGCTTGTCTGGCTTCTTTTAATGCTGCTTCCACGATGGCTAATTTCTGGCGGGTAGTCCATACGCACGCAGGCTTACAGTCGTTGATGATATAAGCCACATCACTGATCGTTGAAGATGCATCTACAGGCACAGCTATGCCTCTGTTCGCCCAAATGGCATAGAAGGCATATATCCAGCCCTCACGATTCTCGGCAAAGATCAATGTCCTTTCCATGGCTTTTTGGGGGGTGAAATGACTAAATAGCGTAATACGCTGAAGCATTTCTGAATAATAAATATTGTGTTTGCCAACAATAATGGCAATTTTGTTTGAGTCTTTAATCATACCTATTCTACTAAATTCTTTTTTTTATTTTGCAAATATACGAGAAAATGATTATATTTGCAACTAATTGAATTAATAAAGAGGAAAGTTTTGCTATGGATTATTTACCCAATGACCCGATGATGCTGGTTTCCAGTGTGAACATGCTACTCAGAGACGATGAGTTTGATTCATTTGAAAGCTTGTGCAGTTATTTTGACAAAGACGTGGAGGAACTAAAAAAGCAGCTCCTTGATAATGGTTTCGTGTTTAATGAGGAACAAAGGCAGTTTCGCCCCTTATAAACAAAAAAGATAGCTCGGAAGCTATCTTTTTGGCGGTGCGTACGAGACTCGAACTCGTGACCCCGTGCGTGACAGGCACGTATTCTAACCAACTGAACTAACGCACCAATTTGGTTTTGCGGTTGCAAAGGTATGTATTAAATTTGGATTGTGCAAATATTTTTGCTATTTTTGTTGCCGAATTTTTAAAATAAACTAAAAATATACATGAAAACTGTCATCATAGACTATAATGCAGGTAATATCCGCTCTGTCGCGAACGCTTTACACAGGTTAGATGTGGAGTCTGTCATAACGTCCGATCCTCGACTCATCTTAGAGGCTGACAAGGTGATTTTTCCTGGAGTGGGAGAGGCTGCCACTACAATGAGTTTCCTTCGAGAACGAGGTCTTGACTCGCTGATCCGTGATCTTAAGCAGCCTGTGTTAGGTATTTGTTTGGGTATGCAGCTAATGTGTCGTCATTCAGAGGAAGGTGATACCGATTGTCTGGGTATCTTTGATGCGGTGGTAAAACGGTTTGTAAATCATCGTCATGAAGACAAGGTGCCTCATATGGGCTGGAACACCTTATATAATATGAAGGGCGCGCTGATGGAAGGACTACCTGCCGACCCTTATGTGTATTTCGTGCATAGCTATTATGTGCCTGTTGGGAACTATACGGCTGCAATTACCGATTATATTCAGCCATTCAGTGCTGCAATTCAGCAAGATAACTTCTTCGCTACCCAGTTCCATCCAGAGAAGAGTGGAACTATTGGCGAACAAATTTTGAAAAATTTTTTGTTTAAAATATGATTGAACTTATTCCTGCCATTGATGTTATTGAAGGTAAGTGCGTGAGGCTATCGCAAGGAGACTATGATCGAGTGAAGGAATATAGTGCTTCACCTGTTGATGTGGCAAAAGAGATGGAAGATTATGGTATCCAACGACTGCATGTTGTGGATTTGGATGGTGCCAAATCGAAGCATGTGGTGAACTGGCGGACTTTGGAGCAGATAGCCACTGCAACCCAGATGGTGATTGACTTTGGCGGTGGAGTGAAAACAGATGATGATCTTCGCATAGTGTTTGATTGTGGGGCACAGATGGTAACAGGTGGAAGCATTGCCGTGAAAGAGCCCGACACATTTCAACGTTGGCTGCAGAAATATGGTTCCGAGCGGATTATCCTTGGTGCCGATGTGAAGGATGGTCAGATTGCTGTGAATGGATGGCAGGAAGATAGCGATAGCGAATTGATGTCGTTTTTGAAGTACTACATCAAGCAGGGCGTTCAGAAGGTAATTTGCACCGAGATTAGTCGAGATGGTATGTTGCAGGGACCAGCCACATTTCTCTACAAAGAAATCTTAGCGCAATTTCCCCAGCTGTATCTTATAGCCAGTGGTGGGGTTAGCAGCATGAAGGATATTGAGGCTTTGGCTGAAGCGAAGGTGCCAGGTGTTATTTTTGGCAAAGCTCTCTATGAGGGACGCATAACCTTTAAGGATATTGAAAGTTTTTTATTGAACAGTAAACCGTAAACAAATTATGTTAGCTAAACGAATAATTCCTTGTCTGGATATCAAGGACGGACAGACAGTGAAAGGTACCAACTTTGTGAACCTACGGCAGGCTGGTGACCCTGTGGCACTGGCTCGTGCCTATAGTGACCAGGGTGCCGATGAGCTGGTGTTCCTGGATATCACTGCCAGCTTTGAAGGTCGTAAGACTTTTACCGAGTTGGTGAAACGCATCGCAGAGAACATTAGCATTCCTTTCACAGTGGGAGGTGGTATACACGAGCTGAGTGATGTGGATAGATTGCTGAGTGCTGGAGCAGATAAGATTTCTGTCAACTCTGCTGCCCTCAAGCGTCCTGAACTGATAGACGAGATAGCCCGCAACTTCGGTTCACAGGTGTGCGTGTTGGCCATCGATGCCAAGCAGACAGAGAAGGGGTGGTGGTGCTACCTCAATGGTGGGCGTGTGGAAACTGACAAGGAGCTATTCAGTTGGGCAAAGGAAGGAGAACAACGAGGGGCAGGTGAGATTCTTTTTACAAGTATGAACCACGATGGGGTGCGAACGGGTTATGCTAACGAGGCTTTATCCAGGTTGAGCGATGAACTGTCAATTCCCATCATAGCATCTGGTGGAGCGGGTAAAATGGAACACTTCCGCGATGTTTTTACTTTTGGAAAAGCAGATGCAGCACTAGCAGCAGGCGTTTTTCACTTCGGAGATATACGTATTTCCGAATTAAAATTGTATCTTTGCAGCGAGAATATAACTATTAGAAGGTAAATAATGTTAGATTTTAACAAAATGAATGGGCTGGTGCCTGCTATTATACAGGATGCTGATACGGCGAAAGTGCTGATGCTCGGATATATGAATCAAGAAGCTTATAACAAGACCTTAGAGACTGGGCTTGTCACTTTCTATAGTCGTACAAGGCAGCGTCTGTGGACGAAGGGTGAGGAAAGTGGTAATTGTCTTGATGTGGTTTCCATTAAGGAAGACTGTGATCACGATACCTTATTAATACAGGTTCATCCTCGTGGTCCTGTGTGCCACACGGGCACCGATACTTGTTGGGGTGAAAAGAACCGCGAGCCTGTGATGTTTCTGAAGGAGTTGCAGCAGTTTATCCTGAAACGTCATGAGGAGATGCCTGAGGGCTCTTATACCACTAGCCTGTTTCAGAGTGGCATCAATAAGATGGCTCAGAAAGTTGGAGAAGAGGCTGTGGAAACAATTATCGAGGCTGTAAATGGCACCAATGAGCGATTGGTGTATGAGGGTTCCGATTTGCTGTATCATTTGATTGTGGTTTTGACGGCTAAGGGATTGAGCATAGAGGATTTGGCATGTGAATTGGAAGAAAGACATAAGCCGAATTGGAAGAAACACTGATGGATGATATATTGTTAACATATAAAGGTGTGAAGGTTAGACAGGAAGATCAGACCATTTTGGAGGATGTGAATTTGAAACTGGGGAAAGGATCGTTTGTCTATCTGATAGGTAAGGTGGGTACAGGAAAGTCCAGTTTACTAAAAACTATGTATGCTGAGTTGGACATTGCCGATGGAGAGGCTGAAGTTCTGGGTTTCAACCTGAGGAAAATGAAACAGAAGCATATCCCTAAGTTGAGACGCCGACTGGGTATCGTGTTTCAGGATTTCCAATTGCTGACTGATCGAACGGTGCACGACAACCTGAAATTTGTATTAAGAGCTACGGGTTGGCATAATCGTCAGGAGATTGAGGAGCGCATAGATGCTGTACTAAAGCTGGTTGGTATGGATGACAAGGGTGACAAGCTACCTAACGAGTTATCAGGAGGAGAACAACAACGAGTGGTGATAGCTCGTGCAGTATTAAACTCGCCAGACATAATTTTAGCAGATGAGCCAACGGGAAACCTGGACAGTGAAACGGGTAGGACGATTACGAAATTACTACATGACCTGAGCGATACAGGCTCACTGGTTTTGATGACCACCCACAACCTACAGCTTTTACGTGAATTCCCAGGGGAAGTGTATCGTTGTAAGGATAAGCATTTGATAAAAGAATAAATAGTTTTAATTATTATACAAAGATGAAAGTATTAAAGTTTGGAGGTACTTCAGTAGGCACAGCTCAGCGCATGAAAAATGTGGCTAAGCTAATCGCTGACAATGAGTGTAAGATTGTGGTTTTGTCCGCCATGTCGGGTACCACAAACACATTGGTGGAAATCTCGGATTACTTGTATAAGAAGAATCCTGATGGCGCCAATGAAGTGATAAACAAACTGGAAAGCAAGTATGAGCGTCATATTGACGAACTCTATTCAACCCCAGAATTCAGGCAAAAAGGTTTGGAGGTGATTAAGTCGCATTTCGACGAGATCCGCTCTTATACTAAAGACCTTTTTACCTTGTATGAAGAAAGGCTTATTCTCTCTCATGGTGAGCTGATTTCAACTGCTATGATGAATCTCTATCTGCAGGAACAGGGTGTGAAGTCTGTATTACTGAATGCACTGGATTTCATGCGCATGGATAAAAATGCTGAACCAGATCCTATGTATATCAAGGAGAAACTTTTGGCACAGCTCGACCTGCATCAGGGTGCTGACCTCTATATCACTCAGGGTTTCATCTGTCGTAATTCTTATGGTGAGGTAGATAACCTGCAGCGTGGTGGTAGCGACTATACGGCTTCTCTTATCGGAGCCGCCATTAATGCAGAAGAGATTCAGATTTGGACTGACATAGATGGTATGCACAACAACGACCCGCGTGTGGTAGATCAAACCTCACCAGTGCCTATGTTGCACTTCGAGGAAGCTGCCGAGTTAGCTTACTTTGGTGCAAAGATTCTACACCCTACGTGCATACAGCCCGCTAAGTATGCCAATATACCTGTTCGTCTGCTCAATACGATGGAGCCTAAAGCACCTGGTACATTGATTTCTAATAAGACTCAGCGTGATACCATCAAGGCTGTGGCAGCTAAAGACAATATCACGGCTATCAAGATTAAGTCTAGCCGAATGTTGTTGGCGTATGGTTTCTTACGTAAAGTTTTCGAAATATTTGAAAGTTACCAAACTAGTATCGATATGATTTGCACTTCAGAGGTAGGTGTTTCTGTCACCATTGATAATACCAAGCATCTGAACGAGATCCTGGAAGATTTACGTAAGTATGGCACTGTGACGGTGGATAAGGACATGTGCATCGTCTGCATAGTAGGAGATCTGGAGTGGGAGAACATCGGTTTTGAGGCTCTTGCAGTTGATGCTCTACACGATATTCCAGTGCGTATGATTTCATACGGTGGTAGCAACTACAATATCTCAATCTTGATTCGCCAGTGCGACAAGAAGAGAGCGTTGCAACAACTGAGTGACAAGTTATTTAATGGTAAATAAAGTATTATCCCCTCACCAATAAGGCGAGGGGGTGCTAATTAAATGCAACTAAATGAAAGGAAATTTCCCTATAGATAAATTTGGTGCCTTGCAGACGCCGTTTTATTACTATGATACACATATCTTGCGTCAAACATTGGAGCTGATCCGACAAGAAACAAGCAAGATGGAGAGTGTTGTAGTTCATTATGCCATTAAAGCTAATGCCAACCCACAGATCCTTCGTACCATCCGTGAATACGGTTTGGGTGCTGACTGTGTGAGTGGTGGGGAGATCAAGGCGGCTTTACAGGCAGGTTTCTCTCCGGATAAGATTGTGTTTGCCGGTGTCGGTAAGGCCGATTGGGAGATTAATCTTGGATTGGAACACGGCATCTTTTGCTTCAATGTGGAATCTATACCTGAGTTGGAGATTATCAATGAGCTGGCAGCAGCTAAAGGACTTGTAGCACAGGTGGAGTTACGTGTGAATCCTGAAGTGAAGGCTCATACACATGCCAATATCACCACAGGTTTGGCTGAAAATAAGTTTGGTATTGCTTTGAGTGATGTGGAACACGTTATTACTCTGGCTCAGCAGATGGAGCATGTAAAGTTCATAGGTTTGCATTTCCATATAGGTTCTCAGATACTTGATATGGGTGATTTTGCCGCTCTATGTAATCGTGTGAATGAGTTGCTGGTTCTGTTAGAACAACAACTTCATATTAAAATAGACAATATTAATGTGGGTGGCGGATTGGGTGTTGACTATCAGCATCCTAATAGGCAGGCAATACCCGATTTTCATGAGTACTTTAAGACAATAAACATGCTCATTAGGCGTCGCGATGGGCAAGTGCTCCACTTTGAGCCTGGCCGTTCAGTGGTGGCTCAGTGTGGTTCGCTAATCTCCAAAGTGCTGTATGTGAAACAAGGTGCCAACAAGCAGTTTGCCATCCTTGATGCAGGTATGACCGACTTGATTCGTCCTGCGCTATATCAGGCTTATCATAAGATTGAAAATATCAGTTCTGAATTGCCTTTGGAGACTTACGATGTAGTTGGACCAATATGTGAATCGAGTGATGTGTTTGGTAAGGCAGTGGATTTGAACAAGACAAATAGAGGCGATTATATTGCCATCCGTTCAGCTGGAGCTTATGGCGAGATAATGGCTTCACAGTATAATTGCAGGGCTTTGCCAAAAGGCTATACCACTGAGGATTTATTGTAAAGTTATATGACTATGCAGAAATTGAAGATTTGGATATTTGTTGGTGTCTTGTTGTGTGGAGGCTGGTACAGTACGCAAGCTCAGCTGATCAGTCCGTCTCCGTTGATTAGTCCGCCTCCTACGGAGGAACAAGCTACCTATTTGTTGACAGAAGAATTGTCTGACCCGTTGGTGTGGATGGTAGCACCGCCAGATAGTACGTCGTCAGCCTTTGGCTACGATGTGAACCAATATATGTGGGGTAAAGAACAGCGCAAAAACCAGGATCGTGCCGATATGGCGACTCGCGACGCCGATTATTCTATTCAGACCATTATGAATGAGTTCAGTGCGGCTTTCGGCTTACAGCTTTCTGAGGAGGGTACGCCAGCCATTCATCGTGTATTGAAGAAAGGTTGTGAGACCATCGACTTAATTTGTCAGGAAATTAAGCGATATTACATGCGTCGCCGTCCATTTATGGTGTTTAAGGAACCTACGTTGGCACCTTGGGATGAGGAGCATCTGAGTAAGAATGGTTCTTATCCCTCTGGTCATACCATCTTGGGTTGGAGTGCAACACTGATCTTGACGCAGATTAATCCCGATGCTGCTGATGCGTTGTCAAACAGAGGGTATGAGTTCGGACAGAGTCGTGTGATTTCTGGTTTCCATTGGCAGAGTGACGTCAATGCCGGTCGTGTACTTACGGGTGCTGCCGTAGCTCGTCTGTATGCTTGTCCTGAGTATATGGCTGACATCGTTGCTGCCCGTCAGGAATTTTTGGAGAAGAAGTAAATCATAAAACCTGATTATTATGAAACAATATAGATGTATAGGAATGGGGCTGCTGCTGGTGATATTCGTGGCAACCAGCATTTGTGCTTGTTCTGAAGACGATGACCCAACGCCCGTGCCAACACCCGAACGTCCTGAGGTGGTTGACCCAGTGCAAGAACTGACCAATACATTGCTTTCTGAGTTGTCACCTGCGTTTGGCAAGATCATCTCAAAAGAAAGTACTCCCAATGTATATGAGGTGATTATGAAAGGTCTTGACGCCTGTATCGACGATGATGATGTATTGACTCAAGAAGAGAAGGCTGAGGCAGGTTGGCTCACTGCCCTGCTACTGGTGGAGATCAAGCCTCAGGCACAAAATGAAATCTTGACCAAAGGTTATCAACTGGGAATTGTCAGTCAGGATTTTGGTAATCGCATCGACGGTAATGCTGCTTTCCGTAACTCATCGGTAAAGAGTGCTATCATGCACACCGATAATTCCTTCCTTAGTTTGATAGAGGAAGCAAGGAAAGATTGATAAATAATTTAGGGGGCTTCGCAAGCCCCCTAATTATTACATTCCTCATTCTTCATTATTAAATCACTCCCAATTCCTTGCCGACCTTGATGAAGGCATTGATGCATCGGTCTAAGTGCTCGCGCTCATGACCGGCAGAAAGCTGGACGCGAATGCGGGCCTCACCTTTCGGCACTACTGGATAATAGAAACCAGTTACATAGATACCTTCTTTTTGCATTTTGGCAGCAAACACCTGTGAAAGCTTCGCATCATAGAGCATCACAGCACAGATGGCACTTTGTGTAGGCTTAATGTCAAAGCCAGCTGACATCATCTTGTCGCGGAAATAGTTAACATTGTCCACCAACTTGTCGTGCAAGGCATTACTCTCCTTCAGCATCTTGAAAGTCTCTAAAGCTGCACCCACAATAGCAGGAGCCACCGAGTTAGAGAACAAGTAAGGACGGCTACGCTGACGTAATAGGTCGATGATTTCCTTGCGACCTGTGGTGAAACCGCCCATTGCACCGCCGAATGCTTTACCCAAAGTACCTGTATAGATATCCACACGTCCGTAGGTGTTATACAACTCACTAACACCATGACCTGTTGCACCCACCACACCAGCAGAGTGCGATTCATCCACCATCACAAGAGCATCATACTTCTCTGCTAAGTCGCAAATCTTGTCGAGTGGAGCCACGTTGCCATCCATAGAGAAAACACCATCGGTGCAGATGATGCGGAAACGCTGTGCTTGAGCCTCTTGCAGACATTTCTCCAACTCTTCCATGTTGGCGTTGGCATAGCGGTAGCGCTTAGCTTTACACAAGCGAACACCGTCGATGATGCTGGCATGATTCAGCGAGTCGCTGATGATGGCATCCTCATCGGTAAACAAAGGTTCAAACACACCACCGTTGGCATCAAAACAGGCAGCATATAGGATAGTGTCTTCAGTGTGGAAATAGTCGGCTATGGCAGCCTCCAGTTCCTTATGTATGTCTTGTGTGCCACAGATGAAGCGCACAGAAGACATGCCGTAGCCACGACGGTCCATCATCTGCTTGGCAGCTTCAATCAATCTGGGGTTGTCAGACAGTCCTAAATAATTGTTGGCGCAAAAATTCAGTACTTCCCCACCTTGAACCGTAATGGCGGCTCGTTGGGGACTCTCAATGAGCCTTTCCACTTTGTAGAGTCCAGCTTCCTTGATCTCGGCCAAAGTTTGGGCGAGATGCTCTTCCATTTTTCCGTACATAGTATCAAAAAGTTTAAGTTTTAGTGTCCATACTCAAATTCACCGCCAAATTAGTGAAAATATTTCAAATATTGATTATCTTTGTACAACAAAATGAGGATAGACCTTAAAAACCTAAGATATGAAAAATGTGTTGGTCATTGGAGCCACTGGACAGATAGGTTCAGAGCTTACGATGGAATTAAGAAAGAGATATGGCGGTAGTCATGTGGTAGCAGGATATATAAAAGGAGCGGAGCCGAAGGGCAACTTACAGGAATCAGGACCTTCAGCCTTTGCTGATGTGACTGATGCAGAGGCGATAGCGGAGGTTGTGCAGAAATATGATATAGATACCATATATAATTTGGCAGCCTTGTTGTCAGTGGTTGCTGAGAGCAAACCTCGCCTGGCATGGAAGATTGGCGTAGATGGTTTGTGGAACGTTTTGGAGGTGGCGAGAGAACATCATTGCGCTGTGTTCACACCCAGTTCCATCGGCTCGTTTGGCTTATCAACGCCACATGTGATGACTCCACAAGATACCATTCAACGTCCAGGTACAATCTATGGTGTGACCAAAGTGACTACCGAACTGTTGAGTGACTATTACTATTTAAAATATGGCGTTGATACCAGGTCGGTTCGCTTTCCAGGTATTATTTCATACGTGACACCTCCTGGTGGTGGGACAACTGACTATGCGGTGGATATTTATTATTATGCCGTTCGTGGGGAAAAGTTTTTGTGCCCCATTAAGCAGGGTACGCTGATGGATATGATATATATGCCTGATGCTTTACATGCCTCCATCATGCTGATGGAAGCCGACCCAACCAGGCTGATTCATCGTAATGCCTTCAACTTGGCATCGATGAGCTTTGCTCCTGAAACAATTTATGCGGCTATTAAACGCCATTTGCCAGACTTTGAGATGGAATATCAGGTGGATCCGTTGAAGCAGCACATTGCCGATAGTTGGCCTGACTGTATGGATGATAGCTGTGCCCGGCGTGAATGGGGGTGGCAACCTCAGTACAACCTGGAGGCGATGACGGCTGATATGTTGGAAAAATTGAAACTGAAACTGAGTAAGTAGCATGATAAGACGTTGCTGGTGGAGTTGTTGTTGCGTTACATTGGTAGGACTGATAGTTTCCTGTTCGGGAAAGAAGGTTCATGTCAATGAGGATACAGATTTGTCTATCGAAGATACGCTGACTACCATCGTCGAACCGCTACAAGAGCCTGATATAGAAGAGGTAGCAGTTCCTACAAGGGCTGATGAACTGTTTGATGACTTCATCTGGAATTTCTCATCTGACGAAAAGTTGCAACGGCGCAGGGTAAGATTCCCTTTGCAAGTGGTAACAACCGAGGGCAATGAATTGGTGCAGCGTGATGACTGGGAGTTCGATGGACTGTTTGCTTACCAACCCAACTATACATTGATATTTGACAACGAAGCAGATCTTGATTTGGAGGGTGACACTTCACTTAGTTCTGCAGAGGTTGAATGGCTCTACCTCGACTCCAAGATGCAACAACACTATTTCTTCAATCGTGACAAAGGAGCTTGGATGCTTGACTCCATTCGTATCTCACCTTTGCTCACTGAAGATGGAGACTTCTTGTCGTTTTATAGTCATTTTGCCAATGACAGCATATATCAATTGGAACATATTACAAACCCGATAGAGTTTGTGACTTTGGATCCTGATGATGAGTTTTCCATTTTGGAGACAACAATGGGTGTTAGCCAATGGTTTGCTTTTAAACCTGAATTACCTGTTGACAAACTGACTAACATCAACTATGGACAGGCCAATGATGATCATTCGAGGACGAAGATATTGAAAGTTAACGGTTTCGAGGATGGTACCTCTATTATCTTGTATTTCAGGAAAAGAGGAGAAGAATGGGAAATGTTTAAGTTTGAAGATACTTCGATTTAGTTTACGGTTTAGTGCTTAATGATTAACGGTTTAATACATAATACGTTTGGTTTGCAGGTAACGGCTGCAGAATATTTGGAATATCGTAGCGAAAAGGAACTACAAGGTTTCATTGCAGAGGGGAAAGTCAAGGCTCCGTTCCTGCATGTTGGAAGTGGTAGTAACTTGCTGTTCTTACAAGAACGCTATGAGGGTACGGTGCTTCATTCTCTTATTAAAGGGATTGAAGTCACTACTGAAAATGATACAGAAGTGTTTCTGCGTGTAGGAGCAGGCGAGGTATGGGATGATTTTGTGGATTTCTGTGTAAAGCATCAATGGTATGGCGCAGAGAACCTTTCACTTATTCCAGGAGAGGTAGGAGCGAGTGCTGTGCAAAACATCGGTGCGTATGGAGTTGAGGTGAAGGACTTGATAGCATCTGTGGAGACCATCGGAATAGATGGACAAAAACGAGTGTTCCAACTGGATGAATGTCAATACGCCTATCGAGATAGTATCTTCAAACGTCCAGAGATGAAAAACTATTTCGTGACATTTGTGAATTTCCGTCTCAGTAAGGTTGAGCATTATAGACTCGACTACGGTACCATACGTAAAGAATTGGGTGGTGTGTTGCCTGTTTCTTTGCCTTTGGTGCGACAAACTATTATCCGCATCCGTCAAAGCAAATTACCTGACCCTGAGGTGTTGGGCAATGCAGGAAGTTTCTTTACTAACCCCATTGTGAGTAGGGAGAAATGGCAGAGCCTCTTGGAACAATATCCGAAGATGCCATATTATGAGGTGGATGAAACACATGTAAAGATTCCGGCAGGTTGGATGATAGAACAAGCAGGTTGGAAGGGTAAAGCATTAGGACCTGCTGGTGTGCATGACAAACAAGCATTGGTGTTAGTGAACTATGGTGGTGCTAATGGAGCTGATATCCTGGCATTGTCTAATGCTGTGTGCCAAGATGTAAAGAAACTGTTTGGTATAGAGATTCATCCGGAAGTGAATTTTATTAGAAGTTAGAGGGATTAAGCCATTACTTATTCCCTTAATACAATTATTATGAAACTTAGGATATTAGGTTCTGGAACTTCAATGGGCGTGCCTACTTTGGCATGCGATTGCGACGTGTGCAGGTCAACAGATCCGCATGATAAACGACTGCGCTCATCTGCATTGCTCTATACTGACGATGCCGTCATTCTGATAGATTGTGGTCCTGATTTTCGTCAGCAGATGTTGCAAGTCGAGCCTTTCGTAGTGCCAGATGCTATTCTTATTACACACGAACACTCTGATCATGTGGGTGGGTTGGACGATCTCCGCCCCAGTAATGTGTTTGGCGATGTGAATGTTTATGCGGAGGACTATACGGCTCGGGATCTCCGTGTGCGTCTGCCATATTGCTTTGTGGAGAAGAAATATCCTGGTGTGCCAGGTATTATGCTCCATGAGGTCAAGCCTTTTCGGCCATTCAAGGTAAAGAATACGGAGATTCTCCCTTTGCGGGTGATGCACGGTCAGCTGCCCATTTTAGGGTTTCGCATAGGCAACTTAGGATATGTTACTGATATGAAGACTATGCCTCAAGAGTCATATGATGCTCTGGCTGGTTTGGATATGCTGATTATGAATGCTTTGCATGTTTATGAACACCCCACACACCAAAATATCAGGCAGGCTGTTGAGAATGCCTTGCGCATCGGCGCTAAAGAAACCTATTTCATTCACATGAGTCATTATGCGGGGCTTCATGCGGTTGCTGATAGCCAACTTCCACCCCATATTCACTATGCTTACGACGGTTTAGAGCTAATTTTTTAAAAATATTTTAGAAATCTCTTGCTTGTGTTAGATAAATTTAATACTTTTGTGAAAATTATCTAACAAAGATGAAATCTGTTGTGATACATCGGATAGCCGTCGTGATGTCGGCGCTTTTGCTTTTGGCAGGTATTGTTGCATATTTGTACCTGCGACAAACACGTACCGAGCAACCAGTTGCAGTGAGTTTATATGCTTTGGTACCTGCTGATGCGATGGCTGTTGTTGAAACCGATGATGTGGTGGCTTTTATAGATGATTCCAGTGATGGAGCGATAGCTGATACTTCACTACCAGTTTCCGACATTGTATATTGTTTGAAAGAATATGTTAATGCCTATTTAGAGGCTTCCCCTCATGGATTGAGTACTCAGCTGAGCAAGGTGTTGTTGAGCTATCATCTGCCAGAAGGCTCTATGAACCAGGTCCTGTATTGTAGTGTTGAGGCTGATGATGTTGCATTGTTACAACAGTTCTTCAGTCGTTATATCCTTAATCCTGTTATCGACCCTAAGATATTACACTACCAAGGTGAGGAAATCGCTATTTATCAGTTGGCCGATGGCCATTCACTGGCAGCCTATACCACAGGCAATTTGTTAGCACTGAGTTTCAGTAGTGAGTTGCTGCAACGAGTGATTGATGCACAACAACAAAGCGGCACGCTTTCTGGCAATGCCGCTTTCATGAATCTACAAGCCTCTAAATCTTCTTATGTCCGAACTGCTGTCTATCAGCAAAAGGATAATCATTGGGAGTTGATTTACCAATAATCAGAAGGGCAAATCATCCGTTGCACTATCACTGCTGGCAGTAAACGGTGCAGGCTCTGGAGCAAAGGGAGGAACAGGTTCTGGAACTACAGGCTGCTGAGTATCTTGAGTCTCAGCCTGAACACGATCCACCTTCCAAGCACGAATAGTATTAAACCACTTGTCCTGCCACTGGCGAGCATCAATGTCGAACGAGACATTCAATTCCTCACCCATTTGTATATTGAACAGGTCAATCTTATCGGCTCCAAACACCTCGAAGCACATGCGACGAGGATACTGATCATGGTTCTCCACAACATACGACTGAACCTTCCATTCGTTTCCAGTAGTCCTTGATACGCCCGTACGAACAGGCAAAATTGCTATTACTCTTCCACTAAATTCCATATCCTATACCTTTTATCATTATGGTTGCGAAGTTACAACTTTTTTGCGACATAACAATCATTTATTGCAAGAAAAAGACAAAGGGCAACAGACAATGTCGGTCACCCTTTTCCCATGTACTTCTTTTTGTGAGAGAATTAAGCCTCTGCAGGTTTTGCAGTGTTGACTCTCTTCTCCTTGATGCGAGCCTTCTTACCAGTGAGTTTACGCAGGTAATACAGCTTAGCGCGACGTACTTTACCAACCTTGTTTACATCGATATGGTCGATGTGTGGAGACTCGATGGGGAAAATACGCTCAACACCAACGGTGCCTGACATTTTGCGAACGGTGAAACGTTTCTTCTCACCATGACCACAAATCTTGATAACAATACCACGATACTGCTGTATACGCTCCTTGTTACCCTCCACGATACGATATGCTACGGTTACTGTATCACCTGCCTTGAACTGAGGATAGGTCTTACCTGTAGCAAATGCTTCTTCTGCAATTTTAAGTAAATCCATTTTGTTTTTTTATAAATTGTTATCGTACTACGCAACATACCAGGCCTCATTGTGGGATGTATCCTGACAGCGATTGCGCGAAAGCGGGTGCAAAGTTGCGAATTTTTTGAGAAATATGCAAGTCTTTTCTACTTTTTTGTTATCTTTGTGAGAAATATCTTAATAATACGTCAATGAAAAAAGGATATAAAGGCTGTATATGGAGCCTTATGCTCTGTGCATCATTGTTTTTTTGTGGATGTCGAAGCCATTATGTAGTAGCTGATATCCAGAGCAGCAGGGTGTCTATCGACGCCTCGTTAGATGCCATACAGAGTCAGGAGGCTATAAGATTGATAGCTCCTTATCGAGCCAGTGTGGATAGTATGATGAACTCAGTGTTGGGTCAATCAGAAATAGCGTTGGATCGTAAACGACCAGAGTGTCTGTTGGGTAACCTTGTTGCAGAGGTACTTCGTCTGAGTGCTTCACGTGTATTAGGTAAACCTGCCGACATGGGACTGATGAATATAGGTGGATTGCGTGCCGATGTGGGTGTTGGCAACTTCACCATGGGCAACGCATTTGAGGTGTTGCCATTCGAGAACTCCCTGTGTGTGTTGACGCTTAAGGGTAGTGATATGAAAGAGCTGATGACTAACATCGCTACCCGTGGAGGCGAGGGCATCAGTGGTGCCACGTTGGTGTTCAATAAACAAAATGAGGTGGTGGAGGCTACCATTCAAGGGGAACCCATAGACGACAATCGCATGTACACCTTGGGTACTATCGATTATTTGTCAGAAGGTAACGATGGCCTACACGCTTTGCCTAAAGCTGTTAGGAAGTCTTGCCCAGAAGGTCTGACCTTGCGTAGTTTGTTTATCGACTATGTGAAGGAACAGACCAGTCAAGGGAAGATGATTACTTCGAAGCTGGATGGAAGAGTTAAACAGATTGACAATTGACCATTTGCCATTGAAAATTGAGAATTGAAGATTAAAGATTGAAGATTATGAAAAATAGAAGCCTTTATATATTACTGATATTTGCATTGTCAATTGTCAATTGTCAATTGTCAATTGTCAAAGGTCAGAAGCAGCTGTTCATTTTACACAGCAGCGACACCCATAGTCGGATTGACCCAATAGAGGGCAATAGTTCCGTGAGAAACGCCAATACGGGTGGCGTTTCTCGTAGGGCAGGATTTGTAAATCAGTTCCGCCAGAATCATCCCGACTTGCTATTGTTCGATTGTGGAGATATCTCACAGGGTACACCTTATTATAATCTCTATCAAGGGGAGGTGGAAATTAAGGCGATGAACCTGATGAAATATGACGCGATGACCATAGGCAATCATGAGTTCGACTTTGGTCTTGACAATATGGCTCGCTTGTTCAAGATGGCCAATTTCCCCATTGTTTGCTCAAACTACGATTTTGAGGGCACCGTACTGGAAGGACTGGTTAAACCTTATGTGGTTTTGAAGCGTAATGGTGTAAAGATTGGCTTGTTTGCCTTGTGTCCTCAAATAGAGGGCTTGGTACAGCAAAGCAAATGCGAAGGTGTGGTTTATCACAGGCCTGCGGCTGTTGCCAATCGTATGGTGATGATATTACGTGAACAAGAGAAATGTGATGTGGTGATATGTTTGTCGCACCTCGGGATTGTTCCAAACCCAGGTGTGGATGATGTTTATGACAATGTCATCATACCACAGACACACGGCATAGACTTGGTTTTGGGTGGGCATACGCATACATTCCTAGAAAAACCTGAACGCGTGAAGGATGCAGATGGACATGAGGTGCCCATTATGCACATTGGCAACAATGGCGTGTATCTGAGTGAGACTGTAATAACATTGAATAAAAAGTGAAAAGACTACTGTTTTTGGTATTGACGATACTGCTTTGCAGTGCAAAAGTTGAGATTGAAGGGTTGAACCGTCCATCTCCGAATGCTCAGCACCTCAAGGAGAGTTATTTTGGCAGGATGATGCAAGGTGGTAAAGCTGCTGCTTGGGCAGACTCTGTGATGCAAACGCTGGACTTGAGAGGACGTATAGGTCAGCTGTTTGTGTATAAGGTAGCTCCAGAAAGAACGCCTGCTAACTCTCAGCTGATCAAGAGGGTAGTGCAGGAGTATAAGATAGGTGGCCTGCTCTTCTCTGGTGGCGAGCTTCAGAGCCAAGCGATACTTACTAACGAAGCACAGGAATTAGCTAATATCCCACTGATAATTACCCTTGATGGTGAGTGGGGTTTAGCCATGAGGTTAAAGCCGTCGCCAGTATTCCCCAAAAACAGAATCTTAGGCAATATCACCAACGACACATTACTTTATGAATATGGGCGAGAGGTGGCACGTGAAAGCCGACTGATGGGTATCACTGTGAATTTTGCACCTGTGGCGGATGTGGATATCAACCCCAATAATCCTGTTATCAATGTGCGCTCATTTGGAGAAGACCCTGACCGAGTGGCGAAGCAGGTGATAGCCTATAGTAAAGGTTTGCAAGATGGTGGGGTGGTAGCTGTGGCTAAACATTTCCCAGGGCATGGTGATACAGATGTGGATTCTCACCAGGCATTGCCTGTACTAAACTTTACCCGCGAACGTTTGGATAGTATAGAACTAGTACCCTTCAGAGAGGCTTTTGATGCAGGTATTGACGGCGTTATGGTGGGACATCTTGACATCCCAGCTTTGACAGAGCGTAAAGGTCTGGCTTCGTCTTTGTCTCATAACATTGTGACAGATTTGTTAGAGAAGGAGTTAGGCTTCAGTGGATTGAAATTTACCGATGCCTTGGAGATGAAAGGTGCCGTAAATGGAAACTCTGCTTCTTTACAGGCTTTGCAGGCAGGTAATGACATGTTATTGGTGCCTTCAAAGATTGCCCCTGAGATGGATGCTATCTTGAATGCAGTGGCGAAGGGTCAATTGAAAGAAGGCGATATCAACTTGCATTGCAAAAAAGTGTTGATGTATAAATATGTGCTGGGTTTGACGCAGAAGCCGTTTATTCAGTTGTCGGGATTGGATAGGCGTGTCAATACATTAGAAGCCAATGATTTGGTGAATAGATTGGCACAGGCATCTGTTGTGATGACAGGAAATACCCGACCTTCCTTACCATTGGATAGTAGTGAGGGTACTGTGGCTATACTCAATGTGGGTAATAGCTCTGCTGCAATCAAGCCGTTTGTCGATGAACTTTCAAAATATGTGAAAGTACAGGTATTAGGTTTGTCAGCTGAATCTTCAGCTTCAGCACGTCAACAATTGGTTCGTCAGTTAAATGGTTTCAAGCGTGTGGTTGTGACGGTTACCAATCGTGAGCTCAATGCTTACCAGTCTTTCTTCAATGATTATAAACCCACGAATGCTGTGGTTTCTGCTTTCTTCATTGCCCAAAAAGATGTCTCCCGTTTGCCACAAGCTGTACAAATGGCCGATGCTGTAGTGATTGCACATGAGAAGACAGCTTTGATGCAGGTGTTTGTTGCGAAAGCGTTGGCTGGTATGGCTCCTATCACGGGTAGGCTTTCCACCTCAATTGGCAGGGTGTTGAAAGCTGGCGATGGGACAGACCTATTACCTCAGCTGGATCTTATTTATTCCCCAGAGGACTTTGGTGTTGACTCCAAGAAACTACATGCCATCGACACATTGGCTTTATGGGGCATCCGCGAACAAGCATTCCCTGGATGTCAGGTGGCAGTGATGAAGGATGGACACTTTATATATAATAAGGTGTTCGGCAACCATACTTACGAAGATACAGGGGTTGAGGGGCAGTCAGTCTTGCCTGTAAGACAGAGGGATGTCTATGACTTAGCTTCAATGACAAAAACCACTGCTACCCTGTTGGCTGTGATGAAACTATATGATCAGGGTAAGATTAGTTTGACGGAACGGGTTGCTACATATCTGCCTTATCTGAAAGGTACTGACAAGCAGACAATAACTATGCGGAGTCTTCTTTATCATGAATCAGGTTTACCTGCTTCTATTTCTTTCTATCGTGAGGCCATTGACAAGGATAGTTATGAGGGTAGTATTTTAAGCAATAAGCGTGATCGCCTCCATACTGTGCAGATTGCGGCTCGTGATTGGATAAACCCTGACTATCAATACATTGATTCATTTGTGTCTAATAAGCAGTCGGCTGAGTATCCTTTGCAAGTGGCTGAGGGTGTGTGGTTGTCACCCTCGTTCAAAGAGGTTTATCACACTAAGATAGTGGATGCCACCTTGCGTTCTCGTACCTATCGTTATAGCGATGTCAACTTTATCCTGTTGCAACAGGTGGTGGAGCAACTCACGGGCATGAGTCTCGATGCTTTTGTAGATCGTGAGTTTTATCAACCAATGGGCTTGAAACGCACAGGTTATCATCCGTTGGAGCGTTTACCAAAAGATGAGATTGTGCCAACCTCGCAGGATAAGTTTTTGCGGAAGCAGTTGTTGCAAGGCTATGTGCACGATGAGGCTGCAGCCTTCCAAGGTGGTGTGTCAGGCAATGCTGGTTTGTTCTCCAATGCTACTGAAGTGGCAAAAGTCTATCAAATGCTGTTGAATGGTGGCGAGTTTAATGGCAAGCGCTACATCAGTGAGAGTACTTGTAAGTTGTTTACCACCAGTAAGTCACGTATCAGCCGACGAGGTCTGGGCTTCGATAAACCAGATGTGGTGAACAAGTCGAAGAGTCCTTGTCCGGATGATGCCCCTGCCACAGTGTATGGTCATACTGGATTTACTGGCACCTGTGTCTGGGTAGATCCTACCAACCGTTTTGTCTATGTATTCCTCAGCAATCGCGTTCATCCCGATTCTTGGAATCCTAAATTAGGCAGCATGAATATCCGCCCCAAGATGATGCAAGCCATCTATGATGCTATGAAGTAATAAAAGCTTGAAGCTGAAGACTTGTTTGCTTCAAGTAATCGAGGCTTTTGCTTGGAGTAAGTGCCGAAATTCTCTAGAGAATTTTCGAGCTTAGTCGGAGCTGATGATTCTTTTAGTCGGAGCTAATGGTGTGTCTGCTCGTAGCAGATGCCTGTTCGGGTCGTAGTTGAACTTTGCTTATATGCCAAATTGCTATTATTGAACTTGTTGTTGGGTGGCTTTTATTATCATAAGGCTCTTTAATACAAAAGCAATCCCTTGCCTTTCGGCAGGGGATTGCTTCCAGAAAACAAACCTTAATACCTTTATTTGATTATTATATTGCGCTTAACGCTTGACTCAAGTCTTCTATGATGTCGTCTATGTGTTCTGTGCCGATGCTAAGTCGTATTGTAGATGGGTAAATGTGCTGCTCTTCCAGTTCTTCTGGGCTTAGTTGTGAGTGTGTGGTGGTGGCTGGATGTATCACTAAACTCTTTACGTCTGCCACGTTAGCCAACAGTGAAAATATCTGTAGTTTGTCGATAAACTTCCATGCTTCTTCTTGTCCGCCTTTTACCTCAAAGGTGAAGATAGATCCTGCTCCGTTAGGGAATAGCTTGTTATACAATGCATTGTCTGGATGGTTGGGTAGGGATGGATGATTTACCTTTGCTACCTTTGGGTGGTTGGACAGGAACTCAACCACTTTCAAAGCATTAGAGACATGACGTTCTACTCGTAATGACAAAGTTTCCAAGCTCTGCAAAAGAATCCAGGCGCTGATGGGGGCGATACAGGCACCAGTATCTCGCAAGATGACGGCTCGGATGCGAGTTACGAAAGCTGCTGGACCTGCCACTTGTGCAAAGACAGCTCCATGATAGCTGGGATCTGGTTGCCCTAAGGTAGGGTACTTTTCAGCATTAGCGAGCCAGTTGAACTTGCCAGCCTCGATGATGACACCACCCAAAGTGCTGCCATGACCGCCGATGAACTTGGTGGCTGATTCAATAACTACGTCGGCACCATGCTCTAATGGACGGAATATATAAGGTGTGGCAAATGTGTTGTCAACAATTAATATGGTATTGTGTTTGTGAGCGATAGCGGCAATCTGTTCAATGTCAGTCACACTGGCGTTGGGGTTGCCAAAAGTCTCTATGATGATAGCTTTGGTGTTGAGCTTAAAAGCCGCATCAACGGCTGCAAAATCACTCGGATCTACAATGGTAGTAGTGATGCCCTGAGTCGTGAGTGTGTGCTCAATCAGGTTGAAAGTGCCACCATACAGGTTGTTGGCTGCAATGATATGGTCGCCATTGCGTGCCACATTCTGTAAGGCATAGGTAATGGCAGCTGCTCCACTGGCTACTGCCAAAGCTGCTGTACCACCTTCCAAAGCCGCTATTCTTTCTTCAAAAACTCCTTGTGTTGTGTTAGTCAGTCGGCCATAAATGTTTCCAGCATCTCGTAATCCGAAGCGATCTGCTGCATGTTGAGAATTACGGAATACGTAAGAGGTAGTCTGATAAATAGGTACCGCACGTGAATCAGTTGTCGGGTCTGCCTGCTCTTGGCCTACATGAAGCTGGAGCGTCTCAAAACGATAATTCTTTGTTGCCATAATCAAATATTTTTTTGTTATTTTTCTGCTGCAAAGTTAAGACGATTTGGATATATCAAACAAATTTTTTGGAAAGTTCAGAAAATGTTACTACATTTGCGGTGTTATATAGAACGGATATGCTAATGGAGCTGCTTTGATTGGCAATTGGCAGAATAAACTTACTTTTATGGAAACTTTGGATAGAACAGATTTGCAGATACTGCGTGTTTTGCAGGAGAACGGACGACTTACCATCAAGGAGCTGGCTGCTAAAGTCAGTCTGTCGTCAACACCTGTGTATGAGCGACTCAAGCGTCTGGAAGGTAATGGCTATATTAAAAAATACATAGCTGTATTGGATGCGGAAAAGCTCAATCAGGGCTTTATTGTGTTCTGCAATGTCAAGCTGAAACGCATGAATAGAGACATTGCCAAGGATTTTATGGATATGGTGCAAGATTTACCGGAAGTAACCGAGTGCTACAATGTTTCTGGCTCAACCGACTATCTGCTAAAGATACATGCCCCTGACATGAAGGCATACAATGAGTTCCTCATCAACAAGTTGGGAGCCATTGAAAGTCTTGGATCGGTAGAGAGCATGTTTGTGATGAGCGAAGTGAAACATAACTATGGACTTAATTTTTGATTGACCATTAACCATTAAACAGTGAACATTAACCATTAACCATTGAGAATAATATGAGACTGATTTCTTGGAATGTGAACGGGCTGCGAGCCTGTGCCGACAAAGGGTTTGCCGATGCCTTCAAGGCATTGGATGCTGATTTCTTCTGCCTGCAAGAAACAAAGATGCAGGCAGGACAGTTAGATTTGGAATTTGAGGGCTATCGCTCATACTGGAATTATGCCGAGAAGAAAGGCTATTCAGGCACGGCCATCTATACTAAGCATGAGCCACTGGCTGTTACCTACGGCCTGGGTATTGACGAACACGACCATGAAGGACGCGTGATAACCTTGGAGCTGCCTGACTTCTACTTGGTGAATGTCTATACACCTAATTCTCAAGATGAGTTGCGCCGCTTGGAATATCGTATGAAGTGGGAGGATGATTTCCGCAACTATCTGTTGGCTTTAGATGCCAAGAAGCCGGTGATTGTGTGTGGCGATATGAATGTGGCACATCAGGAGATTGACTTGCGGAACCCGAAGACCAATCGTAGGAATGCAGGCTTTACCGATGAGGAGCGTGAAAAGATGACCATGCTGCTGGACAGCGGCTTCACTGACACCTTCCGCTTTTTCTATCCGGACTTGGCTAACCAATATTCCTGGTGGTCATATCGTTTCCATGCTCGTGAGAAGAATGCCGGGTGGCGCATCGACTACTTCCTCACATCTCAGCGATTAGACGGGAAGTTGCAGGCTGCCAGCATCCATAGCGAGATTTTCGGCTCCGACCATTGCCCTGTGGAGCTGGCAATAGAGGTGTGATAACTTGCAGTCACCAAAGGCAGGTCTATCCTGCCAATGCTGCTATCTGCTGTGCCTCACGGTCGGCATGAGCTGCCTCGGCACCATGAATGGGAGTGCCTCTCAATATGGTGGAGTCGGGGCAGAGCTGTTTGATGAAGCGTTCACTGCTGCCCATGCCGCTACCCTCGTTGGTGCAGAATGGGATGATGGTCTTCCCTGAAAAGTCATAACTCTCTAAGAAGGTGTAGCAAGCCATCGGCATAGTGCCCCACCAGTTGGGATAGCCCAGGATGATGGTATCATATTGATCCATGTTTTCTACTTGGGCTGTCAGTTCAGGACGCGCCTTATCACGCAGTTCTTGCTTGGCTTCCTCGATGCAAGTCATATAGTCGGGTGAGTACTTCTTCACCGTCTCAATCTGGAACATGTCTGCATCGGGCAGCAAAGCCTGAATCTTGCCAGCCACAATTTCGGTGTTGCCTAATGCCAGGTTTCTGAGGCTGCCGTTCACATAATTCTCCCCTCTACGGGAGTAAAAAGCGATTAATGTCTTTCCCATATCTTATATTAGTTTTTAAGTTTCACGGTGCAAAGTTAGGAACTATCAGGCACCTGTGAATAACATGATTTGCTGTTTGATTTGCACAAAAAGAAGAATCGGCTTGCTCACTCCCTGAAGTCGCTGGGTTTCACCCCCAGGTTGTTCTGCACATAACGGCTGAAGTGGGAGAGTGATGAGAAGTCGAACATGTCGCTGATTTCTGTGAATGAGAGACTGCGGTCACGAAGCAGGCGGCTGATGTCGAGCGATGCATAGCGTGTAATCCAATAGGCGGCAGGCAGTCCGCTCACTTTCTTCGATACCTCCGACAGATACTTGGGGGTGACACATAATTTATCTGCATAGTAACCGATATCACGGTTCTCGCGGAAATCGCCACGCTCCAGCATCTCAACAAACTGGTTCATCAACTGATGCTGCTGTGAGCTAATCTTATCCACCCCATAGAGCACAGCGTGGAAGTCAAAGAAATCAATAATCATGCACTGCACGGCATTGATCAGCGCATCGTGGCGGAAACAGTGATTCGTCTGGGCAAGCCTGAACTTGATAGCATCAAAGTTACGTCCGCAAATCTCTTGCTGCGGAGGCAGCAGTTTCATGATGGGGTTCTCGAAGAGAGCGAGATGTCCCTTCATGCCATAATTACTCTGCGGGGTGGAGATCTCGATAAACTCCTGGGTGACATAAATCACATCCGCCTTGAAGTCAGCGCTCTCTAATATGTGTTTCACGGTGTCTCCTCTGCGTGGCACAATCATGCAGTTTCCCTCCTCGAAGCGGAACTTACGGCCATTCTTCTCGAAGGTGCAATAGCCGCTACGGCAAAAAGCATGGAACAGATAGCCGTTAAACCGTTCCTCGCCCATGTGCGCGAGCGTATCATCTAATATTATGTCTTGCATGGTACTCATCAAAGGCAAAGGTATAGTTTTTTCTGCAAATATGGTAACAAAAGTGGCAAAAAATATTACATGCAGCGGTCGGTGAATACCTAATTTTGCAGCGGAAAAGAATAAAAACGCTAAAAATATAAGAATTATGGACTATAGATTGAAACATTTGCTTGCCATTTCTTTCTGCTTTGCAACTTTGTCTCTGCAGGCACAAAGCAACCAGAACGACAGTATTCAAGAGAACAGACGCAGTAACCAGAACGTGATGCTGAACGCGTCATCTGCCACACAGCCGCGTACTATTTCTTTGGGCATACCCAGTAGCGGATCAGCCATCTTCGAGGATGGATTGCCTGTGTCCTTCTATCTGGGTTTCTTTCCCGGGTTCTGGTCTTGGCACAACGGACTGAATACCGAAAGCATGAGCTTATCCACTCTCGACGAGTCGGCATTGCGCGTGGGTATCATCGGCTATTTCCCAAGTACCACATCGAAGGTCACAGCCAATAAGCTGGAAGCTGGCATCAATTACTCCCTTAACCAATATGGGCAGCATCAGATTGACCTCAATGTAGGGGCACCGTTGGGCAACGGATGGGGCTTCAATCTGAATACCTACCAGAATTTCGATCGTGGCTCTAATCATCTCGACATGAGTTACCTGCAAGACCGCATACAGTTCTACAAGGCAGCTATTTCGAAGTCTTTTGCTAACGACAAAGGACGTGCGTCACTCACCTATAATTATATGAGTACCATGAGCTTGGCCGAAAACTACGGACCGTTTATCTTTGTGGGCGACGGCAGCGTGAAGCAGTTTGAGGACTTTGACTTAGGACATGACCAGTATCTGCCCAACCTGGACTCCTATACCTATATAGACCCTAAGGACGGACTTACCAAGAGTCGCAACCTCACAGATGATGGTTTGACTCTGTCGCACATGGCTACTTTTAACCTCATATACAGGTTTAATAACGGGAATGAGCTGGACTTCCGCAGCCGTTTCAAGACCATTCACACCGATATCGCCAACCTGATGTTGGGTTCTATTAGTCAGGTAGAACTGGAAGACGGATACACCTACAAGGATGGAACACCGTTTGCTGGTAACGTGCAGAGCCGTTTCTACAGCAACTATGACACCACCGATACCGACTGGATGAACACAGTTGAGCTGCGAGGCAAAAACAAGTAGCACAACTGGTTTGTGGCAGCTGATGCCTGGTTTGACCATACCAGCCAGTCAACCTTCACCGGCAACTTTGCCCACGAGGTAAAGAAAGACCCCAAGCAGCTGTTGTTCAACGGGCAAGAGTACTATGTGTTCAATACAGGCTCCAACTATTTCAAAGGCAATGAAACGAAAATCGCTGTTTATGGCCGAGACCAATGGACGCCAACACCGCGACTGACGCTGACAGGAGGCATACGATTGGAATATATGAACGTGAGCGGCAAGGCTGCCAACAATGTTGACGGGCAGACCAACAATAGCCGTACACCGGGCTGGTCGCTGCTGACACCTGGCGTGGTGAGAAACAAAATCAGCGAAAGTTGGATAAACACGGCTGCCACTTTCACCGGCTATTATCGCCTGACCCCAGGTTTTGCTTTGCAAGCAGACGCTTTGGCTACTTATCGCCGTCCTGAAATCACAGAGTATGGTACGGCCATGTCGCCTGTCACCGATGTGAAGAGCAACTATATGTTCCGTGCTGGCATCAACTTCCGCAACTCATGGATAGACCTTCAATCTCTGCTTACCTATCTGGTACAGAAGAACAACTTTACCAATTCACTCTGGACGCATAAGCTTACCCAAGCAGCAGGAGGCTATCCCGAAGGTTATCAGGAAAGTGTATATATCCCTTCATTCTATAACATTGATGCAATAGGTTGGACAACGGATGTTGTGCTTACGCCATTCAAGGGCTTTAGCTTTCACGGACTGCTGAATCTCCGTGCGCCAAGATACCGTGATTACAAGTTTGATCCTGTATTTAGTGACGGCTATCGTGAGACCTACGACTTCAGCGACAAAAAGGTGACGGGCATTTCAAGTGTAGAATTAGAGCTGGAACCTTCTTACACCACAGGCAAATGGCGTTTCTGGGCAAGTGCACGTTATTACAGCCGTCAGTATATCAACATCACCAACACACTGTATTTCAATCCGCGCTGGGAAACATTTGGCGGTATAGATTTCAATTTCAGTCCGAATGTAGCTTTCAGTGTCAATGTAGTGAATTTCCTCAACCAGAAGGGAGCCAGTGCCGGTATTCAGGCTGCCAGTCTTGCCACAGATGCCACTCCGTTTAAGAACTACCTGACATCTGGTACTTATATCCGTCCATTTACGTTGGAGTTTAGCACTCGAATCAGACTATAATAAAGAGGTAAGCATAATAATGGCCACAAAGTATCTAATACCTTGTGGCCTGTTTTTTATACCTCTAATTGCAGAAAAATTATAATTGCAAGAATACGCTAAAAAATACGACAAAGTCTAATAAGTTGAGGCTTTGGCGGATGCTAATAGCCAATGTCCATTCTCTTTGCGGACTGTAAAGGATAGTTGCAGTCGCCAGGTGTGACGGCCACCTCCAAAAACTGCGGCATTCACGCGGCTGCGTCCTGTCAAGGTGGCGTAATTGCCATCAATCTTAATATCCATCTGCTCGTGCTCTGCTGAATAATAGTTCAGCGTACCGTTGGCAATAGCATTGACATATTCACGTTTGGATTGGTGCATCCCCGTCATGTGGGTCAGCACGAAATTATCAGCATGAATACGGTTCAGCGTTATAGTATCTTTGGCAATCATCGCATGGTACATCTCGCGGTACAGGGCTTCAATCTGTTCCTTGTCAGCCATAGACCTATCTGATAAAGTTTGTTGCAATGCGCTGGGATTCCTGCTCTGGCAGTCCGCCGCGCTCACGTTCAGCACGTATAGCACGGATAAGGAAAGCCATATTGCGACCCAGCACACGCATTGTCTGAAGTCCTTCTTCATCTTTCAAAACCTCCTCTGCTGTGTTACCATGAACGGCATTCCAGTAGCGGCTGGCAGCCACAGGCATCTCGCCGTGTAGGAAATACTTGTTCAGTGTGTCGAGTGTAGCTGTTGTTCCCATGCGGCGAGCCGACACCACTGCCGCTCCCACTTTGAAACGTTTCTCAAACTTCGCCGAGAAGAACAGACGATCCAGGAACGATATTAGCGTTCCGTTAGGCCCGGCATAATAGACAGGCGAGCCAATAACCAGCCCGTCAGCCTCTTCGAACTTCTTTGCCACCTCATTAACAAGGTCCTTATCAAACACACACTTGCCTAACTCACGGCACTTATAGCATCCGATGCAGCCTCGGATGTCCTTATGGCCGACGTGTACAATTTCTGCCTCTACGCCAGCCTTAACTAATTCTTCTGCCACCACGCTTAAGGCCGTATAGGTACAGCCATGAGCATGCGGACTTCCGTTAATCAACAATGCTTTCATAATTCTAAAATAATGTTTAACGGCACAAAGATACAAATTATCTTCAAGAGTATGCTTACATAATGTGCTGGCGAATTTGTCAAAAACACCTTTTGTCGGTTTGTTTCTTTCTAAATATGCAAGAAAAGGAATTATTGATAACTCTACCTTATGGTAATTGTTATTATGGTAAAAAGCCGTAATTTTGCAGCCGAATAGATATGACGTGATGGCTGGCACCTTTATCCGTCCGTTCACTGTTGAACTGACCACCAGTATTAATTTTTAAGGATGTAGCTGTGGACCACATAGCAACATGCCTTTGAGCCACAGGGAAACGTCAGATTAAGAAAAAAGAAGTATTTTTGCAACGAAATCAAAATTAGAGAATTATGTATAAACATGTGTTTATTGGCGTTATTAAAGAAGGAGTAGATGACGCCAAAGTTAATGAGAGAATCGAGATGATGAGGGCTATCAAGGAAGATGTTCCTCAGGTGATAGGATTTGCTGTAGGCAGAAACTTAGGATGGCTGATGCCTAAGGATGCAATAATTCTGACTTTCAACTTTAATAGTAGGGAAGATCTCCAGGCGTTTATTGACTGTGATGCTCATCAGAAGGTTGGAGCCGTTGCAGGCGAAGTATTCGACATGGAAGCTTCTATGGCTTTTCAAATTAAAATATAGCAAAGGCATTTTAGCCACAAATCAAGATACAACTAATGATTGATCAGCAAAAACAAAGCGTCCGCCAGTTTTCAGATGTATTCTTCATCTATATACAGCAAGGTGACGAGCATCATGTTGAACGTATGAAAGCACATAGCCTGAAATATGTGCTAAAAGGAGAGATGGAAATTGACGATGGCAAGAATAAACACCTTGTTAAAGCTGGCGAGTGCGTGTTTATACGTAGAGATCACCGTGTAAGCCTGCGGAAATATCCGTTAAAAGATGAAGACTTCCAGTGTATTACATTAGAGTTTCATAGGGACTTCTTACGAAAATGCTTTCACCAAGATGTTTTTGAAGTACCCGAAAGTCGTTTGGATAGAATAGAGGAGTCTATTGTTCTGCTGAAGGGACATCCTCAGTTAGAGAGTTTGTTCCTTTCCATGATGCCTTACACATCTTCTGTTTTGAATCCCAGTGAAGCTCTGATGAATCTGAAGTTGGAAGAAGGCATTTTGGCCTTATTGTCAATTGATGAGCGTTTCTTCCCCACATTGTTCGATTTTGCCGAATCATGGAAGATTGATATTCTGGATTTCATGAATGAAAACTACATGTATAATCTTTCAGTGAGCGAGATAGCCAATTACACAGGAAGATCGCTTGCTACTTTCAAACGTGATTTTGCCAAAATAAGCAAGTTGCCACCTGAAAGATGGATAGTTAATAAACGTTTGGAAATGGCATACAGCTTATTGGAAGATGGAGGCAAGGGAGTAACCGACGTTGCTTATGAAGTGGGATTCAAAAACCGTTCCCATTTTACAAAAGTATTTAAAGAGAAATATGGTGTTTCTCCTACTGAAGTGTTATTAAAACCAAAAAAATAATCACATTGAATATATGAATAAAAAATGTATGCTCCTGATTTCTGGGGCATTCGCCTTTGTCACATCTATTCATGCGCAAGAAGCAGTGAATGACAGCTTACAGGAAACTCGTCGCAGCAACCAGAACGTGATGCTCAACGCATCATCGGCTACAGAACCGAGAACCATATCATTAGGCATCCCAAGCAGCGGTTCGGCCATCTTTGAGGATGGCGCCCCTGTGACATTCTTTTTAGGTTTCTTCCCTGGACACTGGTCGTGGCATAGCGGATTAAACACAGAATCGATGAACCTTTCAACGTTAGATGAGTCAGCATTGCGCGTTGGTATCATTGGGTATTTTCCCAGCACTACGTCAAAGGTTACAGCTAATAAACTGGAGGCTGGCATCAATTACTCAATCAGCCAATACGGACAACATCAGGTTGACTTGAATGTGGGTGCCCCGTTAGGCAATGGATGGGGATTCAACCTGAATACCTATCAAGATTTTGATCGCGGATCAAATCATCTTGACTTAAGTTATTTGCAAGAGCGAATTCAATTCTATAAGTTGGCGATATCTAAAGCATTTGACAATGGCAAAGGACGCTTGGCTCTTACATACAATTACATGAATACGCTTAGCATCAATGATGTATATGGTCCTTTTATCTTCGTAGGTGATGGAAATGTGAAGACATACCAGGGATTTGATTTGGGACACGACCAGTATCTGCCTTCAGTAAGCACCATTTCGTTTATGGATGTCAGGACTGGTGAAATGAAGAAGAAAAGCCTCACTGACGATGCTGTGACCAAATCACACATGGTCACCTTTAACTTGAAATATAATTTGAGAGAACGACTTGATTTAGAGTTTATATCAAGATTCAAGCATATACACACAGACATAGCTCATCTTAATCTTGGAGCCATTGATACGCCTTCAGGTGACAGTCAATATACCTATGTTGACGGCACAAAATATGAAGGAGCAGTGCAGAACAGGTTTTTCAACACAGGCAATACCTCTGAAACCAACTGGATGAATACTGTGGAACTAAAAGGTAAAAGTAGTGATGGAAAGCACGATTGGTTTGTAGCAACCAACATCTGGTTCGACCATACTGATTTTGCCAATGCAACAGGCAACATGGCGCATGAAGCTAAAAAAGACCCAGAATCACTTCTGTTTAACAAGCAACAGTTTTATGTGTTTAACACTGGCGCTGGCTATTTCAAAGGGGATGAGACAAAGATAGCTTTTTATGGGAGGAACCAGTGGAAGCCCAACAAAAGACTGTCTCTGGCTGCGGGCGCAAGAGTTGAGTATATGCGAATAAGGGGAAAAGCAGCCAACAACATAAACGGTGAAACGAATAACACACGTATGGCGGGATGGAACATCCTTATGCCGCAGGTGAAGCTTAATGACATCAAAGAAGACTGGATTAACACATCGGCTACTTTAACTTCATATTATCGTTTCAGCAATAGTTTTGCCTTGCAAGCAGATGCCTTTGCTACATTCCGTCGTCCAGAACTGACAGAATACAGCGAAGCACAAGCACCTGTTACCGATATAAAAAGTAACTATATGTTTCGGGCTGGTTTTAATTATCGCAATAGCTGGCTCGACCTTCAGTCTCTACTGACTTATATTATTCAAAAAAACAATTTTTCTTCTTCACTATGGACACACACTTTGACAAAAGCAGCTGGTGGGTATCCGGAAGGATATCAAGAAACGGTATATATACCTTCCTTCTACAGCATTAATGCCTTTGGATGGGTAACCGACTTTATCCTCACCCCTTTCAGAGGTTTTTCATTCCACGGACTGATAAACATGCGTGCACCTCGCTACAAGAACTATATGTTTGAGCCAACCTTCAGTGACGGTTATAAAGAAGCATACGATTTCAGCAATAAGAAAGTTACGGGCATCAGCAGTGTTGAGATTGAGTTTGAGCCCTCTTATACAGTAGGGAAATGGAGAGTGTGGGCCAGTGCAAGATACTACAGCAGACAATATATCAACAGAACCAACACACTGTATTTCAACCCTCGCTGGGAGACTTTCGGAGGCATCGACTTCAATTGGACCGATAAGGTATCATTTGCAGTGAACGTGATAAACTTCTTGAACCAAAAGGGAGCAAGTGCCGGCATACAGGCAGCAAGTCTTGCCACCGACCCAACCCCGTTCAAGAACTACCTGACATCCGGCACTTATATTCGCCCATTTACGTTAGAGTTTAGCACTCGAATCAGATTATAAATTAACATCTTATCACTATGGCAAAGAAACTTGGTTTTGGTTTTATGAGATTACCCTTGCTTGACCCTTCAGATCAGACGAGTTTTGACAAGGAACAACTGAAGAAAATGGTAGATACATTCATTGAACGCGGATTCACCTATTTCGACACCGCCTGGATGTATCATAACTTCAAGAGCGAAGAGGTGCTGCGAGAAGTGCTGGTAGAACGCTATCCGCGCAACAGGTTCACCGTGACTTCAAAACTACCGCTCGTCATGCTTCGTTCAGAAGAACAACAACGTGAAGTCTTTCAAAAACAGTTGCAAAAAGTAGGCGTGAGCTATTTCGACTACTATTTGCTGCACTCGTTAAACGAGGCGAACTACAAGAACGCCCTAAAACTGAAAAGCTTCGACTTCTTACTACAGCAGAAAGCAGAAGGGAAAATCAAGCACGTAGGCATATCTTTTCATGATAATGCAGAGTTGCTTGACCATATCCTCACGGAACATCCCGAAATAGAACTGGTGCAGATCCAGCTGAATTACGTTGACTGGGAGAGCGACCGCATCCAATCGCGCAAATGCTATGAAGTTATCTGCAAGCACCAGAAGCCTGTGGTAGTGATGGAGCCTGTTAAAGGAGGAACATTGGTAGATGTTCCCGACGAGGTCAGCACCATGTTCAAGCAGTCAGAGCCAAAGTTGTCCATCCCCTCTTGGGCCATCCGTTTTGCTGCTTCACAGTCACAGGTGATGATGGTTCTTTCGGGAATGAGCAACTATGAACAACTGGATGATAACACCTCTTATATGCAGGAATTCATACCGCTAACTGATGAGCAACTTGCCCTCACGCATAGTGCGGCCAGCATCATCAATGGCAGCATTGCCGTACCCTGCACAGCCTGTCGCTATTGTGTGAAGGGATGTCCGAAACAAATAGCCATCCCTGAATATTTCTCTCTTTACAACTCAAAGAAACGTTTCAAGGAAGCTATGACCTCAGAGGCCACCTACTATGCCAATCTTATTCTAACGCACGGCAAGGCCTCCGATTGCATCCAATGTCGTAAATGCGAGAAGATTTGCCCGCAGCACATCCAGATTAGTGAGGTCATGAAAGAGGTAGCCAAGACATTTGAGTAACTACTTTTGAAACAAGAGGGATGTGCCATCATTGGGGCGCATCCCTCTTTTCCTGTCATCTGGGTTGGGCATGCGGGGCTTCCATTAATCAACAATGCTTTCATGATTCTATAATAAAGTTTATCGGCACAAAGACACAAAATTTCTTCAAGAGTATGCTTACATAATGTGCTGGCGAATTTGTCAAAAACACCTTTTGTCGGTGTATTTCTTTCTAAAGATGCAAGAAAAGGAATTATTGATAACTCTACCCGAATTTATGGTAATTGTTTTTTTGGTGAAAAGCCGTAAATTTGTAAACGAATTAAACATGTATCATTTATGAAGAATACCCCAAGATTATTAGCCATTGCTGCAAGCCTTCTCGCTTGTACCAATATCACTGCACAGGTTCAAAAAAACGACAGTGTGCAAGCTAAAGGTGAAGGAAGTAACCGCAATATGCTGCTCAATGCTGCCTCTGCCAGTCAGCCCCGACAGATTTCTTTGGGTTTGCCCATTAGCGGCAACGCCTATATCTATGAAGATGGTCTTCCTGTATCCTATTATAATTACCAGCTTTATCCTTATAAGTCGTGGCACAGCGGAGTGAGTCATGAGAGCACTTCCACGATGTCACCTTCGGATATGGTGATGAAATATGGCGTTATCAGCTATAGTGTTGACAGTAAGTCGCGTCTGACTGGCGACAGTTTTGAAGGACGGGTGAACTACACGCTCAATCAGTTTGGCCGTCAGGCCGTTGATGCCAATATCGCTACTCCTATTGGTGGAGGTTGGGGCTTCAGTGTGGGCACCTATCAGAACTTTGACCCGGGAAGCAATCAGCTTGCAATGAGTTATCTCAAGGAACGTACGCAGTTCTACAAAGGTTCTCTTTCTAAGACTTTTGCTGACGGAAGAGGAAAAATGGGCCTCACTTATCAGTATTCCCGTTTCATGAACCTTACTGAGAACTATGGTCCCTTTGTTTTCGTGGGCGATGGTAGTGTAAAAGAATATAACGGTTTTAAACTGGGCTATGACCAATATCTGCCAACCAACAACACCATTAAGTTTCTGGATGTCTATACAGGACAGATGATGGCTATGAATATCAACAATGCCAATACAGACAAGATACATAATGTGAACTTCACCTTAGATTATCAGTGGGACAATGGCACTAAGCTTTCTGTCAACAGTAAACTGAAGCATGGTCATTCTTATCGTGCCAACCCCTCGGTGATGGGTATGACCAACGCAGAGGCTGGTGGTGGCTTTACTTATGAAGATGGTACGGAGTTCGTGGGTAGGGCACAAACCCGACGACAACTCTACTTCGATGCTTTCGAGCATTCGTGGATGACAAACGCACAGCTTTCCGGCTACAGTCGCAACAAGCGTCATCACTGGACGGCAGAGGTGGATTACTGGCTTAATCACGGAGGTACAAAGACCTCTGCCTATATGTTTGCCCACGAAGTGAAGGCTGACCCAAAATTGCTGCTTTATAACGGGCAGGAAGGCTACTCCTACAACTCATACGCTGAGTATTACAACGGTCATGAGCACAAAGTATTCGGCTTCATCGCTGATGAGTGGACAGTAAACAACCGCCTCTGGCTCAAAGCAGGCTTACGTTTGGAATACCTTAACGTGAATGGCGATGCTGCCAATGACGTGACAGAAGCCAACAGGCGTCGTGCTGGATTCAACTTGAAAGAGCCAGGAGTAATCATTAATCACTTCAATAAAAACAACTTCAACAATGCCTACATCTTGAGTGGACGTTTTGAGTTGTTGAGAGGATTTGGACTGCAAGCCGAGTATATGAGTACCACGCTTCACTCACAGATATTCAACTACGGAACCTATAACACCCCTTCGCAGAAGGGCATCACCTCAAACTATCTGCGTGGGGGCATCTATTGGAAAAACAACTGGATTGACCTTACTTCACAAATCACCTGGATCAGGCAGAACAACGAACAGTTGCGTGCTACTTTCGACCATGTGTTGACGAAGGATGCCGGAGGCATGAAAGCTGGGCAGAATGAAACGGTATATCCTGTGGTTTACTATGATCAGGCAGCTTTAGGGTGGACTACCGATGCTGTTATTACTCCCGTCAGCGGATTGAGTATTCATGCACTGGTCACCTTCCGTAATCCTCAATACAAGAACTTTGACGTATCGCCCACCTTCAGCGACGGGGTGACAGAAGTTCACAGTTTTACGAATAACACCTTGACAGGTATCTCGAAGTTGGAGATGGAGATTGAGCCCAGCTATCGTTTCGACAAATGGCGTGTGTGGCTCAGTGCCCGGTATTACAGCAGGCAGTACATCAACAAAACCAATTCGCTTTATTTCAATGGGCGTTGGGAAACCTTCGGAGGTGTGGATTATACGCTCAACAGGCATGTACGTTTTTCTGCCAATGTGGTGAACATCCTCAATCAAAAGGGAGCAAGCGGCTCCATCGGATCAGCCGACCTGGTAACTGACCCCACACCTTATAAGAACTACGTGATGGCTGGCACCTTTATCCGTCCGTTCACTGTAGAACTGACCACCAGTATTAATTTTTGAAAACGATATATTATGACAGTATTTGAAAGATTTAAGAACGGAGAGCATATCAATCTGCAGACTGATCCACAGGCAGCTGAGTTTCGCCCTGAGTCTGCAAGATGTGCCAGGTTGTGTCATCAGATTAACCAGTTAGAGCCCTTTGACCCTAAAGTACGTGAGCTGATGGACGAGCTGTTCCTGCATCGCTTGCCTGCTACATCCAACATCGGTGTGCCACTACGCATTGACTATGCCTGCCAGATAAGCATTGGTGAGCGGGTGCTTATCAACTATGGGTTCCACACCACCTCATCGGCTGGCATTACCATAGAAGATGATGTGATGATAGGTCCTGATGTGAATGTGCTGACTATCAATCATGAGTTCCATAACCTTTGGACGCTTATTCCCAAACCAGTGCGCATCTGCAAAGGGGCATGGTTGGGTGCAAGGGTTGTGGTATGTCCGGGCGTGACCATTGGAGAGGGAGCCGTAGTAGCCGCAGGTGCCGTAGTTACCAAAGACGTGGAACCGCATACTGTGGTTGGCGGCAATCCTGCCAAACTCATCAAACGCATTGAGTAATTTGGCGTTTGATTCGTACTGTTTCTATCCAGACACATTAAGAATCTGAAAAATGTGAAAAAGGAACAGCAAATTTGGATATAACTTCATAAACTGTTATTTGTAACTTTGCAAAAAAACAACAGATAACAGACTTATGAAGAAACAAGTTGCAGTAATATTAGGGGCTGGCTCCATCGGACAGGCGATTATTCGCCGTGTTGGAGCAGGCAAGCATATTGTCATAGCAGATTATAACGTACAGAATTCGTTGGCGGCTGCCAAGATTCTGGGTGATGCAGGCTTTGAATGCAGTCAGATTAAAACAGACTTAGGCTTAAAGGAGTCTATTCTGGAACTGGTGGAGTTTGCGCAGAGCAAGGGTGAGGTGATGAACGTGGTGAATGCCGCTGGGGTCTCGCCATCTCAGGCAAGCGTTGAGCATATCCTGCAAGTAGATTTATATGGTACTTCTGTTTTGCTGGAAGAGTTCGGCAAGGTCATCGCTGAGGGAGGCTCAGGCATTGTTATCTCTTCACAGTCAGGTCATCGTCTGGGCAGTCTGCCACAAGAGCAGAGCGACTTGTTGGCCACCACTCCTGTGGACGAACTGCTGCAGCTTCCGTTCCTTACAGAGATTACCGACACGCTGAAAGCCTATCAGTACTCCAAGCGATGCAACGTATTGCGCGTGATGTATGAAGCTACTCGCTGGGGCAAACGAGGAGCCACCATCAACAGTATCAGTCCTGGCATCATCATCACACCTTTAGCCAACGATGAGCTGCACGGGCCTCGTGGCGAAGGCTACCGCAAGATGCTGCAGGCAAGTCCGGCCGGCAGGGCAGGCACACCCGATGAAGTGGGCGACTTGGCAGAATTCCTCATGAGCAGTCGCGGACGTTTTATCTCTGGTGCCGACTTCCTTATTGATGGAGGCACTACAGCCAGCTACTGGTATGGCGATTTGCAGTACTTAAAACAAACACATTGATATATTTCCAACTTTCTAATACTAATTGAAATATGAGCATAAAGACATTCATGATTACAGCTTTTGGCATGTTACTGGGTGCATCATGCAATGCAACACCCAAGGCTAACGCAGAGAACAACAGCAGTGAGCCTGTGAAAGAAACCCTTGAGAATAACCGAGAGGGGAAAGCACTGATTGTTTTTTTCTCTCATGCCGGCGAAAACTATGCGGTGGGGAATATCACTGTAGGTAATACAAAGGTTGTAGCTGACTATATCAAAGACTACACAGGAGCCGACCAGTTTGAGGTGGTGGCTGAGAAGAGCTATGACATGCCCTATAGCGAATTGATCAAGGTGGCGCAGGAAGAGCAACGCACAGGCGAGAAGCCAGCCTTTAAGGGTAGTGTTGATAACCTTGCTGATTATGACATCATTTTTGTTGGTACCCCTATCTGGTGGGGTACATTCCCACAGGTGATGTTCAGCTTCTTCGACAAGTACGACTTGAATGATAAAACTATCATTCCTTTCACTACTCACGAAGGAAGCGGACTTGGCAGTGTAGTGAACGACCTCAAGAAACTATACCCTAACGCCAAATTTGAAAAGGCTTTGGCAAACAAGGGAACTGAGGTACGTTCAAGTAGGGATAGAGTAGAGAAGTGGCTGAAAGAATTGGGATTCTAAATCTAACTATAATTTGAGATATGTTACGTAAAATTAGACTAACGCTGGCCATCATCTTCTATGTGTGCATCACTTTGATGTTCCTGGATTTCACTGGAGTGACACACGCATGGTTCTCCTGGATGGCGAAACTACAGTTCCTGCCTGCCGTGCTGGCACTCAACGCAGGAGTGATTATTCTGCTTATCGCCCTGACCCTGATCTTCGGGCGTATCTACTGCTCGGTCATCTGTCCGATGGGTGTTTTCCAGGACATCATCGCATGGTTCGGCAAGCAGGCGCGTTCCAAGAAGGAGCGCAAGATCCCTTACACTTATTCCAAAGCAAAGAGCGTACTGCGCTACTCTGTGCTGGGCGTGTTCATCGTGGCACTCATCGCTGGCATAGGCTCGTTTGTGGCACTGCTTGCTCCGTACAGCTCATACGGCCGCATTGCCAGCAACATCTTCCAGCCCATCTACAGGTTGGGCAACAATGTGCTGGCATCCATTGCCGAGAAATATGAGAGCTATGCCATCTACGATGTGGATGTGTGGGTGAAGTCGATGCCTACCCTCATCATCGCTGTGGTGACGCTGGTGATTATCTTCGTGCTGGCTTGGAGGAACGGGCGAACCTATTGCAACACCATCTGTCCTGTGGGCACCGTGCTGGGATTCGTCTCACGCTTCTCATTCTTCCACATCACCTTCGATGCTGAGAAGTGCAAGAGCTGCAGCATGTGCTCACGCAACTGCAAGGCTTCCTGCATTGACTTCAAGACGCATACCGTTGACTACAGCCGCTGTGTGACTTGCGGCAACTGCTTGGAGAAGTGTAAGTTTGGGGCATTGAGCTATAAGTTTGCCGTGCCTTCTATGGCAACTGCTTTCCCGAAGCCGATAGTCGTGGAGAAGCCTGCTCCAAAGGCTGAAGCTAAGACGGATGTGAAGGATCCGGGCTTGCGTACTTTCCTGACCACTATCGCCGTAGGTGCTGCCGCTGCAGCCAAGGCACAGATTATACCCGAGGCTACCGATAAGAAAGTGGATGGCGGCTTGGCTGACATTGCCGACAAGGTGAAGCCCAACCGTGCTACGAAGATTGTGCCTCCCGGTGCAGTGAGCCTGAAGAACTTGGCAAGTCATTGCACGGGCTGCCAGCTCTGCGTGTCGGCTTGTCCGAATGGCGTGCTGCGTCCAAGTACCGACCTGATGACACTGATGCAGCCGGAATCGAGCTTCGAGGTTGGCTATTGCCGTCCTGAGTGCGTTCGCTGCTCTGAGGTTTGTCCTGCCGGAGCCATCAAGCTGATTGACGTGGCCGAGAAGTCGTCTATTCAGGTGGGTCATGCTGTATGGACCCGCGAGCTGTGTATCCCTATACGTGACGGTCAGGATTGCGGCAACTGTGAGCGTCACTGTCCTACTTCTGCCATCCAGATGGTGCTGTCTGATCCGGGCGACCCGCAGTCGAAGAAGATTCCTGTGGTGAACGAGGAGCTCTGCATCGGTTGCGGTGCTTGCGAGAATCTTTGTCCGTCGCGTCCTCTTAGTGCTATACATGTTGAGGGGCATGAGGTGCATAGAGTCATTTAATTGAAGATTGAAGATTGAAGATTGAAGATTGACAATTGAACATTGACAATTGACCATTAACTATTGAAGATTGATAATTATGGAAGAGAATAAGCATAATATAAATCGTAGAGATTTTCTCAAAGTAATGGGTGCAGGGGCTACAGTAGCTGCTGGTGCGGCATTGGCAAGCTGCGGACCCAAGAAGAATGCTGCGTATGACCCAGCAGGTCATTATTCTACCCCAGTGCCAACAGGGCAGATGACCTATCGGACTAACCATAATACCGGTGATAAGATTTCACTTTTGGGCTATGGCTGCATGCGCTGGCCTATGATTCCTAATCCCAACGGACAAGGTGAGATCATCGACCAAGAGCAAGTGAATAGATTAGTGGATTACGCAATTGAGCATGGCGTTAACTATTTCGACACATCTCCCCACTATGGTCGCGGACAGTCGGAACGTGCTACTGGCATTGCCTTGAAGCGTCATCCGCGTGATAGCTATTACATCGCTACCAAACTATCCACTTTCTTGGATGGCAACGGTAACGACCGCAATGTTGCGTTGGCAGGATATCATCGTTCTTTCGAAGAGCTGCAGGTTGATTACCTGGATTATTACCTCATTCACGGTGCGGGTCTTGGAGGCTTCGGACCTGGTGGAGTAACGGGTATGCAGAAGTTCCACTCCAACTACCTTGACATCGGCATGCACGAGTTCCTCATGCAGGAAAAAGAAGCCGGGCGCATCCGCAACATGGGTTTCTCTTATCATGGTGACATCGATGTGCTGGAATACCTGATGAAGATGCACGATAGCGGAGAGGCTCACTGGGACTTTGCACAGATTCAGATGAACTATCAGGACTGGCATTTTCCTCAGGGACTGAATGCTGTGCAGGGCGAGATTATGTACAACATGCTGGCTGAGCGCAATATTCCTATCGTCATTATGGAGCCATTACTGGGTGGACGTCTTTCTAATTTGCCTCAGCATTTGGTGTATCGCCTCAAAGAACGTAATCCTGAGAACAGCGTTGCTTCATGGGCTTTCCGTTGGGTAGGTACTCATCCCCAAGTGGTAAGTGTGCTGAGCGGTATGACCTACATGGAGCATCTGGAAGACAATATCCGTTCGTTCTCACCATTGGTTCCACTTACAGATGAAGAAAACGAGTTCCTTGAAGAAACCACCAAGTTGCTCATCAAGTACCCCATCATTCAGTGTAACAACTGCCAGTACTGCATGCCTTGTCCTTATGGTCTTGATATCCCTGGAACACTGTTGCACTATAATAAATGTGTGAATGAGGGCAATCTGCCAGAGAGTCAGGGCGACCCAGAGTATCGCAAGATGCGTCAGGCATTCCTGGTGGGTTACGACCGTTCAGTGCCTAAGCTCCGTCAGGCTGCTCATTGTACAGGATGCAGCCAGTGTACACCTAACTGTCCGCAACGCATCGACATCCCGCAGGAGATGCAGCGCATAGATAATTATGTGGAGGCGTTGAAACAGAATACGTTGTAAGTATTCAGCATATAGATTATTGGGGGTGTGCCTATTCTGACACACCCCCAGTTTTTATCTTGCAGAAACAGTGATACTTGCTGGCTTAAGTCCTTTGGCAGAAGCTTTCAGGGTGATATTGCCAGCCTGCTCACTGCTTTGAATGATAGCTGTCAGCTGTCCGGCAAAAGCATGCATCTTGGGCTGATGGAACAGGTCGAGGCAGGTGGGGTCGCCATTGGCAGAAGCACGGAAAGTGCCTGCTCCACTGACTTCAAAGTTTACCAACCTATTGTCATCTGGACAAAGATTACCATCCTTATCCACCACATCCACAGTGATATATGCCAAGTCGTGCCCATCGGCATCGAGCTGAGTTCTGTCAACTGTTAATTGCAGATGATCGGGCTTGCCAGCTGTGCGGATAGTCTTCTCTTCGGTCTTGTTTCCGTGGGCATCATAAGCCACTACCTTTATCTCGCCTGGCTCATAACGGACATCCTCCCACATCAGGCGATAGCGATGCATGACGGCTTTCTTGCCTAAAGCCGCTTCTTGAGCCTTAGCCTCGGCTGCCGTCCATTTGTGCTGGCGTCCCTGACTCTTGCCGTTGATGAACAGCTCTGCCTCTGGATAGCTTGTATAAACATATACAGGAGTTACTTGCCCCTTGCGGTTCTTCCAGGTCCAGTGGGGCAGGATGTGCAAAGTGCTCTCCTTTTTGTTCCAAATGCTGCGATAGAGGTAATAGCGGTCTTTGGGAATGGAGGCCAGGTCGATGATGCCGAAGTAGGAGCTGTGAGAAGGCCAGTTGTCGTAATAGGGTGTTGGCTCGCCCAAGTAGTCGAATCCCGTCCATACGAACTGACCGATTTCCCATTCGTAGTCATCCGCCATCGCAAAATCAAGGTCGGGGATATTTGACCACCAGCAGGCCTCGGTGTCGTAGCTGGACGACTGCAGGTCGTCGTAGGTGGCACCTTCTTTCAATTCGACAGGGAACTTATAAACGCCTCGTGAGCTGACGGTGGAGGCGGTTTCAGAGCCTAACACCAAACCTTGGGGCAGGATGTCGTAGGCCTCCTGGTAGAAAGGTAGGCGATAGGTAAAGCCTGGTATGTCGAGAGTGGATGCAAAGCCGTTGTGCAGGGTATTCTCTGCTTGGTCGATGCCCATAGTGACAGGACGGGTAGGGTCGAGCCTGTGGCAGATGTCCTGCAAGAAAGCCACCACTTTATAGCCCTCGGGGTCACGCTGATTGGGCACCTCGTTGCCTATGCTCCACATTACTACCGATGGGTTGTTGCGATAGTGCATTACCATATTGGTTACATCGCGCTCTGCCCATTCGCGGAAGAAACGGTTGTAGCCATTGTCCACCTTGCCCATATCCCACTCGTCGAAAGGCTCGATCATCATCATAAAGCCCATCTCGTCGCAAAGCTCCACCAGTTCGGGAGCTGGCATGTTGTGCGAGGTGCGGATAGCATCGCACCCCATGTCCTTGAGCAAGGTGAGCTGGCGGCGCAGGGCTGCCTTGTTGATGGCTGCTCCCAATGGGCCCAGGTCGTGGTGGTTGCACACACCCTGGAACTTACGCAGTTGGCCGTTAAGGAAGAACCCTTTCTCTGTCACATACTCGATACTTCGGATGCCGAAACGGGTGTTGTATTCGTCCACTTGCTTGCCGTCAACATATACTTTCGTGCGAGCTATATATAAATAAGGTGTCTCGGGCGACCACAGTTGTGGATGCTGCACAATGAAGTTCTGCCCGAAAGCGATATCGTGAACAGCCATCTTGGTGTCGTCCTTGGTGGAAACGGTGCGGCCGTCGGGGGCGATGATGTCAGTCACGAGGCGCACCATTTGCTGGTGTTCAGTGTTGGCCAATGAGATGCGCAGGCTAATGGCAGCATAGTCGTTATCGACATGTGGGGTAATGATGTGAGTGCCCCACACAGGTACATGTACCTTTTCGGAGGTCACCACATGTACATTGCGGTAGAGTCCGGCTCCAGGGTACCAGCGCGAGGACGAGGGGTGGTTTTCCAAACGCACAGCCACCACATTATGCTTGCCATCGGCATTAATATACTGGGTAACATCGCAGTAGAACGAGTTGTAGCCATAGGGCCAGAAAATGGCTTCGTGGCCGTTGATATAGACGCGGGCCTCGCTCATAGCACCATCGAAGATCAAGGCTGTCTGTTTCCCAGTTGGCACATCGAAGCTATTGCGATACCAGCCCACACCTACAAAAGGTAGGCCACCTGTGCGACCCGACTTCTGTGAAGCTTCGGACTCGCCATCCTGCTCAATGGCTACCATCTGACGGTCATTGTTGCCGTCGAACGGACCATAGACGGCCCAATCGTGTGGTACCGTCACGGTTTGCCAGTCACTGTCGTTATAGTCAGTGCGCCAAGCATCGGTTACGTCCTTGTGGATGAACTGCCACCCTTTTTCCAACAGCACCTCTTGGCGCTGTGCATGTAAAAGAGTTGGCAGCAGCAAAGCCACTGCCAACAGTTTGAGAGTTTTCATATCTTTATTTTAAAGCAATTACTTTTACAGGTCCCATAAGTCCGGATGGCGACATCGGCGACCGAGGATTGTAGAACGGATATTGCGACCACGTCACTTTTTCCGTCACATCGGGCATAGAGTCACCAATCAGTCGGTTGATCCACAGATTGGTAACCTTCACCTCAATGTCGTTCTTGCCAGCATGAAGCGCTTCCTTGATGTCCAGACGGTAAGGGGCTTTCCAATAAACGCCCAAGTTGGTGCCGTTGATGATAACCTCGGCCATCACACCTACGTTGCCCAAATCGAGTACCAGTTGCTCGGCATTCAGCTGCTCGTCGGTAAGTTCGATGCTGTTGGTATAGGTAGCCACACCACTGAAGTACTTGATGCCATCTACATCGCTATCTACCAGGTTGATAAGTTGGTCGAACTGAGCCGATGACGGTGCGCCGCGTTTTTCCTGGAAAGTTACGTTCCAAGGAGTGTTGATGGTGAGCAGGGTATTCTCTTTCAGCTCGGGCAGGGTGACAGCCTCTTGCTCCGCAGGACCATTGAACACCACAAACAGGGCATCGTTCTCCACCAACTTTACCTTCACAACTGTGCGTCCACCTTCCGTGCGATAAGTCACCTCTTCACGCTTACCAGTTTCTGGATGCCAGATCTCAGGCTTCTTGCCCTTAACGCGGAACGAAAGCTCAACGGTTTTGGCAGGCCCTTCGGGGTTGTTGATCCAATAGATGTCTGCACGGCTGGTGTGGCGATGAACGAAGCGCAAGTCGTTGCCAATGTTCACATCAGCCTTCACACCCAGTTTGTCGAGCACACTCTTCATGTCGTTGGTCAGATACACATTCTTGAGCTCTCCACCCCAGATCTCGTTGACTAAAGCATTGAATTCCTCCACATCATCCGTCAGGCGACCAGGCAATTCGGGCTTAGCTCCACAAATCACGGCACCTGCCTTAGCCAGTTCGGCAATCTTCTTCAGCACATCAAGAGGCAGACGCTTCACGTTAGGATCGAGTACCAACATACGATAGCTCATGCCACTCTCAGTTTTCAGACGGTTAAACTCATAAGACACCAAGTTAAGCAAAGCATCGCTATTGATATAGTCGTAGTTATATCCGGCAGGGAAAGCAGGTTCCTCGGCACCAAACATGCCTGTGATGTTGTTGTCCTCACCATAATAATATAGGATGTCTGCTACAAACTTGCCTTTTTGCAACAGATAGCAACTGCGGGCCATATAATCCATCCAAGCCCATGCAGAACCTGACCAGTTGTCAAGACGGTTGAACCACTGTCCGATAGGACCTAAGCCCAAGCCAGGCTTGAGTTCGTCAAGAGGTTGGTGCACTGAGGTATGAATCACAAAACGATTCAATCCACTCGCCATTTCCATATCGGCAATGAACTTCAGATTGCCTGGGTGATAAGCATAAGACTGACCCTCGCCACCAGGAGCGGTGAGCGACTCGCCTGCCACCAGGTTTTGTCCGTAGATATGAGCCACAGAAGCAGCTTCTCGGATATCCGCACGGCTCATGGCTGGGGTGGAAGAACCAGTGTTGTTTGGCATCCAGGCAGCTGCCATAGGCACATCTGCCTTGCCTTTCACTTCCATACCATCTACCAGATAGACGCGTCCGTTCTCATGTGACTCAGTATAACGTCCCATGCCACGCTCGTTCAGGATGTCAGTCAGCAAATTGTAGCAATAATCAGTCACCAAACTACCTAAGGTGCGACGCCAATCATGGAGGAACTTCTCGCTTTCTTCCGAGCTGTTCACGATCTGTCCCATCAGCACAGGCATCCAAGGGCGCAGGCTATAGCCGTTGCGATTTTCGAACTCCTGTTCCATAGCTGGTGTCCAGTTCTCTTGCTCAGACTCATAACTGTCTGTCATGATGTATTTTATTACCTTACCCAGTTGGTCTTTGGAAGCATCTTTGTACATACCTAAGTAGTGATCCATATAAGCCCGGAAGGCAATGGGATCCATCTTATCCACTTCGAAGCCTGTAGCTTCTGGAGGAGCAGGGTTGTTCTGATGCCCTGTCTGTGAATAGCCATAACGTACAATCTTCCAAGTTCCTTCAGGTACATCCCAAACCAAACGCCCTTCATGTACCTTATCGGTAATGTCGATTACATCCTCCAATGAAACAACTGCACTTTCATCAGGGGTATCATATAACGCAAGGTCTGCAGGAGCGGCAAAGCCGGCTTTCTCCTCAGCATGATTGATGCGACTCACACTGTGCAACACAAACTCTGCAATAGGAGTTGGCTGAGCCTGTGGTTCAGCGCTTACCCCCATCAAAGCTGCATAAGGATTGACAGTCACTACATTATCTATTACCAAGCGGAAATACCTTGCCGTAGTAGTAGGGATATCAACTGTGCCCTGAGGAGCCGAACTGTTAGGTATCTTGCAAACCTCGCGGAAATTAACGCCATCATCGCTTGCTTGTAATACTTTGTTAATTTCTTGCACTGGAGCGCCCCATTGGCCACGAATCCTTCCGTCCACGATGGTTAATGCCTTCACTGTCTGCGGAGTAGCAAACTCATACTGTATCCAAGCTTTGCCATTAGCTCCACCTGACCCTGGAGGCAGCAGTTCGGAGTTTGTAAGGTCGCCATCAGTAAGGTTCAACAAAGAGAATACACCACCACTGGAACTGATTCGCGGATTCAGGTTAGCCAGATTCTTGTCAGCTTCAGGCAACTTAAACGCTAATACAGCGATGTCAGCATAATAGCCTTCACCTGGGTTGGCACCCCCAGCATTGATATTATTTGCGTTAGAGCGTGGCACATTCTGGAATGCTCCTATTGTTCTGTAAGGCATAGGCAACAAACCGTCATAGGTGGTGCCACCCATTACTCGCATCTCTCGCCACACCAGTTTCTTCATGCCGTCTTTAGGCTCCACCCAGGGACCGCCTGTAAAGCTCCAACCCGGTGAAGCCGCCACAGACATCTCTAATCCCAGAGAATCAGCCAGATGCACAGTGTAAGCAAAGGCATCTTTCCACTCATCTGTCATGTAAGCCACTTTCTTGTCTATCAGCAATGGGGTTCTAAATCCTGCATCGAAGTTCATGAAGCCGGCAATGCCAGAACGCTTCATCCAAGTCAGGTCCTTATAGATACCATCCTTGGTTACATTGCCATCCATCCAGTGCCACCATACACGAGGTCTTGCCTCAGCTGGAGGGTTCTGAAACTCACCATACAATGTCTCGTCAGCAGATGGTGTGCCACAGCTACCTAAAACCAGCATCAGGCTTGCAGCTGCTCCCCAAATAAATCTTTTCATATAGCTCAAGTTTTTAGTTATTTCTTTTGCGTGTAAAAGTAGCAATTATTTATCATTCCACCAACAATTCCCTTTATAAAATAAGGAGAGTTACTATGGCGTAGCACAATATCTCCTATTACCCGTAGTAGATATCTTTCTCACTCATTGAAAGCATTGGCGTGGGTGACGGCAATGCCTGCCGCGGGTCATCGCAGTATCTCCTTTACCCTAATAGAAATATCTCCCGTCAGTCATAGCAGATACTGCAACAACCCATAGCAATATCTCCGTCCGACTTCGGCAATAGTTTCACTGTCGATTGATTAATAATGTTGATGGCTAATGCTTACAAAACTTCTATCTGCTCTTTGGTCAAGCCTAAGACTTGTATGCGTGAAAGTCTCCACAAGAAAATACATCGTGTGTTTGCTATTTTACTTTCATTTATATATCTTTGTGGCCATGTATTATTGGCGATTTATTGCTTTTAAGAACATTGGAAAATGACTAAGCTGAATTATATATGGTGTTTGTTATTAGTGATGTTGTCTGGAAGTAGTTCTGCCCATCTACATTTCATTACTGAAAATGCATATAAGGAGCAAGTGATGAAAGACTTTGAAACTAAGTTGGAGTTGGTGGGAAGTCAGTTCTATACACCTACTGAGGGAATGACAATAGAGGAGCAAGAGGCTTTGCAGTTTCTCTATGCCTATATGCCCATTGCTGACATGACTGACTATGCCACAGATTATTACGTGGACAATATACGCATGTCGCTGAAGGCCAGGCAAGAGATGCCTTGGGGGAAGCAAGTGCCTGAATTGCTGTTTCGGCATTTTGTCCTGCCTATTCGTGTGAATAATGAGAACCTCGATACTTTCCGTATGTTCTGCTATGACGAACTGAAGGAAAGGGTAAAGGGACTTTCCATGAAGGAGGCCATCTTGGAGGTGAACCACTGGTGCCATGAGCGAGTGACCTATCGCCCCTCTGATGCGCGAACTACCTCACCCCTTGCCACCATCAGTGCCGCTTATGGAAGATGTGGTGAGGAATCTACCTTTACTGTGTCGGCTTTAAGAACTATTGGCATCCCTGCCCGTCAGGTTTATACGCCCAGATGGGCACATACAGACGACAACCATGCTTGGGTCGAGGCCTGGGCAGATGGTCAGTGGTGGTTCATGGGAGCCTGTGAGCCAGAAGCTGTGCTGAACCTGGGTTGGTTCAACAGTGCGGCAAGTAGGGCTATGCTCATGCACACTCGCGTGTTTGGCAAATACAATGGCCCTGAGGAGAAGATGCTGGTGTCTGATACCTTTACGGAAATCAATCTGATAGACAACTATGCATCAACGGCTCGCATAGATTTCAACGTAGTGGATGCCCAAGGGAGACCTGTGGCTGATGCGCGAGTGGATTTCATGATTTACAACTATGCGGAGTTTTGTCCTGTAGTGACTAAATATGCTGATGCTAATGGACATACATTCTTGACAGCAGGTAAGGGGGATATGCTGGTTTGGGCTTCTGCTAATGGACGATATGGCTATAGCAAGGCATCGTTTGGCACTGATAATAAAGTGGATATTGTATTAGACAAGACCAATCCTGTAGATTTGTCTCTCATGGAAGAGATTGATGTGGTGCCTCCTGTGGAACATTATACCTTGCCTGAGGTATCAGAAGCACAACGAGCTGAGAATGAAGACCGAAAGGCGAAAGAGGATGCCATTCGAATGGCGTACATGGATACTTTCATGGATGAGGCTTCAGCCGATGCTTTTGTAGAGGAGCATGGTTTGCCTATCGAGGCTTCAGAATTTTTGGTAAAGTCGAGTGGCAACCATGAAACCATCAAACAGTTTTTGGTGAAGTATAATAATATGGTGATACCTATGCCTAAGCCTGGGTTGGGTAGGCCTGTGATACTGAATCCTCTCGGCTATCTGATGTTGTTAAGCGATAAAGACTTGCGTGATGTGAGCATGGAGGTGTTAGAAGATCAGGTGACTCAAGGTACCATAATGAGTATGAGGGTGGAGGATGAGATGCTGGTGCCATATAAGCGTTTCTTCCAAGAGCAGATTCCCAAAGCTGACCAAGATAAATATCGTGATGACCCTGCTTTGCTGGTGGAATGGTGTAGGCAGAGCCTGAAGATGGTAGATGGACCCTATGCAACTCGTGTAGCAATGTCTTCACCTGGGGTATGGAAATCTCGTGTGGCAGACTCTCGCTCTCGTGACATCTTTTTCGTGAACGTGGCTTGGAGTCTCGGCATAGAAGCCCATAAGGATGGGGTAACAGGCAAGGTACAGTATCGAAAGCGGAATGGACTATGGTATGATGTGAACTTTGAACAGTCAGAGCAGGTTTCAACTCCTGTTGGCATGTTAGTGCTTAATTATCAGCCAACTCTCTCGTTGGAGAATCCTGCATACTATAGTCATTTCACCTTGAGTCGTATCCAGGAAGATGGGATAGTGAGCTTGTTGAGCTTTGATGAAGGACAGGTGGATATGGGAGGTGGTGTGAGTTGGGCGAATGTGTTTAAGAAAGGCACAAAGCTTGATGTGGGTACCTATCTGCTTACTTGTGGAAGGCGAATGGCAAGTGGTAAGGTGTTGGCATCTGTGCAAAGGTTTGAGATTGTGGAGGGCAAGACAACGTCTTTGGATATGCATCTTCGCGAACCACAAGGGCAGGATGTTGAGGTGATTGGCTCTTTTGATTCTGAAAGCAAGTACCTGAAAGAGGGTGATGAGACGAGTGTGCTCGCCACAACTGACAGAGGTTATTATATTATAGGTGTGTTAGGAGTGGGACAAGAGCCCACTAATCATGCCTTGCGGGACATTGCCAAGTTGAAAGCTGACTTTGAGGCTTGGGGTAGAGCAATGGTATTGCTCTTTCCTGATGAGGCTCAGCAAGGCAAGTTCAATGGCAATGAGTTTGGCGCTTTGCCAACGACTGTCTCTTATGGGATGGATATGAATCATGTAGTTCAGCGTCAGATTGTTGAGAATATGCATCTGGATGATCCCAACCAGTTGCCTTTGTTTATCATTGGCGATACTTTTAATCGTGTGGTGTTTGTCTCTCAAGGTTATACGATTGGATTGGGTGAACAGCTGATGCAGGTGATTAGGAAGTTGGAGTAGGGTAGTATAAAGATATGGAGAAGGACGTTAAGGAATTGAAGTCTTACAAGCTAATAGAAGCCATTGCGAAGGTGATGGACAAATATTACGTTGACCCACTATTGGGTTTAGTGCCAACGTTGGGCGATGCTGTGACTTCGTTACTGACTCTTCCATATCTGTATTTCAGTGTTTTCAAGCTTCGTTCTATCCCTCTGACCTTGGCATTGCTTTGCAATATGCTAATAGACCTTGCTATGGGAGTTATACCTTTTTGGATAGGGGATATTCTGGACTTCTTCAATCACAGTTATATTAAGAATTACAGGCTGATAACTGGATATGTTGAAGGTGACGAGGAGATGATAAAAAGCGTTGATAGGCGAGCTTGGTGGATGGCCGTAATGATAGCCGTTTTATGCTTACTCATCTGGTTACTCATCAAGTTTGCTGTATGGGCTTGGGATTGGCTTATTGGTCTATTCTAAATCCAACTTTCTTCAGATCTTCCCAATAGTGAGGATAGGATTTACTCACTACTTCCGGATGTTCGATTGTGATATGAGGAAATCTAAGGGAAGCTGGGGCAAAGGCCATTGCCATTCTGTGGTCATCATAGGTGGCAATGATGGGATGATCGACAGGTTCACATCGTTCTCCGTTCCAGAGCATTATCCCGTCTCCTTCAGAATGAAGTATGAAACCTAACTTATGTAGTTCGCTGATAAGGGCGCTGATGCGATCTGTCTCCTTGATGCGGAGTGTATGCAAACCAGTAAAGCGGAAAGGAATACCCAAAAGGCAACAAGTCACAATGAAAGTTTGGGCTAAGTCTGGCATATCCCGCAAATCGGCATCCAGTTGTTGAGGTAACTTTCCTTGTTTATAAATGCATATACCTTTGTCAGTATATTCAGTTTGTACTCCCAATAACTTAAATAGTTCTGCTCCTTTACTGTCACCCTGAGTACTCGTTTCCTTTAGGTGAGGTAAAGTCACTTTTGCCTGAAGGTCATGGCTTAAGACTACCATCTCATACCAATAGGATGCGGCACTCCAGTCGTTTTCAACGATATAAGGGATATCCTGATAGCCACCTGCCTGAACGGATATCGTCATTGGGTTTATATTGTTGTCTCTGCTTGCAGTTGCACCAAAGTCATTCATCAACTGCAAAGTCATATCTATGTAAGGCAGGGAGGTGACATTGTTCGTCAATTGCAATGTCAATCCTTGAGGCAAGGTGGCACCAATCATCAGCAAGGCAGAGATATATTGTGAACTCACATCGCCTGGCAAGGTCAGCTCTGCACTTTGGAGTTGATGGCCAATGATGCGAAGTGGGGGATAACCTTCCTGTTCCACATAGTCGATTTGGGCTCCCAACTCCCGCAAGGCATCCACCAAGATACTGATAGGACGTTGCTTCATTCGATCGGTACCTGTAATCGTGTGAGTGCCTGGAATGGAACTATAATAGGCCGTTAAGAACCGCATAGCTGTACCTGCGGCCTTGATGTCAATTAACTCACCATCTTCCTGGAAAGCTTTGATGATTACCATCGTATCATCGCAATCAGCAAGGTTCTCTATAGGTGAATCTCCTTTCGCCAAGGCACGAAAAACCAACGCTCTGTTGCTAATACTCTTCGACGCTGGCAAATCAATAGTTGCCTGTAATGTTTTGGGTGCCGTTATGCTAAATGCCTCTTTCATTCCTTTGTCTCCTCATCAACATGATAATTTTGGTTCTATTGTATCTCTGAATGATTACGAATATCAAATCAAAAAGGGCTGCTAAAGTGGAAGTGATAATAAATACAGGTAGTGCACCAAACCAAATAGATGTAATGATTGGAACAAAACTCAATATCACTATTACTTCATGTACCAATTCTGACTGGCACATGGCTTGCGCTATTTCATCCCAGCTGTGTGTGTTATGACTAAAATAATCAGGAACAAAGGTTGGCATCTTAGTTTTCCACTTCTTTACACCTAAAGTCTTATATAACTTTTTCTCCCAAGTTCTGATTTGATACCATCTATTGGAAATGTCAGCTTTGTTGCACATCAAGGAATCAAAAGCTAATCCCACAAGTAACCTCATCCATATATGATAGGCTATTGTGCCCATTGTTATTGCTAAAGAAAACAAGATCACGATTCTATTTGATTCATATACAAGAGACAATACTACAGTCAACAATAGAACAATTACTGCAATATAAATCATTGTTTTCTTCATATCTACATCAAAAGTCTTCCTCCATCTCTTTGTCCAGTTGCCCATTCCAAAGGTATTTGCGGGTTTCCTGTACGATGATGCCACTGAGACAGATCAATGAAATCAGGTTGGGAATAGCCATCAAGGCATTCATACAGTCAGCCAAGTTCCACACGATGGCCAGGTTGGCCACGCTTCCTAAGAACGCACCGATGATGAAAAGAATGCGATAGATGGTAACCCAACGCTTGCCTTTAAGATATTCCACGGCACGTTCACCATAATAACACCACCCCAGTATGGTTGAGAAGGCAAAAGTCATCAGGCCAAATGTAAGTAGCGGAGTGCCGATATATGGAATCTTGGCGAAAGCCATCTTGGTGAGTGTGGCTCCATTATCGAAGCTGATGTCGGGATAAGCCAGTACACTGCTGACAATCACTATGCCTGTCAAGGCACAGATAACTACTGTATCCCAGAAAGTGCCAGATGATGAAACCAACGCTTGACGCACAGGATTGCGGGTTTGTGCAGCAGCTGCTACAATAGGGGCAGAACCCATACCCGACTCGTTAGAGAACAAGCCTCGTGCTATACCAAATCGTGCTGCTGTCATTACCGAGGCTCCAATGAAACCACCTCCAGCAGCCGTTGGGGTAAAAGCTGAAATACAAATCAGTTTGATGGCCGGCCAAATGTAAGATGCGTTGAAAACCAAGATAGTGATGCAGCCGATAACATAGAAGAAAGCCATAAAGGGCACCAGCATGCCACAAACTTTAGCGATGCTTTTTACACCGCCGATGACAACCAATGCTACCAGGATACTGATAACTGCCCCTGTAATGTAGGGAGATACCTGATAAGACTCTTCGGTAACGGTAGAAATAGCATTGGCCTGTACCATATTGCCGATGCCAAATGAGGCGATGGCTGTGAACAAGGCGAAGAGAACTGCCAACCATTTCCAGCCCAAGCCACGCTCTAACGCATACATAGGACCACCTTGCATCTTGCCGTCAGTGCCTTTGATACGGTATTTGATGGCCAGCAAGCCTTCGGCATATTTGGTAGAGATGCCAAACACGCCAGTGAGCCAGCACCACAGTACTGCCCCTGGACCGCCCAAGGCAATAGCAGTCGCCATACCCACAATGTTGCCTGTACCAATGGTAGCTGCGAGGGCAGTGGCCAATGAATGGAACTGCGACACATCGCCAGAGGCACCCGGGTCTTTTTTGACCGAGAGACGGATGGCAGTGAAGATCATACGTTGAGGGAAGCGCAACCTGAGCGTAAGGTACAGGTGCGTTCCCAACAACATGATAATCATTGGCCAGCCCCAAAGCCAGCCACTAATATTGGCTAATATGTCATTCAGCTCGTTCAATGCTCAATATTTACTTTACGGCAATTTCCTTAATCTCTTTCTCAGGTTTCAGGATATCAAGTGCCTTCCAAGTCTGCTCTTTTGCAACTTTGAAAGGAGCGGTGCAGCGGATGTCCTCCACATTGGCTCCAAACTTCACGGTATAGTTGCCGGCTGCTGTTTCCCACTGGTCAACAACCTCGTTGAATGACGCCAAAGTGTAGAGGTTAACGTCAATGGTAACAGTCTGGCTCTCTCCAGGCTGCAACTCCTTTGTCTTGGCAAAGCCTTTCAGTTCTTGCTCTGGCTTAACGAGGTTACCTGCCGGAGCAGACACATAGAGCTCAACCACTTCCTTACCTGCCACCTTGCCCGTATTCTTCACTGTTACAGTAGCGCGGAAGCCATCCTTGGTAGGAGTTACCTTTGGGGCACTGTACTCGAAGGTTGTATAGCTCAAGCCGTAGCCAAATGGATAAGAAACGGCCTTGCCTGTAGTGTTGAAATAGCGATAGCCAACCCAGATACCTTCTTCGTAGTTAGCATAGGACACATTCTTCACTTCGCGCTGAGCGCCACCCAAAGCGGCTCCCATGCCCATCATGCCATCAGACTTCTGGTCGAATGGGAAGTTCTTAGAAGAAGGGTCGTCCATATAGTTGTTGAGCCAAGTCATGGTGAGCTTGCCGGAAGGAGTTACCTTGCCACTCAGGATATCAGCCACAGAATAGCCGCCTTCCTGTCCAGGTTGCCAAGCCAAGAGGATTGCATCTGGCATGCTCTTCCAAGAAGCTGATTCAATCTCACCACCGATATTCAGTACCACTACCACTTTCTTGCCTGCCAAGTGGAATGCCTCAGTAACATCGTTCAGCAACTGACGCTCTACCTCAGAGAGGTTGAAGTCATTAGGCACATTGCGGTCGCCACCCTCACCAGCATTACGGCCGATGGTAACAATAGCGATGTCGTTAGAAGCTACTTGCTTGTCAATGATCGCCCGTTCAAGAGGCATCTCGCTCAGGGCAGCTTCGCCTAAGCTCATCATGGCCAACATGCCTCCAACTGCAGGACGAGCAGCAGCCTGACGAGCACGCTCGTAAGTGGTATAGCTTTGATAAACACTCTTCAACTCTTCATTTACTTCATATCCAGCTTCCTTCAAGCCAGTCAGCAAGTCTATGGTGTAAGCCTTGTTAACGTTACCGGAGCCTGTACCACCAGCAATAAAGTTATATGAGGTGATACCAAACAGAGCTACCTTCTTGGCATCCTTGATGGGCAGGGCGTTGCCTTCATTCTTCAGTAGCACCATGCCTTCAGCAGCAGAGTTGCGAGTTACCTGAGCATGAGCTTTCAGGTCAGGAGCATCAGAATATTTGTATCCGTTGAAGCGAGGGGTGCGGACAATGAATTGCAGGATGCGCTTAACGCAGACATCCACATCTTCCATGCTGACTTTTCCCTCATTTACTGCTTTAATAAGGTCGGTCTTCTGTTGAGGCATACCAGGCTCCATCAAATCGTTGCCGGCATGTACCTGAGCTGCAATATCTCTAACCATTGTCCAGTCGGTCATCACAATACCCTTGAATCCCCACTCAGTACGCAACAGATCGGTCAGTAACTCACGGTCCTGCTGGGTATATTTGCCGTTAATCTTGTTATAGGATGACATCACTGTCCAAGGGTCAGCATCCTTCACCACCATCTCGAAAGCTTTGAGGTAGATTTCTCGCAGGGCACGTTGATTAACTCTTGAATCAGCGGCCATACGGTTAGTTTCCTGAGAGTTGGCAGCATAGTGCTTTATGCTGACACCCACACCATTACTTTGGATACCCTTGGTGTAAGCCGTAGCAATCTTGCCTGTCAGGAACGGATCTTCTGAATAATACTCAAAGTTACGGCCATTCAGTGGGTTACGATGAATGTTCATGCCTGGAGCGAGCAAAACGTCAATGCCATACTCTTTCACTTCATTACCCATAGCTTTGCCCACTTGTTCTACCAACTCAGTGTTCCAAGTACTTGCCAATGAAGTACCCACAGGAAAACCTGTTGCATAGAATGTCTTGTCTGTACCTCTGCGGGTTGGACTGATGCGAACGCCTGCAGGACCGTCAGACAGTACGGTGGCAGGAATGCCTAAGCGTTCGATAGGGTTAGTAGTACCAGCTGCACCAGGGACCAATACTTCGGATGAAGCAGTCATGGCTCCGGCGGTCATGCTACCCCAGCCGGCACCAACAATGAGTTCGGCCTTCTCTTCAAGAGTCATGGCCTTTACAATCTCGTCCACGTTGTTAGGATTCAGCTTTTGAGCTTGAGCTGTACCAATAAGCAATGTGGCTGCAGTCAAAACAATCAGTTTCTTTTTCATAGTCTATCTATAATTTATATTTTCATTAATTCGGAGGCAATCTTTCTTGCTTCGTTATCTGTAACCAGGTAGTCTTCCAAAGTAGGTTTAGCAATGAATGATGCTTATTCCATAGTCTTTTCTATCACCTCGCTCATCCCTAAGAAAGATATTTGGTCACGTAGGAAACCTGCATTCACTATCTCATTCGCAGCATTGACGATGCAAGGCATATTGCCTCCTCTTCGGATAGCTTCGTATGCCAGAGCCAGATTGCGGAATTTCTCTGTATCGGGCTTCTCGAATGTTAGCTGGGCATATTGATTGAAATCTATGCGAGGGAATGACGACTTCAAACGTAAGGGATAGGAAAAAGCATATTGGATTGGTACTCGCATGTCAGGCATACCCAACTGCGCCATGATGGCACCATCTTCATATTGTACAGCTGAATGGATGATGCTCTGTGGGTGCACCAATACTTCTATTTGCTCAGGCTTAACACGGAAAAGCCAACGAGCTTCCATTACCTCGAAACCCTTGTTCATCATCGATGCCGAGTCGATGGTGATTTTAGCTCCCATACTCCAGTTGGGGTGCTTCAGAGCTTGCTCCTTGGTAACAGTCTTCAGTTGCTCATGAGTGAAAGTACGAAAAGGTCCACCAGATGCAGTGAGCAATATCTTTTCAATGCGGTTATACTCATTGCCTTGTAGGCTCTGGAAAATTGCGGAATGCTCAGAATCTACCGGCAATAAGGGCACTCGGTTTTCATCGCAAAGTTCATTGACCAGCTCGCCAGCCACCACCATTGTCTCTTTATTTGCCAGAGCAATAGGTTTCTTGGCACGGATCGCACTGATGGTGGGGCGCAAACCTGAGAAACCAACCAAGGCTGTCAATACCATGTCAACTTGCTCATCTTGTACCACTTCTTCCAAGGCTTTCATTCCTGCATATACCTTGATTGGCAAGTCTGTTAAAGCTTCCTTAAGCTTGTTGTAGTGTTGCTCATTGGCAATTACCACCGCTTCAGGCTGGTATCTCCTGGCTTGTTCTATTAGCTTTTCCACCTGGTTATTGGCTGTCAGGACATATGCCTCATAAATGTCGTTATGCTCTTCTATAACTTCCAAGGCTTGAGTACCTATCGAGCCCGTAGAACCTAATATCGCTATTCTCTTCTTCATAAGCTTAATAATCCTTTTGGTAAATTCATTGTGATAACCTTTGTATCTCGGTTCAAATCCACAATCAAATCTTCTTGTGCAGGTACCAGTAATTCTTTGTCATCCCGCTCTAGAATAAATAAGGTGTTAATGGTCGAGTCATCCACATCAGTTATTTTGCCTATCTCTCCCAAATTCACATCTCTGATTAAGAAACCAACGAAGTAGTTCCAAGTTAGCTCGCCATCCTCCAGTTCTTCAGCATGTTCTTTTGGGAAAAACACCTCCACATTGGTCATCCGTCTGGCTTGTTGCTCAGTGTCAATGCCCTCCAACTTTATGAGGGCAGTCGAATCACTTCGGAAACGGTAGCTTTCGAAAAAGAATGGCACCATAATACCATCCATCAGGCATACGATATAGGATGCATCCACACGGTCGAAGATGTCATCGTCAAAAGTAAACAACAATTCTCCATGTACCCCATGTGGCTTGTTAATAATGCCTATCCTATAAACGTCCTCTTCCTTAATCATATTCTCGTAATCCTGGCTCCCAGTGCATTTAATCGACCTTCGATGTTTTGATAACCTCGATCTATTTGCTCAATATTGTGAATACGACTGATTCCATCAGCACTCATGGCAGCTATCAGCAGGGCGATACCAGCACGTATATCAGGAGATGTCATAGTACCACCCTTCAGCCTCAATTGTCTGTTATGTCCAATTACCACGGCACGGTGAGGATCGCAGAGAATAATCTGTGCTCCCATGTCAATGAGCTTATCCACAAAGAACAAGCGACTCTCGAACATCTTTTGGTGAATTAGCACACTGCCTTTGGCCTGTGTGGCAGTCACCAGCATCACACTTAGCAAATCGGGTGTCAATCCTGGCCAAGGTGCATCGGCTATGGTCATGATAGAACCGTCGATAAACGATTCTATCTGATAACTTTCTTGTGCAGGCACAAAAATATCATCACCTCGTTGTTCCAGTTGGATGCCCAATCGGCTGAAACTGTTGGGTATAATACCCAAATTATCGTAAGAAACATTCTTGATGGTGAGATTGCTTTGCGTCATAGCAGCCATGCCAATGAAACTACCTACCTCAATCATATCTGGCAATACAGTATGATCAGCCCCATGCAGCTCTTTAACTCCCTCGATGGTCAAAAGGTTGGAAGCAATCCCGCTGATGCGAGCTCCCATGCGATTCAGCATACGGCAAAGCTGTTGTAAATAAGGTTCACATGCAGCGTTGTAAATAGTAGTGGTACCCTCGGCTAAGACGGCGGCCATTACGATGTTAGCTGTTCCTGTAACAGATGCCTCATCGAGCAGCATGTAGGTGCCTTTCAGTTTCTTAGCGGAAATCTCGTATGTGCGTTGAATGGGATTGTACTTAAAATCGGCTCCTAAGTTTTGGATGCCAATGAAATGTGTATCTAATCTGCGACGGCCTATCTTATCGCCACCAGGCTTTGGAGTGTAGGCCTTACCAAAGCGGGCAATCATAGGACCAACCAGCATGATGCTACCACGCAATGATGCACTACGTTTTACAAACTCATCACTCTGTAGATAGTTTAGGTCTATGTTTGCAGCTTTAAAACTATAAGAGTCAACACCTATTTTATTTACGACAGACCCCATGTCACGCATCAGTTGGATGAGGTTGTTTACATCCAGAATATCAGGTACATGATGCACAATCACCTCTTCTGAGGTCAGGAGAGTAGCACAAATAATCTGGAGTACCTCATTTTTGGCGCCTTGTGGATAAATGTCTCCTTCTAAGTGGTGTCCACCTTCGATAACGAATGAAGCCATAACATCAATGTTTCTTATTCTTATTCTTGTTCTGATTCTGATTGTTCTTCACGTTAGGACGTGGCTTAACGTAATTCTTTTCCATGCGTTCAGTTATTAAAGCCCGTATTTCATCATTCAGACGCAACTTGCCATCAGACATTTCCATCAAGTCATCAGCTATCTTCTGTTCGTCCACGGAATCTTTGTTCCAAGCAATGTAATCTTTGCGCATGTGGTTACATATCAAAGCGATAAGATTGTTCTTCTCTGGGCCTTCTTCAATCTCGCAAGCATTCTTGATTAATTCTTCCAACAACCTTCCATAATGGCGATAGCGCATTCTTTTTCCATTAGTAGGGATGGGGTCAGGCTTCACTTTGAGGCTTTCTGGCTTTACCGTTTCAAACGGATAGTCGATGTCAAGCTTAAAATCAGACATGATGGCCAGGTGATCCCAAAGCTTATGTTCAAAGTCGGGAACATTCTTCAAGTTAGGAAACATACCCTCCATGATATGGATAATTGTTTCTGCACACCACTGTCTTTCAGCACGGTCTTTTATGGTAAGTGCATAATCTACCATGTTTTGTACGCTGCGACCATATTCTGGCAGCGCCATCTTCTTTTGTTGAGTGTTATACTGCATAATTATAATTATTGTTCTAAATGGTCAATTGTCAATTAATTAAAGGATTCTTCGCCACTGTTGCCACAAACTCTTTCAAATAGAATGGTTCGAAATACGCAACATCCTTGTAATCTTGTAGGGCAATAGCTTTCTCAGCCAAAGGAAACATCCATTTAGCTAAGGGGTGAATATTGTCTATGAAATGTGCATTGGGGTGATTATCCAAAACTTCTTTACATTTAGATGCACCATTGCCGAAGAAATAAACAGGATGACTGTCCAAATAAGACTTATAAGTTTCAGCATCCACAATATCGGCTTGTGTTTGTCTGATTTCTTTTAGTGCACGATCATAAATAACAGCATAGACCTCCATCCTGCGAGCATCTATCATGGGACAAAGTAGTGCATCCTCAGGTAGTTCTTGCCTCAGCAACACAGGAACGCACAATACTTTCAGTGTTGGAATGCCAATTAATTTTACATCCCTTCCATAGCATACCCCTTTGGCCATAGATATGCCAATGCGCAATCCTGTGTAAGAGCCGGGACCACAACTCACCGCAACTGCATCTAATGGAATTGCATGACTCTCAACAAATGACAGGGCTTCATCGACATAAACTCCTAACTGCGTGTTGTGATTTGGTCCGCTGAAATCCTCCTCATGCCAGATGTTGCGTCCTTCGTCACTTACAGCCACTGAACACACCTCTGTAGAGGTCTCGATATGTAAAATACACGACATATTTCAGAATACTTTTCTATTTCAGCCAACAAATTTAGTCTTTTATTTCCACATCTTAAAATATTCCGTTAATTTTGCATCTGTTTAGAGTAAAATATTTGCAATAAAGACTATGATTTTATCAATGACGGGCTATGGCAAAGTGGTAGTCGAGATGCCCGAGAAGAAAGTAAATATTGAGATTAAGTCGTTGAACAGTAAAGCGATGGATCTTTCAACCCGTATAGCTCCCCTTTATAGAGAGAAGGAGATGGAAGTTCGTAACCTTATCGCTAAGCAATTGGAGCGTGGTAAGGTGGATTTTTCATTGTGGATTGAGAAAAAGGATGCTACTGATGTTACTGTGCCTGTAAACCAAGGTGCGATGTCTGCTTATTATAAGCGACTGAGTGAGATAGTGGAGGAAACGGGAATCCCTGCTCCTCAGGATTGGTTTAATACTTTACTTCGTATGCCTGAGGTAATGGCTACAAAAGATGAAGCTGTAGAACTTACTGAGGAGGAATGGAATCAAGTGGCTGAGGGTATTCAGAAAGCGATACAGCTATTGCTCGATTTTCGCAAGCAAGAGGGAGAAGCTTTGGATAAGAAGTTCCGAATGAATATTGCTCGGATTGGCGAGTTGTTGGTTTCTGTTGAGCCATACGAGAAAGAGAGAGTACCTAAAATCAAGGAGCGCATTCTTGATGCCTTGCAGAAATTACCTGTGGATTACGACAAGAATCGTTTGGAACAGGAACTCATATATTATATCGAGAAGCTCGACATCAATGAAGAGAAACAGCGCCTTTCTAACCACTTAGCTTACTTTGTCTCAACAATGGAAGGTAAGTATGGACAAGGTAAAAAGTTAGGATTCATTGCCCAAGAGATAGGAAGAGAAATCAATACTCTTGGTAGCAAGAGCAACCAAGCTGAGATGCAGAAGATTGTTGTGCAGATGAAAGATGAGTTGGAGCAGATAAAGGAACAAGTGCTAAATGTTATGTAATTATGGGAAAACTGATTATCTTTAGTGCCCCTTCGGGCAGTGGCAAGTCCACCATTATCAACTACTTGCTGCAAGAGCATCCTGAATTGAATCTCACATTCTCTATCAGTGCGACCAGTCGTGTCCCTCGTGGTAGTGAACAGGATGGGGTAGAGTATTTCTTCCTAACCCCAGAGGATTTCCGCCAAAAGATTGATAACGAAGAGTTCTTGGAATATGAGGAAGTTTATCCAGGTCGCTTTTATGGGACCTTGAAAGCTCAAGTGGAGAAACAATCGGAAGCAGGACAGAATGTCGTGTTTGATGTAGATGTAAAAGGCGGAATAAATATAAAAAAATACTATGGTGATCGAGCTTTGAGTGTATTTATCCAACCTCCTTCTATAGAGGAGCTTCGTCGTCGTTTGGAGCTTCGGGGTACAGAAACTCCAGAGGTTATTAATGACCGAATTGCCCGTGCAGAATTTGAACTTGGTTTTGCCGAACAGTTCGACAAGGTGGTGATTAACGATGATTTGGCAATTGCTGAAGCAGAAACCTTGCATATTATTAAGGACTTTATAAACGAGAAAGAAAATGGACTTTAATGGGAAAAACTTATCGACCAAGGTGGTGCGTATCTTGTTTGGAATCAATGTGTTTGCCATGTTATGCTTTATCTTCATGGCTATATTTTTCTTCTATTATGGCATCAACGACCTCGGCGTTATGTTGATAGTAGTTTCTTGCCTCAGCGCTTTGAACAACTGGAAGCTATGGGGTCGCATCAAGCAGGAATTAAAATAACTTGAGATGGTTAATTGTCAACCGTCAGTTGTCAATCGTAAAAAGGTTGCTTTGTACTTTGGCTCCTTTAACCCCATTCATGTGGGGCATCTTGCACTTGCCAACTATCTCTGTGAGTTTGGTGGGATAGATGAGTTGTGGTTTGTGGTGAGCCCTCGTAACCCTTTCAAGCAACAGGCTGATTTATTGGACGATGACTTTCGCTTGCAATTGGTGCGTTTGGCTATAGCCGATTATCCCAAGTTTCAAGCTTGTGATGTGGAGTTCTCTTTGCCAAGACCATCCTACACTTATCATACACTGCAGAAATTGAAGGAGTTATATCCGAATGATGAATTCTCTTTATTAATGGGTGCTGATAACTGGCCCAACCTGAAGTTTTGGTATCAGGGTGAGCAGATCATTCAAGAATATTCTATTATAATTTATCCCCGACCTGGGTATGAAATAGATGAGGCGAGTTTGCCTTCTAATGTGCGATTGGTCAATGCCCCTCAGTTTGATGTTTCTTCCACTTTTATCAGGGAATCTTTAGCTGCAGGCAAAGATGTTCGCTATTTTCTGCCCCCTTCTGCATGGTCAGCCTTTTACTCCGAGTAATCGACCTTTTTACTCCGAGTAATCGACCCTTTTACTCCGAGTAATTGGTCCTTTTAGTTTTAAAGCCTTTGGATAAAAAGAAAACGGCTCTCACATAAGAGCCGTTTTTTTCATTAGATAGCTTTTACCTGATCATTTTCTTAAACTTCCGCAACAGCTTGTAACCAATCAAAACGCCATCGAACACTATCATGCTCTTGTTGAAGACTCCCATCACAGCAGAGCTCTTCTTGGCAGTTGGTTTTAGGGGAGCAATGAATCCTTGCGACAAGGTAGACATCTTCTCCTTTTGCGTACTGATGCGTTTGCGTAAGGCTGCTTTCTGCCGAGTAATATCCTCTAACGTAATGTTATTCTGCTGGTTGTTCATCGCTTACTTCCTCCTTAGGTTGTTGGTTCATATTGTCTCTTAGAAATAAGTTAGCCAAAAACTTTACCATTGGTGCTACTATCAGTTTTTGCCTGTAGTAATATACCACACCCATAATAACCAGCAAAAACAGTGTTATGAGTGCAAAGCTGCTCATTAACCCTCCGATGTGAGGAGCCAGCACGTAAGCTATGGTGAATGAAAAATAGAATAGAGCCACCATACCTAATATGATTAGTACTAATACCAGGATGAGGGTTGACAGCAGGATCGTTAGTTTCTCTGTCAATTCCAGCTTTGCATACTCGGTTTGCAGTTCCAAATATTTTTTTGATTCTGCAAATAGTTGCTGTAGGTTCTCTATACTCTTTTCTGCCCCAAACATAGTAGTTGCTTTTATTCAGCTTCTTCTTGCTTTACGTCAGCAATCTCATCAATCAGATTTTCCATCTCTGTCTTGCTCAGACGGATGCCTTTCTTGCGCAGGATCTCAGCAATCTTTGTGCGAGTATCCTCACCTCTTTCAGGCGCAAACAATAAACCTACAGCAGTTCCGATAACAGCTCCAGATAAAAATGCTACTAAAACATTCAGTCCTTTCATAATAAATTCCTCCTATTTAATTTAACTTTAACTTCTTTTCAAGCAAAGATAGTAAACAAAATCGTATCTATAATCTTTTTTCACATATTTTTTTTGAAAGCTGCGTTTTTTTCTATTATTTTTGCACAAACTTTATCGTATAACACTAAATGCAATTTTAAAATGAAGAAATTATTTGTATTAGGATTAGGTATTTGTGTGGCTTTTGCCTTCACTTCATGCAAGAGCAGTGAGAGTGCATATAAGAAGGCTTATGAGAAAGCTAAACAGCAAGAAACTACTCAGCCAGCTACCACCACTCCAACAGCTAATGATGTTACTCCAGTGGTTGCTGCTCCTGTTCAAACCAATAACCCATCACCTGCTTCAGCTCCCGCCCAGGGAAGTGCCCGTCAGGAAAGAGTGACCTTGGTTTCTGGTAGCGGTTTACAGGACTACAGTGTGGTTTGTGGTAGTTTTGGTGTGAAGACCAATGCCGATAACCTGAAGAAGTTCCTTGATGGTGAGGGTTACAACTCCATCGTTGTGTTCAATTCAGACAACAACATGTATCGTGTCATTGTATCTTCTTACTCCGATTATGCAGCTGCTCAGGAGGCTCGTGATGCTTTTAAGGCTAAGTATCCTAACCGTTCTGACTTCCAGGGTGCATGGTTACTGTATCGCTTGAATTAATACGCTGCTATTTATAAATAAGGTGTAACAGCGGGTAAACTTTCCCGCTGTTATTTTTTTCTGCAACATAAGGATTATTGGACTTTTTGAGAAAAAAATCATAAAGAGACTAATTTTTCTTAAAAAAAAGTTTGCGGTTTCTAAAATTGTGTCTACCTTTGCAAGGTATTTTGTAAGTAAATGGTTGATTTACGGAGTATATTGAAGAAACTGACATGGATAAGGAATTAAGAATCAGCGTAAAGGCTGTTGCTTTATTGTTGCTGTTTGTGCTCTTTTTCCCCTTTAAGGGCTGGTCACAAACGGGTGAAGCTGCAGTTGAAGAGCTGATTAAAATGGGATTTGAGAATGTCAGTTGCACAGAAACGGATGATGAACGCGTTTATGTAGTACAAAATACAGCTTACCGTCTTCAAGGCGTGGGTATGGCTAATGCGGTTGATGTGATACAATCATTAGGCATGCCAGAGGATAGGAATTGCAGGATTGTGGTTTTGGATAATAATATTCCTCAATACTCTCTTCTCTATCATTGGAAAAGTGAAGAAGATGGTGACGCAGATGTCAAGAGGGCTGACTGGGAAGCTACTTATGATTTAGGTGATTCCTGGAAGATTGCCAGCAAGACGAAAAAGAAAAATCGCTCTTTGTACAAGGTTGATTTGGTGGTTTATCCGAAGTTGAACTTTAGGAATTATACCATTTTCAAGATTTATACGTTCTTGATCACACTGAATCCAACCATAGAAGTTTCACTATGGGATGGCATGAAGTTTATGGGACAAATAGTTGTACCTGTCTTGAACGAATATGGTCCTGATTATGATAAAGTGCAGCAAGGATATGTTACTCTCTCGCAAGATCTAAGGTTCAAGGACTTGTTCTTGACGGCTACTGTTGGAACTTTTAATAACTTCCGTTGGGGCGGTGATTTGCAAGCGAGGTATGTGTTCAAGGATCCAAGATTCATGTTAGATGGTGAAATTGCTTATACGGGCATGTCTCATTTCGTTAACTGGAGATGGAAGCGTGGTGATTTGAAACGTTTAACTTGGAGCATTGGTGGCTCATTCTACTGGCCTCAATACAATGTGAAGTTCGACTTGCATTTACAACAGTATCTGTTGCATGAAAAGGGAGTTAGGTTCTCTATGGTGAGATATTTCAGGCATGCAGCCATAGGTTTCTATGCAACAAAGGTACAATATGCGGGTAACCACGGTTTTAATGGAGGATTCCAATTTACGGTAAATCTTCCACCTTATAAATATAAAAGGCATGGGTATATGCCGCGTGTACTGCCTTCGCAGAACATGGGTATTATTTACAATGCCGGAAATGAAAGGACATACGGAAAATCGTTTGCTCCGAGAGCTGATAGGAATTTTGGTACAGAAAGTAATTTTAACCCAATATTTATTAAATCGGAATTGTTGAATTATTAAATTTTAAAAGAAAATGAAAAAGTTTTTTGGTTTAAAGATGGCTTTGGCCGTTTTGGCAGCTGGCGCTTTCGTAAGCTGCACTGATTCTGAAGCAGGTGACATTTATATCCCTACTCCAGGTGGTGGTGGTTCTACTACTGTTGATATTAAGTGGCCTGCAGCTTCTTATGTAGTGAATGGCGTTGTTACTGATGCTGATACATCAGCTGCTATTGAGGGTGTTGATGTTAGTGGTGCAATCTCTGCAACTACTGATGCTAACGGTTACTTCACTTCTGGTTCAAAGGCTGCTCCTATCAATGGAGTTTTGACTTTCGCTAAGGATGGTTATGTAACTGTTAACCGCACTATCGTTATGGCTGAGGCTTCAACTGGCGTTGTTTCTGAAGCAATGAACGTGGTTATGACTTCTGGCATTCCAGTTCCTGATGGTGAACTCATTCCTGTTGGTGAGCCAGTTCCAGATGCAGCTTTGGCAGTAGAAGTTCCTGCTGCAAAACTGGCAGGATTGGTTAATAATTCAGATGAGGAGCAGGTATTCTTTGTTGACGCTTCAGATCTGCCTTATGGTGCTGTCGTTGCTCCAACAAAGGCTGGTAGTCAGGATGTTATTGCTTACGTTAAGTTCTTCTTTGGTAATGATCCTTTTGTAGGCTATGGTAAATACTCTGGTCCATTCGCAGTTAAGATTCCTGCTCGTGCAAAGGTTGTAGCTTTGAAGATCATCCCATTAGTGTTTAGAGCTTTGTTTACACTTGATGACTTTACACAGGATCTGGATGTAATCGAACAGTATAAGACTGATGCTACTTTTGCTCCAATCGATCAGCATGATACTCACGATGGTCACAATGGCCAGAACGTTGGTGGTGGTTCAAGCGATGCTGCATAATTGAAACAACCAATTTTCAAAGTTAAAGTTTTAACGAATTGTGTTTAAAATAATGGGTATGCGTCACAAAATAGGTCTTTTGATTGTTTTGTTGAGTTTTCCCATTATGCTATCGGCTCAGATGACCTACGGCGTCACAGGATTGCTTCACATGCCATCCGCTGAGATGCAACGTGACAAGACTGTGATGCTCGGAGGTAACTTTCTGAATAAAGCGTTAACACCACCTAAGTGGGACTTTGGCACGTATAACTATTACTTTAATGTAACTATATTTCCGTTCTTAGAGGTAGCTTATACTTGCACATTGTTTAACGCAGAGTCTTTGAATTTGAAACGTTTTGGCTATTCCGGCTTTATCAACCAAGACAGATATTTCTCGTTCAGGTTGAGGGCTCTGGAAGAAGGACAATTCTGGAAATACATGCCTGCTGTTGTGTTAGGGACTTCTGATCCTTTCACGACGTCAAGGGGTGGAACAATTGCCGGTGAGAAAGGTAATGGCTATTTTAGTCGTTTCTTTATAGCTGCAACGAAGCATATCCAGATTGGGAAAGAAGAAGTAGGTGTACATGTTGCCTATTTATTCAATAGGCGTAAAGATTATAAACTGAACGGTCCTGCTGTTGGTCTTACCTATAGTCCTTCTTTTCACAAACCTTTGACAGTGATAGCTGAATACGACTCAAAAGATTTTGCATTAGGAGCTACTTACTTGCTGTTAAATCATGTGCATATGCAGTTTGAAATGCAGCAGATGAAATGGTTTTCTGGTGGACTCGCTTTTAAGATGTATCTCAAGTAAGTAATTGAGTGATAGAAATAAATAAATTTATCAAGATGAAAGCTAAATTAATATTATTATCTTTGGCTGTGGTTGGTTTTGCAATGTCTGCATCAGCTCAAACCAGAGAGAAATATACAAGCAATGGTGCTGATAACATCTTTATCAGTGCTACGATTGGTGGTGCCACAACTTACTCTGGCAAGTCAGAGGGTGGTTTTGGCAAAATCGCTCCCCATGTGACTTTGTCATTGGGTAAGTGGTTTAATCCAGTGATTGGTATCCGCGCCCAGGGAGGTCTTTGGAGAACTAATTACTATACCAACCATGCATCTGGTACAATCACCTCTTCTGGTCAGTTGGCTCGCAACAAGCAGGAGAACCACAAGAGCATGGGTGTTGTTCGTTTGGACGGTATTTATAACTTGACAAATGCTATCATGGGTTACGATCCAGATCGTTTGTTCTCTTTGTCTGTATTCGCAGGTCCTGGTTTGACATTTACAAAGTCAGCTAATGGTATTTTCTATGCTGATGGTCAGACTATGACATACCAGCGTATCGTTCCTGGAAACAAGAGCGAGAAGATGCGTGCTCATATCAACGGTTCTGTTGGTTTGCTGGGTAAGTTTAATGTTTCTCCTGAACTGGATGTTGACATTGAAGTTCGCGGTGAAGTTGCAGATTCTTATCTGGGTGCTAAGTCAACTGCAAGCTCTATCGGTGCTATCTATGCAGGTCTTGGCCTTACCTACACTATCGGTGGTAAGAATTTCGTGAAGATGACTCAGGTTGTTGACAACTCTGCTCTGAATGACGAGATCAACCGTCTGCGTCAGGAACTGTCTGAGGCTCGCAACAAGCCAGCTGAGGTACGTACAGTAACTGAAACTAAGACTGTTACAGAGACTAAGTTCAACAAGACTCCTATCTTCTTCAAGATTGGTAGCTCTAAGCTGGATGTTTATGCTAAGGCTGCTGTTAAGTTGGTTGCTGAAGGCATTAAGTCTGCTGGTGGTACTTACAAGGTTCAGGCTTATGCTGACAAGGCTACTGGTAGTGCAAGCTTCAACCAGAAGTTGACAGATGCTCGTGCTAAGGCTGTTTACGATGCTCTGATTGCTGAGGGCGTTTCTGCTAACCAGCTTGAGATCGTTTCTAACGGTGGTGTAGCTAATCTGTTCTCAGAACCAGAGACAACTCGCGTCGTAATCATGGGTGTTGAGTAATCAATCACTTAATTGATATAATGGAAAAAGGGTATTCGAATATCGAGTACCCTTTTTCATATTATAAGGATTTTTCACTTCTATATTCATTTTAATTGATTAATTTTGCAGTCTAAACACTATGGGAAGGATTATAGCTTTAGACTATGGGCGAAAACGTACGGGAATTGCCGTTACAGATCCGTTGCAAATTATTGCTAACGGACTTGAAACTGTGCAGACTGCCCAACTGATGAACTTTTTGACAGACTATATTGCTAAAGAGTCTGTGGAGAGAGTAGTTGTTGGCTTACCAAAACAGATGAATAACGATTATTCCGAAAGCATGGAGTACATTACTCCGTTTGTCAACCGTTTTAAGAAATTGTTTCCTGAAATACCTATAGAGTACGTTGATGAACGCTTCACCTCGGTATTGGCACACCGTGCTTTGATTGATGGAGGTCTGAAGAAGAAAGACAGGCAGAATAAGGCATTGGTTGATGAGATCAGTGCCACTATTATTCTTCAGTCGTATTTGGAACAAATGACTTTGAAATAATAATATATAGACGAATATGATTTTACCGATTTATGTTTACGGACAACCAGTTTTGAGAAAGGTAGCTGAGGATATAACTCCAGATTATCCAAATTTGAAAGAACTGTTAGCCAATATGAATGAGACTATGGATAATGCAGAAGGAGTGGGCTTGGCTGCACCACAAGTCGGTTTACCCATACGGGTGGTGGTCATCAATCTCGATGTCCTCTCTGATGACTTCCCCGAATTCAAAGGTTACCGTAAGGCTTTCATTAATGCACACATTCTCGAAACTAGTGGCGAGCTGGAAGATATGGAAGAAGGCTGTTTGAGTTTACCTGGCATTCATGAGAATGTCAAGCGTGCTGGTAAGATCCGTGTGCAGTACCTTGACGAAGATTTACAACCACATGATGAAATTGTGGAAGGCTATCTTGCTAGAGTCATGCAGCATGAATTCGATCACCTGGAAGGCAAGATGTTCATAGATCATATATCTGCTTTCCGCAAACAGATGATTCGCGGTAAGCTTAGTGGCATGTTGAAAGGTAAGGTCCATTGTGCTTATCGTGTAAAAGCTGTCAAAATTTAAAAATACATGAAAATACACAAACTACTATTTCTAATATCTTTTGTGCCAACTCTGCTGATGGCTCAAATCAATACAGACCGAGTGATGTCCATCGCCCGGAATGCATTGTATTTTGAGGATTATGTACTTTCCATACAGTACTTTAATCAAGTTATCAGTGCCAAGCCATATCTTTATGAACCTTATTTTTATAGGGGCATGGCCAAATTCTATCTCGACGATTATGTGGGTGCCGAGTCTGATTGCAATCAAGCTATTGAAAGAAATCCATTTGTGGTTGGAGCTTACCAAATTAGAGGCTTGGCAAGAATACGTCAGCAGAAATATACTGATGCCATTCAGGATTATACGGCTGCTCTTCGATTGGATCCTGAAAATGTAGTACTATGGCACAATCTATCCCTCTGTCATATGCAACAGAAGGAATACAATCAAGCCAAGGAAGATTTGGATAATCTACTTCGAGTCTCTCCTCGCTATGCTACCGCTTACCTTATGCGTGGCGAGGTATTGCTGAATGAGAAAGATACCATACAGGCATTGACAGATTTTGACAAGGCCATCGATCTTGAAAAATATGAGCCTGCTGGCTGGAGTGCTAGAGCTGTGGTTAAACTAAAGCAGGGCAATTATCAAGATGCAGAACAAGACTTTGACCAGGCCATCCGTCTTAGTGTCAGAAATGCCAACAACTATATTAACCGTGCATTGGCACGATTCCATCAAAATAATTTGCGAGGGGCAATGAGCGATTACGATCTTGCTCTCGATATTGATCCCGGCAATTTCATGGGTCACTATAATCGTGGTTTGCTTAGAGCCCAAGTGGGTGATGATAACAGAGCCATAGAAGATTTCGACTTCGTCTTGAATATTGATCCCGATGATATGATGGCTACTTACAATCGAGGCCTTCTGCGTTTACAAACAGGTGATTATCGTGGAGCCATCATGGATTTTTCCAAGGTCTTATCAGTTTATCCTGAATTTCAGGCTGGTTATTACCAGCGTGCAGAGGCTCGGAAAAAGATAGGTGATGTAAGAGGAGCACAGCAGGATGAGTTTGCCATTATGCGAATGCAAATAGACAGACTAAACCAGAATCCTAACAGCCAGTCACAAGGTGACAAAGTATCAGATAAAACTGATCAGGAGGATGCTGCAAGTACCACACGCAAGCGCAGTGATAAGAATGTGGAGAATTATAATAAATTAGTAATTGCAGACGATTCAGAAACAAACCGTACCTATGCTAATGACAACAGGGGTAGGGTGCAGAATCGAAACGTGACCATAAGGCCAGAACCTATGTTTGTGTTCTCGTTTTACGAGCGTACATCCGATATCCAGCGAACCATGCATTACTATCGTTACATTGAAGATCTTAACCGCAGAAAGACATTTTATCGTGATTTGCTGATAACAAATAATGAGGCTCCTTTGGAAGCCAACCAGGTAAATGTTCATTTTGCACTTATCGACCAGCATAGTGCTGACATTGTGGCACATGAACAAGATCCTATAATACGATTTAAGCGAGGCTTGGATTTTTATTTAGTGCAAGACTTCTCTAATTCTATGGATGATTTCACACAATGCATTTTTATAGATGATCAATACTTTCCCGCATATTTCATGCGTGCGTTGGTAAGGTTTAAGCAGTATGAGTATCAAACTGCAGAGAACCAAGCTCAGCAACCTAGCAATCCCTTGGCTGGTACATTGAGAATCGACAAGGCTGATGCTATGGACTACAATCTTGTACGTCGTGACCTTGACAAGGTAATAGAATTAGTTCCTGACTTTGTTTATGGTTATTACAATCGCGCTTGCTTGCTTACTCATATGAAGGAGTATCGTTCAGCTATCAGCGATTATGATAAGGCTATTGAGATGAAAGCAGATTTTGCAGAGGCCTATTATAATAGGGGGTTAACCAACATCTTTTTGGGTAATAACCGCCAGGGCATTGCCGACTTAAGTAAGGCTGGAGAACTCGGTATCGCTTCAGCATACAATGTCATCAAACGTTTTTCTGAGTAGTTTCACTTTTTTTTGTTTCATGACTAATAATTTTTGACATAAACGATTATACTTCCAAAAGAAATTAGTAATTTTGCACTTCAATTTGTTTGAATAATATGATATTTGAGATATGATAAAGATTACATTTCCCGATGGCTCTGTGCGTGAATATGAAAGCGGAGTAACCGGTTTGCAGATTGCTGAGAGTATCAGTTCTCGACTGGCACAAGATGTGTTGTCTTGTGGCGTGAATGGTGAGACCTATGATTTGAGCCGTCCAATCAACGAGGATGCTAATGTGGTACTGTACAAATGGGATGATGAAGAAGGCAAACACACTTTCTGGCACACTAGTGCCCATTTGTTGGCAGAGGCTCTTCAAGAGCTTTATCCAGGCATTCAGTTCGGATTTGGTCCGGCTATTGAAAACGGCTTCTTTTATGATGTGATGCCAAAAGATGGCGTGGTAATCAAGGAAGGCGATTTACCAGCTATTGAAAAGAAAATGCAGGAATTGGCTGCAAAGAAAGAGCAGCTTATACGCCGTGAGGTGTCAAAGGCTGATGCATTGTTACAGTTTAAAGCCGATGGTCAGCTCTATAAGTGTGAACACATCGATCAAGATCTGGAAGACGGTACCATCTCTACCTATACCCAAGGTTCATTTACAGACTTGTGTCGTGGCCCACACCTCATGAACACAGGCGCTATCAAAGCCATTAAACTCACAAGTGTATCTGCAGCTTTTTGGCGTGGCGATGCTAATCGTGAACAGATGACTCGTATCTACGGCATTTCTTTCCCTAAAAAGAAACTGTTGGATGAGTATCTGGTGATGTTGGAGGAAGCCAAGAAGCGTGACCATCGAAAGATTGGTAAGGAAATGGATTTGTTCATGTTTTCTGAGACCGTAGGTAAAGGTTTGCCAATGTGGTTGCCAAAAGGTGCAGCCGTGCGTCTGCGTTTGCAGGAGTTCTTGCGTCGTATCCAAGCACGTTACGATTATCAGGAAGTAATCACTCCTCCAATCGGGAATAAGTTGTTGTATATCACCTCGGGTCATTATGCACATTATGGTAAGGATTCCTTCCAGCCTATCCATACTCCAGAAGAGGGAGAGGAATATTTTTTGAAACCTATGAATTGCCCTCACCACTGCATGATGTACAGAAATTCTCCTCGATCATATAAGGATCTGCCTTTACGAATAGCAGAATTTGGTACAGTATGCCGTTATGAACAGAGTGGTGAGTTGCACGGATTGACACGTGTGCGTAGCTTTACTCAGGATGATGCACATATTTTCTGTCGTCCAGATCAAGTGAAAGATGAATTCCTGCGTGTTATGGACATCATCTCCATAGTATTCAAATCGATGGACTTCCAGAACTTTGAGGCACAGATTTCCCTCCGTGATCCTAATGACCATGAGAAGTACATTGGCTCTGACGAGAATTGGGAACGTGCAGAACGTGCCATTGTCGAGGCTTGTCAGGAGAAAGGTTTGCCTGCTAAGATAGAATATGGTGAGGCTGCGTTTTATGGTCCCAAGCTCGACTTTATGGTAAAGGATGCAATTGGACGTCGTTGGCAGTTGGGCACTATCCAGGTGGATTACAATCTGCCAGAGCGTTTTGAACTTGAATATACTGGTTCAGACAACCTCAAGCATCGTCCAGTAATGATTCACCGTGCGCCTTTTGGCTCTATGGAACGTTTTGTGGCAGTGTTGATAGAGCACACTGCAGGTAAATTCCCATTGTGGCTGACCCCTGACCAGGTAGCTATTTTGCCTATCAGTGAGAAATTCAACGATTATGCTGCTGAGGTGCAGAAGTACCTCAAACAGTCTGACATTCGTGCTTTAGTGGATGATCGCAACGAAAAGATTGGCCGTAAGATTCGTGACAATGAGATGAAGCGTATCCCTTATATGCTGATTGTAGGAGAAAAAGAGGCTGAAAATGGTGAGGTTTCTGTACGAAAGCAGGGCTCAGGAGACCAAGGAACCATGAAATTTGAGGATTTTGCTAAAAAAATTAGCGAAGAAGTTCATAATATGATAAATAAGTGGTAACTTTGCGCCGCGTTTTTAGAAATAGATTATTTTGAATGAAAGACGATAACAAAGATCAATATCGGGTGAACGGCCAAATCAGAGCCAAGGAAGTTCGAATCGTTGGAGATAATATCGAATCGAAAGTTTATCCTATTGCTCAGGCTTTGCGCATAGCTGAAGAGCACGATGCAGATTTGGTGGAGATTTCTCCTACCGCTCAGCCTCCAGTCTGCCGTGTGATAGAGTATTCGAAATTCCTCTATCAATTGAAGAAACGTCAGAAGGAAATGAAGGCTAAGCAGGTAAGGACTGAGGTGAAGGAAATCCGTTTTGGCCCTCAGACTGATGACCACGACTTCAATTTCAAGAAGAACCACGCCATTTCATTCTTGAAAGATGGTAACAAGGTTCGAGCCTATGTCTATTTCAAAGGACGTTCTATTCTCTTTAAGGAACAGGGTGAGGTGCTGTTGCTGCGTTTTGCTAATGATCTTGAAGAGTATGCAAAGGTTGAGATGATGCCAGTTTTGGAGAAGAAAAAGATGACCATTGTATTGGCTCCAAAGAAGGAAATTATCAAGAAAAAGAATGCAGATGCTAAGAATGTACAGCCCAAGCCCTCTAAGCCAGCGGCTACTTCAGTTCCTGCACCTGCAATAGAAAAAGAAAGTGAGTAACGCCTTAGGTGTAGTGCGTTACCATATATATTAATTAAATAATTTTTTACAGTAAGATGCCAAAGATTAAAACTAACTCCGGTTCTAAAAAAAGATTTGTTCTTACCGGAACAGGTAAAATTAAGAGACAGCATGCTTATCATAGTCATATTCTGACTAAGAAGACTAAGAAGCAGAAGAGAAACTTGTGTTACTCAACCATTGTTGATCCAACTAACGTCCGTCAGGTACGTGAGCTTCTGGCCATTCGATAACCGTGCAAGAAAAAATTTAGTTATTAACCGAATGTTTAGCTGCTAAGACCATGGCGATTGGCTATGGCGCTAACGTTCAAAAAACAAAAAACTATGCCAAGATCAGTAAATCATGTTGCTTCTAGAGCAAAGAGAAAGAAAATTTTGAAGTTGACCAGAGGTTACTTTGGTGCAAGAAAGAATGTGTGGACCGTTGCCAAGAATACTTGGGAGAAAGGTTTGTTATATGCATTCCGCGACCGTAAGGCTAATAAGCGCAACTTCCGTGCCCTGTGGATCCAGCGTATTAACGCTGCCGCACGTTTGGAAGGTTTGTCTTATTCTAAGCTGATGGGGGCATTGCATAAGGCTGGTATTGAAATTAACCGCAAGGTATTGGCAGACTTAGCAGTTTACCATCCTGAGGCTTTCAAGGCTATCGTTGCTAAGGCAAAGGCAGCTTAATCAGCTGATAAAAAGAATGTTGGGTTGTATAGGCAAGCTCTAATGGGAGCTTGCCTCTTTTTTTTCGTATATATAGAAAAATGTGCTTAAGTAAAAATTTTTCTTTTATTATTTGCAAATTAATAAGTAATGTTCTATATTTGTAAACAGAAGATGAGAAACTAAGCCGCATTGATGCGATCGGGAAACTCATCAAATTATAAAGAAATACCGAGGCAGGTTCCGTATCCCAATGGCGGGCCACGCCCTAACGGGTAACTTTGAGTCGGTGGATTACAAAGGGATCGGGCTCTCAAATCATGTCATTCGGAGTTTCATCTTCATCAGTATTTCAGTGCGGCTACCTATATGGGTAGGTGTCTTTTCAATAAAAGATACCTACCTTTTTATTTGCTTAAGTCTAATTCAAGTATTATCTTTGCATCCCGATAAAGAAAACTAACTATGAAGATACAATTTATGAGTCTGGCAAGTGGTAGTAGTGGTAACTGTTACTATCTGGGTTGTGAGACTTATGGCATACTAATTGATGCGGGTATTGGCATTCGTACTATCCGAAAACGCTTGAAGGATGTAGGCATCCCCTTAGAGTCTATCCTGGCAGTATTTATCACCCATGATCATGCCGATCACATCAAATCGGTGGGGGTGTTAGGCGAAAATCTTTTCTTGCCTATTTATGCTACAGCAGAAACACATGTGGGCATTAACAAAAGCTATTGTATGACTCAGAAGTTGGGCATAAGCGCCAAGAAATTGGATAAATACCAACCTCTAAAGTTACGTGACTTCACTATTGAGGCATTCGAAGTTCCTCACGATGGTTCAGATAATGTGGGTTATTGTATAAATGTTGATGGTAAGACATTCTGCTTTATAACTGACTTAGGTGAGATAACCCCTGTTGTAGAGAAGTACATTCTTAAAGCAAACTATCTGGTTATTGAGGCCAACTATGACGAGGAAATGCTCAAGATGGGTCCTTATCCTCCTTATCTGAAAGAACGTATTGCCAGTAATAATGGGCATATGTGTAATGCCCATACGGCAGAATTCTTAGCCACCCATTGGCAGCCTCATTTGCATTACATCTGGCTATGTCACCTCAGTAAAGATAATAATCACCCTGATTTGGCATATAAAACTGTGGAACTTAGACTAAAAAAGGCTGATATATTGGTAGGTAGAGATGTTCAGCTTTGCGTGTTGAAACGCTCTTCTCCCTCAGAGTTATATTCATTTGAGTAATCATTCTTAGAAAAAGATAAAAAAAACGTCCCAAAGTTTTGTAGATATAAAAAAAGTTCCTAACTTTGCATCCGCAATTGAGAATGATGCACCCTTAGCTCAGTTGGTAGAGCACCTGACTCTTAATCAGGGTGTCCAGGGTTCGAGCCCCTGAGGGTGTACCAAAGGGAACGAAATTCTTAATCGCCAAATGGTGGAATCGTCTAAGGGCTAGGACACATGCCTCTCACGCATGTAATCGGGGTTCGAATCCCCGCTCCACTACTCCAAATTCCCTCTAAGTCGCTGATTTAGAGGTTTTTTTTCTATAGGTAGCCACTTTTTTATACTTTTGACTATTTTTACCACTTTATCTGGCTATTGATAGGGAGTTCTCTGCTGGTTACTCCACTTTTTGATTGTCTGAGTTATTCCTATGCAGCCTTTGCTTGGTTTTACTTCCCGTCTACCTTGAATAGGCACTTATGCATCTTGATGCAGTTTTCAATGCGTTTTCCTTCGTTGAAGGCATTGAATGACAGTTTCTCGATGAATGAGATTCCGTCAACTTGGATGTTATTGCAATTCTTGATTGCAAAATAAGTACTCATTACCGTCTTCCCGAAGTAAACCGCCCCTTTTCCCGAAGCAATCTGCCTGACTGGTTGGAGGGCTCTTTTCTCCTTTTCACCATATATATCTGCTCACAAAGAAACGGCAAACTGCTATCTGTGCCATCGTGCGTTGTCAATCTATACTGAAATATTAAATGACAATCCCAAAATTAAGGGAGGATGCATATATTATGCATCCTCCCCATCGCATTGTCTGAATGAACCCAATGATTGTTATGAATGAATCATATCATTCCAACATCATTGGTATAGTTATTGTTATGAATGAATTGGTTCAACATTCTCTTTCTTATTGTGCGACAAAGGTAATGCAATTTTTTATATCTGCAAATATTTACTCGTTTTTTTTTGCGTTTTTGAGTAAAAAAAGGCAAAAATATAGCAACTGGCACAAAAAAACTTTAAGATGAAGTCATAAATGGCGCATTTCTTCCCTTTGAGGACCTAAAAAAATGCTCTATCAAGATTTTTATAGCTAAAGGTGCTTAACTTTTAAACTGTGTGGTTTCTTGATAAGACACAAATCCCCGTATTGTACCCATCGTCAAATTTGTGAAGATACTGTGAGTGGAAGAGCTTTCGAACCCATATAAAGCAGTATGATAGAATTGAGTCTGGCAGAGTACCAACTCATATATCATTGACGAACTACAATCCCATGCATTCTCGATAGAAGTCAAACATTTCATATATGAGACTTTGAGAAGCTGTTTGGTTGAGGCGAAGCTCACCAACATCATTTAGAAGAGTGAAGTTGATTGTATCACCTTGGTTCTTCTTGTCGTGTGTCATATAGTTGTAGAGCTGTTCGTAATCATCACAGGTAAAAGGGAAGGTCCCATAATTATCATGAATGAAATAAATAACCCGACGCATGACATCACGTGGGAACTGCACATTGATATGGGACAGATATAGCTCACAAACTAAACCCCATGCAACAGCGTAACCATGCAGAACAGGACGGTGTCGTTTCATCGCCAACGACTCAAAAGCATGACCAACAGTATGTCCTAAATTTAAAGCTTTGCGTATGTTTTGTTCGCGTGGGTCTTTTTCCACTATTCCCTCTTTTACACTCACCGACTGTGCTACTAACTGCTTGAGTCGGATATAATCAATATCAGCTGTATTGAATGATAATAGTTCGTTAAGTATGTCGTGGTTGCTGATAAGTCCATGCTTCAGCATCTCTGCATAACCAGAAAATAGGTTGTACGAATCGAGTGTACGCAGGAACTCGGTTTCCAGCAACACCTTTATGGCTGGTTGGAAAACTCCCACTTCGTTCTTTAAACCATTGAAGTTTATGGCAGTCTTACCACCAACAGCTGCATCGACCATTGCCAAAAGAGTGGTGGGAATGTTAATATAGGGGATGCCTCTTTTAAATGTGGAGGCTGCAAACCCACCTAAGTCGGTTACCATGCCACCACCTAAGCAAATCAATAGCGAATGACGGGTGGCGCCTCCATCGCTCAACGTTTGCCACACATTAGCAAGAGTTTCAAGGTTCTTGTGTACATCACCTGAATTAATAACGATATGCTTTGCATCCGACAAGACAGAGATGTTGCTTAGCAAAGGCAAACAAAGCTCATGCGTAGTTTCATCTGTGAGAATATACACTTGATCGTGTGCACATTGGCTCACGGCTTTCGTGAGGTCGTGCTGAAAATTCTGACATATAATGACACCTTCGTTGGTCATATTCGGCTGTTTTATGATACTTTAAGATTGCAAAGATATAACTTATCTATAAAAGATGTATCTTTGCGGGCGTAAAAAACTTAAAATATTTTAAATAAAGAACGGAGACATTAAACTAAAGTGGCATATTGGTGTCATAGAACCGTAATTGTTAACAAATTGATAAGATGAAAAAGCTTTTATTATTACTATTGATGTCTTTGACGGTGTTGATGCCGGCGATAGCACAAACAAGAAATATCACAGTAAAGGGTAAGGTGGTTGAGAAGGATACAGGGGATCCTGTAGTACAAGCTACTATTCAGTTGTTGACACTGCCCGACAGTACTTATGTGAATGGAGCTGCTACATTGGGCGACGGCTCTTTTGAGTTGCCAAAAGCTGCAGCAGGTAATTACGTTATGAAGATATCTTTCATCGGTTATAAAACAATCAATGAGCAATTGACACTGACCAACCAGCGAACCACAGTGGATGTGGGTACCAAAAAGCTGGAGTTGGACGCCATTGCTTTGCGCGAAGCTGTTGTGACTGCTATGGCTTCGCAGGTGCAGGTGGTGGAGGACACCTTATTATATAATGCAAGTGCTTACCGAACTCCTGAAGGAGCCATGCTCCAAGAACTTGTGAAGAAACTGCCCGGAGCGGAAGTGGATGACTCAGGTAACGTCAAGATTAATGGTAAGGAAGTCAAGAAGCTGATGGTGAATGGCAAAGAGTTCTTCGGAGGCGATGTGCAGACCGGACTTCAGAATCTGCCTGTGGATATGGTGGAGAACATAAAGACTTATGACCGCCAGTCGGATATGGCACGTGTAACGGGAATCGAAGACGGAGATGAGGAAACAGTGCTTGACCTGACGGTGAAGAAGAATATGAACAAGGGTTTGTTCGGTAATGTTGACCTGGGCGCGGGAACGGAACACCGATACACCAGCCGTGCTATGATGAACTACTTCAGTGGATCATCTCAGCTGACATTCATGGGCGGTGCCAATAACGTGAACAACCAAGGCTTCTCAGGCGGTGGCGGCGGTGGCGGTATGCGCTTTGGCGGCAACAACGGCCTGACGGCTACCAAGACCCTTGGCATGAGCTTTGCAACAGAGACAGAAAAGCTGGAGTTGGGCGGTAGCATCAGGTATAACTGGCGTGACAATGATGTGAAGAACATCGGTTTCCAGGAGAACTTCCTTTATGACGGAAACAGCTCTTTTATGAACTCCAACTCCTTGAGCCGTAATAAGAACAACCAGTGGAACGCCAATATGCGCTTGGAGTGGAAGCCCAATGCGTTGACCAATATCCTGCTCCGTCCGAGCATCAACTGGGGTAAGACTAACAACGGTTCAGACTCTCAGTCGGGTACCTTCGGCAGTGATCCTTATCAGATAGTGGATGACCCGAATGACTATCTGAGTTTTGACCTGCTGAATGACTCCGACCCGCTAAAGGCTATCCGCAGGAACTTGACTGAAAGTGCCAATATGACCAAGCAGAACACCCTTTCAGTGAACAGCTCCCTGCAGATCAACCGCAAGCTGAGCGACACAGGCAGGAATATCACTTTCAGGGGGCAGTTCCGCTATGGTGACAATGACAACGACCAATATACTCAGTCGCTGACACGCTATTATCAGCTGGTGAGTGTGCTGGGCGGTGACTCAACATTGATACGTAACCAGTTTATCGCTTCTCCCACGAAGAACACCACTTATTCAGCCCAAGTGACCTATAGCGAGCCGCTTGGCAAGAATACTTTCCTGCAGTTCAGCTATGAGTTCGAATATGGCTTGAACAAGAACGACCGCAAAACTTATAGTCTGAATGACTTCCCCTGGAAGTTGGGTGATGATTTGCCTATTGGTTATATGAATGCCGAAGTAGATAGCCTGAGCAAATATGCAGAGTATCGCACTTACAGCCACGAGGGATCTGTGACCCTGCGCTTTAATCGCGAGAAATACCAGCTGAGTGCCGGTATCAACCTGGAACCTCAGCATACGGTGTTGTCCTACAAGCGGGGTGACTACATGATTGACACTACCCGTAATGTGTTCAACTTTGCGCCTAATGTGGATTTCAGATACCGTTTCTCAAAAGTGAGCCAGCTGCGCTTCCAGTACCGAGGCAGAAGCTCGCAGCCAAGCATGGAGAACCTGTTGCCTATCACCGACTATACCAATCCTCTGAATGTGCGGGTAGGTAATCCTGGCCTGAAGCCGTCTTTCACGCATACAGTGACCTTGTTCTATAATACCTATAATGCTGAAAGACAACGTGGTATTTCTGCTAATGCGTTCTTCAACCTCTCACAAAACAGCGTCAGCAATAGCCGCATCTACAATGAGGCGACAGGCGGATGGACTACGATGCCGAAGAATATCAACGGCAACTGGAATGTGAATGGTATGTTTAACTACAATACAGCATTGAAGAATCAGAAATATACCATTAATACGTTTACCCAAGTGGGCTATACGAACAATGTGGGTTATCTGACCGACAATAGGACGCACATCGAGCAGAAAAACACCACTACGAACTTGTCATTAGGAGAGAGGGTAAATGGTGCTTACCGAAACGACTGGTTTGAGTTTGGCATAAATGGTGCCATCAATTACAATATTGAGCGTAACAAGCTGAATACGCAAAACAACCAGGAGCCTTACACCTTTTCTTATGGTGCAAACACGCAAATTATCCTGCCTTGGAACATGACTATCTCGACAAACATTACGAACCAGGCTCGTCGCGGCTATAGCGACAAGAGCATGAACCGTGATGAATTGATTTGGAACGCCCAGATCTCACAGTCGCTGTTCAAGGGTGCAGCCTCACTGAGTGTAGAGGCGTATGATATCCTGAAGAAGCAGAGCACTATTATGCGCTCACTTACAGCCAATGGACGTTCGGTGAACCAATATAATGCTATCAACAGCTATGTGATGGTACACTTCATCTACCGTCTGAATATCTTTGGAGGTAAGAATGCCCGTCAAGAAAGAGGACCGGGCAACCGTCCAGGTGGACCTGGTGGTTTTGGCGGTGGTCGTCCTGGCGGTTTCCAAGGCCCTCCTGGAGGTGGTGGCTTTGGCGGTGGTCGCCGACCCAATGAATGATATGCTTACATGGCATGAGATATTTAGGTTGGTAGCCTCGTGGTCAGTATACCTGATTTACTTGGCGGTAATTATCAGCACCATCTGGGTGGTGGTGTTGGAGAATCGTAACCCCGTGAAGACCATCGCCTGGGTACTGGTGTTGGTCTTCATGCCAGTTTTAGGTTTAGTGTTTTACTTCTTCTTTGGCAGGACACACAGGCGTGATCAGATAATTAGTAAACGCAGCTACAGCAAACTGTTGAAGCGTCCTGAGGCGGAGTATCTTTCACAGGACTCAGAAGAGGTTCTTCCCGAATTTGAAGGGTTAATATCGTTATTCCAACATACCAACCGTGCATTTCCTTTCTCAAACAACTATACCGAAATTTATACTACTGGTACAGACTGGATAGCAGCTTTGGTCAGAGAGTTGCAATTAGCACAGGATCACATTCATCTGCAATCCTATATTTTTGCGGATGATGTAATAGGCCAGCAGATACAGAGTGTGCTGATTGAGAAAGCCAGTCAAGGGGTAGCCGTAAAAGTGATTTATGATGATGTGGGTAGTTGGCAGACTCCCAGTGCTTTCTTCAATAAAATGATGGAGGCGGGTATTGAAGTGAGAAGTTTCTTGAAGGTGAGATTTCCGCTGTTTACGCATAAAATAAATTATCGTAATCATCGAAAACTGGTGGTAATTGATGGACATACTGGTTTTATTGGGGGTATGAACATCGCAGAACGATATGTGAAAGGGGTGCCTTGGGGTATCTGGCGAGATACGCACATGCTGATTAGAGGTAAGGCTGTTCATGGCTTGCAGACTTCGTTCCTATTAGACTGGTATTTCACTGACCGGACCTTGTTGACTTCTGCTCATTATTTTCCAGTGACAGAGAATATGGGTACAGCAATGATTCAAGTTGTTACCAGTTCGCCAGAGCAACCAGGACAGGAGATTGTAATGGGATTGATCAAGGCCATCAGTAATGCAAAACACTATTTCTATGTGCAGTCGCCTTACTTCTTGCCAAATGAGGCAATGTTGAATGCTTTGCAAACAGCTGCGTTAGCTGGGGTGGATGTACGACTGATGATACCGGAGCAGGCTGACACCAAGTTGGTGCAGTGGGGATCAAGGTCTTATGTGACTGATGTGTTGCAGGCAGGTGTGAAAGTGTTTTTCTATCAAAAAGGTTTCTTGCATTCTAAGCTGATGGTGAGCGATGATATTCTTACCACTATCGGATCTACAAACATGGATTTCCGCAGTTTCGAGCATAATTTCGAGGCAAATGCTTTTATCTATGATGAACAAGTGGCTGTGCAGGCACGAGAGATATTCCTGGCAGATCAACGTGATAGTCGTCAGATTTACCTAAAGCAGTGGCAGAAACGTTCGCGTAGGAGCAGGGTTATCGAAAGCTTTATTCGACTGATGTCTCCTTTGCTTTAAAGGTTGGTTGGAAGATAGTGAAGTTCACAGCACCATAACGACGGTGTTGCATAAAGTGAGGGTGTTGTTCGAACTGATGGTCTTTGCCATGTTCTAAGATAAACAATCCATCGGGTTTTAGCAGGTTATGTCCAAAGATAAGGTCGGGCAATGAAGTTAATTCTGATAAGGTATATGGCGGGTCAGCAAATACTAAGTCGAATTGCTGGTTGCATCGGTTGATAAACTTAAATACATCCGCCTTTATAGGCAACCAAGCTTGACTGCCTATTTCTTTCATTACCTTTAAGATAAAGGCATAGTGCTCTCTGTCTTTTTCAATGCTGACCACCTGCTCACAGCCACGTGACAAGAGTTCCAAACTGATACTGCCAGTACCGGCAAATAGATCGAGGGCATGTACTTTATTCTCGAAGTCTATCAAGTTATCCAACACATTAAACAGGTTTTCTTTGGCGAAGTCTGTCGTGGGGCGTGCCTTGAAAGAGTGGGGTACATCAAAACGCCTACCTTTGTATATGCCGCTGACTACCCTCATGAGATGAATGACTCCAAATCTAAATAGGTGGATTGGAGGACGGTAACATGTTGAATGAAGCGGGACAGTTCCTTCTGAAGTGTTGATGAATCGGAAGCATTATCGGCTAAAAGCAGTTCATCATGGAGTTGATCCATACCAAGTTGCTTCCAGCAATACATAATGTAATAGAGTCTGTCATCTGTGCAGTTACAAGCGAAGCTATTGCCGAAAATGAGGTTGCGATGTTCCATTGCAGTGATGATGATGCTGTCGTTAGTTACAAAGCATAGCATCTGCCTATTCTTGGCTTGTCGGTTTTGTGTGGCAAGGTATTCTATTAGTGGGGTGGCCTGTACCTGCACCTGCGCCTCTGGGAACTGTTCATATAGCAATGACAATAAAGCCTTGTCGATGCCGAACAGCAGAACCATGTTACTTTTCTGTAAAATGTTATACTCCACAACTTCATTGTCGATTGGATGAAAGTTGTGGTAGAAGATGGTTTCTTTCTGTTCGTCTTCAAAGAAATCCAGTGGTATGAGGGTAAAGCGCCTGGTGGCTATCACAATGTGAACGGACTGGTAGGTATAGCTAAGCCAGTCGAGTTGGTTGATGGCTTGCTTGAGGTTAGCGGTTAAAGAAAGTGATTCGTCAACCTTATATATATAATAGGTGTACGAATCACTTTTCTCCTTAGCTTTAGGGTTAAGGATGGCAAAATAAAATCCATCCGCTGAGAAGCGGATGGATAATATGTGCTGTGAAGAATTACTCCCAGTTACCTGCATTGTTGTTTGCAGTCTCCAGGTCACCAATCTTCAGGCCACAGTACTTGTTCAGCTGCTGCTGCTGATCTTTCAGGTTGATGATTTCCTGCTGATCGAGGTCGCCAAGGTAAACTTCATAAGGAGTCTTCACTTCGAGCAGACAGATAGGAGCACCAGAGCGAGCTACCTGGGTCAAAGTATCCATCTGGAATTGTACGCCCTTGCCGAAAGGTACATAGCGCAAAGAGTCTGCGTTGAAGCCCTTCGGGAATATGGTGTCAATAACAGCCACCCAAGTGGTGTCGCGAGAGAAATCCTCCAAACCATTCTTCCTCACTTCATCGTACTTGCCAGTTTTCTTGGCCCTATTAATGATAGCCATTGCCTTTGCTTCTGTCAGACCGCTCTCAAGCTGTGCGTCACTCAGTACACCCTTCTTGAACACAAGAGGGAGCTTCTGGTTCTTCACAAAGTAAATCAGAGAATCAAAGTTATCCGTGTACTGACGGTCGTGAGTATTGCTATACTCAGCCTGTGCCTTACGGATGTCCAGCAAACGTGCCTGAACGGCTTTGTCTCTAATCGCTTTTTCATTCTCAAATCTGACAGGCCCCTGCACACTCTCGTAGCAAACGTAAATCAGAAGTGCTGCGATGGCAGCCAAAACAATGTTTAATACTGTTTTCATGTTATTATTTTTTTAGTTATTATATTCCTCTGCAAAATTACAAAAAAAAAATTCTAATTTTGCGTATTGCTAACAATTTTTATTCATAAAAGATGATAAAAAATCATTTGATGCAGCAAATTAAGGAAAATTTTCCGTACCAACCAACACTTGAGCAGGAAAAAGTGATAAAAAGTTTGTCGGATTTTTTGATTTTGCCCCAAAACGGAACTGTATTCCTATTAAAGGGCTATGCAGGTACTGGAAAGACAACCCTATTCAGTGCGTTGGTTAGGACACTTGACCAGCTTCAGCAGAAGTGTGTGTTGTTGGCTCCCACGGGTAGGGCAGCCAAGGTTTTTTCATCCTATGCAGGCCATTCGGCATACACTATCCACAAGCGAATATACCGCCAGCAGACGGTGGCAGCTGATATGGGTAACTTTTCGCTCAACGACAACCTATCTAAGCATACACTCTTCATTGTTGATGAGGCTTCGATGATATCAAATCTGGGTCTTTCGGGGGCTGTTTTTGGTTCTGGGTGCCTGTTGGATGACTTGATTAAGTATGTATATGGTGGTGAAGATTGTCGCCTCATGCTGATGGGCGATACGGCACAGTTGCCTCCTGTGGGCGAAGAGTTAAGTCCTGCTTTGTATGCCGATGCCTTACGAGGCTATGGTCTCCAGGTATTCGAGGAAACGCTCACGCAGGTAGTACGCCAGGGGCAAGAGTCGGGTATATTGTGGAACGCTACCGTGCTGAGGCAGATGATTGCATCAGGCGATAGCTTCTCGTTGCCTAAGATCAAGATTACTGGCTTTGCCGATATACAAGTGCTTCCTGGTTATGATCTGATTGCTCAGCTAGAGGAATGTTACCAACGTGATGGCGAAGACGAGACTATTGTGGTGTGCCGATCTAATAAGCGGGCCAATATATATAATAAAGGAATTCGTGCTCAGATTCTTTGGCGTGAATCGGAGTTGGAGGGAGGCGATCGTCTGATGGTAGCGAAGAATAATTATTTCTGGACACAGCATCATCCACAAACTGACTTTATAGCCAACGGCGAAATGGCTGTGGTGCGGAGGGTACGTAATGAAAGGAAACTATATGGTTTCAGGTTTGTAGATGTATCGCTATTGCTACCTGACTATGCTGATGCAGAAGTGGAAGCCACCGTGCTGCTTGATACGCTGCACAGTGAGGCGCCTGCATTGACAAAAGAAGAAAACGAACGACTATTCAACCAAGTGCTGGAAGACTATGCAGACATCAGTCAGAAACACGATCGATTGAAAAAGCTCAAGGAAGATGCATACTATAACGCATTGCAAGTAAAATATGCCTATGCCGTGACATGCCATAAGGCACAGGGTGGGCAGTGGAAGAATGTGTTTCTCGACCAGGGCTACATGCCGGAAGAGTCGTTGACACCCGATTACTTCCAATGGCTATACACGGCTTTCACCCGTGCTACAGGTACCCTCTACTTGGTGAACTATCCCAAAGAGCAACTGATTTAGCAGGGCAATATTTCCCCTTTTTGAACAGAATATCTGCTATGGGTCACTCCAATATCTGCTATCACTCGTCGCAGTATCTGTTATGGGGGTAAAGGAGATACTGCGCTCACTCATGGGAGGCTTTCCGTTAACCCGTAGAAAGCATTGCGACGACCCATAGAAAGCACTCGAGTCACCCCATGGCAAGCATGGCGGTGACTCGTAGTTTATTTACTAACACAGGTTAAAGTTTTGCCAGTTCGATTACCTTATCAACAGCAGCACGAAGACCATCGGTATTCTTGCCTCCAGCAGTAGCATAGTGGGGCTGACCACCGCCACCGCCTTGAATCAGTTTGCCCGCTTCACGCACCAGGGTACCAGCATTCAGTTCATGGTTCTTCACCAAGTCCTCACTGATCATCACACTGATAAGCGGCCGTCCACCTTCTACCGAGCCAATCACGCAGAACAGCTTCTCAGGTATGGCCTCACGAACTTTAAATACCAAATCTTTGGCAGCATTGGCAGAGATAGGCAATACAGATTTAACCACCTTCACGCCATTATGGTTCTCAGCATGGGCAACCAGCTGGTTTTTCATAGTTTCCACTGATTGTGCCTGGAATCTCTCAATCTCCTTCTTCATACCATCGTGCTCACCGATATACTTCCTTACCGTACCCATCAGATCTGGAGCATTATTGAACAATATACGCAGGTTCTTCAGGGTGTCTTCCATAGAATA